>JBBCJW010000084.1:0-162284 GCA_037190765.1 Alphaproteobacteria bacterium
CCAAGCATTCGACGCTCCTGATTGATGTCGTCCTGGGGCGGCAGTGGAAGGATCCGGTGCGCCGTTTCCGATGCGGCGGCGACGCATCGGACGCCACCGCCGCTTCAGGGGGCGAGCAGGAATTCGAGGTTGCGGCGGTTGAATTCGTCGACGCGCTCCCATTGCGGCCAATGCCAGGCACCGGTCATCTCGATCAGCCGCGCATTGGGGATCAGCTTCTGGTAGGCGTAGGAGTTCTCCAGGAACTCGTCCTTGGAATCGACGGAAGCAAAGATCAGATACGGCTTCCTGATGCCGCTGACCTCCCGGTCGGTGAGGGCATTGCGGGCCCAGATCTTCGGATCGATGCCGCCCAGAATATTGGCCATGGCCTGCTTCATTTCCGGCTGGCGATAGATCGCCTGCCGCACCGCCAGCAGGTCGGGCAGCCTCTTCTGCGGCTCCTTGATCAGGCCGGCGAATACCGCTTCCATCGCCGGCCATGTTGGATTGGCCACGGCGGCGAGCCGCGCCGCCTTGCCCTGCTTCACCTCCTCGCTTTCCTCGGCGATCTGCACGTTGGCGCCGGCGCGCGGCCGGCCCCAGGCGGACACCATCGTCACCTTGTCGACGCGTTCGGGATAGAGCGTGGTGAACTTGGTCGTTACCCATGAGCCCAGCGACACGCCGATGAAGGAGGTGCGCTCGATGCCCATGGCATCCAGGAAGCCCTTGAGGTGGGCCACATAGTCGGCGATCTCGAGCACCTTGTCCGGCTTGCCGCTGAAGCCATGCCCGACCAGGTCGAGGGCGAAGGTGTTGAAATGGGCGGCATGGGCCGGCAGGTTGCCGAAGCAGTTCTCCCAGGACCCGCCCATGCCATGGACCATGACCAGCGCCGGCGCGTCCTTGGGCCCGGCCTGCACGTAGCGGGTCCGGATGCCGTTGGCCTCGACATATCCCTGGGTGAAGTCGAGCTGGCAGAGATAGGTCCAGATGCTCGCGTAGTCGCCGCCATTGACGCTCATTTGCCGCCTCCGATGGAAAGGGATAGAGCGCGCGGGTCTCGCTTCAGCGCCCCAGCCCGCCCGTGTCTTTTCAACCTAATGGAAGCAACGCCGTGCAATCAATAAAAATCGATATATTTCTAATATGTAGATTATTATCGATTAAAATTGATCGATAGGGCGGTTATCGTATTGATTTAATTGCCCAATGTTCCAGCTGCTTGTTTCGCGGCGATCATGTTTCGATCGACATCAGCCAGGGTCGGGCATCCGATCATCGCCTGAACGTAAGCGGCTTCGCTGCGCAGAATGTCGATGGCGCGCGCGGCGCCGGCCCTGCCGCCGGCGACGACGCCATAAAGCGTGGCGCGGCCGACGAAGCAGAACTGCGCCCCCAGCGCCATCGCCTTCACTATGTCGGCGCCGCGGCGAATGCCGCCGTCGAACAGCAGCGGCAGGCGGTCGCCGACAAGCGGCGCGGCCTGCGCCAGCAGGTCGATGCTGGCTGCCATGCAGTCGAGCTTGTTGCCGCCATGGCTGGAAACGATTGCCGCGTCGGCGCCGAGCTCGGCGGCGCGCAGCAGGTCGGCGGGATGTCCCAGGCCCTTGACGATCAGCCGGCCCGGCCACAGCCGGCGGATGGTCTCCAGATCGCTCCACACCAGGGTGGCGGGCCACATGCTGCCGACATAGGCGGCGACTTGCGGCGCGGTGCGGCCGGCGGCGGCATAGGGTTGCCAGCTTTCCAGCACCGGCATGCCGCCCTCGCGCACGAACTCCCAGGTCCAGGCGGGATGGCGCATCGCGTCCAGGACAATGGCCGGCGCCTTGCGCCAGTCGGGTCCGGCGGCCAGCGAAACGCCGCTGCGCGCCGTCACTTCGCTGCGGTTGGCGACCGGATAATCGACCGTGACGACCAGCACCTGCACGCCCGCATCCTGCGCCCGCCGCACCATGCGGTCGGTGACGGCGGGGTCCTTGGCAGCATAGAGCTGCGACCAGACGTGATCGGGCGCCAGCCGCGCCACTTTCTCGATCGGACTGGTCGAGAGTCCCGATAGCAGGAAGGGAATGTCGGCCTCGCGCGCCGCTTCGGCCAGCATCTCCTCGCCATGCCGGCGGAATATGCCGACGCCACCCACCGGCGCGATGCCGAAGCCCTGCGCATAGCTGCGCCCGAACAGCCGGCGCGTGGTGTCGACGGCGGCGACCGGCATCAGGCCGCGCGGCAGGAACAGGTATTTGGCGAAGGCCTCGATATTGCGGCGAACGCCGTCGCCATTGCCGGCGCCGCGTTCGATGTAGTCGCCGAGGAAACGCGGCAGGCGCCGCAAGGCGCCGCGCCGCAGATCCTCGATGGTGATCGCCCGCTCGATCCCGCCCATGATCCGGTCGCGCCGTCTTCAGTAGCCGACGGTGAAGCGTCGCCGCGAATGGCGCGGCTGCTCCAGCTCGTCGACCAGTGCCACGGCATAGTCCTCGAAGGATATGCTGCTGCCGTCGGGGCCGGTCAGAAGCTGATCGCCTCCGAGGCGGAATTGGCCGGTGCGCTTGCCGGCGAAGAACAGCGCCGAGGGAGACAGGAAGGTCCAGTCCAGCTCCCGCTCCTGGCGCAGCAGCGCCAGGAACTCGCTGCCTTTCCACGATTCGGCCCGGGCGCGTTCGGGAAAGTCGGGCGTGCGGTTGAGTGGCTGTCCTGGCGCGACCTCCAGGCTACCGGCGCCGCCCACCACCAGATAGCGCTGTACGCCGGCCTTGCGCACCATCTCGATCAGCGCGGCCGGATCGCTGGCGACGAAATGCACCGAGCTGATCACCGCGTCGTGGCCGCGCAGCAGGTCGATCATGGCGGCCGGCTGCCAGATATCGCCGCGCGTGGCGGTGATGCCCGGTCCGCCGGCGATCTTCTCCGGATTGCGGGCGATGGCGGTGATGCGATGGCCGCGCGAGGAGAGTTCGGCCAGGATGCGCGATCCGGCCTGGCCGGAGGCGCCGATCAGGGCGACATGCATGGTGGGCTCCTAGGATGCCGGAGAGAAGAAAGGGGACATCTCGCGTCCGTCGATCGGCTGCAGCAGCATCGCGGTGGCGCTGGCGCCCTCGGCGCCGATGCGGCGTTCGAAACTCTGCCAGGCCGGATCGGCGCGCAGCGCGGCGCGGTGCGCAAGACGCTGCTCCAGCCCCGCGTAGCGGCGATAGATCAGTACGCGGTGGAGCTGGCCGATGGTGGTGTGGAAGGCGCCGAACAAATGCCGTCCGGCCGCCTCGGCGCGCAAGCCCTCCTGGCGCAAACTGTCCCAGAAGGCGGGCAGGGTGCCGGGCAGGAGCTGGTAGGCGGTCTCTTCCACCAGCGTCGCCTCGGCGGCCGCAAGCCGGGGCCCCTGCTCGGCCAGCCAGTCGTTGCCGTTGCCCCAATAGGGTGTGAGCTGCGGCAGGGGCGCTGGCACCAGGAAGGCGTTTTCCTGCGCCAGCATCAGGCTGCGGACGGTCTTGAAATAGGGCTCCAGTTCGGGCCGGCCATAGAGGCCGTGCAGGCGCGCGGTCCAATCGTCGAAACCGTCGAAGCGCCACAGATGCACCATCTGGTCGGTCGGTCCGCTGACGGTGCGGAAATAGCCGATCAGGCGATCGAGCACCCGGCTCATCGGCGGGCCGAAGCCGCGGGCGAACTGGGCGGCGATGAAATCCTCCATGCGCCCCGGACGCATGGTGTAGGCGCGACGTTCGATCAGCATGGCAAAGGTCTCCGTTATGGCCGGGCGTCGGCGAGAATGAGGTCGGCGGCGCGCTCGGCGATCATGAGGATGGGCAGGTTGGTGTTGCCGCGCACCATGGTCGGCATCACCGAGCCGTCCACGACGCGCAATCCCTCGACGCCGATCACCTTGCAGCGCGGGTCGACGACGGCGGCCGGATCGTCGGGCTGCCCGATCCGGCAGGTGCCGACGGGATGGAACATCGAGCCGGTACAGGCATAGACGAAATCCGTCAGCGCCTTGTCGTCGTCGATCAGCGCCCGCGGGCTGCGGCCGACCGCCGCCAGCATCCGGCGGCGCAGCGGAGCGGGCCCGTCCAGCAGCGCGCCGAACATTCCCGCCTTGATCCGGTTACCCACGGTCGGCCGGTTGAGATCGCGGATCAGGTCGGCGGCCGTCGGCACGAAGATTTCGTTGAGCAGGCCGGCGACGGGCACCGCCTGCAGCAGGCTCCAGCAGCGGCGCACGCCGTCGCGCATGCGCAGCAGATCGCGTTGGTCGGAAAGCAGGTCGAATCTGATGCGCGGGGCCTGGCGGGGATCGGCCGAGGCCAGTTCGACCTTGCCGCGGGAATAGGATTTGTAGACCGACACGCCCAGCGAAGCGATGCGCTCGCCGGCGGCATGCCAGGACGTGCGGTTGGCGATCAGCACGAACATGTCGCTGGCGGGACAGGACGGCAGGCCGGACGAGTAGCGGAATCCGTTATAGGTGGCGGGGCGACGCGTGCCGCGCTGGCGCGCTTCCGGTTTCAGATGCGCGGCGACATAGAAGATCGGATGGTTGTGAAGATTGGCGCCGATGCCCGGTCGGTCCGCGGTCACCGCAATCCCCAATGCGCGCAGGGCGGCGGCCGGTCCGATGCCGGCGCGCAGCAGCAGCGCGGGCGATTGCAGGCTGCCGGCGGCGACGATGGTTTCGCGGGCGTCGAAGTCTTCCGTCCGCCCGCCGCGTCGCACGCTGATCCCGACGGCGCGACCGTCGTGCAGGCGGATTGTCTCGACGGTGCTGTCGGTCTCGATTCTCAGGTTGCGGCGGGCGCGGGTGTCGCGATCGAGATAGGCGAAGGCCGAGTGCATGCGCCGGTCGGGCAGGCTCGACATGGGAATGACGACGTTGCCGTCGCGAAAATCGGCATTGAGATCGGCGATGGCGGGATAGCCGTCGGCCTCGATCGCCGCGCCGACCGCGCGGCAGAATGGCGGCCAGTCCTTGCTGGGGTCAATTCTTCGTATCGGCACCGGGCCGGCATCGCCGTGCAGAGGTCCGGCGAAATCCAGATCGCGCTCCAGCCGCTTGAAATAGGGCAGCACGTCGTCCCAGCCCCAGCCGGTCGCGCCCAGATCGCGCCATTCGTCGTAGTCGCCGGGCAGGCCGCGCAGCGCCATCATGCCCATCAGCGCGCCGCCGCCGCCCATGATGCGGCCCTGCTCGTAGCGGCGCGGCAGCGGCGGTGTTCCGTCGAGGCCGCGCGCCTTCATCTGCACCCTGATGTCCGGCCACATGTAATCGGTTTCGGCGTAGGACACCGGATAGGGATTGACGATCTTGGCAGGTTCCGCGCCGGGCGGCGTGTCGGCGCCGGCTTCCAGCAGCAGGACGCGCTGGCGCGGATCGGCCGACAAGCGGTGGGCCAGCACGCAGCCCGCAACGCCAGCGCCTACCACGATGTAATCGAATTGCATGCGGCGTTCTCCGGCCGATCTTCTCCCTCGCCGGGCACGCTACCATCGTGATGTTATAAAATCGATAAAAAATGATAATTTTATATTAAATCGAAATTATGTCCCGTGCTCAAAGGTTTCGTCTGCCGTCGGCCGGTCCTGCCGGGAGCGAGAGGAATTGTCAGGCGACACGCAGCCGGGGACGGCCGCGGCGCGCGACCTTGTCCTTGGCGGCATTCAGCCGCCGGATTTCGGTGCGGCTGAATTCGAGCGTCAGGGTGAAATGACTGTTGAGCATCCGCACGGCTTCGTCCGCATCGCGCCGCAATGCCGCTTCCATGATGTCGCGATGGTCGTCGTGGCGCGGGATGTTGCCGCGATAGGTGCGGCGGGCCAGGAAGCGGTAGCGATCGGCGGCATCGAACAACTGCTCGCAGAAGCCGATCAGCCATTTCGAGCCGCAGGCGGCGATCAGCGCCGTATGGAAGGCGCGATGCGACTGCTCCCAGCGCGGATCGATGTCGCGCGAATAGTCGCCCGGGCCGGATTGCCGCGCCATGCGATGGAAAGCGATCAGCAGATGCTCTTCCCAGGCCTGGTCGCCATTGGCGATGGACTGGCGCAACGCCGTTTCGTTGCTCCAGCAGCGGATCCGGGTGATGTCGACCAGATCCTCCTCGGTCAGCGGCGTAACCGAAAAGCCGCGCTGGTCGTTCTGCTGCACCAGGCCGTCGCGCGAGACGCGATTGAGCGCTTCGCGGATCGGGCTGAGACCGATCTCGTAGCGGGCGCACAGTTCCCTGATCAGGAGCTTGGCGCCGGGTTCGAACTCGCCGCTGATGAGGTCGAAGCGCAGGCGTTCGTAAGCCGAGGAAGCCAGCGTTTCGGCGCCGCTGCCGTCGTTTCGAGGTTTCGCTGTTTTTGCCATCTAGGGATCTGGCCGCATGGTTGTAGGCGAGACTGCCGGTTGCCGTCGGAGAGTACAGGAAATAACGCGATGAAAAATCGATTATATAAGCTTGGTTAAGAAGCGACTATTTTCAAGATGCCTCTCCTGGCACGGGTTCCGGTTGTCCGGCAAGGAAGGAAATAAACCGTAATTTGTTGAATTCATATCAAAAACTGCACCATGAAACGACGATCCCGTGGCCCGGAGAGCAATTCGCTGTTCGCATCGTTGGAATATAAAAATCGATTTTTATATTGACGAGTCGATTTTAATATGTTTTTCAGAAAGCAACAAAGCGACGTCAGCTATTGGAGTTTCGTGCTGGCTGGCGTGGCGACATGCGGGCCCGCCGGATGTCTTCGGGAGGAAACCACGATGGATAACATCCACAAGCTGGATGACATTCCGCTGCACAAGATTCCGATCGGCAGTCTGCGGCTTCTGGCCGGCGCCAATCTCATGGTGTTCTGGGCCGATGTCGACGCCCAGACCCATGCGCCACGGCATGCCCATCCCAACGAGCAGATCACCTGGCTGCTGGAAGGCCGCATGGACTACCAGATCGGCGACGGCCCGGTGACGAGCTGCGGCCCGGGCACCGTGCTGGTGGTTCCCGGCAACACGCCGCACGAGGCGTGGTACCGCGAGAAATGCAAGATCGTCGAATTCTTCAATCCGCCGCGTTTCGATCTGTTTCCCGCGGCCGAGAAGCATCCCTACGGCGTCGCTTGAAGCGCCGACGGTAAAAAAAACTCCACGAACAGGCGAGGAATGTCATGACCAATTCGTTTCGACGCGCCCTCGTGGCGTTGTCGCTCTGTCTTTCATCCGTCGTGGCGCTGGGCACGGCCAGCGCCCAGTCTCCGGCGGCGGGCGAGCCGATCAAGATCGGCGTGATCCTGCCGCTCAGCGGCGCCGGCGCGGGACTGGGCATCCCCATCCACAGCGGCGTGATGCTGGCCGGCAAGACGATCAATGCCGCCGGCGGCTTCAAGGGACGCCCGCTGCAGTTGATCGTCGAAGACGACACCACCAATCCCGACGTGGCGGTCGCCAAGGCCAACGCCCTGGTGCATGGGCACAAGGTCGTGGCGCTGATCGGGCCCAACCAGACGGCCAACAGCGTCGCGGTCGGCGGCATCACCCACCCGTTGAAGCTGACCAACCTGGTGTTCTCGGGCCTGGGACCGGCCATCGAGCGGGAACGCAAATGCGTGCTGCATATGGGGCCGGCGCAGGAACTCAACGCCCGCGCCATGCTGGAATACGCCAGGTCGATCGGCGGGCGGAAGATGGGGGCGCTGTACGATTCGGGCTATGGCACGGTGGTGTTCAACGAACTGCGCAAATACGCCGATAGCTATGGCGTGGAATTCGTCGCCACGGAGAAGTTCGAGATCGGCGCCACCGATACCACGGCGCAGGCGGCCAAGATCCGCGCCGCCCAGCCGGATGCGATCTTCGTCGTCGGCATCACCGGCGTGCCGATCCGCAGCATCCGCCAGCTCCAGATGAAGCAGCCGATAATCTCCGCTATCGGCCAGGCCAGCTACGAGATCGTCAAGAGCATGGGCGATGCGGCCGACAACGTGGTGTTCCCCGAGTTTCTGGTGGCGGAAGACCCGCTGCCGCACCAGAAGGCGTTCGTCGAACTTTATCGCCAGGAATACAACCGGCTGCCCAAGATCACCGAGGCGATCGGCTGGGATTCGGTGCAGGCGCTGCTGAAGGCGTTCGAGAAGGTCGGCCCCGATGCCGGCAACGAGAAACTGTGCGAGGCGATCCGCGGACCCTACCCGGGCGTGCTCACCCAGTACGACTTCTCGGCCGACGACATGAACGGCATCAAGCTCAACTCGTTCGTTTTCTCCAAGCTGGTGAACGGACAGTTCACCCGCCTGCCGTTCCAGATCAAGTGACGTGAGGCCGCGGCCGGCTTCACGCCGGCCGCGATCCGGCCGTGGTCGAGGAGGAGACGATGCAGCATTACCACCGGGTCGAGGACATTCCCGCGCATGCCGTTCCCCATGGCCGGCTGCGGCTGCTGTCAGGTCCGAACCTGATGGCGTTCTGGGCCGAGTGGGACGCCAATACCCATGTCGCTCGCCATGCCCATCCCAACGAGCAGATCACCTGGCTGATCGCCGGGCGGATGGACTTCAAGATCGGCGACGAGCCGGTGCGCAGTTGCGGTTCCGGCAGCGTCGTGGTGGTGCCGGCGGACGTGCCGCACGAAGTCTGGTATCGCGAACCCTGCACCATCTTCGAGATGTTCAATCCGCCGCGGGCCGATCTGTTTCCGGCCATCGACCGCAATCCCTACGGCATTGCATGAAACCCCACCTCCATCACAGAAGCGAGGAACCCATGAAGCGTGGCGTTAGGCATCTACTGGCAGTCGCGCTCGGCCTGACGGCCTTGCTGGCGGGGCTTCCGGGCCAGGCTCAGACCCCGGCCGCCGGCGAGCCTATCAAGATCGGCGTCCTGCTGCCGTTGACCGGCGCTGGCGCGGGTCTGGGCATTCCCATCAGCAACGGCGCGAAGCTGGCCGAGAAGACGATCAATGCCAATGGCGGCTACAAGGGCCGGCCGCTGAAGCTGATCATCGAGGACGACGCCACCAATCCCGACACCGCCATCAGCAAGGCCAACGGGCTGATCCATGGCGAGAAGGTGATCGCGTTGCTGGGACCGGTGCAGACCGCCAACACGGTGGCGGTGGGAGGGCTTACCCATCCGATAAGCCTGCCGCACGTTGCCGTGTCGGGGCTGGGACCGGCCGTCGAGCGCGAGCGCAGATGCGTGCTGCACCAGGGGCCGTCGCAGGAGCTTAACGCCCGTGCCATGCTCGAATACGCTCGGCATATCGGGGCGAAGAGAGTCGCGGTGCTCTACGATTCGGGCTACGGCACGGTGGTGTTCACCGAGCTGCGCAAGCTCAACGCCTCCTATGGCGTCGAGTTCATCGCCACCGAGAAGTTCGAGGTGGCGGCGACCGATACCACGACCCAGGCCGCCAAGCTGCGGGCGTCCAATCCGGACGCGCTGTTCGTGATCGGCGTGACCGGCGTGCCGATCCGCAGCATCCGCCAGCTCCAGATGAAGCAGGTGATCATCGCGCCTTCGGCCCTCTCGAGCTACGAAGTGGTCAAGAGCATGGGCGACGCGGCGGACAATATCGTCTTCGCCGAGTTCCTGGTCGGGGAGGACCCCTTGCCGCGGCAGAAGGAGTTCGTCGACCTGTACAACAAGGAGCACGGGCGTTTCCCCAAGCTGGTGGAGGCGATCGGCTGGGATTCCGTGCATATCGTGCTGGCGGCCCTGAACAAGGTGGGCCTCGACGCCGGCAACGCCAGGCTCTGCGAGGCCATGCGCGGGCCGCATGCCGGCATGCTGGCTGACTACGACTTCTCGGCCGATGACCTGAACGGCATCAAGGTGTCCAGCTTCATATTCTCCAGGCTTGTCGCCGGACAATTCACCCGCCTCCCGTTCCGGGTGACGCAGTAGCATGGCGGCTGTGACGGCGGTCCGGTCCCGGATTGACGCGGGCCGGGCTGTCTTCGCCTGGAGAGGAAAATGAATCTCGGTCTGATAACCCAGTCGCTGCTGGCCGGCGTCACCAACGGCCTGATCTATGCGCTGATCGGCATCGGCATCGCATCGATATTCAAGGGCAGCCGCGTGCCCAACGCCATGCAGGGCGAGTTCAGCGTGGTCGGCGCCATCGTCGTGGTGATCTTGCTGACGGTGAACGGCTGGCCGTACTGGCTGGCCATCGTGGCCGGCTGCCTCAGCGGCATTCTGCTCGGCGCCCTGATCGAGATCGCCTTCATCCGCTACATGATGAAGAAGAACGCGCCGGAGGACAGCTACATGCTGTTCACCATCGGCGTCAGCCTGACCATCGCCGCAGCCGTGCTGTACTTCTTCGGGCGCGAGAGCCATCTGCTGCCCGGCTTTGGCGGCGGCGGCATCTACATCGTGCTGGACGCGGTGGTGCAGGAACATGCGATCTGGCTGATCACCATCGCCATCGTGATGACCGTGGCGCTGCGCCAGTTCTACCGCCGCACATCGATCGGATTGAAGATGATGGCGGCCTCGATCGATTCCGACGGCGCGGCCAGCATCGGCATCAATGTGGGGCGGATGCGTACCTACACCTTCATGCTGGGCGGCCTCCTCGGCGCGGTGGCCGGCATCCTGATCACGCCTGTTATCCCCGTCGACTTCATGATCGGCCTGCCGCTCACGCTCAAGGGTTTTGCTGCCGCCATCCTGGGCGGGCTGACCAATCCGCTGGGCGCCGCACTGGGCGGGCTGACCTTGGGCGTGGTGGAGGCGCTGGTGATCATGGGGGTCTCGTCGGCCTACAAGGACGTCATCACTTTCGGGCTGCTGATCCTCATCATGATCGCCATGCCGCATGGCCTGCTGGGCCGCGCCGGCCGGCTGGGAGGCTGAGCGATGACGCTTCGCTTGTCGCTGATCGCTCTCTTCATTGCGCTCGCGATCGTGCTGCCGCAGTTCCTGCCGCGCTCCGCCGTCGATCTGCTGGTGTTCACCTGCATCTATTCGATCGCCGGATTGGGCGTCGGTCTGCTGCTCGGCGAATGCGGCATCGCCAATCTCGGTCAGACCGTGTTCTACGGTCTTGGCGCCTACTCGACCGCCTACGTCACCGTGGCGCTGGGCGGTCCGTCGCTGGGCGGTTTCGTTCTGGGCGTGGCGCTGTCGGCGCTGCTGGCCCTGGCCGTGGGCTGGCCGATCCTGCGCCTGACCGGCTATTTCCTGGCGCTGGCCACCCTGGCGCTGGGCATCATCGCCAATGCGCTGTTCTACGAATGGGACTGGCTGACCGGCGGCGATCTGGGCATCGGCGGCATTCCGCGGCTGCAGATCCTGGGCTACGCGCTCGATACGCCATTGCGCTTCTACTATCTGGCGCTGGCGGTGATGCTGGTCTGCATGCTGCTGGCGCGCAACATGGTCACCAGCCGCAGCGGGCTGATGCTGCGCGCCATGCGTGACGCGCCCGACGCCGCCATCAGCCTAGCGATCAACCTGCAATGGCTGCGTACCCGGGTATTCGTCTTCAGCGCCGTGCTGGGCAGCATCGCGGGCAGCCTGTTCGCCCATTACGGGGCTTACGTCAATGTGCAGAGCTTCGGCATCACCAAGGCGATCAGCTTCCTCCTCATTCCCGTGCTCGGTGGCGTGCATTCGCTGCCGGGGGTGGTGATCGGCGCGCTGTTCATCACCTTCCTGCCGGAGGCGCTGAGCGGGTTCGGCCATGCGCACCAGATACTTTTCGGCCTGGCGATGGTCGGCGTGGTGGTGCTGATGCCATCGGGCCTGATGGGCGGGCTGCACGCGGCCTGGCGGCGGTTCTCGGAGCGTGCGGGAGGCAGGCCGTGACGGCGGCAAGCGAAATGCTGTCGGTACGCGAGGTCGGCCACAGCTTCGGCGGTTTCGCCGTGCTGAATAGCGTCACCTTCGCCGTGCCGGAAGGCGGGATCGTCGGCCTGATCGGGCCGAACGGATCGGGCAAGACCACGTTGTTCAACATCGTCACCGGCTACATCAGCCACCTGCGCGGCGAGATCCGGTATGACGGCCGCGAGCTGAAGCGCGAATCGATCCAGGACCGGTCGCGCGCCGGCATGGTGCGCACTTTCCAGACGCCGAAGATATTCGAGCGCATGTCGGTGATCGAGAACATCATGGTCGGCGCCTGCAAGCTGACGGGCAGCGGCATGGTCGAGGATCTGCTGCGCCTGCCGCGGTCGCGTCGCGACATGCGCCGGATCCGCGAGGAGGCGGACGAGGTCTGCGCCAAGTTCGACCTGGTCGGGGTGCGCAACCTGCCGTCGCAGAGCCTGCCCGCCGGCCAGCGGCGGGTGCTGGAGATCGCGCGCGCCGTCATCGGCCGGCCCAGGCTGCTGATGCTGGACGAGCCGTCCTCGGGCCTGAACCAGGACGAGATCGCCAATCTGCGCCGCTGGATCGAGCAGCTCAATGCGGAGGGCATGACCATCCTGCTGGTGTCGCACGACATGGAACTGATGAACGTCGCCCATCGCGTGCACGTGCTGTATTTCGGCGAGATCATCGCCAGCGGCGACATGGGCGAAATCCAGCGCAACGCGCAAGTGCGCGAAGTCTATCTCGGAGCCTGACGGATGCTTGCGATCGACGGTCTCTGCGCTGGCTATGGTCCGCTCACCGTGCTGCATGACGTCTCGCTGCGCATGGATAGCGGCGAGGCGGTCGCCATCGTCGGCGCCAACGGCGCCGGCAAGACCACGCTGGTGCGGGCCATCTGCGGGCTGATCCGCGCCAAGAGTGGCCGCATCGCCATGAACGACGTCGACATCACCGGCCTGCCGCCGCATCACCGCGTCCAGCATGGTCTGGCGTCGCTGCTGGAGAATCGCCGCCTATTCGGCGAGCTGACCGTGCGGGACAATCTGCGGCTGGCGGAGGAAGCCGGCCGGCGCCACCGCGGCAGCAGGATTCAATTCGCCTGGAAGGACATATGCGAGTTGTTTCCGGTCATACCGGAACGGGCGGCGACCCGCGTCGAGCTGCTGAGCGGCGGGCAGCAGCAGATGGTCGCGATCGCCCGCGGCCTGTTGCTGCAGCCCGATGTGCTGATTCTGGACGAGCCCTCGACCGGACTGGCACCGAAGGTGGTGAAGGACATCCTGAACGTGCTGCGTGACCTGCGCCAGCGCGGCATGTCGATTCTGCTGGTCGAGCAGAATGTCGGCATCGCCGTCGAGATCACTGACCGCGCCTATGTGATGTCGCTGGGACACGTCGTCTACGCCGTCGAGGGCACGGAATGGCAGAGCTTCATGCACGATGAGCGTCTGACCAAGGCATATCTCGGCGACACTAAATAAGAAAATCGACGTATTATTCTATATGCACGAAAAATCGATAAAACTGTTGTGGGGCAAGCTGGCGCGTGATGTACTTCGCGGACAGGACTGACGCGGAAAGTCGGACGATGGCTTGACCGGGCGGGAGGATAGGAAATGGACAAGACCGAGCAGTATGATGTCGGCGGCGTGCTTTACCCGCGGCCGTTCAAGATTCGTCGCCTCGGGCATTTTGGCTTCAACGTCAACGACCTCGACAAGGGTCGCGATCTCTATGCCCGCGAACTGGGGTTCCGCATCACCGACGAAATCAGCCTGGGCGATCTCGATCCGCAATTCGCCACGCTCGAGAATGCCAACGTCATTTTCTTCACCCACAATTCCGACCACCACGCTTTTCTGCTAGCGCACCGCTCGCTGGGGGCTTTGTTCGGCGACGATGCGATCTCTGCCGACATCACCATGAACCAACTCACCTGGCAGGTGAACACGCTGGAGGAGGTGGTCAGCGCCCGCGATTTCTTCATCGCCAAGGGGATCGAGGTGCGCCGCACCGGCCGCGATATGCCGGGCAGCAACTGGCACGTCTACGTGCGCGATCCGGACGGCTATACGGTGGAATTGTACTACGGCATGGAGCAGGTGGGTTGGGACGGCATCAGCAAGCCGCGCGGCATGTACAACCGGCGCTTCGAGGATACGCCGCCACTGCCCCAGATCTCGGAGAAGACCGAGGTCGAGCAGGCCGCCGGCAACGGCGTCGACGTTTTCTCCGGCTTCCGCCGCCAGGATCCGGGGGACGGCGATTTCGTGGTCGGTGCGGTGCGCTTACCGCGCCCCTTCCGCATCACCCGCATCGGCCCGATGAAGATTTTCGTCAACGACGTCGGCGTGTCGGAAGATTTCTACACCCGGATCATGGGATTCACGCCGACCGAGACCGTGACCTACAAGGGGCATCGCTGCGTCTTCCTGCGGGTCGGCACCGAGCATCACAGCCTGGCACTGCTGCCCAAGGCGCTGCGCGCCGAACTGGGGCTGAGCGGGCATACGGCCTGCGCCTCGGTCGGGCTGGAACTGGGCAGCTACCGGCAATTGCGCGATGCCGTCGCGCATCTGAAGGCAAGGGGCATACGCTTCGTCGACGGCCTGCCGCCGGAACTGTCGCCGGGCGTGGACTACAGCGCCCACATGCTCGATCACGACGGCCACTGCCTGCAGCTCTACTACTACATGGAGCGGGTCGGCTGGGACGGCAAACCGCGACCCGCGCATCTGCGTCGCAAGCCGGTCGAGCCGTGGCCGGAACGGCTGGAGCCGATGTCGGACACCTATGCCGACGACACTTTCCACGGGCCACTGGGCTGACGGCGAGGCGGGGCGCCGCGGCATGGAAAAATACGGCATCGGGCAGGCCATACCCCGCTTCGAGGATTCGCGCCTGCTGCGCGGACGGGGCCGGTTCCAGGACGATCGCGTCCTGCCCGATCAGGCCTATGCGGTGTTGCTGCGCTCGCCGCATGCGCATGCCCGCATCGTTTCCATCAACGTCGACGCGGCCCGGGCGGCGCCGGGAGTGCTGTCGGTCTATACCGGCGCCGATTATGCCGCCGACGGGCTCGGCATGCCCAAGGCGACGATGCCGCGCAAGCGGCCCGACGGCAAACCGATGTTCGCGCCGCAGCGCCCGGCACTGGTGATCGACCGCGTGCGCTATGTCGGCGATCCGGTGGCGATGATCGTCGCCGAGACCCTGGCGCAGGCGCGCGACGCGGCCGATCTGGTCGAGGTCGACTACGATCCGCTGCCGGCTATCACCGTCACTGCCGAAGCGTCCCTGCCCGGCGCGCCAGCGGTGTGGGAGGAATGCCCCGACAACGTCTCCAACATCTTCGAGAAGGGTGACAAGGCCGCCACCGATACCGCCTTTGCCGGCGCCCATCGCATCGTCCGGCGGCGCTACGTGATCAGCCGCGTCCACGCCCAGTACATCGAGCCGCGCGGTGCCATCGGCGTCTACGACGAGGGCGACGAGCGCTATACGCTCTACGCCGACTGCCAGTATCCGCACCGCGTGCGCAACATGCTGGCGAACGCCGTCTTCCGGGTGCCGGAGAGCCGGATCCGGGTCGTCAGCGGCGATGTCGGCGGCGGCTTCGGCACCAAGGGCTGGCAGTATGTCGAGCATCGCCTGGTGCTGTGGGCGGCGCGCAAGCTGCGGCGGCCGGTGAAATGGACCTGCGAACGCTCCGAGGCGCTGCTGGCCGACGAGCACGCCCGCGACAGCGTCGGCGACATCGAGCTGGCGCTGGACGCCGAGCATCGATTCGTCGCCCTGCGCGTGACGCTGGTCGGCAACATCGGCGCCTATGTCGGCTCCGACCGCAATCTGCTGGTGCCGTCGCTGATGATCGGCACCGTCGCAGGCGTGTACGACATACCAGTAGCCTATGCGGCGGTGATCGGCGTGCTGACCAACACCAGCATGACCGCGCCCTATCGCGGCGCCGGCCGCCCCGAGGCCATCTACCTGATAGAGCGGCTGATCGATGATGCCGCGCTCGAAATGGGCATCGACCGGCTCGAGCTGCGCCGGCGCAACATGGTGCCGGCGGCGCGCATGCCGTACCAGAATCCGCTCGGCTGCTGGTACGATTCCGGCGATTTTCCCGGCAACCTCGAACTGGCGCTCGAAGCGGCCGACCACGGCGGTTTTCCCGCGCGGCGCGAGCGGTCGCGTGCGCGTGGCGTGCTGCGCGGCATCGGCATCGCCAATGCCATCGAGCAGGCGGCGACGCCGATGCAGTCGGAGTTCGCCGAAATCCGCTTCGATACCAGCGGCAGCGTGCAATTGCTGATCGGCACCAAGAATCAGGGCCAGGGGCACGAAACCACCTTCAAGCAGATCCTGCACGAACGCCTCGGGATCGACCCCGGCGAGGTGCATTTCATCGAAGGCGACACCGACAAGGTCTCTTTTGGCATGGGCACCAACGGCTCGCGCTCGACGGTGGTCGGCGGTTCGGCGATCTATCTGGCGGCCGACAAGATCATCGAAAAGGGCAAGCGCATCGCGGCCCACCTGCTCGAAGCCGGCACCGCCGATCTGGAGTTCGCCGATGGCGGCTTCCGCATCGTCGGCACCGACCGGTCGATCTCGCTGAAGCAGGTGGCGGCCGCTTCCTTCCTGCCGATGCGGCTGCCCGCCGGTTTCGACGGCGGCCTTTACGAATCGGCGACATACGCGCCGGCCAAGGACACCTATCCCAATGGCTGCCACGTCTGCGAGGTCGAGATCGATCCGGAGACCGGCGAGGTCAAGGTGGCGAACTACGTGATCGTCGACGACGTCGGCACCGTGATCAACCCGTTGACCCTGAAGGGCCAGATCCACGGCGGCATAGCTCAGGGGCTGGGCCAGATCCTGATGGAGCGCGTCGTTTACGAGCGCGAATCGGGCCAGCTCCTGACCGCCTCGTTCATGGACTACGCCATGCCGCGGGCCGATACGTTCAGTCCCATCATCGTCAAGAGCAACCCGCACCCGACCGCCCTCAATCCGCTGGGCGCCAAGGGAGCGGGCGAGGCCGGCTGCGTCGGCGCCCTGCCGGCGGTGATGAACGCGGTCATGCATGCGCTGCAGCCGGTCGGCGTGCGCGAGCTGGACATGCCGGCGACCAGCGACCGGGTGTGGCAGGCGATTCGCCGTGTGGGCGGGGAGGGACGGGCATGAGCGTGCTTGAAGGCGGCCGTCGCGAAAGGCGGCGCGTGCTGCATGCGGGAACGCCGCAATGGGCGACGCCGGTGCCGGAAGGCCTGATGCTGGATGACGGGCGCCGCGTCGCCGTCGAGGCGGTGCGGCATCTGCCGCCGTGCTCGCCCAGCAAGATCCTGTGCGTGCACACCAACTTCCAGTCGCGCATCTACGAGGTGCTGGGCAGGAACGAGCCGCCGCCGGCGCCGACCTTCTTTCTCAAGCCGCTATCGGCGCTGAACCATCACGACGGCGAGCTGACGCTGCCCGAGGGCTACAAGTTCCTCAACTACGAGGGCGAGCTGGCGGTGATCGTCGGCCGGCCGATGCGCAATGTGCTGCCGCAGGACGTCTGGGATTGCCTGGCCGGCTTCACCGTCGCCAATGACGTGGGACTGCAGGACATGCGCGATGCCGACCTGGGCTGCATGGTGCGCGTCAAGGGCGGCGACGGCTTCTGCCCGCTGGGGCCAGGCATCGTCTGGGGCATCGACGTGCGCCAGTCGACCTTGCGGACCTATCTCAACGGCGAGTTGGTGCAGGAAGGCGCGGTGGCGGAGATGGTGTTCGGCATCGACTATCTGCTCGCCGACCTGGCGCGCCATATCACGCTGGAGCCGGGGGACGTGATCCTGACCGGCACGCCCGCCAATTCCCGGCCGATGGCGGCGGGCGACGTGGTCGAGGTCGAGGTGAGCGGCGTCGGTCGGCTGCGCAGCACGGTGCGGGCGACGCCGGCGCCGCGGGCGCGCATCGGCGATCAGCCGCAGGACAATCCGGGCATCCGTCGCGTGGCGCTGGGCAACGACGAGCGGCTGCCGCCGCATCTCGCCCGCACCCGCTTGAAATTCTGAGGCGCAACACATGGATCTGGGAATCAGGGACCGCGTCGCCATCGTCTGCGCCTCTTCGCGCGGGCTGGGCGAGGCTTGCGCCACCGCGCTGGCGCGCGAGGGTGCGCGCGTCTTCATCAACGGCCGCTATCCCGCCAATCTGGAAGCAGCCGCCGAGCGCATCGAGAAGGCCGGCGGCGGCCGGCCGCACATGGTGGTGGGCGACATCGCCACCGAGGCCGGCCGCCAGGCGCTGGTCGATGCCTGTCCGGACGCCGACATTCTGGTCAACAACAACGCCGGTCCCCCGCCTGGCGTGCTGGAGGATTGGGATTACGCCGCCTGGATCGCCGCTCTCGACAACAACATGCTGGCCGCCGTGCTGCTGATCCGCGCCCTGCTGCCGGGCATGCGCCGCCGCCGCTTCGGCCGCATCGTCAACATCACCTCGGCGATGGTGAAGTCGCCCATGCCCAGCATGGGCCTGTCGACCGCCGCCCGCACCGGGCTGACCGCGCTGTGCAAGTCGATCTCGCACGAGGTGGCGCCCGACAACGTCACCATCAACAATCTGCTGCCCGAGCGCATCGACACCGGGCGCCAGCGCTTCATGGCCGAACGCATGATGGCCGAACACGGCATCAGCATGGAGGAGGCGCGCCGGCGTATTGCCGACACCATCTCGGCCAAGCGCTTCGGCCTGCCCAGCGAGTTCGGCGACGCCTGCGCCTTCCTCTGTTCGGCCCAGGCCGGCTTCATCTCCGGCCAGAACCTGCAGCTCGACGGCGGTTCCTATCACGGCCTGATCTGAGACGGGGAAGACGGATGCCGAGCGTGACCATCGTCGTCAACGGACAAAGCCATACAAGGGAGGTGGAGGCGCGCACCCTGCTGGTGCATTTCCTGCGCCAGGATCTGCGGCTGACCGGCACCCATGTCGGCTGTGACACCAGCCAGTGTGGCGCCTGCGTGGTGCATCTGGATGGCCGCAGCGTGAAATCCTGCGCCGTGCTGGCGGTGCAGGCCGACGGCGCGCAGGTCACCACCATCGAAGGCATCGGCAGCGAAACGGCGCTGCATCCCATGCAGGAGGCATTTCGCGAGCACCACGCCCTGCAATGCGGCTTCTGCACGCCCGGCATGGTGATGCGCGCCATCGACATCGCCCAGCGCCAGCCGGCGGCGGACGAGCAGACGATACGCCATCAGCTCGAAGGCAATTTCTGCCGCTGCACCGGGTACCAGAACATCGTGGCGGCGATCATGGCCGGCGCCGCTGCCATGCGCCGCTAGAGGCCGCAATGCACGACTTCGCCTATTACAGGCCTGCCAGCCTGGCCGATGCCAAGGCGCGGCTGGGGAGCGAGCCCGACGGCAAGCTGCTGGCCGGTGGGCAGACCCTGCTGCCGACCCTGCGGCAGCGGCTGGCGGCGCCGTCGGCGCTGATCGACCTGGCCGGATTGCCGGAATTGTCAGGCATCGCGCGCCGGGGCGAGATGCTTTCCATCGGCGCCATGACGCGCTACGCCGCCATCGCCGAAGCGCCGCTGGCCCGCGCCGCCCTGCCGGCATTGGCGCGGCTGGTCGAAGGCATCGGCGATCCCCTGGTGCGCAACCGCGGCACGATCGGCGGTTCGCTGGCCAACAACGATCCGGCGGCGGATCTGCCGGCCGCCGCCCTTGCCTTGAATGCCGTTCTGCATACCGACACCAGGGCAATTCCCGCCGCCGAATTCTTTCTCGGCCTGTTCGAGACCGCCCTGCAGCCGGACGAGATTCTCACCCGCATCGACTTCCCGCTGCCCCATCGTGCCGCCTACGTGAAGTTCCGCAATCCCGCCTCCCGCTACGCGGTGGTCGGCGTCTTCGTCGCCGATACGCATCAGGGCGTTCGCGTCGCCGTGACCGGCGCCGGCCCTTGCGTTTTCCGCCAGCCGGCTTTCGAGGCGGCGTTGAGCCGCGATTTCTCGCCGGCAGCCCTGGCCGGCATCGCCGTCGATGCCGACGGCATCAATGCCGACATCCATGCCTCAGCCGAGTATCGCGCCCATCTGGTCTGTGTGCTGGCGCGACGGGCGGTGGCATCGGCTTTGGAAGGGTAAGGAAGTTCTCGGAGGATCGTTCCATGCGCTTGATGGTGTTCGACAGAAGCGGCCAGCCTGCCCTGGCTACGCGAAGCGGCGGGCAAATGCTCGATCTCAGTGCGATCGACGCGGCCTTACCTGCGGATGTTTCCGAAGTGTTGCGCCGCGGGCCGGACGAGATGCGGCGCATCCAGGTGCTGGCGGACGCAGCCGACGGGAGGCAGTGGCGTGGGCTGGACGGGGTGAACTTCCTGCCGCCGGCGCGCCTGGCCGGCAAGATCATCTGCCTGGGGCTGAATTACGTCGACCATGCCTCCGAAGCGGGTTTTACCAAGCCGGACTATCCGGTCGTGTTCCTGCGGGCGGCCACGTCGCTGGTCGGCCATGGCCAGCCGATCCTGCGTCCGCGCTGCTCCGACATGCTCGATTACGAAGCCGAGATGGTGGCCTTCATCGGCAAGCAGGGCCGGCATATCCCGCGCGAACGGGCGCTCGAGCACGTGGCCGGTTACGGACTGTTCAACGACGGGTCGATCCGCGATTACCAGATCCGCACGCCGCAATGGACCATGGGCAAGAACTTCGACGCCACCGGCGGCTTCGGTCCCGATTTCGTCAGCGCCGACGAGTTGCCGCCCGGCGGCAAGGGCCTGCGCATCCAGACGCGGCTCAACGGCACGGTGGTGCAGGATGCCAACACCAGCGACATGGTGTTCGACGTCGCCGAGACCATCGCGCTGCTGTCCGAATGCATGACCCTGGAACCGGGCGACCTAATCGTGACCGGCACCCCGGCGGGCGTCGGCATGGCGCGCAAGCCGCCGCTATGGATGAAGCCGGGCGATGTCTGCGAAGTGGAAGTGGAGCGCATCGGTGTGCTGCGCAATCCGATCAAGCAGGAGGACTGAGGCATGGCGCTGGATCAAGCCGGGCTCGACCTGATCTTCGGCAACGCCCGCAGCCAGAACGGCTGGCTCGACAGACCTGTGGACGAGGCGTTGCTGCGTCGTCTCTACGATCTGATGAGGCTGGGCCCGACCAGCCTGAACTGCTCGCCGGCGCGCATCGTTTTCGCCGCCAGCGCCGAAGCCAGGGAGCGCCTGGCGCAGGCCGTCAGCCCGGGCAACGTGGAGAAGACGCGCAGCGCGCCGGTTGTCGCCGTCATCGGCCATGACCTGGAATTCCCCCGCCGGCTGCCGGCGCTGTTTCCGCATAATCCGGCCGTCGCGGCGCTGTTCGACGGCAAGCCGGATTTCGCGCGCGACACCGCGTTCCGCAACGGCTCGCTGCAGGGCGCCTACCTGATCGTCGCCGCCCGGGCGCTGGGCCTGGATTGCGGGCCGATGTCGGGTTTCGACCCGGCCAAGGTGGAAGCGCAGTTCTTTCCGGACGGCAAGGTGAAGGTCAATTTCCTTTGTGGGCTGGGTTACGGCGATCCTGCGAAACTGTTTGCCCGCAACCCCCGTCTGGCATTCGACGAGGCGTGTCGAATTTCCTAGGCGGGTTCACATGTCTTGATGGCATCGTAAGCGATTCCATCAAGACATGATCTGCCCCAGCGGAATTATGTAGTTCAGCGCGGCCAGGATCCTGGCCGGACCCCGTTTCACGCTGCATGCCGTCGTCACTCGCGACGGCTTTTATCTGCCAGCAATCCTCCGCCCTTCAATCGATTTTGCTCCGCATCCGGACTGGCATCGCTGGCCGACCGGCTGGTGCTCGCTTGACATATCTGTATTATCAATTGATCATATTGAATACAAAGTTAATAGTATTGTACGCAAACCTTATGCTTGCAGAAAGGTGATCCAGTGCACCAAGCCAACGGAAGTGTTCTGGTCAAGAAGCTTACGGCCTCGATCGGCGCGTCGGTCAGCGGTATCGACCTCAAGGCGCTCTCCGATGACGGCCTGCGATGCGTTCGCCAGGCTATCGCCGAGCATTGCATTCTGGTTTTCCGCGGGCAGTTCCTTGCGCCCGAAGAGCAATTGGCTTTCGCGGCCGCCATGGGCGAGGTGGTGCTATATGAAGGCCTTGAAGCGCCCAAAGATCTGCCGGCGGGGGTGATGCGGCTACGCAATGACGGCCGCATGGAGAAGATCACCGAAAACTGGCACTCCGACGGGGTGTATCTGGAAAACCCGGCCGACTACGCCATTCTGGCTCCCCATGTGCTGCCGGCCGCCGGCGGCGATACGATGTGGTCGAGCCTGTATCAGGCCTATGACGGGCTCAGTCCCGGCCTCAAGCATCTGCTGGGCGATCTGCAATGCGTCTGCGAGTCGAACCGGCTGACCAAGGGCTATGGCCTGCAGCAGCTTTTCTCCGCCACCAAGCCGATCGTGCGCAAACATCCCGACACCGGGCGGCCCTATCTGTTCATCGGGGGAACCGACGCCTTCGTGAATTTCGTCAACATGACGCGCGAGGAAAGCGAGCCCCTGATCCGCTATCTGTACGCGCAGGCCTATCGGCCGGATATCGTCTACCGGCACATGTGGCAGCCCGGCGACGTGGTGATGTGGGACAACAGGTGCACGCTGCACTATGCGGTGCACGACTACGGCGTAGAGCCGCGAGAGATGCATCGCATCGCCGTCAGGGCACGACCAGCCATGGCGTGAGACCGGCCGGTAGCCGCCGCAAGCGTGTGTTTCGGCGCCGCCATTGTGCAAGGCGTCTGCTGATCAGTCGCTCCAGGCGCAATGTTTTTCCAGTTCGGGCCAGTCGATCTCGAAGCCGAAGCCCGGCCCGTCGATCGGGCTCGCCTGCCCGCCCGCAATCCGGAAGCCGGGCGAAATGCCGGGAACTTCGTCCAGGCCCGACGCTTCATGATGCTCGAACCAGCGTGTGGCGGTGGAGGCGAGCGCCATATGAAAGCAGGCTTCCAGGCCGCCGCGCGGCGCAAACGCGGCAATATCCAGTTCGGCCCCGTTCGCTTCGGCGATTGCTCCCATGCGCAGTGCTTCCCCGATGCCGGCGCGGCCGATGTTCATGCGAAAGCCCTGGACCGTGTTCGATCGCGCCGCGACGGCGCATTGTTCGGCATTCCAGACCAGCGACTCGTTGACCACGATGGGGACCGATAGTCTTGGCGCCAGCCATCGGTAACCGGCGGCATCCTGGGGCGACAAAGGATCCTCGAACCGGATGAAGCCAAGCTCCTCGATCGCCCGGCCCACGAACGCCGCATCGGTGCGGCCGTAGCGCCCGGCGGGATCGAGCATCAGGGCGACGCCGTTGCCCACCGCATCGCGAATGGCCTGGCAGGCGGCGACATCCTTCCTCGGCTCGCCCCACATGTGAAACTTGCACGCGGCGAAGCCATCCGAAACGAAGCGCTGCGCCAGTTCGACGTACTCGGAAACCGATTGCAGGGAAAAATCGTCGGCGGAAATGACGTAGGCCGGAAGCGACTTCCGACGGCAGCCCAGCAGCTGATAGCTCGGCACCCCAAGTGCCCGCCCGGCCAGATCCCACAGCGCCATCTCGATGGCGGCCGAAATCCGGCAGGCATCGACCCGCGCTGCTTCCAGGCGGCAGGCGGCAGCCGTGAGGTAGGGATTAACGACGTCGGCGCCGGCAATTGCCGCGGCGAGCGGCGCGCGCACGGATTGACAGTATCTCAGCTCGTCGTCGACCTGCGTCCAGGCGAGGCCGGTTCCGACATTCCCGTCCCGGGACTGCACGACTGCGATCAGCGCGGCGTATCGAAACGCCGTTGTGCCGAATTGAATAGGCGCACGCCCTCTGTCGTAAGTAATCGTGCCCAGACGCAATGCGGCAATTCTGTCCATCCAATATCCCCGTCTTGCGCCATGCCGATTTGCGCTAGGCCGACGAGGCGCGCTTGATGCGGCGGCGCAAACGCATTGTTCTGCGAATCACAATTTATGTATACAATATTATTGTAGCTGAATACGAAATGTCGTAAAAGGCATATGGGTCTTTCGCGCTGTCGCCCAGTCGGCGCGGCCACGAATCTGAAATCGTGCTTTCGTCAGGAGCGCCAATGGTCCTTGAGTTCTCGCTGGCAGGAAAGACCGCCCTGATAACCGGCGCTTCGCGCGGGATAGGCACCGGCATCGCCGAGGTGTTCGCCGAAGCCGGCGCCACGGTGATCGTGAACTCGCTGACCAACAAGCATCTCGACCCATTCACGGCGGCGCTTCAGGAGCGCACCGGTCGCCGTGTCGTTGCGATCGCCGGCGACGCCACGGATCCGGTGGTGGTGGACGACATCGTCGCCCGCAGTCTCGCCGTCGACGGCAAGATCGACATCCTGGTCAACAATCTGGGCGATTCGATTCCGCGCCCGCTTGTCCCCCTGAAGGACGGCGATGTCGAAATCACAAACCAGGAAATAGAGAAGATCCTGGCGCTGAACCTGAAGGCGGCGATCTATTGCGCGCGGGCGGCGGGAAAGCAGATGGTCGCCCGGCGTCAGGGCAAAGTGATCAACATCTCATCGTTTGCCGCGATCCGGGGAACGCCGGGGAACAGCATCTATGCGGCGGCGAAATCGGCGCTCAGCGGTCTTACCCGGTCTCTGGCCCTGGAGTGGGCGCCCATGGGCATAAACGTCAATGCGATAGCGCCGGGAATCTTCCCGGACGTGATCACGGTGGGCCGCGATGGCTATGACCAGACCGTGCAGACGGCCAAGAGCATGGTGCCGCTTGGACGGGTCGGCCAGCTGCGCGAGATCGGCCTGGCCGCGCTCTATCTGGCTTCGGACGCATCCAGCTACGTCGTCGGGCAGACCTTGTCGGTGGATGGAGGGATGACGGCGTAACCCCACTGTCGAGCTGGTTCAGAAATTCAAGGTGAGCCGGTGGGAAAGCTTATGTGATCGGTGGCCGACCGCTGGTGGCCGGAAATTCGAGGCGTGACGTACTCAGGCGATCCTGCACGAGGGGACGTGGCAAATGCCCAAGATGCCGATTGGCGATGTCGAGATCCACTATGAGGAAACCGGGCAGGGTTTCCCCGTCATCTTCTGTCATGAGTTCGCCGGCGATTGCCGTTCATGGGAGCAGCAGGTCCGCCATTTCGCCCGCCGTTATCGGGTGATCACGTACAACTACAGGGGCTACCCGCCATCGAGCGTCCCGTCCCAGCCCGCCGCGTACTCGCAGGATATCCTGATATCGGACATGCGGGCGCTGCTGAAGGGCCTGTCGATAGACCGGGCTCACGTCGTCGGCATCGCCACCGGCGGCAACCTCGCCCTGAACTTCGC
The DNA here is from genome assembly GCA_037190765.1 of Alphaproteobacteria bacterium. Taxonomy (GTDB): domain Bacteria; phylum Pseudomonadota; class Alphaproteobacteria; order Reyranellales; family JAQSWP01; genus JAQSWP01. The sequence continues at coordinate 25,159 of JBBCJW010000084.1, forward strand.
CATTGCCCATCCGGACGTGACCAAATCCGCCATCGTTGCGGGAGCGGGAGCTGGCACGGTCGATCGGGAGAACTGGCTGGCGGGGACAAAGGCGATGGCGGACGCCGTTGCCCGGCAAGGCGCCGCCGCCATCGTCGAAAGCATTGAAGGGGCTCCGCAGCGGCAGGCGCTGCGCACCAAGGATCCCCGCGCCTGGGACGAATTCATCGGCGTGATCCGCAGCCTCTCGCAAGTTGGCGCCGAAAACTCGCTCAGGCACGTCCTGATGACGCGCAAGCCGATCACGGAGCTGGAGCGGGGCATCCGGAATCTGAAAATGCCCGTTCTGGTGATGGTGGGCGATCAGGACACCCCGGCCTTCGAGTCGAGCCTGTTCATTCACAGGCATGCGCCCCACTCCGGGCTGGCGGTGTTTCCCTTCACCGGCCACACGCTTCCGGTGGAGGAGCCGGCGCTTTTCAATTCCCTTGCCGACCAGTTCCTGGCGGCGGTCGACTGCGGACGCTGGGGTTCCTGGCGGGAGACGGCGTAGATGGCCGGCGAACTGCACAGGCTCACCGCCACGGAGGCGCTTGCCCTGATGCAAAAGGGGGCGATCTCGTCCGAGGATCTCGTCCGCTCCTGCCTGTCCAGGATCGAGGAGAGGGAGCCGAATGTCGGCGCCTGGGAATACCTCGATCCGGGACTGGCGATCAGGCAGGCGCGCGTTCGCGATGGGCTTGCCACGCAGGCCGGCGTCAAGAATCCGCTGCACGGCATTCCCATTGGCGTAAAGGACATCTGCGACACGGCGGACATGCCGACATGCTACGGGTCGCGGGCGCGGCTGCAGCACCAGCCGGCCGTGGACGCAACCTGCGTCGCGCACCTGCGGGCGGCCGGCGGCGTCATATTGGGAAAGACCGTCACGACGGAGTTTGCCGGCCGCTACCCGGGGAAGACATCGAACCCGCACGATGTGCGGCGCACCCCGGGCGGATCGTCCAGCGGCTCCGCTGCCGCCGTGGCCGACGGCATGATACCGCTGGCGATCGGCACCCAGACCGGCGGCTCGGTGATCCGTCCGGCAGCGTACTGCGGCGTCTTCGGCTACAAGCCGAGTTTCGGCCATGTCAGCTTCGAAGGGGTGCACCACGGAGCGGAGACGTTCGATACGGTCGGCTGCTTCGCCAGGTCGATCGACGACATCAAGCTGTGCCGCGCGTCCCTGATGGGCTTCGTCAAGCCCGAAGCCCCATCGCAGGCGCCAGACCGCCCCTTGCGCATAGGCTATTGCCGGACGCCGAAATGGACGGAGGCCGATGCCGGCGTCCGCGATCTGCTGGATGGCGCGGCGGCGCGGCTGTCCTCTGCCGGCGCAAGCGTTGCCGAACTGGTTCTGCCCGACGAATTCGAGGTCCTGTACGAGTTAACGGCCAACCTGTTCGCCGTCGAGTACTGCCGCTCGGTCACCCCGGAGCGGCTGCAGCAGCCCGACAATCTCAGCAGTGCCGTCATGGCGATGGTGCACGCCGCCGAGAGCATTACCCCGGAGGCCTATATTGACGGCCTGGAACGGCTCGACGCGCTTCGATCGGACATCAACGCGGTGCTGGCGCCCTATGACGCGATCCTGACGCCGAGCACCGGGAGCGAAGCGCCGCTCGGGCACGAATCGACCGGTCCCGTCACGTTCACCATTGTCTGGCAGGCGCTCAGTCTTCCAAGCCTGACCATGCCGGCCTTCAAAGGACCCGCCAACATGCCGGTCGGGGTTCAGCTGGTCGGCAAGAGGCACAAGGATCGCGACCTGCTCGGGTACGCCGACTGGGTCTGGCAACAGCTTACATGAGCGAGGGTGGAATGAAGACGTCAGGCCATTTTACGCTGGACGATTTGCACAACGAGACGATCAACGAGTCGATCTCGCGCCGGCTGGTGGTGGGCAAGAACGTGATGCTCCAGCTCGTTTCCGTGAAGGCGGGCACGCATCCGCCGGCCCATTCCCATCCGCACGAACAGCTGATCTGGATCACTTCCGGCCTGATGAAGTACCGGCTCGGAGATGCGGAACCCGCGGAGTGCGCGCCGGGAAGCCTGGTCGTGATCCCCGGCGGCCTGCAGCATGAAACGTGGTTTCCGGCCGACACGGAGCTGATCGAGATATTCAGTCCGGTCCGGGAGGATCTGCTTCCCAAGTCCGGCCCGCAGGCCGAATAGCGCGAGCATCATGGAAACCGCAGAATGACCCTGATCAAGTTCAAGTCGGTGAACAAGACCTACCTGTCGCAGACCGGCCGGATGGCGTCGGCCGTGAGCGATTTCAACCTTGAACTGGATGCCGGCGAATTCTTCTGCCTGCTCGGCCCTTCCGGCTGCGGCAAGACCACGGTGCTGGCGATGTTGGCCGGATTCGAATCCACAAGCACCGGGGAGATCATGGTCGACGGGTCGGTCATCGATAGTCCTTCCCGCGATCGAGGCGTGGTCTTCCAGGGCGACGACTCCCTTTATCCCTGGCTGACCTCGCTGGAGAACATCGAGTTCGGCCTGCGGATCAACCGCGTTCCCAAGGCCGAGCGGCGGCGCATCGCCAACGAGTATCTCCAACTGGTGGGGCTGCGCGGCCAGCACGACAAGTATCCGGGCGAGCTCTCCGGCGGCATGAAGCAGCGCATCCAGATCGCGCGCGCCCTGGCGAACAAGCCGAAGATGCTGCTGATGGACGAACCGTTTGGCGCGCTGGACGCCCAGACCCGCGGCATCATGCAGCACGAGCTGCGCCAGATCTGGCGGTCCTCAGGCGTCTCGGTGTTCTTCATTACCCACGACATAGACGAGGCGCTGACGCTGGCGACCCGGATCGGCGTTATGACCGCCGGGCCCGGCGGCACGTTGAAGGAAGTGGTCAAGGTCGATCTCGACGAGGAACGCGTGCGCACCAACCGGAACTACGGCCTCTACTACGAGAAAATACATTCGTCGATCCGCGAAGAGGTCCATCGATCCGCAATGCATGCCGGGGGCGTGTCATGACAGAGGCAACCGTCAATCCCGGCGTGCGAGCGCCGCTGCTGGCCCGCGTGCTGGGCTACGTGAGGGCGTCGAGCGGGACTCTCCCCTATGCCGTGAGCTTCGGCGTACTTCTGCTGATCTGGCACGTCGTATCGACCTATCTGGTCAAGTCGATAATGTTTCCGTCGCCGATCGCTGTGGCGCACGAGCTGCTGCGGCTGATCGAGAACGGCACCCTGATCGAAAACATCTGGGCCAGCCTGAAGCGTATCCTGTCCGGCTTTCTGATTGGCGCGGCGGTGGCGATACCGATCGGCCTCACCATGGGCAGTTTCAGGCTGGCGCGGAAATTCATCGAGCCGTGGACCGAGTTCCTGCGGTTCGTTCCGGCAACCGCGATGATCACGACGGCGGTGATATGGTTTGGCATTGGCGAAGGCTCGAAGATCTTCCTGATAACCTACGCCACGATTTTCATCATCATTCTCAATACGGCGGCCGGCGTATCTTCGATTTCCGTCAGCAAGATCCGCGCCGCCCGTGCCCTGGGCGCCAACAGCAGCCAGCTGTTCTTCCTGGTGACGCTGCCGGCGACGGTGCCGTTCATCCTGACCGGCATGCGGCTGGCGATGGCCAACTCGTTCGTGACCATCGTTGCGGCGGAAATGGTCGCGGCCAATGACGGCATTGGCGTCATGATCTGGAACGGCCGCATGTTCATGCTGATCAACGAGATTTTCGCCGCCCTGATAACGCTGGGCGTCCTCGGCTTCTGCGCCGATCGCCTGTTCCGGATCGGGATCTACCGCTACGCGCGCAAGTACTCGCCGGTCACGTGACATGGGCAACGGCGAGACGGTTTCGTCTAGGGAAGGGAAGTAGAACAACAACAAGGAATGACGAGGAGTCTTCTAACACAAACAGAAAGGGGTCTTCCATGAAACGGCTTTTGTCCTTGGTTGCGGTTATGGCGCTGTCGGCCACCACGGCGATGGCGCAATCGGGAATGAAAATGACCATCGGTACGGGCGCGGACCCGTCCCTGGCGCAGTTCTACGTTGCCCATGCGGCGGGCATCTTCAAGAAGAATGGATTGGACGTGGATCTGAAGATCGGATCGAGCGGTTCCGCCATGGTGCCGCTGCTGATCAACAGCCAGATCCAGGCGGCACTGGGAGCCGAACAGGCCGGCATCCAGACGCATAACCTGGACTCCAATATAGTGATCGTCGGGGAACAGATGCTTGCTCCCCGCTACATAGCGATGGTGGGACGCGACCTGGCCGATCTCGATGCCATGAAAGGCAAGCGGGTCGGCGTCGCCCTCGGGACGGCGAGCGAAGTCTTCTGGCAGGCACTGCTGGAGAAGCGGAACCTCGATCCCAAGGACTACCGGGTCATCAACCTGGAGCCCCCCGAGATGCTGGCAGGACTGGAGCGCCGTGACGTGGACGCGATTTCCACGTGGGAGCCCTGGACGTCGCGCATTCTCGACAGCGTCAGCGGCTCGAAGGTTCTGACGCTCAACGAAGGGATAATCGTGCCGCGCAACTACGTGTACGTGAACAAGACGTGGGCCGAAGCCAATCCTCCGGCCATCAAGGCGTTCATGGCCTCGATGGTCGAGGCGACCAAGATGCTGAACGAGAACCAGGCCGAAGCGGCCAAGCACGTCGCCAGCACTCTCAAGCTTGACGAGAAGTTCGCTGCGCAACTGCTGACCCGCGTCGACTTCGTGATGCGTCTTCGTCCGGATGCCGTCGAGCACCTGAAGGTCATCGAGCAGCGAATCGCCGCCTCCGGCAAGCTTGCCAAGCCGGTGGACTACAAGAAGTACATCTGGAGCGAGCCGCTGGCCGGCGTGTCGCCGAATGATGTCGAACCGCTGTTCAACTGATCGTCCTTGACCTGTCTGCCGTGCCCGTCCTGATCCTCGAAAGGATGACGGGCACGGCGGACGAAATCCCGGAAAAGGCCGGCGCGATAACCGCGATGACGGAACTTCCCCGTGGGGTGGAATTCAGTGCCGATGGCATCGCGGAATATGGACGGCCTGCGCCCTTCGACGGTGACATTGTCGGCAGAAGGACGCCGCAAGTTGCGCATCCAATGCAGGTGAAGCGTCAATGCAGGATCGAATGAATAGCCCGGTCAAATCCCGCGGACCTCTTGCGCGATTTACCGTTCTCGATCTGACCCGCGTGCGAGCGGGTCCGACCGCCGTGCGATTCCTGGCCGACTGGGGCGCCAACGTCATAAAGATCGAGCCGCCGTTGACGGCCAATGAGCAGGATCTGCTAGGGCCCCGCCAAGGCTCCGATTATCAGAACCTCCATCGCAACAAGCGCTCCGTCACGCTCAACCTCAAGGAACCCGAGGGCAGAGCCGTATTCCTGAAAATGGCCGCAAAAGCCGATGTCGTGGTGGAAAACTACCGCCCCGACGTAAAGCTTCGCCTCGGCATCGATTACGAGAGCCTCAGGAAGGTGAATTCGCGCATCATCCTGGGATCGATCTCTGGCTTCGGCCAGGACGGGCCCTATGCCCGCCATGCCGGCTTCGACCAGATTGCCCAAGGCATGGGAGGCCTCATGTGGGTGACGGGCCTTCCGGGCCAGGGGCCGGTGCGCGCTGGGGTGGCGATCGCCGATGTCGGGGCGGGAATGCACTGCGCCATCGGCATTCTGATCGCCCTGCTGGAACGGGAGAGCTCGGGAGAAGGGCAGTGGGTGTCGAGTTCCCTGCTCGAGGCGATGATCGCCATGTGCGACTTTCAAGCCGCGCGCTGGACAATGTCCGGCGAGGTCCCCGGCCAGGCGGGCAACAATCACCCCACGTCGATTCCCACGGGCGTGTTCAGGACCAAGGACGGATACATAAATATCGCCGCGGCTGGCGACACGATTTACCGGCGCTTCTGCAACGCGATTGACGCCCCCGATCTGATAACCGACGAGCGGTTTTCCTGCGACGAGGCCCGCCGAACCCACCGCGATCTTCTGAACGGGGAGATCGAGTCCCGCATAGCGCGGTACGACAGCAAGCAGCTGGTCGGGATTCTGAACCTGGCCGGCGTGCCTGCCGGCCCGATCTACAAAATGGACGAAGTCTTCGCCGATCCCCAGGTTCGGCACCTGCGGATGGCGCAGCCTGCGGTCTCGGCAAAGCTGGGCAGGATCGACCTGGTCGGTCAGGCGATAAAGCTCAGCGGTGCCGAGTTCGAAATCGCTGCGGCGGCGCCCGAGCAGGGCGAACATACGGAATCGGTGCTGCAGGAGTTTGGCTACGATGCGGCCACGATCGCGAACCTGCGCGATCGCGGCATTGTCTGAACGGGGTGGATACGAGGCAGTCGAATTTCTGAAAGGCCGTTTGCTCCTTTCAGGCGAGCGATACCGGCCGTGCGAATGGGTTTCCAGACATGACAATTGAACGAGTAGAACCGATCGCGCTGCGCCTTCCGTTTCGTGATCGCAGCCGTTCGTCCGGTGGCGCGGCAGAGCAGTTGACCGCGATCCATCTCGTGATCTGCCGGGTGACGACCCGGTCGGGTGTGGTGGGGTATGGCGAATCGCTGTGTTACGCGCCCACCATGCAGGACCTTCTGGTAAGCGCAATTCGCGATGTCATGGCTCCCGCCTATGTCGGGCAGTCGGTCGCCGACAGGGAAGCGATCAACGTCGCGATCCGGCAGCGATTCTCGGCCTTTGGCCGTGCCGGCACGATCATCAATGCGCTGGGCGCCGTCGACATTGCGCTGTGGGACATTGCCGGCAAAGAAGCGGGAAAGCCGCTTTCGGCCTTGCTGGGCGGGGCGAAGCACGTGACCGTGCCCGTCATGGCAAGCCTGGACAGGCATAACGATATTCAGGCCGTCCGCGCGCGGATCGAGCGCGCCCTGAACGCCAACGTCGCGGCGATCAAGATTCATGAAAAGGACCTCGACCTGATAGAAGAGGCCCGCGCCTTCGCCGGCCGACAGATCAGGTTCGTCGTCGATCTGAACAATTCCCATTCCGCCGCCGACATGGCGCGCAGCGCGGATCGCTGGGAGGCGTTGGATTTGCTGTGGCTTGAAGATCCGGTCTGGCCTCCGGAGGACGTGTTGCGAAATACCGCCATGCCGCGGGTGCCGATAGGCCTGGGCGGCGAGCTGGGATCGGCGCAGCAGATGCTGCTCTATGCCAAAGGCCTCGATTCGGTTGTGGCGCAGCCGGACGTCTGCATGATTGGCGGCGTTTCGGAAGCAAGGAACGCGCTGCGCCTTCTGGCCGGCAATAGCGTTCCGATCATGCCGCATACGCCGTTCATAGGGCCGGCAGCCCTGGCGTCAATTCATATGATCTCGACTCTTGGCGATAGCGGATATTTTGCGGTGATAGAGGCGGAAGATCATATGGACCCTTACGGGGCGGGATTCACTTCCTGGAAGAATGCCATACAGGTTCCCGCCGCCGCCGGCCTGGGGTTCGATCCGGCGCCGGCGTATCTGGAGCGATACGCGCTTGTGGACTAGATAATATTAGGCCGCCAGCGGCCGCCTGCCGTTTTCCTTCCGCTTTTTCACCTTGGCGGCCTTGAGCCGAGGGACAGGCTTTCTGCTTTCCGTCATCTGCGAGAGCATCAGGAGGAAGCTGGAGAAATCTTCCTTCAGCAGATAGGTATGCTGCCCCATCAGCTTCTCGACCTTGTCCGGGTCGGCGGCGGCGATCCCTTCGACGATCTGCACGTGCTCGCGCGCGGAAACCTCCATGCGGCGGGGCAGCCTGAAGGATTCGCGCCGATAGGGCGCCAGCCGCATGCGGACCTGCATCGTCACTTCCTGGAAGAAAGGATTGTGAGTGGCTTCGTATATGGCCTTATGAAAGGCCAGATTGCACGCCGCATACGCGTCCAGGTCCTTCCGCTCGGCAAGCTCCAGCCCCTTGTCGCACAGCTTTCTCAGGTTCTGCAGCTGACGGTCGGTGATGCGCTGCGCGGCGTACCGGGCGCATGTCGCTTCGAGGGCGTTCAGGACCTCGAACATGTGGATCACCTGGGTGACGGATATCTGCGCAACGAAAGCTCCGCGATTCTCCTGCAGCTCAACCAGGCCATTCATCGCCAGCTGGTTGATCGCCTCGCGAACCGGCGTTCTCGACGCCTTGTTCCGCTTGGCTATCAGCTGTTCGTCCAGCTTGTCTCCAGGCTTGAGACGGCCGGACATGATGTCGTCCTGAATGGAGTTCTTGATCCGCTCCCGCAAAGAGACACCGCTCATCCGCTTGCATCCTTTTCAACGAAACTTCGAGGCGCCGCATCTCTGAAGTGCCTGCCGGTGATCCACGACTCGAAGGACACCATGGCAATGCGAGACGAATCGTTCCAAAACGACGGGGCGCCTATCGACCAAGACCTCAACCGGCAGTTACCATTATACGCCGCCGACACACGCCATTGCCATCCGGGCATGGCGCATAAAATGCACCCGAGACGTCTTCACGCGCCCTGGAAGTGGGGCTTGCGCTTTTCCTTGAACGCCTGCCGCCCTTCAATGTAGTCGCGACTCGCGAAGCAGGCGTCGACGAGCGCCTGCACCTTGTCGATGTCGCGTGACGCTTCATCCTTCGACGCCTCGTCGATCGCGCACTTCGCCGCCCTGATGGTCAGCGGCGCGTTCTCCGCAATCGTGGTTGCATAGTGGACAGTGTGGGTTTCGAGATCCGAGGCGGCCACTACAGTGTTGATCAAGCCCATCTGATAAGCCTCGGACGCCGTAAACCGCCGCGCGGTAAAGAAGATCTCCTTGGCCCTGGCGGGACCAACTATATTCGTCAGATGGTTTATTCCGTCGAAATTGTAGCCAAGGCCCAGCCTGGCGGCGGGTATGCCGAACTTCGCGTCGTCGGCGGCGATGCGGAGGTCGCATTCGAGGGCGAGTGCCAGCCCGCCGCCTATGCAGTAGCCTCTTATCATCGCTATCGTGGGTTTGGCGAAGTTCCTCAGACGTTTCTGGGCGGCCTTTGACGTCAGGTCATATTGCGTGACCGCGTCGGCCGTGCCCCGCTTCTCGTCGAATTCCGAAATATCCGCACCGGATACGAAGGCCCGATCGCCCGCCCCGCGCAGCACGACGACACGAACCGAGGGATCGCGTTCCATATCCTGCAGAACCGCGGGAAGCGCTTCCCACATTTCATAGGACATGGCGTTGTGCCGCTGCTGATTGTCTATCGTCACCCAGCCGATCGATCCGTCCTTTCGGCCTTGTACCGTGCCTACCATATCGAGCGACCTTCCAACATAAGCTGACAGCCACGTGACCTAACGCCGCCGGGCGCGCGCCTGCCGCGCATGATCTGAAGACAACCGGATCGCTTGGGGCTTGTTAGGGGCGAACTCATCAAGCATTTCAATATACAGGAAGACAGAGAAGGGTTGCTATCCTGATCGGCATGTATTGTATACTATTCTGTATAAACAGTATGCAATATGTTCAACCCTGATTCAGGGATTGGCACGCGCGGTCGGTCCGACGGGGGCGGCAATTGCTTTGCATTCTGGTTGCGTTGGTATTGCATGGTCCCTTGACGACGATCGCGGGGCCATAATGCGAAAGCCATGCCTGTGGTCCGAAGAGGGTATCAAATGACCAATCATCTGTTGGCCTGCATTCGCGCGAGGATGCCGGCTCCCGGGAAGGTTTTTATCGAGACGGCGGATGGAAGAATTCTGACCTATGGCGATCTGCTGAACGAGACGGGGCGGTACGCCAATCTGCTCGCAAGCCTGGGCGTGCTGCCAGGTGATCGCATCGCCGTTCAGGTCGAGAAAAGCCCGCAGGTGATCATTCTTGCGCTCGCCTGTGCGCGGCTGGGGGCGATCTTTCTGCCGTTGAACTCACACTACACTCTGTCGGAGCTGAAATATTTCCTCGAGGATGCCGAACCGGCGGCGATCGTTTGCAGTCCCGAAAATCGGCAAGGCATAGCCGGCATCGTCCCGGCCGCCGGCGTAAAGGTCGTTGAGACCATGGACGGAGGCGGCGGCGGCACGTTCGCGCAAAAAGCGCAGGACGCGCCAACCGACTTCCAGGATGCGGATCGGTCGGCAGACGACATCGCCGCCATTCTTTACACGTCCGGCACCACCGGACGCCCGAAGGGAGCCATGCTGTCGCACGACAATCTGGCCTCCAACGCAATCACGCTGGTGGACTACTGGCGGTTCACGCCCGACGATGTCCTTCTCCATGCGCTGCCCGTGTTCCATACGCATGGATTGTTCACGGCCAGCTACACATTGATGATGGCCGGCGGATCGATGCTGTTCCTCCCCAAGTTCGACCCGGACGAAGTGCTGGAAATGCTGCCGCGCGCCACCACCATGATGGGGGTTCCGACATTCTACACCAGGCTGCTTCAGCATCCTGGATTGACGCAGGCCGCAACCCGGCACATGCGATTGTTCATTTCGGGATCGGCGCCGATGCTGTCGGAGACCCATCGGGACTGGCATGACCGGACCAGGCATTCGATTCTCGAACGATACGGCATGACGGAGACCGGCATGAACACTTCCAATCCGCTGGTCGGCGAGCGGCTGGCCGGTTCGGTTGGCCTGCCGCTTCCGGGGATTTCCTTGCGCATTGCCGAGCCGGAAAGCGGGCGTCCGCTGGCCACCGGCGACGTCGGCATGATCGAGGTCCGGGGGCCGAACGTATTCAAGGGATACTGGCGCATGCCGGAGAAGACCGCCGAGGAATTCAGGCCCGATGGGTACTTCATTACGGGCGATCTCGGCCGCATCGACGAGCGCGGTTATGTGCATATCGTGGGACGTGGCAAGGATCTCATCATAACCGGCGGGCTCAACGTCTATCCGAAGGAAGTCGAGGACGTGATCAATGCGTTGCCGGGAATCATGGAGAGCGCCGTCATTGGACTGCCGCACCGGGATTTCGGTGAAGGCGTGACGGCGCTGGTCGTGCCCAGGGACGGGGCGCAACTCGAGGAACGCGACATTCTCGGGGCCATTTCGAGCCGGTTGGCGAAGTTCAAGCAACCGAAGCGCGTCGTGATAGTCGACGAGCTGCCTCGGAATGCGCTGGGCAAGGTGCGGAAGGACGTGTTGCGGGGCTCGTTTTCCAAGCTGTACGAATAGCAGCGCAAGCCGCCTGTGGCACCTACAAGACACGCATCCTGGCCGGAGAGATCGACCATCGCGATTCTCTGCTGACCGACAAGGAAAAGGCCCGCAACGACGCAATGCTGTCTTGCGTCCCGCGGGCCAAGGGCAAAGCGCTGACGCTGCGTTACGAAATCGCGCCTGCGGGAACGCCTTGCGCGCCCCGGACGAGACGTCCGGGCAGCGCATTGGTGGCAACGCCATCCCGATAGGTGATGACGCCGGAGACGATGGTCGCGGCATATCCGCTGGCGAGCTGCTGCAAGCGTCGCCCGCCGGCGGGCAGGTTGCGCACGACCGTCGGCGCGTGCAGATGCAGCCGGTCCAGGTCTATGACGTTGACATCGGCCTTGTAGCCGGGCGCCAGACGTCCGCGATCGTGCAGGTTGACCACGCGGGCCGGTTTGCTGGTCAGCCGGGCGATCGCCTGGCCCAGTTCCATGCGCGACTCCGCACCGGCATCCCGTACCCAGCGCTGCAGCAGATAGGTGGGGAAACTGGCGTCGCAGATCATGCCGTAATGGGCGCCGCCATCGCCCAGCGCCATGACGGTGTTGGGATGGCGCAGCATCTCGCCGGCGGCGTCCAGGTTGCCGTCGCGGTAGTTGGCGCTGGGCTGGTAGAGGATCGCCCGGCCATCCTGCTTCAGCAGGATGTCGTAGACGAACTCCTCGAGGCTGAGGCCGGCGGCCTGGGCCCGCTTGTCGAGGCGGGTGGCGGGGTCCGGCTCGTAGCAGGGTGGATTGCCCAGCTCGTAGGCGAATCTTGCGCCCTTGGCCGTTTTCACCGCGACCGGGTTGGTGCTCTGGGGTTCTTCCGCCAGCAGCCGCGCCCGCAGCGCGGGATCGCGCATCGCCTTCACCTTGTCGGCCAGGGGAAGATCGGCGATGGGCTGGAAGCTTGGATGCAGCGAGAAGGGGTGGAACGAAAGGTCGAGGCCGAACAGCATTCCCACCGGCCGCGGCGCCACCTGCGCCGTGATCGGCACGCCGTCGCGTGCGGCTTCCTCCAGCATCCGCAGCGCCCGCCGCCACGCGTCGGGAGCGCCCATGGGAAGCTGGATCAGGGAAAAGGACAACGGCTGGCCCGATTCGGCCACGATCCGGCGCATGAGAGTGAACTCGTCGGCGATGTCGCCGATGATGTCGGGGATGAGCTGATAGACGCCCGCTCCGGCATCGCGCAGGCCGCGCGCCAGCGCCAGGAACTCGGCTTCGTCGGAGTGCAGGCTGGGAGCCAGATCGCCCGCCTTGGTCCGGTGCATGATATTGCGCGAGGTCGAAACACCCAGCGCGCCAGCCCGGATCGCCTCGCAGGTCAGCCTCTGCATGCGCCGCAGATCTTCCTCGGTCGCCGGTTCCTGCCGTGCGCCGCGCTCTCCCATGACGTAGACCCGTACCGCCGAATGCGGCAGCTGCGTCGCGATATCGACGTCGAGCCGGCGCGACTGCAGCACCTCGAGATAGTCGGCGAAGGTTTCCCAGTTCCACGGCAGACCTTCGGTCATGACGATCTCGGGAATGTCCTCGACGCCTTCCATCAGCGCCACCAGCATGTCGCGCTGTTCCGGCCGACACGGGGCGAAGCCGACGCCGCAATTGCCCATCACGACCGACGTGACACCATGGTTGGAGGAGGGGGCAAGCCGGTTCTCCCAGGTCACCTGGCCGTCGTAATGGGTGTGGATGTCGACGAAGCCCGGGGTCACGATCTTGCCCTTGGCGTCGATCTCCTCGCTACCGCCGCCGCTGACCGCGCCGATCGCCGCGATCCGCCCGTCGCGGATGGCGAGATCGCCCTCGATCCCCGGCCCGCCGGAGCCGTCGTAGATGGCGCCGTTGCGAATGACGATATCGAAATCTGGCATCTGGATGTCCTCTCTGGCGGCGTCCTGCGGGCCGTCCGCTGTCTGGGGGACGCGGCCGGTCGGCTGCGGGCGGGCGCAACCGGCTCATTGCATCACGACTAGCGCAGGCGCCGTTCGGACGCAATAAAAATGATTAATGGGTCATTAGTCACTAATCGCCGATCCTGGCATGAAAGTCCTTGTGCCGATGGCGATTCCCGCCGATCGCCGCCGCCGCTTCCTCTTTTGCTGCGGCGCGGTGCGAGCGCCGCGCCGTGAAATAAATTGACTGATGGATCATAAATCATTTTAGTTGACGGGCATCGACGCGATTGGGCCTTGCGTATCGGAGGCCGCGTCGGTTCTCTTCGCGCCAACCGGATGCCGGCCGCGCCAGATAGAAAAACGGGAGGAAACCAATGCATGGATATCTGCTTCGCCGCATCGGCGGGGCCGCGGTGGCGGCCTGCCTGGCGGCATTGGCCTGCGGTGGCGCCCAGGCGCAAACCATCGAACTGAAGCTCGCCGACCGTCTGCCACCCGATCATTGGGTGGCGCGCCACACCACCAACTACTGGATCGAGGAGGTCCACAAGGCGACCAACGGTGCGGTGACGATCCAGCGCTATCCCAGCGAGCGGCTGGGCAAGTCCAAGGACATGCTGGCGCTGACCAAGTCCGGCGTGGTGGACATGGGCGAGTACGTGCCGGGCTATCTGGGCGACCAGATGCCGTTGTCGAGCGTCGCGGAGTTGCTGGGCATGGTCCCGAACGCCTGCGCCGCCTCCCTTGCCTATTATGAGCTGGCCAAGCCCGGCGGTTTTCTCGACAAGAACGAGCTGGCGCCGCACGGCATCCGGCTGCTCTACGCCGCCGGCCTGCCGACCTATCAGCTCTACACCTCCAAACCGATCAGCGACGTCGCCAGCCTCGGCGGGCTGAAGATCCGCTCCACGGGTGCGGCGATGGATGCGGGCTTGCGCCGGGTGGGCATCGTGCCGATCCGCATGAGTGCGGCCGAGCTGAACGAATCGTTCACGCGCGGCACGGTCGATGGCGCAGCATTCCTCGCCGCCAGCATCTTCTCCTACGACCTGCAGAAGCAGACCAAGTTCGCCACGGTCGGCCTCAGCTTCGGCAGCAGCATGACTTTCTACGGCATATCGACCAGGGTGTGGGACAAGCTGCCGGAGAACGTCCAGAAGGCGATGGTCGAGGCCGGCGAGCGGACCACCAAGCGCGGATGCGAGCTGATCGACAAGGAAGACAGCGATGCGATGGCGCGGCTCCAGGAAGGCGGCACCAAGCTGGTGGAGTTCACGCCGGCGGAACGCCAGAAGCTCGACGAGTTGCTGGCGCCCGTGGCCGACGAATGGGCCGAAGGCCTCGACAAACGGGGCCGGCTGGGCAGCGAAACCGTGAAAGCCTTCAGGGCCGCCGTGGCCGCGCATAAGTAACGACAGCGAAAACCGGGCGGCGGCTGCCAAGCGCCGGCGGCCGCCGCCGGAAATCCTCCATGTCGACATCCGTTACCTATTCACTGCGCGAGATCGGCGGCATCCAGGTCGGCGAATTCCGCCTGCAGTCCGATTCCGGCGTCAATCCGTTGTCCAGCACGGTGGTTGCCGCCGTCGCCGACCGGCTGCGCACGCTCGACAATCTCGATCCGCCCCACGCTCTGCTGTTCCGCGCCGAGGGGCGCTGCTTCTCCGCCGGCGCCGACCTGAAGGAATTCAGGAACATAACCGCCGAAGGCTTTCGCCGCTTCATGGCCGACATACTGGCGATGTATGTTGCGATGGTGGAATTGCCCAAACCCATCATCTCGCTGGTGCATGCCGATGCGCGCGGCGGCGGCGCGGCGCTGGCGCTGTTCTCCGACTTCGTCATCGCCGCCGACACCGCCATGTTCGCGCTGCCCGAATCCCATCGCGGTCTGGCCGGCGGCGGCTACCTGATGCCGAAACTGATCGGCAGGCAGCGTGCCGCCGAGATGGTGCTGCTGGGCCGCGCCTATACGGCGGCGCAGATGATGGGCATGGGACTGGTCAACGAGGTCTGTCCGGCAACCGGGCTGGAAGACCGTTGCACCGCCTTGTGCGCGGAGCTCGGCACGCTGTTGCCCGGCGCCTTCGCCGTCGGCAAGCGTTCGCTGGCCGCTGGATTATGCGTCGGCCTGCGCGAGGCGATGGCCGTCCATGTCGAGGCCCAGACGCAGGCCTTCATGCTCGCCCGCAGCCGGGGCGCGCTGTGAGCGGCGATCCGGCGCTGGACGATCCCTGCCTGGCGGCGCTGCGCCTGCCGCGCCAGGCCGACACGCTGACGGCGCTGTTCCGCTCCCGGGTCGAAGCCCATGGCGATCGCCCGTTCCTGCTGTTCCGGCAACGCCTGCGCAGCTGGCGCGAGACCGAGGCCGTGGTGGAGCGCTGGGCGCGCCACATGCTTTCCCTGGGGGCCGCTCCAGGCGACCGGGTGGCGGCGATCCTGCCCAACTGCGACAGCCATGTAGTGCTGCTGCTGGCCTGCGCCCGGGCCGGACTGGTCTTTGTGCCGATCAATCCCAACCTGAGTGTGGCCGACCTGGAGGCGGCCCTGCAAGGCGCCGCGCCGGCACTGGTGGTTGCCGTTGATGCCACATCCGCCGCATTGACACCGATCTGCGAGCGGCTGGCGCCTCAGCCGGCGGTGCTGTGGCTCGACGCCGCCGGCCTCGATCTGCCGCCGATTGCGGAGAACCGCGCCGGTCCTGCCCGGGCAATGACGGAGCCGACGCCGCAAGCGCCGCTGGCGATCGTCTTCACTTCCGGCACAACGGGGCTGCCCAAGGGAGCGATCCACGTCAACGAGACCTATGTCCTGGCGGCCGAGATTGCCGCTTTCCGCATGCGCCTGACGCCGGAAGACCGCGTTCTCGTCATCCTGCCGCTGTTCCATCTGAACGCCCTATTCTATTCGATCGGCGGCGCCATTATCAGCGGCGCGCGCCTGGTCATCGAGGAGCGCTTCCACGCCTCCGGCTTCTGGGATGTCGTCAACCGTTTCGGCATAACCCAGGTGAACATGATCGCGGCGGTGGGCAATATCCTGCTCAAGCGCGATCGCGCCGAGTTTCCCGGCAATCCGACGCTGCGCAAGGTCTCTGCCGCCCCCGTCAGCGCGGCAGTGGCCGAGGCGCTGAAGGAAGCGTTCGGCATCGAGCACGTGGTGGAGAGTTACGGCATGACCGAGGCGCCGGGCATCGCCCAGGTCGACTTCCATGACCGCAGCCATCGTTCCTGCCTGGGCCGCCCGATCAGCCATCCGCTGAGCGGCGCGCCGATCAGCGAGATCCGTCTGGTCGACGATGCCGGGGCCGACGTCGCACCCGGGCGGATCGGGCGGGTCATGATACGCGCCCGCACCATGATGAAGGGCTATTTCCGCCGTCCCGATCTGGCCGACCGGCTGTCGCCGGAGGGCTGGTTTCTGACCGAGGACCTGGCCCGCCAGGATACCGACGGCTATTTCTATTTCTGCGGCCGCACCTCGGAGATCATCCGCTCGCGCGGCGAGAACGTTGCCGCGTCGGAGATCGAGGCCGCCCTTCTCACCCATCCCGGCGTCAACGACGCCGGCTGCATTGGCGTGCCGTCCGAGCTGGGCGAGGAGGACATTCTGGCCGCGGTCTCGCCTCGACCGGGCGCGAGGCTGGACGGCATGGATCTCGCGGCGTTCTGCCGCCAGCGGCTGAGCCCGCACAAGCGGCCACGCTATTTCCTGCTGATGGGCGATTTGCCCAAGACGCCGACCGAGAAGGTGGCGCGGCACAAGCTGAAGGACATTCCCGACCTGCTCGAACGCGCCGTCAAGGTGGAGCCGGAAAGGGCGGCACCGGCCGGAGCTGGAAAGCAGGCGGGCGGGATCGGACCATCCGGATGGTCAGACGGAGAACAGGCCAGTGAAGCGGATAGAACGATTTCTGGACGTCATTGACCATATCCTGAACCGGTTCGTCGCCGCATCGGTCGTGATCGTGATGGTCATCATCGTCTGCGACGTGATCGGGCGTTACGTGTTCACCCAGCCGATCGCCTGGCTCTACGATCTGGTGGCGATCTACTTCATGAACATGATCCTCTATCTGATCGCCTCCGAAACATTGCGCACCCGCGGGCATATCGCCCTGGACCTGAACGTCCGGCTTCTGCCGGCGCGCGCCTGGGCCATCCTGCAGGGCCTGTCCTGGTTCGCCGTGAACGTGGTGCTGGTGCTGGCCTGCTACAAGATCGGCGAAAGCGCCCTGCACAGCCTGCGCAGCGGCGAAACCCACCCCGGCCTCTACGAATGGCCGGTGTGGGTCGAGAAGGGGATCGTGGCCTTCGGGCTGGCGCTGCTCATCTGCCGCATTGCCACCCGCTTCGTCCGCTTCTGCCTTTCCGGGCTCGACGCCGGTATTTTCGGCGTCGACGAGTCGGCGCGGGAGAACGCGCCATGAGCTCGCTCGCCGTCCTTGCCGTCGTCGTCCTGCTGTGCCTGCTGCTGCTGCTGCACATCCCGGTCGCCTTCTCCATCCTGGTGGCCGCCGCCATCGGCCTTTGGATGGTCGCCGGCCCCGACGTGCTGCTCGGCATTCTGGAAACCACGCCGGTCTCGGCCACCGCGGCATACGAGTTCGTCACCGTTCCGATGTTCCTGCTGATGGCCGAGTTCGTCATCATCAGCGGCATTGCCGACGGCATCTTTCGCGCCGCCGCCGCCTGGGTCGGGCGGTGGCCCGGCGGCCTGGCCATCGCCACGGCCCTGGCGGGCGCCGGATTCGGCGCCATCTCCGGCTCCAGCACCGCCTCCGCCGCCACCCTGTCGGCGACCTCGGTGCCGGCGATGCTGCGCGAGAAGTACGAACCGAAGCTGGCCTATGGCGTCGTCGCGATCTCCGGCACGCTTGCCATGCTGATCCCGCCCAGCGTCGCCATGGTGCTGTACGGCCTGATCGCCGATGTCAGCATCGCCGCGTTGTTCGTCGGCGGCGTGATCCCCGGCGTGATCGTCGCCCTCACCATCATCCTGACCGTGCTGGTCATCGTCTGGCTGGATCCCGGCAAGGCTCCGAAGGTCGCCCATTATTCGAGCGTCGAGCGGCGGGAGGCGCTGAAGGTGGCGATCCCGATGGTGCTGCTGTTCATGGGGGTGACCGGCGTCATCTATTCCGGCGTCGCCACGCCGACCGAAGCCTCGGCGATCGGCGCTTTCGGCGCCTTCGCCATCGCGCTGGCAAGCGGCAGGCTGACCAGCAAGCTGGTCCTCGACGCCTCGTTCCGCGCCGCGCGCACCACCTGCATGATCCTGATGGTGATCATGGCGGCGCACGTACTGGCCTATTTCCTGGTGCTCACCAGCGTGACCGAGGACCTGATCGCGTGGGTGAACAGCCTGGGAATGCCGCGCTGGGGCGTCCTGCTGGTGGTCTACGCCATTTTCCTGGTGCTGGGATGCTTTCTCGACCTGGCCGCCATCCTGGTGCTGACCATACCCATCGTGCTGCCGCTGATCGTGTCGCTGGGCTACGACCCGATATGGTTCGGCATTCTGGTCATCGTGATTGGCGAAGTAGGGCTGGTGACGCCGCCGGTCGGGCTGAACGTGTTCGTCGTCGCCAGGGTCACGGGCCAGCCCGTAACGGAGGTGTTCCGGGGCGTCACGCCGCATGTGATCGCGCATCTGTTCGTCATCGCGTTGCTCACCATTGTTCCCGAGCTGGTGTTATGGCTGCCCAACACGATGCGATAGAAGCACTGGCAAGGAGTCGAGTATGAGCGAGCGTCCGCTGAAGGGGATCACGGTTCTGGATTTTTCGACCCGCCTGCCCGGACCGCTGGCGTCGCTGATGCTGGCCCAGGCCGGGGCGCGGGTGATCAAGGTGGAGCGGCCGGCGGAGGGAGACGAGGTGCGCGCCTTCGCGCCGCGCCTGAACGGCATGTCGGCGCATTTCGCCTGGCTCAATCGCGGCAAGGAGAGCCTGGCCCTCGATCTCAAGCGGCCTCAAGACGTCGCCGTGCTGCGCTCCCTGCTCAAGGACACCGATGTGCTGATCGAGCAGTTCCGCCCGGGCGTGATGGCGCGGCTGGGACTTGGCTACGCCGATCTGGCTCGCGACCATCCGCGGCTGGTCTATTGCTCGATCACCGGGTTCGGACAGGCCGACCCGCGCTCGATGGAAGCGGCGCATGATCTGAACTACCAGGCCGCCAGCGGGCTGGTCGGCGACATGCCTCTGCTGGCCAACGGCATGCCCGCTTTGCCATCGGTGCTGCTGGGCGACATCGCGGGCGGCTCGTACCCCGCCTTCATGAGCATCCTGCTGGCCCTGATGCAGCGCGCGTCGAGCGGCCGGGGGCAGCATGTCGACATAGCCATGAGCCAGAACGTCGAGGTGTTCGCGTTCTGGAACGCCATCGAAGGGTCGCTGACCGGTCGATGGCCGACGCCGGGAAAAGGCCGCCACACCGGCGGATCGCCGCGCTATCAGCTCTACCGCACCCGCGATGGCCAGTTCCTGGCGGTCGCCGCGCTGGAGGACCGTTTCTGGCGCAATTTCCTCGATGCGGTCGGGCTGGACGTGACGGCGGAGCAGGAGCGCGAGACGCCGGAAGCGGTGGTCGCCGCGGTCGCCGAACGGCTGGCCAGCCAGGATGCCGAATACTGGCTGCGGATCATGGCGGGCCGCGACACGTGCTGCAATCTGGCGTCCAGGCTGGATCAGGCGGTGCGGGCGAACGCCCGGCGCCGGCACCGGGCCGGCGATCCCCTGCCGTCCATTCCGCTGCCCCTGGCGCCCCAGTTCACGACCGAAGAGGCGGATCAGAAGGCGCCGGAGCTCGGTTCCGCCAACCAGCGGTTGCTGGTTGGGGCGGATTGAGGCATTTCTCTGCGACGCCGCCCCTGCGTATGGCGGCGCGTTATCGGACATCCACACGACCATCCGGCGGGGGCTGAATTTGGGAGTCGCACAACGCAAAGTGACCGTGACGGTGCGGGCGCGGAAGCCCAGGAAGACGCGGGCGGAGAAGGCCGAGGAGAACAGGCAGAAGCTCCTGCATGCGGCGGCGGAAGTGGTCGGTTCGCTGGGCTATACGGACGCTTCGGTGGCGCGGATCGTCGAGCGCGCCGGCCTCGCCCAGGGCACCTTCTATCTCTACTTCGAATCGCGCCAGGATCTCTTCGACCAGTTGCTGCCCGCCATGGGCGGCGAGGCGCTGGCCTTCATCCGCAAGAAGATGGGCGACGCCCGCGATTTCATCACCATGGAAGAGCGGGGCATGCGCGCCTTTCTCGAATATTCGCTGCGCAATCCAGGCTGGTTCCGCATTTTCACCGAGGCCGAAGTCATTGCGCCGGTCGCCTACGCCAAATATACGGCCGATCGGACCGGGAGATTTCTCGACTCGCTGACGGCGGCCTGGCGCCGGGGCGAGGTGAAAGGCTACACGCGGCGGGAATTGGGCGTGCTGACCCAGGTGATGCTGGGCTCGCGCGCCTATCTCTACCAGTACTACGGCAAGGGGCCCAAAGGCCCGCGGGCGGTTCCCGACTGGGTGGTCTCGGCCTACGTCAAGTTCATCCGGCACGGCATCGGCAATCCCGACGCCGACAAGTGATGTCGGAGTGACGCCCGCGTTTGCCCATCGGGCCTTGAGCTAGATGGGCGAAATGCTGCGGTGGCGCGGATAGGTTCGGGCCAGGCGCCGCGTCGGCGAATCCGCCAGGGTGCGGATCAGCACCGATCGGGTGTCGCGCGGGTCGATCACGGTGTCGACATGGAAATGTTCGGCGGCCCGCAGCGGCCCCAGCCGGCTGCGTATGTCGTCGATCAGCGCCTGCCGTTTCGCCGCCGGATCGGGGGCATTGGCGTAGTCGGCGCGATACGCCACGTCGACCGATCCTTCCACCGACATGGCGCAGATCTCGGCGCTGGGCCAGATGAAGCAGCCTTCCGCCTCGAAGCTGGGCTGGCCGCCATTCATCATGATGAACGCGCCGCCATAGCCGCGCCGCAGCACCACGCTGAGGCGGGGGACGGTGGCGCAGCCCAGCTCGTAAAGCATGCGGCCGCTGCGGCGGCCGAGCCCGGCGCGCTCCGCCGCCGAGCCGATCGCGTTGCCCGGAACGTCGATGAAGTAGATCAGCGGCAATCCGAACGCGTCGCAGACGGCGATGAAATGCGCGGTCTTCTCGCTGGCGCCGACGTCGATCATGCCCGCGTTGACCAGCGGCTGGTTGGCGATCATCCCGACCGGCCGGCCGCCCAGGCGCGCGAAGCAGACCACGATGTTGCGGGCGAAAGTCGGCCTGATCTCGAACACGCTGCCCCGGTCGGCGATGGTCGCCAGGATGCGCCGCACGTCGTAGCCCTTGCGCAGATTGGTCGGAATGCTGTCGAGCAGCGCCTCGTCCCGCCGCTCCGCCGGATCGTCGCTCGGCGTCCATGGCGCGGGCTGCGCCGAATTGGAGGGCAGGTAGGAGAGATAGGTGCGGATCGAGGCCAGGCACGCTTCCTCGTCGGCGACGGCCAGATGCGCAATGCCGGAGGTGTCGACATGCATGCTGGCGCCGCCCAAAGCTTCGACGTCGATCTCCTCGCCGATCGCCGCTTTCACCAGCGCCGGCCCGGCCATGCCCATCGCCGACTGGTTGCGCACCATCACCACGAAATCGGCCATTGCCGAATAGTTGGTGGGACCGGCGAAAGCCGGTCCCATGATGGCCGAGACCACCGGAACCCAGCCCGAGAGCCTGGAAAACAGGTCGAAAACCGGCGTTCCCTGCGAGAAGGAGCGGGCATCCTGTCCGTCCTGGATGCGATGGCCGCCGCCGTCATGCAGCATGATGAACGGCATGCCGGCATCGCCCGCCCGCCGCATGGCCCGCAGCATCTTCTGCCGGCCGACATGGCCGATGCTGCCGCCCAAAGTGGTGTAGTCGGAAGCGACGATGCTCACCGGCCGGCCATCGATCCGGCCCGTTCCGGTGACGAGGCCGTCGGCCGGCGCCTGCAGGGCGTGTTCCGCCGCGCTCTCCTGCATCGGCCGCACCAGGTCGCCGACTTCGCGGAAGCTTGCCGCATCGCAAAGCCGCTCGATGCGCTGGCGCGCCGTCAGCTTGCCGCGCCGGTGCTGGCGCGCCACCGCCTCGGGCCTGCCGCGGTCGTGTACGGCGGTTCGTTCGGCCTCGACGCGGTCGATCAATGCCTGCATCGCTTCGGATTCGCGGCTGGTTTTCATTGCGCTATCGCTGCTTTGGATTGCGAATATCCCGCTTCCTGCCGCGCTTTGCCCAGCGCGCCCCGACGCGCCAGCTCGGCAATGCGTTCGGGCCCGTAGCCCAGCAGGCCGGCAAGAACCTGATCCGTCTGCGCGCCAAGCAGCGGCGCGGCCACCGGGTCGGCGAGGGGCGTGGCGGAGAAACGTATCGGCAATCCGACATTCGGCACCGTCCCCAGGGTCGGATGCGCGATGCTGCTCAACTGGTTGCGATACTGGATTTCCGGCGCTTCCAGCGCCTCGCCCACGGTGCGGATGGCGCCGGCGGCGACACCAGCGGCATGCATCTTGCGCAGCCAGTTCTCGCGCGTGTCGTCGCGCAAGGCCTCGGCAATCAGCGCCAGCAGCGGTTCACGGTTGCGCAGGCGCGCCTTGCTGGTGACATAGTCCGGATGCTGCGCCAGATCGGGCCGGCCCAGCACCTCCGTCATCAGGCGCTGGAACACCCGGTCGGTGGCGCTGGCCAGATAGAGCGGCTTGTCCTGGGTCTCGAACGCGTCGACCGGACAGGCGGTGGGCTGCCTGTTGCCGAAGCGCGTCGGGCTGACGCCTGTGGTCAGATAGGCCATGCTGAAATTGCCCAGCATGCAGATGGCGGTCTCGATCAGCGTCGTTTCGATCATCTGGCCGACGCCGGTGCGCGCGCGGGCGATCAGCGCCGCCTGGATGGCGTTGGCCGACATCATGGCCGTCGCGACGTCCATGATCGACGGACCGGCGCGCATGGCGTCCTGTCCGGGCAGGCCGGTCATCGACATGAAGCCGCTTTCCGCCTGGGCGATGGGGTCGAAGCCGACGCGGCCGGCGAACGGTCCGTCGCGGCCATAAGCGGAGATCGAGCAGTAGATGATTTCCGGCCGCCGCTGGCGCACGCTGGCATAGTCCAGCCCCAGCCGCTCCATCACCCCGGTCGAGAAATTCTCGACCACGACATCGGCACGCTCGATCAGAGCCAGCGCCACTTCGCGCCCTTCGCCGGATTTCAGGTCGAGCGCTACGCTCGACTTGTTGCGGTTGACCCAAAGATAGGGTGCGCTTTCGTCGCCGACGAAGGGCGGATAGTTGCGGAACCCGTCTCCGTCGTCGCTTTCGATCTTGATCACCTCGGCGCCGAGATCGGCCAGGATCAGCGTGGCGTAGGGACCCGCAATGAAATGCGTGAAGTCCACGATCCGGACATCCGTGAGCGGCGTCTGCTGGTCTGGAGGTCTGGGCCTGTGCGCCGCGAGATGCGGGCGGCTTGGCATGTCGTTCACTCCCGGCCTTATTCGTGTTGCGGTCCAGCTCTTCTGGCCGGCCGAGGGGCGAAACTAGCAGCTTTTCGTTATGCGAGCAATAATAATGACTTATGAACCATCAGTCATTATTATTGCATGATCCAAGGACGCGCCCGCGATCGGGCGCCTGCAATTTCCTTCAGTCAGTCATTATTCGCGGCGTCCGCAGGACGCAGATCGCCTGCCTTTATCGACAAAAGGTCTCTCGGTGCCGCATGAGGCAGGCCGTAGCTAAAGGTTCTTCCCTCTGCGCTGCTTCCCGCTTTTCTTTGCCGACCGTTTGGAGGAAGAGGCGGAACCGCCGGCCTCGTATTGTCCGTCACTGTCGGGCGCCGGATTGATCGGCGGCGGCAGGACGTTCATCTCGCGCTTGTATATCTTGAGCAAGCTGTAGTTCGCCGTGCGGATGATGCCGGGGATGCGCGACAGCTTGGTGCTGACGAATTCGAGGAACTCCTCGTTCGACCGGAACGAGGCGGAGACGATCATGTCGTATCCGCCGGTGGTGACCGCCACGAAATAGATCTCGGGCAGTTCCGAGAGCCTCTGGGCAACTTCGTCTATCCGCGTCAGCTCGGTCTGGATGGTGATCATGATCCACAGCCGGTAGCCCAGCTTGAACAGGTCGGTGACGGCGACGAAGTTCAGGATGCCGTTTTCCGTCAGCCGCGTCAGGCGGCTCCTCACCGTCGATTCCGGCACGTTTATCTTCTTGGCGATCTGCACGATCGACATTCGCGCGTCATCGTGCAGGCACCGGATGATCTCCATGTCGGTCTCGGTGATCCTGGCGCCGTTGTTTACGACATCGTCCATGAGCAAGTGTCTCTCCGCCTGTTGCGCGCAACCAACCACAACTGCTCCCGGCAAACAACGCGTTCGCGCGTCGCCCCGCGCCGGCTGCGTCGATTATGGGCAGGCTGATCGGGAATTCGCATAAAATATCGACATATCGAAGGAATTCGCAAAAAACATAGGAGGGACTTGCGTAAAACGCAAAACTGTGGAGAAGTTTGGTCAGTTCGGTGGATGGTGACAGTCCCGGCAGGAGGTCCAGTACGCATGGTTGAGTCCCTGGAACGCGCGCGCATCGACGCCCCTGGCCGATCGAATCTGGCGCCCGACACCAACGACTACTGGGTCGAACTCGACCGGCGCCATCGCATTCAGTCACGGCACACCCATCCCATCTGCCTGACCCGCGGCGAGGGAGCGTGGCTGTGGGACGTCGCCAACAACAAGTATCTGGATTTCGAGTCGGGACAGATCTGCGCCAGCGTTGGGCATTCCAATCCCACCTATGTCGCGGCCGTCAAGGAGCAGCTGGACAAGCTGGTCCAGACGGGGTCGTGCTACATCGACGCCACCCAGGTCCGCTTCCAGGAGAAGCTGGCCAGCACCACCGGCGGCCATTTCCAGCAGTCGTTCCTGGCCTGCTCCGGCTCGGAATCGAACGAGGCCGCGCTGCGCCTGGCCAAGAGCTACACCGGGCGCTCCGAGGTGGTGTCCTTCATGGGCAACTACCACGGCCACACGTTCGGCGCCTGGAGCATCACCGGCTTCGGCGACAAGGCGCGCGCGGGATTCGGGCCACCAATGCCGGGTGTGACCTTCCTGCCGACGCCCTACGACTATGTCATGCCTGGCGAGCCGCGCTATGCCTATCGGGACGAGAGCGTGATCGCCGCCTGCGTCCGCTTCTGCGAGAAGATGCTGGACGCCACCACCAGCGGCAAGCCGGCGGCGATCGTGGTCGAGCTGCTGCAGAGCGCGGCCGGGGTCAGGCCGCTGCCGATCCCCTTCGTGCAGGCCATCCGCCGCATCTGCGACGAGCGCGGCGCGCTGATGATCGCCGACGAGGCGCAGACCGGCCTCGGCCGCCTGGGATCGTGGTGGGGGTTCGAGAAGTTCGAGGTGGTGCCCGACATCGTCACCGCGTCCAAGACGCTTGGCGGCGGCGCGCCACTCAGCGCCATCCTGGTGTCGTCCCGCCTGGGCCAGGAGGCCGTGCTGCGCGGATACCGCCAGAGCTCGTCCCATACCGGCGATCCACTGCTGTGCGCCGCCGGGCTGGCGACCATCGAGATCATCGAGAACAAGGACCTGCTACGCAACGTGCGGACCGTCGGCGGCTACCTGAAGGAGGAACTGCAGAAGCTCTGCGACGCCTCGCCGATCGGCGGCGAAATGCGCGGGGAGGGCTTCCTGCTCGGTCTGGAACTGGTGCGTTCCAAGCAGAGCGGCCAACCCAATGGCGAGGCGACCCAGCTCTTTACCGACGAGTGCCGCAAGCGGGGCCTGCTGACCGGCTGGTGGCCGGTTCCCTATCTGGCGGCCAACGTCGTGCGCCTGATGCCGGCCTACACGCTGACCATGGCCGAAGCGCAGGAGGCCTTGTCCATCGTCGAAGCGTCGCTGAAGGCGGTCGGACGCACCGGAGCGGTCTAGCCGTCGAGTGATCCAACACCAAGGCTCCAACACCAAGACAGGGAGATGGAAATGAAGCACGCAATCCTGGGCCTGATCATGGGCGTTGCCGTCATGGGCGCCTCGGGCGCCATCGCTTCCGACTTGCCCGAGACCAGGCTGGCCGTGGTCGGGGCGATCGGAATCCACCCGCAGTACCAGAACTACGAGAAGCCGTTCTGGACCGACCGCATTCCGCAGAAATCCGGCGGCAAGGTGGTGACCACCGTCAAGCCGTGGACCGAGCTTGGCCTGAAGGGGCCGGAAGTGCTGAAGCTGGTGCAGCGCGGCAACTTCCAGATCGGCACCGTCAATCTGCCCTACAATTCCGGCGAGAGCGCCATGGTCGATGCGCACGACCTGCCGGGACTGGCGCCCAGTTTCGAGGACCTGAAGAAGGTCAGCGCCGCCTGGCAGCCGGTCCTGTCGGAGGCGCTGGAGAAGAATTTCGGCGTCAAGGTCCTGGCCATGTTCTCTTACTCGGCCCAGGTGCTGTACTGCCGCGACGAGTTCAAGAGCATCGCCGACATCAAGGGGCGCAAGGTCCGCACCTCCGGCGCCGCGCAGGCGAATTTCGTCGAGTCGCTGGGCGGCGCCGGCATCAACGTGAATTTCGGCGAGGTGCAGCAGGCGCTGGAGCGCGGCGTGATCGACTGCGCCATCACCGGCGCCTATAGCGGCTACAGCGCCAAATGGTACGAGGCCAGCAAGTACGTCTCGCCCCTGGCGATCAACTGGGGAGTGCAGGCGGTGGTCGCCAATGTCGCCGCCTGGAACCGGCTCGATCCCAAGGTGCGTGACTTCATCATGGCGGAGCTGCGCGACTTCGAAGCGGAGGTGGTGGCCTTGGCCGAACAGGAAACCACCACCGGCATTCTCTGCAATAGCGCGGGACCCTGCGAATCGGGCAAGCCCGGCGGCATGACGGTCGTGCAGCCATTGCCGCAGGACCGGACCATTCTGCGCGAATCGCTGGAGACGGCGGTGCTGCCCGACTTCGCCAGGCGCTGCGGTGCGGAATGCACCGAGAAGTGGAACGCCACGGTGGGGGCCGCGATCGACGTCAAGGCGGTGGCGAAGTGAACCAGCCTGCCGCTTCGCGCGACGGGCTTGAGGCGGCGACCCTGAAGTCGCCCTCTGCGCCCTGTACGGTGAAAGGCGTCGTCTCCGCACTGGTGACGCCTTTCGACCAGGGCGGCGCCGTCGACGCCGCCGCCCTGACCGCGAACCTGCGGCACCAGATGGCGGCGGGGATCGGCCGGTTCGGGCCGCTGGGCGGCACCGGCGAGCCGATCTCGATGACGGCGGCGGAGCGCTTCGGCGTCGTCGATACGGTGATGGCCGAGATCGGCGGCCGCGCCCAGGTGATCGTCGGCTGCCTGCTGCCGTCGCAGGCGGAGATCATCGAACTGGGCCGCCATGCGCGCAAGGCGGGCGCCGATGCGATCATGGTGATCCCGCCCTATTTCGTCGGCGCCCAGCCTCACAACGTTGCCCGCCATTTCGCCGACATCGCCGCGGCGGTCGACCTGCCGATGGTGCTGTTCAACGGCCCGACCCGCTGCGGCACCGCGCTCAGCGCCGATTTCGTCGTCGAGTTGGCGCAGCAGATCCCGCATCTCGTGGCCATAAAGGAGGCGACGGGCGATCTGCATGTCGCGAGCCGGATCGCGCGCGAGGCGCCGCCGCACTTTGCCGTTCTGCAGGGCTATGACGAGCTGATCCTGCCGACCCTGGCGATCGGCGGCGTCGGCAGCTTCGTTTCCCTCGCCTGCCTGATCCCCGCCGCGCTGGCGCGGCTGCAGGCGGCGTTCGACGCCGGCGATCTCGCCACCGCCCGCAGGCTGCAGCTCGACATTCTGCCGGTCGCGGCGGCGATCTACGCCGAATCCAATCCCGGTCCGCTGAAATACGCCATGAACCTGTGCGGCCTGAACGGCGGGATAACGCGCAAGCCGCTTTATCCCATCAAGGCGGAAACGGCAGACCGCTTGAAGGCGCTGCTCCCGGCCATCCGTGCGCTCGAGGGGCTGGCGTGAGGATTGCCGGCCGGCCGCGCGTTTTCGTTCCCGAGCCGCTGCCGGCGGCGGCGCTGGCGCCGCTGGCGTCGATGGCCGATATTCGCGAGGGACCGGCCGACCGCGCCTGCTCGCAGGCCGAGCTGATCGAGCAGGCGCGCGCCAGCGATGCCTTCATCATCACCTCGCGCGACCGCATATCGGCGGAAGTGATTGCCGCCGGCGAGCGGCTGGCGATCATTGCCAAGACCGGCGCCCGGCCCAACAATGTGGATTTCGACGCCGCCCGGACGCGCAACGTGTCGGTGATCTGGACGCCGGCGGCGAACGCCGTCAGCGTCGCCGAGCACACCTTCGCGCTGATCCTCGCCGTCACCAAATCGATCGCGGCGGCCAACCGGCGCCTGCTGGCCGGCGGCTGGCGCAGCTTCGACATTCTGGGCACCGAACTCTGTGGCAGGACGGCCGGCCTGGTCGGGCTGGGCGCCATCGGCACCGAGATGGCGCGCCGCCTGCGGTGCTTCGGCGTCAGGGTGCTGGGCTGCGATCCGCACCGGGACGCGGCCTATTTCGCCGCCGAGAAGATCGAAGCCGCGACCATCGACGATCTGGTCGCCGGCTGTGACATACTTTCCTTTCATTGCGCGCTGACCCCGGAAACCGACCGCCTGCTCGACGAAAGGCGGCTGCGGTCGATGAGGAAGGATGCCATCGTGGTCAATACCGCCCGTGGCGGGCTGATCGACGAAACCGCCCTGGAGCGCGCCTTGCGCGAGGGCTGGATCGCCGGCGCCGGGCTGGACGTTTTCGCCGTCGAGCCGCCGCCGCCGGACCTGCCGCTGCTGCGGCTGCCCAACGTCTTTGCCACGCCGCATGTCGCAGCCTTCACCTCGGAATCGATCAAGCGGGAAGTCGAGTGGGCGGTGGAGGACGTGGTGGCATTGCTCAGCGGGCGGCCGCCGTCGCGCTGGAACGGAGGCGCGACCGGCTACTAGCGCGATCGCGCCTGGCCCGGAATGCCGGGAATGCGGCCGCCCTGTGAGGACTGAACGGATTTCGGGAGTTGAGGATGGCACTGGCGACGGCCGATATCGGGGGCACTTTCACGGACATCGTGCTGCTGGGCAGGGACGGCCGCCTCTCCATCGACAAGCGGCTTTCCACCCGCGACGAATACGGCCGCGCAGTCGCCGAAGGCATCGGCCATCTGCTGGCCCGGGCCGATCTGCCGACCCGGGACCTCGCCGAGATCCGCCACGGGACCACGGTGGCGACCAACGCCATCCTCGAGCGGCAGGGGGCCCGCACCGCGCTGCTGACCACCGCCGGCTTCCGCGACGTGCTGGAGATCGGCCGGCTGCGCACGCCGAAACTATACGACATCAACTGGACCAAGCCGCAGCCGCTGGTGCCGCGGCGCCACCGCTTCGAGCTTGACGAGCGGATCGCGGCTTCCGGCGAGGTCCTGAAGCCGGTGGATCGGGCGGAGGTCGTGGCGCTGGGCCAACGCCTGGTCGATGCCGGCGTCGAAGCGGTCGCGGTGTGTTTCATCAATTCCTACGTCAACGACGCGCACGAGAAGGCGGTCGAGGCGATCCTGAACGAGGCGTTCCCCAATCTCGATGTCGCCATCTCCTCGCGCGTGCTGCGCGAGATGCGCGAATTCGAGCGCACCTCGACCACGGTGGCGGATGCCTATGTCAAGCCGGTGATGCGCGCCTATCTGCTGGCCCTGCAGGACCGGCTGGCCCGCCATGAACTGCGCTGCCCGGTCTATGTCATGCAGTCCAACGGCGGCGTGCTGGACCTGAACGAGACCGTGCGCCGTCCGGTCTACGCCATCGAATCGGGGCCGGCCGCCGGCATCATCGGCGCCCGCACCCTGGTCACTTCCATCGGCATCGCCGACGCCATCACCTTCGACATGGGCGGCACCACCGCCAAGGCTTCGATCATCGAGGGCGGCCGCATCGACTATTCGCCCGAGTTCGAGGTCGGCGGCGAGGTTTCCAGAAACAGCCGGCTCATCAAGGGCAGCGGCTATCTCATTCGCACCCCGGCGATCGACGTGGCCGAAGTCGGGGCCGGCGGCGGCAGCATCGCCTGGCTCGATCCCGCGCTGGGCCTGAAGGTTGGCCCGCGCAGCGCCGGATCGCTGCCGGGACCGGCCTGTTACGGGCTGGGCGGCGAACTGCCGACGGTGACCGATGCCAACCTGGTGCTGGGCCTGCTGAGCCCTGCCGGGTTAGCCGGCGGCAGCGTGAAGCTGGACCTGGCGGCGGCGCGTTCGACCATCGAGCGGCACATTGCCGGGCCGCTGGGCATAAGCTGCGAGCAGGCGGCCCAGGGCATTCACGACATCGCCAACGCCAACATGGCGCGCGCCATCCGGGCGGTCTCCACCGAACGCGGCCGCGATCCGCGCAGTTTCCGGCTGGTGGCCTTCGGCGGCAACGGTCCCATTCACGCCGGTTCCCTGGCGCGCAGCTTCGGCATGTCCGGCATCATCGTGCCGCCCAACTCCGGCGTCTTCAGCGCCGTCGGTCTGCTGCATGCGGAGAAGGAACAGCATTTCGTCTATTCCATTCCCGGTTCCAGGGTTCTGCTGCAGCCTGGCCTGCTGGCCCGGCACATTCCCGAATTGCGGCGGCAGATCCTGGCCGAAAGCGCCAACCGGATGCGGGTGGCGCGCGAGGAATGGTTCGCCGATCTGCGCTATCTCGGACAGGGGCATGACCTGCGCATCGCCGTGGGCGCCGACGATTCGGAGAGCGACGTGCGGGCGCGCTTCGCGGCCGAGCATCGGCTGCAATATGGCCACGATCTGGGCGAGATGGCGATCGAGGTGATCAGCCTGCGCGCCATCATGCGGGAGGGCGAGCAGGGCGGCGAGCGCACCATCGCTCCGGATGTCGGGGAAGAGGCGCCGCCGCCGGAAGGCGGCGCGCGCCGGTGTTTCTTCGGCGAGGCGTTCGGTTTCCGCGAGGCGCGCATTCTGGCCAGTCGCTGGCAGGTCGGGCCGCTGCCGCTTCGCGGTCCCGCCATCATCGAAGAGTACGACGCCACCATCGTCGTGCCGCCCGATTTCGAGGCGTCCCTCGACGGGCAGGGCAACCTCCATATGACGCCTCTTGAGTCGGAGGGACGCTCGTGAGCGGCGCCAATTCCTTTTCCCCCATCGTCCGCGAGTTGATCCGCAACGCGCTGGAGGCGGTGGTCGATGAGATGGCGCTGACGGTGGTGCGCACCTCGCACTCCAACACGCTGCGCGACGTCATGGATTTCTCGACCGCGATCTGCGCCCCCGATGGCGCGATGGTGGCGCAGGGGCTGACCTTGCCGCTGCATCTGGGCGCCTTCCCCGACGCCATGGCTGCCGTCATCCGGCGTTTCGGCAACAGCATGGCCGCCGGCGACGTCTATGTCATGAACGATCCCTACAGCGGCGGCATGCACCTGCCCGACGTCTTCATGTTCCGTCCCGTCTTCGCCGGATCGACGCTGATCGGCTTTAGCGCCATCGTCGGCCACCAGGCCGATATCGGCGGCCGCGCGCCGGGCGGCAATGCCTGCGATTCGACCGAGATTTTCCAGGAAGGCTTGCGCATCGGTCCCACCCGCCTGGTGGAGGCCGGCGTCGACTGCGAACCGGTCTGGGAGCTGATCGGCAACAACGTGCGGCTGGCGGATCGCGTCCTGGGCGATTTCCGGGCCCAGATCGCCGCCCTGAAGGTCGGCGAGCGCGAGCTTCTGGCGCTGGCCACCCGCTATTCGCCGCCGCGGCTGATCGCTTATTACGGCGATCTGCTGGATACCGCCGAGCGGCTGGCGCGCGAGGAGATCGCAGGCTGGCCCGACGGCGTCTATTCCTTCGTCGACCATATCGACGACGACGGCATCCATCCCGAACCGCCGGTCACCATCGCCGTCAGGCTGACCGTGGACGGCTCCGACATCCGGCTGGATTTCTCCGGCACCTCGCCGCAGGTCGGTAGCGCCATCAACTCCACCATGTCGTCGACCAGGTCGGCCGCCATGCTGGCGGTTCGCTCCGTCATGAGCGGCGACATTCCCAACAATGCCGGCTTCTTCCGCCCGATCGCGGTCAGCGCGCCGCAGGGCACGCTGGTCAATCCCGACCAGCCCGCTGCGGTGGCGGCCCGCGCCCTGACCTGCTTCCGGGTGGTCGACGTCGTCATGGGGGCGATGGCCCAGGTGGTGCCCGAGAAGGTTTTCGCCGCCGGCGACGGCGGCATTTCCGTGCTCACCATGTCCGGCCTGCACCAGGGCAAGCCCTTTGTCGTGATGGATTCGGTGGGCTGCTGCTGGGGCGGCCGGCCGCAGCAGGACGGCATAGAGGGCGTGACCGGCATCTCGCTGAACATATCGAACATCCCCGCCGAGGTGATCGAGCGCGACTATCCGCTGCTGATCGAGCGCTACGGCTTCGTGACCGATACGGGCGGGCCGGGCCGCTATAGAGGCGGCATGGCGATCGAGAAAGCCTATCGCTTCCTGGAGAACGACATCCAGGTCCAGATCAGGTCGGACCGCCGCCATTTCCGACCCTACGGGCTTGCGGGCGGTGCCGAGGGTGCTGCCTCCCGGACCGAGCTGGTCACTGGCGGCGAGGCGCGCTCGCTACCCAGCAAGACCTCCCTCTTCGTGCAGCGCGACGATCTCATCGTGCACCAGCACGCCGGCGGTGGCGGCTGGGGCGCGGCGAGCGAGCGCGACCCCGCCGCCGTCCTTGCCGACGTCGTCAACGAGAAAGTGTCGGCCGCGGCGGCGCGGCAGGATTACGGCGTGGTGATCGACGGGCCGGCGGCGGCGATCGACGAGAAGGCGACGGCCGAGGCGCGTCGCCGGCTGCCAGAGGCGGACCGCGAAACCCGGTCCGGCAGCAGGGGGAGGCGCGCCATTGCCTGACAGCAAAGACAGCCAGCCGGGCGACGCCTGGCCTGCGGCCCTACGAGGTCTGGCCCGTTTCATGGCCTTGGCCAGCGGGATGATCGTCCTGGTCTCTGCCGTCATGATCGGGATCGATATCGTCGCGCGCCTGGCGCTGGGCCGCGAGCTGATCGACAGCTTCGAACTGACCTCCTTCGGCCTGGCGGTGATGTTTGCGTTCGGCCTGCCCTATTCCTTCATCAGCGGGGCGCATATCCGGATCGACGCGATCGAGAAGCTGCGCCACCCAGTCTTCCGGGTCATCGCCGGCCTGTCGGCTTACGGATCGATGGCGGTTTTCGCCGTCGTCCTGGCGTATTACGGGCTGGACACGGTCCTGGACAGCGTCCGTTCGGGAGCGCGGTCCAACTCCACCCTGGCGCTTCCCGTCGCCATACCGCAGGCGCTGTGGGTCTTCGGACTGATCCTGTTCGCCGCCGTCGCCGTCTTCGCCCTTGTCCGCGCCGCAAGCTGGCTGGCGTCGCGCCGGAATGTGGACCTGCTGCAGCTGTCGCGACCCGAGCGCGACGCCGAGCCGGCGAAGCTGAGTGGTCTCGAGCCATGATCCTGTTCGCAGTCTTTCTTCTCATCCTCCTGATCGTGCTGGGGATGTATATCGGGCCGTCTCTGGCCCTGCTCGGCATCGGGCTGGAACAGGCCTATGCCGATTTTCCCCTGCTGTCCGCGATCGGCGATATCTCCTGGAACGCCAGCACGGATTTCATCCTGGTCGCCGTGCCGCTCTTCGTGCTGATGGGCGAGATCCTGCTGCGCAGCGGCGTTACCGACCGCATGTTCCAGGCCATCGACCCGCTGGTGAGCTGGCTGCCGGGGCGGCTGATGCACACCAATATCGCCTCCGCCGCCTTGTTCGCGTCGGCGTCCGGATCGAGCGTGGCGACCGCGGCGGCCATCACGACCGTGTCGCTGCCCAATATGGAGCGGCACCGGTACAATCCGCCGCTGTTCCTGGGCACGCTGGCGGCGGGTGGCACGCTGGGCATTCTCATCCCGCCGAGCATCAACATGGTGGTCTACGCCATGCTGGCCAATGCCTCGCTTGGGGCGCTCTACCTGGCAGCGATCATCCCCAGCATCATCCTGATCGGGCTGTTCTCGCTGGTTGTGATCGTGGCCTGCGTGCTGAAACCGGAATGGGGCGGCACCGAACAGGTGAGGTCCGCGGCATCCGGAATCCTGGTCCGGCTCGTCTACCTGTTTCCGCCCTTGCTGCTGCTGGCCATCGTGATCGCGCCGATCTATTTCGGCTGGGCCACGCCGACCGAGGCCGCAGCCCTCGGCGTTCTGGCCGCGCTGGCTCTGGGCGCCGCCAACGGCCGGCTCGGATGGGCGCAGATGCGTCTGGCGCTCGAGAACACCGCCCGCACCACCTGCATGGTGATACTGATCGTTCTGGCGGCGCTGTTCCTCAATTTCGTCATGGTCGCCATCGGCCTCACCGATGCGATCACCAACGGGCTGCTGGGGCTTGGCCTGTCCTCCATGGGCCTGCTGCTGGGGATCATCGTTTTCTATCTCATCCTGGGCTGCGTCATGGAGACGCTGTCGATGATGATAGCGACCACTCCCATCATCGTTCCCGTGATCGTGCAGCTCGGGCACAGCGAGATCTGGTGGGGCATCGTCTTCGTCATCCTGATGGAGGCCGCTCTGATAACGCCGCCGATCGGCCTCAACCTCCTGGTGGTTCACTCCGCTCGCAGATCGGGTCAGTTCGCCGACGTGGCGATCGGCGCCTTGCCTTTCGTCCTGGCGATGATCGTCCTGATCGGACTGCTCATCGTCTTCCCCGGCTTGGCGCTGTGGCTGCCCAGCACCATGGCCCGATAGTCCGGGGCAGGGGGGAGCGCCCGGCGATCCACAGGCAACGCCCTATCACTTCTGCGCCACGAGATAGATGGCGTTGAGGTTCTTGCGCCGGCGCTCGAACACCTTGCGCATGCCGCCGACCCGTTTCCGCGCCTGGCGGTCTAGCAGAAGGTTGCGGGCGATGCGCAGCGTGCCGACAATACCTTCGTCCTGCAGCAGGCGGCGGGGTCGCAATAGATGCATGGGGGCGTATCCGGAATCCAGGACGCGGAAGCCGCACGCCTCCAGCAGGTCCCGCCACTGCGAGGGGCGCAGCGGGCGGGCGCCGACATGGATGGCGGCGGACAGGTCGCGGTCGATCTCCTGCTGCTCGGCGGCGGCGATGTCGTCGGGAACGATGCAGAGTTCGTGGATGCCGTAGCGGCCGCCCGGCCTGAGCAGCCGGTGCGCTTCCTGCACGATGCGCTGCTTGTGTTCGGGCGTGTTCATGCTGAGCATGGCTTCGCCGATGACGACCGAGGCGCAGCCATCCGGCAACTGCGTGTGATCGGCTGCGCCGACGACGACGGCGACATTGCCGGCGGCGGGGAGCTGGCGCTGGGTCCAGGCGGCTGCATCCGGATCCCGCTCTATTCCGACATATCGTCTGGGCCCGAGAGCCAGGATCCTGTTCGCCGTGACGCCAAGGCCGGGGGCGAACTCGACCACGTCGTCTTCGTGCGCGATGGCCAGCCGGTCGAGCAGGGTGCGGGTCATCTCCAGCCCGCCGGGCCGCAGCACGCGCTTGCCCAGCCGCGCCAACAGCCAGTGGCCGGGCATCCTGGCGACGTCGAGGCGATGGCCGGGAAGGTCGGCCTGGTCGGGTTCCCGGGCGCTCATTTGCGGCCCCGCGATCGGTGCTTGCCGGTCCCGCGCCGGGACGCCGAGGCCCGGCCCAGGTCGCCGCCGTCCGCGGCAATCTTGTCCTGGTCGGGCGCCGGGTCGCGCCGGTTGATCCATGACGGGGCGTCGCTGGCGGGGAAGGATTCCCAGGAGGCTTCGGCGACCTCGTCCCATTCCGCCTGCGGTGTCGTGGTGGTCGAAGCCCCGGCCTGGGGCTTGTCGCGCATAGGCCGCGGTCGGGTCATTGGCGGCTCCCATAAAATATCTATTAATTATATATCTTATTCCGCCGATGCCGGCCGGACAACGAGCAGGGGCGTGCGGCCATTCGCCTCTTCTGTCCAGGGCGAGCTGTCGGATAGGCGTATATTCTGGCGGGCGACGACGAAGGAACAACTGGACTCAGCTATAAGATATATATAGGATATATCTTATAAGTAGCGCTGGTAATCCGGTGGAGACGCATGCGTCTGACGACACTCTCCGACTACGCTTTGCGGGTGCTGATGTATGCGGCCACCGTGCGCGACCGGCTGATCACCATCGAGGAGACCGCGAAGGTCTACGACGTCTCCCGGGCGCATCTGATGAAGGTGGTCAACATCCTGACCAGGGCCGGCTATCTCAAGGGGGTGCGTGGCCGCTCGGGCGGGTTCGCGCTGGCCATGAGCCCGGAGAAGATAAATCTCGGCGCCGTGGTGCGCACGACCGAGCCGGATTTCGCGCTGGTGGAATGCTTCGCCACCGGCAGCCAGTGCATCCTGACCAGGAAATGCCGCCTGCCGAACGTGCTGAACGAAGCGCTGGCGTCCTTCGTTGGGACGCTGGACCGCTACACCCTGGCCGATATCGTGCTGAACGAACGCGATTTCGGCGTGCCGCCGCGGACGGGCGAGACGCGCGGTCCTGATCTGCACGACAAGCGATTGCGCAAGGCGGCAGGTCCGGGCCGTTCGCGGCAGGTCCGGGCCCGGGACTGAAGGCCCCTGGCGCGCCCGCTCACCTGATCGCCCGATAGCTATGCCAGGTCGCGTGGCCAAGCAGCGGAAAGATCACGATCAGGCCGATCAGGCCGGTGGCCAGGCTGAGCAGGAACAGCGCCAGCACGATCGCGCCCCAGGCCAGCATCGGCGCCAGGTTGTTCCACACCAGCGAGATGCTGGTCCCCATGGCGGTGAAGGCGTCGGTGCGCTCGGCCAGCAGCATGGGAATGGCGAAGATGCTGATGGCGAAGGAGAAGGCGGCGAACAGCCCGCCGACCGCCGTTCCCACCACGAGCATGCCCCATCCCTCGGGCGTGGTCAGGAGCATGCGGGCGACGTCGTCCAGGCCAGGAAACGGCCTCCAGCCGAAGAACAGCGCGTAGATGATGACGGCGGCGCGCATCCAGACCAGCATCAGAAGGCACAATATGGCGCCGGTGAACCAGACCTGCGCGCCTGAGGCGGCGCGGACCAGGATCATGCGGGCAAGGCTGGACGGGCGCTGCTCCTCGAGGTCGCGGCTCTTCTGGTACAGGCCGATGGCGATCAGCGGGCCGACCACCATGAAGCCGGCCAGGGCGGGAAACAGCACGTAATCGACCCCGAACCGGAACAGCCCCCAGATGATCGCCAGCGACACGGCGAACACGATGAAGCCGTAGGCCAGGCTGGGCAGGGGCGTCCGCCACAGATCGCGCCAGCCCGCGGCAAGCCAGGCGAAGGCCGTTCCGGCCGGCAGGTTGCGCCGCCGCCGCGCCGCGGCGGGAGCGGAAGGAGTGACGTTCTCTATCGTTGCCATGGCGTGGCCTCCTCAACAGGCCGGTCGGGCGGCGCGGAACCCGCCCTGTTCTCCCGCTGCCTTGGCGTGCGGCACGCAGTCCGGCCGCGAGTCGAAGGCGACATAGAGCAAGTGCGCGTTGGCGGCGAGCAGCAGGGCGACGCCGGCGCCGGCGGCCAAGAGCGCGATCGACCGCCAGCGAAGGCCGAAGGGACCCGCATTGTTCGTCCGGGTTCTCATGGCTTGTCTCCGCCCAAGGTGCCGATGTAGAGCGTCAGCAGCTTGATCTCGACCGGCGACAGGCGACCTTCCCAGTGCGGCATGTGGCCCTGCCGCCCGGCATGGATCGATGCGTAGATCGATTGCGGGTCGCCGCCATAGACCCAGTGGGCGTCGGTCAGGCTGGGGGCGCCCAGCTCGCGGTTGCCGGTTCCGTCCGCCGCGTGGCAGACGGCGCAATTGGCGGCGAACACCTCCTTGCCGCGCTCGACGCGGGGCAGGTCGGCGGCGGCAAGCTGCTGGCCGGACAGCGAGCGGACATAGGCGACGACGTCGCCGACCGCCGCCTGCTCGAGCATGCCGTCGCGACCGAAGGCCAGCATCTGGGAGACGCGCGTGTCGGGATGGGTGGAGTTGATGCCGACCCGGATCGTCTCGGCAAGGGTTTCCGGCTCGCCGCCCCACAGCCACGCCCCAACCGTCAGGTCGGGAAAGCCGGTGCGGCCGGCGCCGCCGGTGCCGTGGCAGACGGCGCAATTGTCGATGAAGAGCGTGCGGCCGGTCTCGCGCACGTGGCGCATCAGGGCGGGATCGGCGGCGATGGCGGCGAAATCGGCGCCAGCGATGCCGTCGGTCCAGGCGGCGCGCGCGGCGGCCGCCTCCTGCACCTGCCGGGTGACGATGTCGCGCTGGTCAAGGCCGAGCAGGCCCTTGGTGTAGCTCCAGCCCAGCGGCCAGGCCGGCATCAGCAGCCAGTAGCCGACCGAGAACAGGAAGGTCGCGGCGAGAAAGAACAGCACGACGCGCGGCACCGGCGTGTCGAGTTCCTCGATGCCGTTCCACTCGTGGCCGGTGGTGGTCCGTCCGGTGACCGGATCGTGCTTCTCATGCCCCATCGTCGGTGCCTCCGGGCCGGTCGTTCTTGTCCAGGATGCTGCGTTTGGCGCGGTCGAACCGCTTGCGGTTCGAAGGCCAGAAGACATAGACCAGCACGCCGATGAAGAGCGCGATCAGGTAGAACAGCCCCCAGCTCTTGGCGAAGGCCACGATCGATTCGTGATCGAGGTCCATCCCCTCACTCTCCCGCCGCGGCCGCCTGCCGGTGCGCGGCGTCGGTGAGCCGGCCGAGCACCTGCAGATAGGCGACCATGGCGTCCATCTCCGTCAGCCGGGCCGGATTGCCGTCGAACGCCCGCACATTGGTCGCCTCGCCGTAACGCTGGCTGACGCCGCCGGCATTGGGGTGGTCCGGATTGGCCTGGGCGTGGGCGTCGGCGCCGGCATTGGCGATCATCTCGTCCGTGTAGGGAACGCCGACCGCCCCCTGCGCCGCCAGGTGCCGGCCCAGATCGTCGGTCCGCAGCGCGTTGCGCTGCAGCCAGCCATAGCGCGGCATCACCGATTCGGGCACCACCTCGCGCGGATTGATCAGGTGCGTCACATGCCAGGCGTCCGAATACTTGCCGCCGATGCGCGCCAGATCCGGACCGGTGCGCTTGGAGCCCCACAGCATGGGATGATCGTATCGCGACTCGACGGCCAGCGAGAACGGCCCGTAGCGTTCGACCTCGTCGCGCAGGGTGCGGATCATCTGGCTGTGGCAGGCGTAGCAGCCTTCGCGGATGTAGATGTTGCGCCCGGCCAGCTCCAGCGGCGTGTAGACCCGCATGTCCGGCGCCGCCTCGACCGTCTCGTCGATGGTGAACAGCGGCGCGATCTCGACCAGGCCGCCGATCGAGGCCACCCCGATGATGGCCAGCACGAAGCCGATGGCGCTGCGTTCCAGCTTGCGGTGGAATTCGGGCATCGCCTACTCCCCCGGCTGAACGGCGGCGGGCCGCCCCGCCGGAACGTCGGCGCCGGGCCGGTCCGAGCGGGCGCTGCGGCGTGCCAGGCGGATGGTCATGGCGATGTTCCAGGCGCCGACCACGGCGCCGAGCAGGAAGCACAGCCCGCCGACCGTGCGGGCGACGTAGTACGGGTGCATCGCCACCAGGCTGTCGATGAACGAGTAGGCCAGCGTGCCGCTGTCGTTATAGGTGCGCCACATCAGGCCCTGGATGATGCCCGAGTTCCACATCGCGAAGACGTAGATGACGGTGCCCGCCAGCGCGAGCCAGAAGTGGACCTCGACCAGCTTCGGCGAGTACATGCGCTCCTGCCGCCACATCCACGGCACCAGCGCATAGAGCGAGCCGAAGGTGATCATCGCCACCCAGCCCAACGCGCCGGCATGGACGTGGCCGACGGTCCAGTCGGTGTAGTGCGACAGCGAGTTCACGGCGCGGATGGCCATGAACGAACCCTCGAAGGTGGAAATCCCGTAGAACACCGCTGCTACCATCATGAAGCGCAGCGTGGCGTCGTCGCGCACCTTGTGCCAGGCGCCGTTCAGCGTCGCCAGCGCGTTGCCGGCGGAGGCCCAGGAGGGCACCAGCAGCATGACCGAGAAGGTCATGCCCAGCGTCTGCACCCAGTGCGGCAGCGCCGTGTAGTGCAGGTGGTGCGAGCCGGCCCACATGTACATGAAGGTGATGCCCCAGAAGCTGATGATGGAGAGCCGGTAGGAGAAGATCGGCCGCTCCGCCCGCTTGGGCAGGTAGTAGTACATCATGCCGAGGAAGCCGGCGGTGAGGAAGAAGGCGACGGCGTTGTGGCCGTACCACCACTGCGTCATCGCATCCTGCACGCCGGAGAACAGCGAATAGCTCTTGGCGTGTCCCCACGACACCGGCACGGCGAGGTTGTTGACGATGTGCAGCACCGCCACCACCAGGATGAACGCCATGTAGTACCAGTTGGCGACGTAGATATGCGGCTCCTGCCGCCGCCGCAGCGTGCGGATGTAGATCAGGAAATAGACGACCCAGACGATCACCAGCCAGACGTCGGCATACCATTCCGGTTCGGCGTATTCCTTCGACTGCGTGATGCCCAGCAGGTAGCCGCTGGCGGCGATGAGGCAGAACAGGTTGTAGCCCAGCAGCACGAACCAGGGGCTGAACTGGTCCGGCAGCCGCGCCCGCGCGGTGCGCTGCAGGACATGGAACGAGGTGGCGATCAGCGCATTGCCGCCGAAGCCGAAGATCACGCCGCTGGTGTGCACCGGCCGCAGGCGCCCGAAGCTGGCCCAGGCCTCGTCGACGAAGGTCAGTTCGGGCCAGGCGAGTAGTGCCGACACCCAGACGCCGAAGAACATGCCGACCACCGCCCATGCCATCGCCAGCACGATGCCGGCCTTGGTCGGCTCGTCGTAGTACTGCGACAGGCGGTGGCTGTCGGGTTCGGGCGCGTAGTAGCCGCGCATGACGGCAATGGCGCCGGCGATCCCGGACAGCAGGATGATGAAGCCGTGCGCCTCCACGGGATCGGCGCTGCCCGCCGCCACCAGCGCCAGGCCGGCGATCGCGACCAGGATCGAAACCAGCAGCGCGAGCTGGCGCTCGCTGACGGTCAATGTCGAAACCATGCCGTGCTCATTCTCCCGATTGCCCGGCACAAGACCGGCCACTTCCAGGCCGGCCGCCGCGACGGCAGAGACGCGGAACTAATATATATTGAGAATATATCTTAAGCCGCAGGCCGGCAACATGGAGCGCTTTGTCTCACCCGATGCCTGGGAAAAAGCCGGCTGCGGCGTCTATCCGGCAGTGCACCGGCGATACCGGGTCTGGCGGTCAGGTCACGCTTTGCAGCATCGAATAGAGGTCGTCCAGATTGTCGCACACCCGCACGCCAAGCTGTTCCAGGTCGTCCGAAACGTCCACCGGCACG
Source organism: Alphaproteobacteria bacterium (assembly GCA_037190765.1). Lineage (GTDB taxonomy): Bacteria > Pseudomonadota > Alphaproteobacteria > Reyranellales > JAQSWP01 > JAQSWP01. The sequence continues at coordinate 66,638 of JBBCJW010000084.1, forward strand.
TCCTCGCCCGCGAAATCCTGGTTCAGCTTGCCGCCGAACACCACTGTGGCGTTGACGCCGCGCGCCTTCATCTCCTCCAGGAGTTGCTGGGCGTAGGTGAGGGCCATGCCATTATGGGTCGACACCAGGATCGCCTTGGCCGATTCGCGCTGGGCGAGTTCGGCGAACTCGTCGGGATCGACGTCGACGCCGGCCACCACCGGCTTGACCCCCAGCGCCTCCAATGCGCTGGTGACGACGTGCAGGCCGAACTCGTGGATGTCGGTCGAGCCGATCACCACCTTCATCGGCCTCAGGATGGCCTGGCCCTGGCTCTGGATCTTGGCGCGAACGCTGTCGCGCCGCTCGACGAAGTCGCGCCAGGTATCGGTCGGGGTGATGGGCTTGTACGGCTCGGCGTCGGGCTCGGCGGTTTGCCCGGCGCCGAAGCGGCGTTCGATTTCGACCGCGCCCAGCCGGCGGATGGCCAGCAGGATGTGCAGCGGATCGGTGATGTCGACGCCCAGCTCGGTCAGGCCCTTCAGGATATTGGCGTAGAACTTGCGGCCCTCGCGCACCAGCCGGTCGCGCTCCGCCTCGATCGGTTCCCAGTTGATGGTGGGCATGACCCGGGGCGCGTCTTCGATGATCTTGCGCGAGATGTTGTGGACTTCGATGATCTCGTCGAGCGAGGGAATGCGGAACGCCTCAGTGACCGGAATGGGCAGCACGGCGGCGCCGGTCTTCAGGCGCATCTCGGTCAGCACCAGATACAGCATGTCGATCGACAGGGCAGCGTAGTTGCGCTGGATGTCCTTGGTGAAATGGGTCGTATCGCAGTGGTAGAAGGCGGCGATCCTGCCGGGCGGCTTGATGGCTTCCAGCGCCATGGTCACGGCCGATTTCTGGATCGGGTTGTGGGTCAGCCCGCCCCAGCTTGCCGACAGCCGGCCGCCGATCAGGTCCTCCACGATGTAGCGCTCGAACAGGGTCCAGCCGATGAACGAGCTGTAGTCGGAGAACTGCCCGCAATAGCCGTCGTCGAGATAGGACTGCACGACGGCGCCCTGTTCGGCCTTGGCGCCCATGATGCCCAGCGCCTTCACCATCTCGCACATCTGCTCGACATCGGTGCCGTCCCAGGCCGGATAATCCCAGGAGAACTGGCTCATGTTGCCGATGTAGTAGACGCCGGCCTGCAGCGCCTTGACCGCATTGTGGACCGACATTGGCGAGCCGATCATCATGTCGCCCAGCCCCGGCTGGATCGGCACGGTCTGGGCGGTTCCCATCCAGTCCTCGTCGCTCACCAGCAGCGGTCCGGTTTCCTTGGCCGCCTTCGACCACAGCGCCGGGGGGATGCCCATGCGGCGGTCCATCTGGAAGGTGAAGCGGTCGATGCGGAAACCCTTCTTCTGCGTTTCCGCCCAGATGTAGCGCAATCCCTTCTCGGTCTCCGGCCAGGTCTGGCAGCCGATGTTCATGCAGGTCATGATCCGACCTTCGTCGGTCATCTTCTTCTTGTATTCGGCCTCCGACCTGCCGCCGTACTCGCGGCAGATCAGGCTCAGCCCGACGTCGAAGCCGGCGGCGATCTTGCGTCCTTCGGCCAGCAGTTCGCGGCCGCTCGGCAGGTCGCGCGGCAGCAGTTCATCGGCGGATCGTCGGCGAGCCATCCCACTCCCCCTGAAAGTCAGCCATCCTCGAGCGGCCGGACCAACACGGCTTGGTATCGACAATTATGGAACTTATTTCCATTTTTACCGATACCGGATTTCTTCCGGCAGACGCCTGATATTGATGTTTTCCTTATTAATTGATTAAATCCTGACCGGCAAGCCCTCCTGGTTCGTCAATCGGCTGTATCAAGATTTCCATTTTTGGATGGAATCATGAAAATAATGGAAATAGATGTGCTGCCAGGCCATTCAGACGATTGCCCGCCAGCCGCCATCGACCCATTCTTCGGAGGCGCCGAAGCAGAGCGAGATGCGACGGGCGGTGTCGCGAAGATGGGGAATGATCTGCGCATCGAGGTCCTTGACCGAAACGCGGAAGGAAGGGACCGCTACGTTGACCGCCGCGAAAATGCGGTTGTTGCTGTCCCAGACCGGGAAGGCGACCGACAGCAATCCCTGGGCGAAATCCTGGTCGCTGAGCGTGTAGCCGTCCTTCAGGGCGGCGGCGATCGACTGGCGCAGCCGCACCATGCCACCGGCCACCGATGCCGGCAGGACCAGTTCGGCCAGCAGCCTTTCGCGTTCCTCGGCCGGAAGGAACGCGATCAGGCAGCGGCCCATCGACGAATCGTAGAGATTGATGCGCGCCCCGACCCTGAGATCGACGGCGATGACCCGGTTGTTGCCCTGGATGCGCTCGCAGACTATCGCCTCCATCTGGTCGCGCACCGAGTAGTTGATCGTCTCGTCGAGACGGTTGAACAGCGAGATCAGGAACGGGCGGACCTTTTCGCGGATGTCGAGCGCGTTGAGCGCCGCAAGGCCCAGCGAGGTGACGCTGGGGCCGGGGAAATAGCGGCGGGTCTCTTCGTCGAACACCAGATAGTCGAGGCCGACCAGGGTATTCAGCAGCCGGTGCACGGTGGTGCGCGGCAGCTCGGTGCGGTCGCAGACTTCCATGAAGGTGAGCCTGGGGCTGGTTTGCGTGAAAACGCGCAGCAGGCTGAGGCCGCGAGCCAGCGAGGTGACGAAGGCGGCCTCGTCGTCGGCTTTCTTGCCGATGCCGGTCTTGGGGGCTGCGGTTCTGCGCCGGGCGGCCGAGGCGGTCTTTTGCATAATTCTATCCATCTGACGTAAGACGCTTACTATAGCGAGGGGAGAAAAAGCCGTCATGAATGCAAGCGGGAAAACGCCCAAAGTCGCGAACGCGCCGCGCCTCTATCCCTCCACCGGCGGATCGCAGGACATCTTCCACCTGCGCAGCGCCCAGGTCCCCCTGCCGCTGATCGTGCGCGCCAGCGGCGTGCGGATGTGGGACGATGCCGGCAACGAATACATCGACGTCTCGTCCGGCCCGGTGGTCAGCAATATCGGCCACGGCAACCCGCGCGTCGCCGACGCCATGGCGGCGCAGGCGCGCCAGGTCGACTTCGCCTATGCCCGCGTCGCCCGGCACCAGCCCAATATCGACTATGCCCGCCGCCTGGCCGAGTTGGCGGGCCCCGGTTTCGAGCGCGTCTGCTTCGCCTCCGGCGGCAGCGAGGCGATGGAGATCGCCCTCAAGCTGGTGCGCCAGCACGTCGTCGTCCGCGGCCAGCCGCAACGGCGCAAACTGATTTCCTGCGAACCGGCCTATCACGGCTCGACGGTCGCCACCATGGGCCTGGCCGGCGACGAGCGCCTGCGCGTCTTCCTCGACGGTTTCGGCGTCATGGCCGAGCGCGTGCCGGCGCCGCTGAGCTATCGCGTGCCCGGCAACCTCTCCGTCGAGGACCATGCCCGCCAATGCGCCGAGCGGCTGGAGGAGAAGATCGCAGCGCTGGGGTCCGAGAACGTGCTGGCCTTCGTCATCGAGCCGGTCGGCGGCCTGGCCAGTGGCTGCCTGGTGCCGCACCCGACCTATTTCCGCATGGTGCGCGACATCTGCACCCGCCACGGCGTCTACCTGATCTTCGACGAGGTGATGTCCGGCGTCGGCCGCACCGGCAAGTTTCTCGCCGCCCATCACCTGCCCGAGGCGCTGCCCGACATCGTGGCCATCGCCAAGGGCCTGGGATCGGGCTACGCGCCGCTGGGCGCGGTGCTGGCGCCGGGCGCCATGGTCGACGAGATCGCCATCCGCACCGGCTTCAACTTCATGCACACCTACGCGGCCAATCCGATCGGCTGCGCCGTCGGCCTGGCGGTGCTGGACGAATACGACCGCCTCGACCTGATCCGCTGCGCGGCGGAAAGAGGCGCTTCCCTGCGCGCCAGGCTGGAGGCGCTGCAGGAGCGGGTCGCCTGCATCGGCGACATCAGGGGCAGGGGCCTGCTGATGGCGGTGGAAATCGTCGCATCGCGGTCCGACAAGCGGTCCTATCCGGTCGAGCTGGCGGTGATCGACCGTGTTCGCACGCTGGCCCTGGCCAACGGCCTGATGATCTATTCCCGCCAGACCGCCGGCGGGAAATATGGCGACTGGTTCATGGTGTCGCCGCCTTTGACCATAACCGAGGCCGAATGCGACGAGCTGGTGAGCCGGCTGGAGGCGACGCTGCAGGCTTTCCAGGGCGAAATGGCGGCGCATGCCTGAAAGTATCGCGTTCGGTGCCAGTGTATCGGGGGCGGGCATCGGCGGCGCCTCCTAGATCTCGTCGGCGCGGTGGCAGGCCACGAGCTGGCCGCCGACCTCGCGCAGGCGCGGCGTCAGCGAGCGGCACTGCTCGACGGCATGCGGACAGCGGGGCGCGAAGGCGCAGCCGGGCATGTCGCGCCCGGTCTCCTCGATTTCCCCGACCGCCAGGCTCTGGTCGAGGCGGTGCGTGGGATCGGGCTTGGGCACCGCCGCCAGCAGGGCGCGCGTGTAGGGATGCCTGGGGGTGTCGAAAAGCTGGTCGCGCGTGCCCTGCTCGACGATGCTGCCCAGGTACATCACCAGCACCCGGTCGCAGATGTGCTCGACCACGCCCAGGTCGTGCGAAATGAACAGGTAGCTCAAGGACAGCTCGGCCTGCAGGTCCGACAGCAGGTTGATGATCTGGGCCCGCACCGAAACGTCGAGCGCCGACACCGCTTCGTCGCACACGATCAGGCTCGGCTCGATGGAAAGGGCGCGGGCGATGACGACGCGCTGCTGCTGGCCGCCCGAGAGCTGGTGCGGATAGCGGCTGGCCATGGCGCCCTGCAGGCCGACGCGCTGGAGCGCGGTGCGCACCGCCTCGGGGCCGCTGGCGATGCCGTGGGCGGACTGCACCTCGGCGATCTGTTCGCCCACCACCATGCGCGGATCGAGCGCGGAGAACGGGTTCTGGAACACGAGCTGCAGATGGCGGCGCAGCCTGCGCCATTCGCGCGGGCCGACGCGGGTGATGTCCTGGCCGCGGAACGTCACGGTGCCGCTGCTGGGCGGCAGCAGTCCCAGGGTGATGCGTCCGACGGTCGACTTGCCACAGCCGCTTTCGCCGACCAGCCCCACGGTTTCGCCGGGCATTATCGACAGGTCGACCCCGTTGACCGCCCGCAGCCGGCGGCGACGGAACAGGCCCTGCCGGACGCGGTATTCCTTGGTGATGCCCGAAAGTTCGACCAGGGGCGCGTTCATCGCGGCGCCTCCGCCGGCAGGGCGCCGGCCAGATGGCAGAGGCTGAAACGGCCGTCGGCATCGAGATGGGCGACCGGCTCCTCCACGGCGCAGCGCGGTATGGCCTGCGCGCAGCGCGGCTCGAAACGGCAACCCGGCAGCCGTTCCGAAGCGCCGGGAATCTGTCCCGGAATGCTGCCCAGCCGGCGGTCGCGCGCGCCCGGCTGCGGCAGGGCATCGAGCAGCGCCTTGGTGTAGGGATGGGCCGGCTTGCCAAACAGCGCCACGGTTTCCGAGCGCTCGACCAGACGGCCGGAATACATCACCGCGACCTCGTCGGCTGCGGCGGCGATGACGCCCAGATCGTGGGTGATCAGCACGATCGCCATGCCCAGCCTGACCTTCAGCTCGGACAGCAGGTTGATGATCTGCGCCTGGATCGTGACGTCCAGCGCCGTGCTGGGCTCGTCGGCGACCAGCAGCTTGGGCCGGCAGGCGATCGCCATGCCGATCATGACGCGCTGGCACATGCCGCCCGAAAGCTCGTGCGGATATTGCTGCGCGACGAGGTCGGGATTGCGGATGCCGACGTCCTTCAGCGTCTGCAGGGTGCGCTGCCGCGCTGTGGCGGCCGACACGTTCTCGTGCACGCGGATCGCCTCGGCGATCTGCTTGCCGATGCGGCGGATGGGATTGAGGGCGGCCACCGGGTCCTGGAAGATCATGGCCACGTCCTTGCCGCGCAATTGCGCCCGGGCGGTCTCCGATGCCGCCAGGAGATCGGTGTCCAGGTAATGCGCGGTGCCGGCGCTGACCCGGCCGTTATGCGACAGCAGGCCCAGCACGCCCAGCCACAGCGCGCTCTTGCCCGAGCCGCTTTCGCCGACGATGCCCAGCATGCGGCCGGGCATGACGTCGAGCGACACGCGATCGACCGCCCGCACCGTTCCGTCGGCGGTCGAGAAATCGACGCAAAGGTCGCGAACGCGCAGCAGCGGGCTCATTTGAGCGTCGGATCCAGATAGTCGCGCAGCCAGTCGCCGAGAATGCTGATCGACACGGTGATGAGGAAGATCATGGTTCCCGGCATCACTGCCACCCACCAGCCGCTGACCAGATAGTCGCGGCCCTGGCCCAGCATCTGCCCCAGGCTGGTCATTGGCGGCTGGATGCCGATGCCGAGGAAGCTGAGCGAGGTTTCCAGCAGGATGGCGGCGGGAAGATTGACGGTGAACTGGATCACCAGCACGCCGGCGATGTTGGGCAGCACGTGCCGCCAGTAGATGCGTGGCGTGGCGAAGCCGAGCGAGCGCAGCGCGGTCATCATCTCGCTCGATTGCATGCCCAGCACCAGGCCGCGCGTCAGGCGGGCGTAGCGCTCCCAGCCGTTGATGCCGATGATGAGGATCAGCAGCCAGATGCTGCCGCCGAAGAAAGCCAGGATCGCCAGGGCGAAAACGATGAAGGGCAGGGCGGTCTGGGCGTCGACCAGCATCATGGTCGCCTCGTCGAACCAGCCGCGCAGATGCGCCGCCAGCATGCCGATCAGCACCCCGAGAACGGCGCCGATGGCGGTGCCGGATATGGCGATCAGGACGCTGATCTGGGTGCCCACCAGCAGCCGGCTCAGCACGTCGCGGCCCAGATCGTCGGTACCCAGCACATGCTCCGCCGTGCCGCCGTAAAGAAGCGGCGGATCGAGCTGCTGGAACAGGTCCTGTTCCGTATAGGGGTGCGGCTGGAGCCAGTGCGCGAAGGCGGTGACGATAAGAACCGCCGCCAGGCACAGGATGGCGCATAGCACCAGGAACGGCGGCCGCGCCCATTTCCGGCGCGCTGCCGGCGCAGCGACGACGACGCTGTCGGCCTGGGCGCTCATGAACCGGTGCTCCGGCGGATGCGGGGGTCGATCCAGCCATAGGCAAGGTCGATCGTCAGGTTGGTGAGGATCACCGAGATCGAGATCAGCAGGATGATGGTCTGCACCACGCTGAAGTCGCGCACGCCGGCCGACTGGATGAACAGCCGGCCGATTCCCGGCCAGGCGAAAACGGTCTCGACGACGAAGGCGCCGCCGATGATCCAGCCGATCTGGAAGCCGAGAATCGTTATGATAGGGATCGCCGCATTGGGGATGGCGTGCCAGGCGAGCTGCTGCCACCAGCGCAGGCCCTTGGCGCGCGCCGTCCGCATGTAGGATTGCCGCAGCACCTCCAGCATCGCCGACCGGGTGAAACGCGCGATGATCCCGGCCGACGCCAGGCCCAGGGTGAACGCCGGCATCAGCAGATGTCTCCACGTGCCCGCGCCTGCCGACGGCAGCCAGCGCAGTTCGAGCGCGAAAAGAAGAATGAGCAGAATGCCCAGGAAGAAATTGGGCAGGCCGTAGGCGATCACGGAGATCGCCATGATTGCCCGATCCAGCGCCGAGGAACGATAGATGGCGGCGAGCACGCCGAGCGAGATGCCGACGACGAGCGTGATCGCCAGCGCCATCAGGCCGAGCTGAAGCGTCAGCGGCACGCGATCGATCACCACCGACAGTGCGTCGCGGCCGTCGAAGAAGGACTGGCCGAAATCGCCCACCAGGATCCGTTCTATGTAGGTGAAATACTGTTCCAGAATCGGGCGATCGACGCCCCATTTCTGGGCATAGAGCTCGACGATGGCGGGGGCGGTGTCGACCGGCAGGAGGATCAGGGTCGGATCGCCCGACACGCGCAGGACGACGAAGACGAAAGACACCACCAGCCAGATCGTCAGCAGGGCCCGTAACGCTTTTGTTACAATAAACTGGATCATTCCGACGTCCAGCCCCCCGCCCGGACCATGCCGTCCCATGTTATAAAATGGTAGCGCGACACTGCTATGGTTAATCGCATGTGCCGGCATTTCGGTCCGCCGGATCATGGGGGGTGATCCTGGCATGGTCAATCAACGATTTCCGAAATTTCGGTATTGATAACGAATAATGGAAATGGTTAGTCTTGGAATAACAGGGAAGCTCGGGGGAGTGTCAAATGACCAAGCAACGTGGAAACTGGCGCTCCTTCGGAGCCGGCCATCTTCTTGCGGCGGCCATCCTGGCGTTCGCGGCGACCGGCGCGTCGGCGCAGGCCGACACCAGGCCGTCGATCACCGTCGCCATGCCGGTGATCTTCACCACCCATGTGGCGACGCAGAACACCAACTTCGCCACCCGCGTGACGCAGAACATCTACGACCGGCTGATCGAGCGCGACTGGCTTGGCAGCCAGGACGGCGACGGTATCAAGCCGGTTCCCGCGCTGGCGACCGCATGGAAGCAGACCTCGCCCACCACGCTTGAGATCACGCTGCGGCCTAACGTCAAGTTCCACAACGGTGAGACCATGACGGCGGAGGACGTCGCCTTCACCCTGTCGGCCGAGCGCCTGTGGGGGCCGAAGCCGACCGAGCCGTTCTCCTTCGCCAACACCATCAGCGACGTGACCGTCGTCGATCCGCTGACCGTGCGCATCACCACCAAGCAGCCCGATCCGGTGATCGTGCAGCGGCTGATGACGCAGATGTCGATGGTGGTGCCGAAGAAGCATTATCTCGAAGTCGGCGTCGACAAGTTCGGCCAGGCGCCGATCGGCACCGGTCCCTATCGCTGGAACAAGCTGGTGCCGGGCGAGTATCTCGAACTGGTGGCGTTCGACGACTACTGGGGCGGCAAGCCGCCGCTCAAGACCATCACCTTCCGCGTCGTGCCGGAGACCTCGGCCCGCATCGCCGGCCTGCTGACCGGCGAGTTCGACATCATCACCTCGCTGCCGTCCAACCAGCTCGCCGTGGTCGAGAAGGACAAGGCGACCGAGGTCCGGTCGGTCCAGGTCGAGAACGTGCAGCTGCTGATGTTCCGCAGCGCCACCGAAGGCCGGCCGGTCGCCGACAAGCGCGTGCGCCAGGCCATGGTGCATGCCATCGACCGCCAGCTCCTGGTCGACCGGCTGTGGAACGGCATGACCACGGTGCCGACGACCTTCTCCTGGCCCTATCTCGGCGAGTACTACGACAAGGCGCGCAAGCCGCGCAGCTACGATCCCGACCGCGCCAAGCAGCTGCTGGCCGAAGCCGGCTACAAGGGCGAGCAGATCATCCTGCGCAACATCTCAGGCTACTACCTGAACATGGATCGCGCCGTGCAGGTGATGCTGGAGATGTGGAAGAAGGTCGGCCTGAACGTCAAGCTGGAGTTCGTCGAGAACATGGCGCAGATGGGCTGGGCCACCGCCGACGTGGTGGCGATCTCCAACAATTTCGAGATGCCCGATCCGCTGGCGCCGCTGTGGACCAGCTGGGGGGCTTCCTCCGGCTTCTTCCGCGCCCGCGGCCACTGGGCGCCGCCGCAGGCGTTCCTCGACCTGGGCGAGACGCTGCAGACCAGCTTCGATGCGGCCGAGCGGCGCGTCGCGTACCAGAAGATGCTCGATATCTGGGAGGACGAGACGCCGGCGATCCTGCTCTACCGGCCGGTGGAATCCTACGGCGTGCGCAAGAACATCGAGTGGCGTCCCTACACGATGTACTGGATGGACTTCCGTGATTTCAATTTCCGCATGAAGAACTAGCGGCCTGCGGTAGGATCGCCGGGTCGACGGGCGTAACTCTTCAGGCCATGCTGCGTATTCTTCAGATATCGGACACCCATCTCGCGCACGACAACGCCGTGTTCGAGGCCAATTTCGACGCCGCCCGGGCGATGGCGGGCGCGCTCGAGGTCGATCTGGTGGTCAACACCGGCGATCTCTCGCTCGACGGGTCCGAACGCGAGGCGGATCTGGCGCATGCCGCCAGCCGCCATCGCGAGATTTCGCTCGAGACCCTGGTGATTCCTGGCAATCACGATGTCGGCGAAACGCTTGGGCTCGGCGATCCGGCGCAGGCGATCGATGCTGTGCGCCTGGAACGCTACCGGCATCACTTCGGTCCCGACTGGTGGGTGCGCGATGTCGGGGACTGGCGGCTGGTCGGGCTGAACAGCATGCTGCTGGGCAGCGGCCTGCCGGACGAAGAGGTTCAGGCGCGGGTCGTGGCCGATGCCATCGGTGGACATGGCGACCGCTCGGTGGCGGTGTTCATGCACAAGCCGCTGTACCTGCAGCGGGTCGAGGAAGCTTCCCAGGGCTATTTCACCGTGCCGCCGGATTTTCGCGGCGCTTTGGCGGCGACGATCGATCATCCGGCCGTACGGCTGGTCGCCACCGGCCACCTGCACCAGTGCGCGGTTCACGTTCGCGGCGCGCGCACCCATGTATGGTCGCCGTCGACCGCTTTCGTTGCCGGCCCGCTGCGCCGCCAGCAGCTTGGCGGCGAGCACGAGATCGGCGTGGTGCTGCATGAACTGGGCGACGGCGCCGTCAGCAGCCGGATCGTGACGCCACCGGCCATGAAACGGCTGGTATCGGAGGAGCTGCTGGAAGGCCGCGCCTATCCGCATTTCCGCAAGCACGTCTCCTGATCGCAGGCGGCGACGGGCTCAGGGCGCGTAGGGCCTGACCTGCTCCGCTTCGCCCGGCCGCCAGGCCATGATCACGCAGTTGTCGAACAGGGTGCCGGCCAGTTGCTTGAAGAACAGGCCATGGCCCACGATCGCGATCCGCTGCTCCGGCCGCGTCATGATCCATTCCCGGAACTCGCCGACGCGGCCGGTGAACACCTCGGGCGGCTCGACGGCGAAGCCGCGCGGATCGCGCTCGTGGTGGTCGTACCACCAGCACGGCGGCAGATGGGAGAACTCGATTCCGGGAAATGACGCCGCCAGCCGGGTGGGATCGCTGCCCACGTCGCAGCCGTTGGACAGTTTCTCGCGATGCAGCGGCGTGACCAGGAACGGCGCTGCATCGCCGAACAGGCCAATAGCGGTCTGCAGCGCGCGGGTCAGCGGCGAGGTGACGACCAGCTCCACGCCCAGGCGTTGCGCCAGCGGCCGTGCCTGGGCGACCTGCTCGTGACCGGTCGGCGACAGGGGAGCGTCGAAAATCACCGGATCGCGGCCGGTCGCTTCCCAGATGACGTTATGCGTCGACTGACCGTGGCGGATAAGAAATATGTCCCTGTTCATCGATCGTCCATCCGCCCGTCCGCGCCTGGCGAGTGCGCGGGAAAATCCAGGAAAACACCAGCAATACCGCCTATTTCATAAGCGCCTTGACGGTCGATCGCAATCGTTCACTTGCGCTTTGCGCGATGCTCGACCAGCCAGCGGAACAACTCGTCCGTTCGTGCCTTCATCAGCGTTTTGCTGCTGCGTTTCTTCCAGTCGTAGACGCCGCGACCGGCGTTAGCGCCGCTGGCGCCGTCGCGCACCAGCCTTTCGACCGCGGCGGCGGGGGAGGGTTCGCTGTCGAGATGCGGCAGCAGGGTCAGGGCGAAGTTGAAATGCGTTTCCAGCCCGCCGAGATCGGCCGATTCCAGCGGCCCCGTTATGCCGAGGCGCCGGCCGAAACTGTTCCTGACCACCGTGTCGATGGCCTCGGCGCTGGCGGCCCCCGAGGCCCACAGCGACCAGGCTTCCCGCAGCATGGCGAATTGCAGCCGCCCGCCGATGAAGCCGGGAATCTCGCGCTCGATGACGGCCGGCTCCTTGCCCGCGGCCTTGAGCTGTCTGGTGACCCAGCGCACCACCTCGACGGAGGTTTGCGGTCCGCCGCAGACTTCGACCAGCGGGATGAGCTGCGGCGGAAACCAGAAATGGGTGGCGACGATGCGTTCGGGATGGCGCACGTCGTCGACCAGGGCGCTGGCGGGCTGGCCGCTGGACGAGGCGAGCACCGCCGGCGGCGGACAGAGACGATCAAGTTGGGCGAAGATCTTCCGCTTCAGCGCCAGATCCTCGGTCACGGCCTCGATCACCAATTGCGCCGACGCGGCATCCTCGAGCCGGGTCGATGTCGTGATGCGCCGCATCACCAGCGGGATCTGGCGCCGCGTCATCAGCCCGTGACTGGCGAATTCGCCCAGGCTGGTTTCGATCTTGCGCACGGCTTGCCGCAGCGAGGTTGCCTTGCGGCCGATCATCACGACATCGCTGCCGGCCATGGCGAAGACCTGCGCCACGCCATGGCCGATAATGCCGTTGCCGACGACCGCGACGGTATCAAGTGATCTGGGGGTCATGTTTTTCCCGATTGCCCGGCGCCGATCGGCTGCGGATTGTTGTTTGTTGTCCGGCGGCATGGTCGACGCAGGATAGCAGTCGCTTTCGTCACCGGCCAGATTGGCGCCGTCCGGCCGCCTTCGGAGGCATCGGGGGTTTGCGTCTCCGGCGGGGCAAGTTCCCTTGTGACGCCGTCGATTCGCGGGCACAAATTGACTCGACAGAATCAATAATCACTAAGGGTGGCCGCGCTCCATGCTTTCCGACCGATTTGGACTGCCGATCAGCACGTCTTCCGAAACCGCCCGGGCCGCCTACATCGCCGGTTGCGACTGCGTGCTGTCGGCCGAGTACGGCGGAGAGGCGCATCTGAAGCGGGCGATCGAAGCCGATGCCGGCTTCGGGCTGGCTTACGCGGCGCTCGCCCGCGACCGTTTCCTGGTGGGAGACATTGCCGGCGCCCGGCAGGCGGCGGCGCGGGCGCGCGAACTGGTCGCCACCGCCACCGAGCGCGAACGCAGCCACGTCAACGCGCTTTGCCTTCCGGTCGAAGGCAAAGCGGGCGAGGCGCTGGCGGCGACGCGCGCGCATCTGGCCGGGCATCCGCGCGATGCGATGGTCGCCGCGCCGGCGACGGGCGTGTTCGGCCTGATCGGCTTCAGCGGCCGGCCGACCCGCGAGCCCGAGCAGATCGAGTTCCTGGAGGCGCTGCGGCCGCAGCTGGGCGAGGACTGGTGGTTCCAGACGGTTTACGCCTTCGCCCTGGAGGAGGTTGGCCGACTGGAGGAGGCGTCCGCCCTGATCGAGCGCGCTTTGGCCGCCAATCCGCGCAACCCGCATGGCGCACATATCAAGGCGCATGTCCTTTACGAATGCGGCGAGGACCGTGCTGCGCTCGATTTCCTGAATGGGTGGCTGCCCGATTATGCGCGCGAGGGGCTGATGCATTGCCACATCTCCTGGCACACCGCGCTCTCCCTGCTGGCTCTCGGCGACGCCGCGCGCGCCTGGGAGGTCTACAAAGCCCAGGTGCATCCCGGAGCGACGCTGGGACCGGCCTTGAACGTCGCCACCGATGCGACATCGTTCCTGTGGCGCGCGCAGCTCGCTGGACAGGCGCCGGCACCCGGCTTGTGGGGCGAGGTCCATGCCTATGTGCAGAAGGCTTTCCCCCGGGTGGGCATCGCCTTCGTCGACGTCCACAAGGTCCTGGCCTGCGTCGCCGCCGATGACCGTGACGGACTTGCCGCCATCGTGGCCGAGCTCGACCGGCGGGTCGGCGCCGGCCAGTCGATCACCGGCGATGTGGTGCCGCGCATCGCCGCCGGCCTGGCCGCTTACGGCCGGGGCGACTGGGCGGCGGCGATCGCCGCTTTCGAACCGGTCCTGGCCGAAACCGTGCGCATCGGCGGCAGCCGCGCGCAGCGCGATCTGGTGCAGCACACTTTGCTGGCCGCCTATCTCAAGGACGGCCGCCAGGCCGAAGCCGGGCGGCTGCTGGCGCTGCAGGCCGACCGCAAGCCAACCGTCCGCGTGGCGGGGATGGCATAGCTGGATGCAGAGCGCGCGCTTTCACTACAGCAGGCTGACATGCGCCGATGCCACCCGCCAACCCTGCGGCGTGCGCAGCCATGTCTGGCTCTGGCGTCCGGTCCTGTCGGCGCCGATGCGCCGGAACTCGGTGTTGGCGACGGCGAAATCGCGGCCATAGGTGGTGATGACGGTGTTGAAGATGTCGCGCTCCAGGCCGGCGGGCGAACGTCCGGCGCGGAAGGCCTTGATGGCGTCGTAGCCGTAGAGATTCTCGGTGGCGCCGAAGCGGATCGTATGCGGGCTGTCGAGAAACAGCTCGTCCAGTATGGCGACATCATTCGATGTCAGCGCCTTCTCGTAGCGCCGGAACGCGGCTTCGACCTCGGCGACGACCTCCGAAATATTGATCTCCACGTTCCCTCCTAGACGGCTTGCGAGACGGCGACGCCGATCCGCTCCAGGTGACGGGCGACGCGCAGGGCGAGGTCTTCGCGCCACGGCGCGGCAATGATCTGCACGCCGATCGGCATCTGGCCGGCGCTGCGGGCGCAGGGCGCGGCGACCACCGGCAGGCCGATGACGGAAATCGGCTGGGTGAAGAGACCGAGATTGGGCCGCACCGGCATCTCGACGCCGTCGAGGACCATGGTCGCCTGGCCGATCTTCGGCGCGATGCATGGCGTTGCCGGCGCCAGCACGATGTCGACCTGCTCGAACATCTCCAGGACACGGGCGCGATACCAGGTACGGAAACGCTGCGCCTGCACCAGCCAGTCGGCCGGCAGCATCAGTCCGGCGAGGAAACGGTCGCGCGTGGCGGGATCGAAATTGGCGGCGCGCGTCTTTAGCCGCTCCCGGTGCAGATTGGCGCCTTCGCTCATGGTGATGACGTAGGCGGCGGCGCGCGCGCGGGCGGCCTCCGGCACCGTGACATGCTTGTCCGTGCCCAGCGCCCGGGCGAAGGCCGTCACCGCCTCATGCGCTTGCGCATCGCCGCCGGCGGCGAAATAGCCGTCGGCGATGGCGATGCGCAGCCCGTCGATGCCGTTTTCCAGTTCGCCGGCCACCGGCTCGACCGGCCGGTTGGCGCACCAGCGGTCGGCCGGGTCCGCTCCCTGCATGGCGTCGTAGGCGAGGACCAGGTCGGCGACGCTGCGCGCCATCGGGCCGAGATGGTCGATGTCGGCGACGAAGGGGAAGGTGCCGCGCCGGCTCAGCCGGCCAAACGTCGGCTTCAGCCCGAACAGACCGCACAGCGAGGACGGCACCCGGATCGACCCGTTGGTGTCCGATCCCAGGGCCAGCGGCACCATGCCGGCGGCGACCGCCGTGCCGCAGCCGCCGGAGGAGCCGCCGGACATGCGGGAGGGATCGTGCGGGTTGCGCGAGGGACCGAAATGGACGTTCTCGCCGGTGAAGTCGTAGGCGTATTCGCCCATGTTCAGCCCGCCGACCAGGACGGCGCCGGCCGTTTCCAGCCGCGTGACCAGCACGGCGTCTTCCGTTGCCGGCGCACGGTCGCGATTGATCGCAGCGCCGGCCAGGGTGGGCACGCCCTGCAGGTCGAACAGATTCTTCACCGCGAAGGGCACGCCGGCCAGCGGCCCGAGCGGCTCGCCCCTGGCGCGCTTGCCGTCGAGCAGCGCGGCCTTGGCTCTGGCGCGGTCGGCGAGAATGTCGGTGAAGGCGTTCAGCGCCGGGTTGGTCGCGGCGATGCGCGCCAGCGCCATCTCCGTCGCCTCGACGGCGGAGGCCGTGCCCTTGCCGACGGCGGCGGCGATCTGCGCGCCGGTGCTGCGCCAGTCGATCATTCCGGTGCGAAGGTCGATGCCGGTTCGATCTCGTCCGGCAGGGGAAACTCGAGAAAGGCCTGGGCGATCTGGTGCGCGCGACGCAGGTTGTCGACGATCCCCGCTTTCCACGCCGGCTCCAGCATCAGGCCGATGGCGGCGGCCATTGCCGTCATATGGGCTTCGGGATCGTAGGGCGGCTTGTCCATGGCTTTACCGTTGGTCCGAACAGCACCCCCGCTGCTGCAAGCCATGTGCCAATGCGCCGGAACCCCGATGACAATGGGATCGAGCGGCTACTCGCTGTGGCCAATGATCAAGTTTTGAGCAGTTGTGCCGCCGATTGGCAGACCGGTGGAATCACGAGCCGAGCCGGATATTCCAGCGCTGAAGGAGCCGCCTATTCGAAGCCGCAGGGCGGGTAGCGGCCGAAGCCGCCGCCTGTCTTTCCCTCCCGCTATTCCGGCAGGTTCAGCTTGAGGCCATAAGGCTTGCCAAGGTCCGCCAGCTTCGCCACGTCGGGATTCTCAGGCGCAATGTCGCGGTCGAAATCGGTGAACATGTGCGAGGCGCCTTCGCGCGAGGTCATCGAGACCATCTCGCCGCCGCCTTTGCAGAAGCGGAACCAGTGCATGGTGCCGGCCGGCAGGTGCACCAGGGTTCCCCTCGTCGCCACCATCTCGTTGTCGCCGATGCCGAAGGCGATCTCGCCCTTGGTCACGTAGAAGGCCTCGTCCCAGGGATGGCTGTGCGGCGGCGGCCCGCTGCCCTCGGGGCCGGCCTGGAAGAAAATCTCGTAGCTGCCGGTCTGCGTTCCCGAGGCAAGAACGGTGATGTGCTCGCCGACGACGTTCAGCGGCCGCGGCGTATCGCCGGGCCGCACGACCAGAGGTTTGAACATGGGCTCCCCGTCAGGTTGTACAACCATGGTGTCAGAAACGACAGCGCTTGCCCATGTGGTATGGATGGGGCGGGAGTTCGAAGATTGCGGTGGGTTTCATTTCTCCACCGAACCGAAGGGCAATGGCCGGATGTCCGGCATGGCGGCATCGCACAGGGGGGCTGGGGAAATGGACACGTACTCGATCAGCGTTGCCGGCGCCGACGACATTGCGCTGATGAAATCATGGGCCGCCGACGAGGGCTGGAACCCCGGCGAAGGCGACGGCTTTGCCTTCCAGGCGGCCGATCCGGGCGGCTTTCTGGTCGGGCGCCTGGACGGCAGGCCGGTGACCTGCATTTCCGTGGTGCGCTACGAAACGCATTTCGGTTTCCTCGGCTTCTACATCGCGCGGCCGGAGGTGCGCGGGCAAGGCTATGGCATCCGGATCTGGCGCGCCGGCATGGAATGGCTGGCGGGCCGCAATGTCGGTCTCGATGGCGTGGTGGCGCAGCAGGGCAACTATCGCAAATCCGGTTTCGTCCTGGCCTGGAACAACATCCGCTACGAAGGACCGCTGGGATCGCAGCCGGTGCCGGCCGGGATCGACCTGGTCGATATCCGAACCGTGCCGTTTGATCGGCTGGCCGCCTATGATCGCCGCTTCTTTCCCGCCCGGCGCGACGCCTTCCTCGCCGGCTGGATCGGAGTGCCGGGACGGCAGGGGCTAGTGGCGATGCGCGATGGCGCCATCGAGGGTATGGCGGTGATCCGTCCGGGCACCAGCGGCTGGCGCATCGGCCCGCTTTATGCCGCCTCGCCGCAGATCGCCGCCGCCCTGGCGGGAGAACTGGCGCAGCGCACGGGCGCGACTTCGGTTGCCATCGACATTCCCGACCGCAACCGTCCGGCCACCGCCCTGGTCGAATCGCTGGGCCTGCGTCCCTCGTTCGAAACGGCGCGCATGTATACCGGCGGCGCGCCCGACATCGACATGGCCGGCCTGTTCGGCGTTGCCAGCCTCGAACTGGGATAGGCGGGCGACGGGGAAAGCATCGGCGCCGGACCATGAACCTGGCTGATCTGCTCACCGATCGGGCGCGGCGGGCGCCGGACAGTCCGGCCGTCATTTGCGACGAGCGCACCATCAGCGCCGGCCAGTTCGAACGCGCGGCGTGGGCCGTTGCCGCGGAACTGCGCCAGCAGGGGCTGAAGCCGGGCGATGTGGTCGGACTGCTGGTCAACGACCCGCTGCTGCATCTGGTCGCGATCTTTGCCCTGGCGCGCTACGGCGTGGTCCATCTGCCGGTCCAGCCGCATGCGTCGCCGGAAAGCAATGCCGATGTCCTGCGGCGCATCGGTGCGGTGGCGGTGGTGTGCGATGCGCCGGCGGCGGCGCCGGGATGGCGGGTGGTCTGCCTCGATCCGCATCTGTTGTTTGTGGCGGACGGCAGGCCCGATCCCGCCTTGCGCCACGACCGGCCCGACTGGCCTTTCTCCTGCAAGACCTCGTCCGGCACGACCTCGGCGGCCAAGCTGATCGGCGTGACCCATGCCGGCGCGGTGGCCGCGATGGAGCGGGTGCAGGCGGGCCGGGGGCATCTGGAGGGCGAGCGGTTCTTCTCGATCGTCGGTCTGCATTCCGACGGGCCACGCCGGCGCTACATGACCTGCGTCGTTGCCGGCGGCGTCGCCGTCCTGCGC
Organism: Alphaproteobacteria bacterium; assembly: GCA_037190765.1. Lineage (GTDB taxonomy): Bacteria > Pseudomonadota > Alphaproteobacteria > Reyranellales > JAQSWP01 > JAQSWP01. The sequence continues at coordinate 84,888 of JBBCJW010000084.1, forward strand.
ACGCGGCCGTACAATGCCCAGGTCCTGCTGGAGATGATCGACCGCCTCGATATCCGCCATCTGGGCTGCCTGCCCAACCATGCGCGCGAATTGCTGAACGAGGTCCGGTCGGATGGGCCGCGTTTCCCCGCCATGCGCTGCTTCCGCCTCAGCGCGGCGCCGTCCGACAATCACCTGCGCGAGCTGGTGCGCCGGCATCTGTGTGCCAATGTCGTGATCAGCTATGGCTGTTCCGAGCTGGGGCCGCTGACCTCCGCCGAGCCCGAGCTGGTGGCGCGCTCGCCGGGCACGGTGGGATACGCCCTGCCCGGGATTTCGATCGAGATCGTCGACGAGGCGGAAAATCCCGTGCCCTTCGGCACCACGGGAAACCTGCGTGCCCGCGCGGTCGGCATGCCAGCCGCCTATCACGACGATCCGGCCGCCACGGAACGGCATTTCCGCAACGGCTGGTTCTATCCCGGCGATCTCGGCGTCATGGCGGCGGATGGGGAGCTGAAGCTGCTGGGCCGGGCCGACGACGTGATGATCGTCGACGGGCTGAAGATCGCGCCGTTGGAGATCGAGGCGGTGCTGATGCAGCACCCTGCCGTGCGCGAGGCGGCAGCCTTCCCGCTGCGCTCCACGCACTCGTACCAGTTACCGGCCGCGGCCGTGGTTGCCGCGGGCGTCTCCTCGCGGGAGCTGCTGGAATTCGCCAATGCCCGGCTGAAAAGCCGCAGCCCGATCGCGATCGTTCTGGTCCCGCAGATGCCGCGCAACGCCGCCGGCAAGATCCTCAAGCGCGAACTGGCGGAGTTCGCCGAGAACGAGCTGCGGCGGCGTGGACAACTGCGATAGGACTGCCTATTTGCCGGCCCGCCGCGACACCATGTGCTGCAGGTAGGCGATGACCTGGTCCAGTTCGGCCTCGCTCATCTGGTCGGGGCCGATGCTGGGCATTTTCTGCTCCGGCCAGGCGCGCACCGACGCGGGATCGCGCAGGTAGCGGCGCAGCGCCGGCGCCTGGAAATACTCGACCGGGTTCATCGGTAGGTTCAGATCGGGCCCCACCGCCGCCTCGCCGCCGCCGTTCATGGCGTGGCAGGCGAAGCAGTGCTTCACGAACACGTCCTGCCCCAGGCGCGCCGGCGCCGATGCCGGCAAGGCGGCATCGACCGCGATCTGCGGCCAGCGCGTCGCCGGCGCCTGGACCACCGCCAGCGAGGCCAGCATGTATGGCCACTGCTCGCTGCCGATGCCTGCCGCCTTCTCATCGAGCCAGACCAGATAGAACGGACCGGCGCTGGCGTTCTTGCCGGGCAGGTTCGGCCACGGCGCCGCCGCCGGCTCGATGGCGATCAGCGCTTGCGCGCCGCCGCGCCCCAGGGCGGGTTCCAGCGGAATCTGCGCCACGAAGCCGTCGGTCGCCTTGCCTTCCAGGGTGGCGCCGTCGGGGATCGGAAACCCCGCCAGCAGGGCCGGCAGCGGCACCACGCGATAGCGCATGACGCGGCGATAGGACGGGTCGGTGATCTCGATCTCGCGGGCGGCGGGATGGGCCAGCAGCGAGGAACGGGTGATCGAGACGGTGCGCTCGCCGATCTGCAAGGTAAGCGTTGGTTCGGTGGCCCGCGCCGGCGTCGACAGGAGGAAAAGCGCCGTCAGGAGCAGCAGAAAGGCGGCACGTGTCATGCCGCCTGGCCACGGGCGCAGAAACAGGACACCTGCACCGGCAGGTCGGCGCGCGCGGTGGCAAGCTCGACGCGCTGGCGGATCAGCTTGGCCTCCACCGTTTCGCCGCGCCGCTCCAGGCAGTCGAGCAGGCCGCGCAGGCTCCACAGATTGTCGGGATGCACCTGTGCGCGCGGCAGCGTTCCGGCGAGGCCGAGATCCTCGCGATAGACGGCCTCGGCTTCCGCCGCCCGGCCCTGTTCCAGCAGCAGCGCGCCCAGCGCGTGCCGCACCGGCTGCATCCAGCCCCACGGCTCGTCATAGGGCAGGTCGTCCTCCAGCGCCACCGCCCGGCGCAGATGGGAGAAGGCCAGGTCGTGCTGGCCGCGCCGGTAGGCGATCTCGCCCTCCAGCATCTGCTCGGCGATGGCCAGCAGGCTGCGGCACGGCACGTTGTGCATGTAGCGCGCCTCCGTCACCCCTTGCGTCGCGTCGCGGAACAGCGCCTGTTCGGCCTCCGCCGCCGGCACGTCGCCCAGGGCGGCATGCGCCACGCCCTTGGCGTAATGCATCATCGCCGTCGTGGTGCTGTAGAGCTTGGCGTCGGCCGGCAGGGTCTGTTCGACGATCTCGCGCCATTTGCCGAAGCGCACCAGCACGTGCTGCTTGACCGCGACGTAGCTCTCGAAGAAATCGGCCATGGGCGGGGAGGAAATGCGCAGCATCTCCTCCGGCATGGTCTCGATCAGCTCTTCCGCCGCCGCCAGGGCGGGCGCGAACTGGCCCAGGAACATCGCGCCATAAGCGGCGAAATGGTAGTTGTGCACGCGATAGCCGGAATAGAAATTCATCGCGCCGGCACGGTCGTAGTATTTGCGGTCGGCGACGCACGCCTTCTGGTTCCACAGCATGGCGTCGCGATAATGGCCGCACTGGATGTCGATATGGGTCGGCATGTGCACCAGATGACCCATGTCCGGCGTCAGCTCGCGCAGCCGGTCGCCGGTGGCGAGGGCGGCCTCCGGATGCGGCGACATTTCCATCAGATGCACGTGCAAGTGCAGCAGCCCGGGATGGTCCAGGGCGCCGGGCACGGAGCGGAACGCCGATTCGAGTACGTCGCGCGCTTCCAGCGTGCCCGCGCCTTGGGCCGGCTGGCCGCTGCGCAGATCCCACATCTTCCACGGCGTCTGGTTCAGGATCGCCTCGACGAAGATGGCGCGGATGTCGAGATCGCGCGGATGGGCGCGATGGGCCTGGCGCATGGCGGCGGCGAAGGCGTCGTCCCACGGCTCCTGCTGGTCGATCGGTTCGCGCTGCGGATAGCGCGCCTGCAGGGCTTCGATCAGCGCCCGTTCCGCCGGCGTGATCCGGTCCGCCAATCCCAAGGCGGCCCGCGCCTCGTCATAGGCGCGTCCCAGCGAGGCCGCCTTGCCGGCCGGATCGCGCAGCTTCCAGGGGAAATTGTAGTTCGGACCCATGGCGTAGGAGATGCCCCAGTGCGCCATGGCGCAGTCGGGGTCCGCCTGCAGCGCCTTCTCGAAACAGGCGATGGCTTCCTCGTGATGGTAGCCGTAGCACCAGTTCAGCCCGCGATCGAACCAGCGCTGGGCGTCGGCGGACGCGGTGGTGATCTTTCTGTTGTAGGGGCCGACATCGTAGGGATAGTCCATGGCGTTCCTCGCGTGCCCTGCCATGGGCGGCGGGCCGGCCGATGGTACTCCTGCACGGCTTGCCGCACCAAGCGCGGCCGGCGCCCCGACGCTGCCGATCAGGCCGGCCGCGAGCGTGAGCGGATGTCGCCCGTGCGGGAATGCTGGCGGCCTGCAGAGGTGTTTGCTGTCGCGACCGCGGCTTGCACGGCGGCGACGAACAGATCGACCGATTTGGTGCCCGGCCGCTGTCGCCGCCGGATGACGTCGATGCGCGCTTCCGGCTCGCCCAGATCGGCCTTCAACATGGTGATGTTGCCGTAGCGCAGATAATGGGCCGCCACCGTCCTGGGCGCCACCATCAGGCAGTCGGTCTGCGCCACGATGTTGATGCTGGAAGCGAACGAGGCCGATTCGTAGGTCGGGCCGGGCGGCTGCAGGCCCCGCCGCAGGAAGGCCTCGATGAAGGTCTGGCGCAGGATCGTGTCGGGTGGCGGCAGCACCCAGACCGCCTGGGAGAGTTTCGGCCAGGCGATGCGCGGCAGTGCGGCCAGCGGATGGTTGGCGGCGGCAACGACGCTGAGCCGTTCGGAGAACAGGTGCAGTCGCTCGAGCTCACGGTCGGAGGCGTGCTCGGAAGTCATGCGGCCGACCACCAGATCGATGGCGCCGTCCCGCAGCAGGCCGATCAGGCTCGACACCGACCCTTCGTGGAACTCGATCCTCAACCACGGCGCGGTGCGACGCAGATGCGATAGCGCCGCCGGCACCATCTCCAGCATCAGCAGCGGCAGCACGCCTACGCGCAGCAGCGAGCGGCCCTGGCTTTGCGCCACGATCTCGTCGCGCAGCCGGCCGACATCGGCCAGCAGGATATCGGCATGGCGGGCGGCGAACTTCCCCAGCTCGGTCGGCGTCAGCCCGCGCCGGCTGCGCTCGAACAGGCGCCCGCCCAAGGTGTTCTCCAGGTCCCGCAGCATCGCCGACAGGGCCGGCTGCGTCGTGTGCATCCGCTCGGCCGCGCCGCGCAGCGAGCCGCAGTCGGTCAGCACCTTGAGCAGGTGGAAGCTGCGCAGGCGCAGATGGTCGAGGGCGGCGGGCGGATCGGCCATAAGAGAAACCTTTCACGTAATCGCTTAATGCGATTATCGCTTTATCACAAACCCGTCTAGCGTTTTCCCCGGCGTCGCAGCCGGCCGGCCGGCGGTGCGCGCGCAGGGGGGAACGGGCAGGGAATGGAACCGGGCCGCAAGCTGAAAGTCGTCGATCTCTCGCACGTGCTGGCGGGGCCGACCGCGTCGCATTACCTGGCGCTGCTGGGGGCGGACGTGATCAAGGTGGAGAAGCCGCGCGGCGGCGACGTGCTGCGCCACAGCCAGGAACTGCATGTGCGCGAGGGCGTGTCGGTCAATTTCGCCGCCGTCAACGGTGGCAAGCGGTCGCTGGCGGTGGATCTCAAGGTGCCGCGCCTGCGCGACGCGGTCTTCAGCCTGGCGGCGCAGGCCGATGTCTTCATCGAGAATTTCCGGCCGGGCGTGATCGATCTGCTGGGGCTGGGCCATGAGGCGCTGTGCCGGGCCAACCCGCGCCTGGTTTATGTCTCGATCAGCGGTTACGGCACGGCCGGCAACTGGCGTGACCGCGGCGCCTACGACCACGTGGTGCAGGCGCTGACCGGCATGATGATGCTGAACGGCGAGCAGGGCGGGCCGCCGGTGAAGGTCGGCTTCCCCGTCATCGATGCGGCGACCGGTATGTATGCCGCACTGGCGATCCAGGCGGCGCTGCACCGGCGCGAGGCGAGCGGGACCGGCTGCCGGCTGGAAGTCTCGATGACCGAGGCGGCGGTCCAGCTCATGCTGGCGACCGCGACCTCGGCCCGCGTGGCGCGCCAGGATCCGCCGCGGCCGGGCAATCGCGGCTTCAGCGGCAGTCCCGGGGCGGTGACCATGGAATGCGCCGATGGCTGGCTGGCGATCGGCGCCAACACGGAAGCCCAGTTCCGCACCCTGTGCGAGGTCCTCGGCCTGCCCGATCTGGCCAGCGATGCGACGCTGGTCGAACGGCGCGATCCGGAAAAGGGCGGCTTCGTGGTGGCGCGCGACGAGAGCAAGTTGCGGGTGCTGCTCGAGAAGGCGCTGGCGGGGCAATCGGCCAGCGAACTCGAACGCCGCCTCAACGAGCGCGGCGTTCCCGCCGCCAAGGTCCGTACGCTGTCGCAGTTCCTCGAGGAAGCCCAGCAGGGGCTGCATGCCAGGCTGCAGGGCGTCGAGGGCGAGCTGAGGCAGCTCTTTGCCGGCAATGGCCGGCGTGATGCGCCCGTCCTGGGCGCGCATACCGGCGAAATCCTGGCGACGCTGGGCCTGACCCCGCAAGAGATCGAGCGTTACGCAAGCGCGAAATCGATCTGCCTCGGCCATGGTGGCGCCGGCGGAAATCAATAGTCGTATGGCGAAACATCATCGATAAACGACAAGGGAGGAAGAGATGGGCAAGACAGGAGTGTTTTCAGCAGTGCTGGCGCTGCTGGTGGCGGCCTATGGCGCTGCCGCCGGCGCGCAGGAAAAGATCAAGGCCGGCGTCGGCGTCTATACCGGCGCGCTGGTGGCGGTCCCCGCCTATATCGCCAAGGAGGAAGGCATCTACGACCGGCACGGGCTGGACGTGACCCTGGTCGACTTCCGGGCCGCGCCCGAAGCCACCGCCGCGCTGTTCAGCAAGCAGGTCGATCTGATCAGCAACAGCCCCGGCAACATGATGCTGGTCAACAGCCGCGGTCGGGAGCTGGTCAACATCATCGACAACTATCCCGCCCATGTCTGGAGCATCGTCGTGCGCCAGGACATGGCGACGCCCAACAAGGAGAAGGGCTATCCCGCGGTCATCCACGACCTGAAGGGCAAGACCATCGGCGTGCCGGCGATCGGCTCGGACGGGCACAATTTCGCTCGCCGCTTCCTGCGCGATGCCGGGATGAATCCCGAGACCGACGCTACCTTCCTCGCGGTCGGACTGGGGCCCGAGGCGCTGGCCGCCTTCAAGGCCGGCCAACTCGATGCGGTGATGGCGATCGAACCGGTGCAGTCGGTGCTGGTCGGGCAGGGCGGCAAGGTGCTGCTCGACCTGCTCAGCGACAGGACGGTCGAGGAGTTCGCGACATGGACCTCGAGCACCTATGAATCGACGCGCGAGCACGCCAATGCCAATGCCGAAATGATGCGCCGCTTCCAGACCGCGCAGGAAGAGGCGATCGCCTATCTCAAGGATCCCGCCCGGCACAAGCGGGTGGCGGAGATCTGGTCGAAGTACAATCGCGCCCTGCCGGTCGACGAGCTGCAGAAGATCGTCACCCGTCTGGCGTCCAGCTTCGACGTGCGCTTCAACTGCCCGGGAACCGCCAATGTCGGCAAGTTCCAGGTCAATAACGGGCTGATCAAGCCGGAGCACGTCCAGAGCTGCGAGAAGCTGGCCTGGGAAGGCGCGGCCAAGTACCTCGCCCGCTAGCCGGTGACGGCGGCGATGCCGGCCGGCGGGCGCCGACCGCCGGCCTGCGTCGCTCGACAGAAAGTTTGGGGGAAGAATGACCCGTCGCGGACTGAAATTCGGAATCTTTCTCGGTCCCTTCCACAAGCTGGGAGAGAACCCGACCCTGGCGCTGGCCCGGGACTTGGAGCTGATCGAGTGGCTCGACCATCTCGGCTACGACGAGGTCTGGATCGGCGAGCATCATTCGGGTGGCTGGGAACTGGTGTCCTCGCCGGAACTGATGATCGCGGCGGCGGCTGAGCGCACCCGCCACATCATGCTCGGATCGGGCGTCACCAGCCTGCCGTATCACAATCCGCTGATGGTGGTGAACCGCTTCGTCCAGCTCGACCACATGACGCGCGGGCGGGCGATGCTGGGCTGCGGACCGGGAGCGCTGCCGTCGGACGCCTATATGCTCAACATCGAGCCGGTCACCCAGCGCAAGCGCATGGAGGAGGCGCTGGACGTCATCATGCGGCTGCTGGAAAGCGACGAGCCGCTGACCGTGAAGACCGACTGGTTCGAGCTGCGCCAGGCGCGGCTGCATCTGCGGCCCTATTCCGATCCCCGCTTCCATATCGCGGTGGCCAGCACCATCACGCCCTCGGGCATGATCGCGGCCGGCAAGTTCGGCACCGGCGTGCTGTCGATCGGCGCCGGCCTGCCCGGCGGGCCCGAGGCGCTGGCCGGGCAATGGCGCATCGCGGAGGAGACGGCCGCTCAGCACGGGCGGACGGTCAGCCGCAAGGACTGGCGGCTGGTCATCAACATGCATATCGCCGAGGACGACGAGCAGGCCCTGCGCGAGGTGCAGACCGGCGAGCGCGCCGAGACGATCGGCTATTTCGAGGAGACCCTGGGCCGCCCGCCCGGCCGCGCCGACGATCCGCTGCGCGACGGCGTGCGCATGGGATCGACCCTGGTCGGCTCGCCGGAAACCGCCATAAACGGCATCCGCCGGCTGGTCGAACTCAGCCAGGGCGGCATTGGCGGCGTGCTGTTCCGGGCCCATGAATGGGCCAGCCGGGAGGCGACGATGCGCAGCTACGAGCTGTTCGCCCGCTACGTGGCGCCGCAGTTCCAGCACTCGCTGCAGAGCCTGGTGGTGTCCAACGACTGGGTCCGCGCCAACCGCAAGACCATCTTCAGCCCCAATGTCGAGGCGGTGAAGCGCGCCTATACCGATGTCGGCCGCGCCGTGCCGGAGGAATACTGGCAGCGCACGCTGGGCGCGCAGGACGTCGTGAGCGACGGCAAGAAATAGCGGGGGCGGCATGGGTCCGGAACCGGTCAGACTGGCGACCGCGAAAATCGATCAGCCGGCAGCGCCGCTGCCGGCCGGGGCGCGCGCACCGCAGTTGGCGGCGACGCCGGCGATCCGCGTCAACCGCGTGTCGCAGGCTTTTCTGGTGCCCGGCGGCGGCGCGCCGGTGCTGGCGCTGGACGACATCACGCTCGACGTGCCGGCGGGCCAGTTCATCGCCCTGGTCGGCGCCAGCGGCTGCGGCAAGACCACCATCCTCAACATGGCGGCCGGCCTTCTCCAGCCGCTGGTCGGCGAGGTCGAACTGCACGGCGAGCGCATCGTCAGGCCCTCGCGCCGGACCGGCTACATGTTCGCGCGCGACGGGCTGCTGCCCTGGCGCAGCGTGCGGCGCAATGTCGAGATCGGCCTCGAGCTGCGCGGCGTCAGCCGCGAGGCGCGGTCCGGCCGCGCCGCCGATCTGCTGCGTCTGGTCGGACTGGCGGGATTCGAGAACGCCTTCGTCTGGCAGCTCTCGCAGGGCATGCGCCAGCGCGTGGCCCTGGCGCGCACCCTGGCGATCGATCCCGACACGCTGCTGATGGACGAACCCTTCGCCGCACTGGACGCGCAGACCAAGCTGGTGCTGCAGGCGGAATTCCTGCGCATCTGGCAGGGCAGCGGCAAGACGGTGATGTTCGTCACCCACGACCTGGGCGAGGCCGTGGCGCTGGCCGACCGGGTCATCGTGCTGTCGCCGCGGCCGGGCCGCATCCATGCCGATATCGACATCGACCTGCCCCGGCCGCGCGATCCCGAGACGATCCGGTTCGACCAGGCCTATCTGCGGCTGCACGAGCAAGTCTGGCAGGCACTGAAAACCAGCGAGCGCGCCGGGGGAGGGGGCAAATGAGCATGCAGGCATCCGCATCTGCCACATCCTTCGGCGAGAGCCGCTCGCCCGACGCCATCTCCGCGCTGATGGCCGCCGAGCGGGCGGCGGCGGCGCGGCAGCGTCGGCGGACCGCGGCGGTATGGGCGTGCCGGGCGGCCGTTCTCGTCGCCTTCCTCGGGCTGTGGGAATGGGGCGTGCGGGCCGGTAGGATCGATCCCTTCTTCTTCACCCAGCCCAGCGCGGTCTGGAGCTTCCTGCTGCAGGAGTTCGCCGCCGGCGACATCTGGACGCATGTCGTTGTTACGATACGCGAGACCGTGCTCGGCTTCGCCATCGGTTCGGCCGCCGGCATGGTGGCCGGCCTGCTGCGCGTGCAGTACCGGTTCGGCGCCGCCGTCAGCGATCCGTTCCTGACCGTGCTCAACGTGCTGCCGCGCGTGGCGCTGGCGCCGATGTTCATCATCTGGTTCGGACTGGGCGAGGCCTCCAAGGTGGCGCTGGCGGTCAGCTTGGTCTTCTTCATCATGATGATAAACACCGAGGCCGGCATAAGGTCGCTCGACCGCGAGCTGTTCATCGCCATGCGCGCCATGGGCGCCACCGAGCGCCAGCTGTTCTGGAAAGTGATGCTGCCGGGCGCGGTGCCGGCGATCTTCAGCGGCCTGCGCCTGGGCGCGGTCTATGCGCTGCTGGCGGTGGTGGTCGGCGAGATGATCGCCGCCCGCGCCGGGCTGGGCCAGCGCATCGCCTTTTTCGGCGCCAGCTTCCGCACCGAGGGCGTGATCGGCACCATCCTGATCCTGGCCGTGATCGGTCTTGGCCTGAACGCCGCCGTCAGCCTGGTCGAGCGCCGGCTGCTGCGCTGGCGCGGGGACGCGACGTGAGTTCCTCGCGGCGGCTCGACGGCAAGGTGGCGCTGATAACCGGTGCGGCCTCGGGCATGGGCCGTGCCCAGGCCAGGCTGTTCGCCTGCGAGGGCGCGCGGGTCGTGCTCTGCGACATTCTGCAGGCCGAGGGCAGAGCGGTCGTGGCCGAGATCGAGGCGGAAGACGGCACGGCCTGGTTCGCGCCGCTCGATGTCTGCCGGGAAGACCAGTGGCGGGCGGTGATCGAGGCGGCAACCGGCCGCTTCGGCGCCGTCACCGTGCTGGTCAACAATGCCGGCATCAGCGCGACCGGCTCCGGCGACCTGCTCGATCTACCGGAGTGGGACCGCCTGCTGGAGATCAACGCCCGCGGTGCGCTGATCGGCATGAAAGCGGTCCTGCCCGGCATGTTGCAAGCCGGCGGCGGCGCCATCGTCAACATCTCGTCCATCGCCGCCATGGTGGGGCAGGATCAGCTCAATGTCGGCTACGCGGCCTCCAAGGCGGCACTGCACCTGATGACCAAGACCGTCGCCCTGCGCCATGCCGGCGACAATATCCGCGTCAACTCGGTGCATCCGGGGATCATGCCGCCGATGCGCACGGCGGCGCTGGCGGTCGATCCGCAGCAGCGCGAGGCGCTGCTGGCGCGCATCCCGATGCGGCGGATCGGGCGGCCGGAGGAAGTCGCCGCCGCCGTCCTGTTCCTGGCATCCGACGCCGCGTCGTACATCACGGGCACCGAGCTCGTGGTTGATGGCGGCTATCTCGCGGCGTGAGGCGGCAGGCGATGGGCCGGCTCGACCACAGGACGGTCCTGCTGACCGGCGGCGCCGGCGAGATCGGCAGCGCCATCGCCGCTGTCATGGCGCGGGAAGGGGCCAATCTCGTGGTATCCGACATCGACGTCGAGGGCGCGGCGCGGGTGGTTGCCGGCCTGCCGTCGCCGGCGGTGGCGGCCGAACTCGACGTGCGCTGCGAGCATGACTGGCGGCGCGTCGTCGAACGCACCGTGCGCGAATTCGGCGGCCTGGATGTGCTGGTCAACAATGCCGGGCTCGCCAACACGACGATGGCGCAGAACCCGCTGGAGTTCGATCTCGACGACTGGCGGCGCATCCAGGCGATCAATGTCGAGGGCACCATCCTGGGCTGCAGGCAGGCGATCGCCGCCATGGCCGAGCGCGGCGGCAGCATCGTCAACATATCCTCGATCGCCGCGTTGCGGCCGACGCCGCATCTCTATGCCTACGGCGCGGCCAAGGCGGCCGTCATGCAGCTCAGCAAGTCGGTGGCGCAGTTCTGCGCCGAGCGCGGCTATGCGATCCGCTGCAACACCGTGCATCCGGGCCTGATCGATACCGCCATGTTTCGCGGCGCTTTCACGCCCGAGGTCACCAGGGAACGGGTCGCGGCCGTCCCGCTGCGCCGCACCGGAACGGTGGCCGATATCGCCAATGCAGTACTTTACCTGGCGTGCGAGGATTCCGCCTATGTCACCGGCGCGACACTGGTGGTCGATGGCGGCGTGACCATGCGCTGAAACAACGTCTCCTGCGCCGCGATCGCCGGCGGCGAATGGCCGGGCAGCTACCGTCTGAAACCGTTTTCCTCTAACGTCGCCTCGTCACGTGATTGTCGGGAGACGTTTGGGCATGCGCGCCGTCCAGTGCCATGAATATGCCGATCCCTCCGGCCTGAAGATCGAGGAGATTCCCGAACCGCAGGCCGGACCGGGCGAGGTGGTGGTGGCGGTGGAAGCGGCCGGGCTGGGCTATGTCGATGCCTTGCGGGTTCGCGGCGGCTACCAGGTGAAGAACCCGCTGCCTTTCATCCCCGGCAGCGAGATGGCCGGCCGCATCGTGGCGTGCGGCGCGGGTGTTGCGCCTGGGCTGATGGGCCAGCGGGTGATGGCGGTGTCGCGCAACGGCGCCCTTGCCGAGCGCATCCGCACCGATGCCGCCGACTGCGTGCCGGTTCCAGACCGCATGGAGTCGGCGGCGGCCAGCGGCTTCATCGTCTCCTATTGCACCGCCCTCTATGGCCTCGACAGTTGCGGCCGGCTGCAGCCCGGCGAAACCCTGGCCGTGCTGGGCGCGGCGGGCGGTGTCGGGCTGGCGGCGATCGACGTCGCCAAGGCGATGGGCGCGCGGGTGATCGCGCTGGCCTCGACGCCGGACAAGCTCGACCTGGCACAGCGCAGCGGAGCGGATCTGGCGGTGGGCTATGGCGCGGCGGACTGGCGCCGGCGGCTGCAGGAAGCGGCCGGCCCGGCCGGCATCGACATGGTCTACGATTCCGTTGGCGGGCCATTTTCGGAGACCGCGTTCCGCTGCTTGAAGCCGGGCGGGCGTCTGCTGGTGGTGGGATTTGCGACCGGCACGATCGCGGCCATCCCGCTCAACCTGCCGCTGCTGAAGCGCAGTTCCATCGTCGGCGTCGACTGGGGCGGCTTCGTGCGTGAGCAGCCGCAGGCCAACATCCCCCTGCTGCAGCGGTTGGCGAACTGGGTCGAGGAAGGAAAACTGCACCCGCAGGCCACCAGCCGGCATCCGCTGGAAGAGGCGCCGGCGGTGCTGCAGGCGCTGCTGGAGCGGCGCAGCCTCGGCAAGCCGGTGATCGTTCCCTGACCATGTGCCGATGGTTCTGTCATTGGCCGCTTGTACGTCGATGGCCGCCGCGCACAGTTGCATATTTCTTTTGAGGTATTGCGCCGGCCGGCGGCGGATATGCCGTTTTCTTGGGCTTGCATTGGCGATCCCTCGCGGCCCAAACTGCGCGCCACAGCACGATCTTCTTCCGCGCAGAGAGCGCAGACCTTGGCAAATTCGTTGGACAAGCTCGACTGGAATGCAATCATGCCGCGCAAAAGGCGGAAATATCCGCTCCGGCGCAGCAGCGAGGCGCGCAAGGAACAGATCCTTGCCGCCGCGATCCGGCTGTTCGGCGAGGAGGGCTATCATCGCACCACGGTGCAGGACGTGGCGCGCGAGGCCGATGTCAGCGTCGGGCTGATCTACCAGTACTTCAAGGACAAGGAAGACCTGCTGTTCGCCGCCATCGGCAACATCTTCGACGTGTACAACCGGGAAATCCCGCTGGTGGTCGCCGCCCACCGGGACGCACTGTCGCAGTTCAAGGCCGCCATCCACACCTATTGCCGCATCGTCGACGAGCATCGCGGCGCGGCCCTGCTGGGCTACCGCGAATCGCGGTCCTTGCCGCGGGAGAAGATCAAGGCCACCATGCGCAAGGAACTGCAATCGACGTCGCTGATCGCCGACTGCGTCCGTCGCTGCATTGCAGCAAGGGCCTTCCGGTCGGTCAATGTCGATGTCCTGACTTACCAGATCGTGGTGTTCGCCCATTCCTGGGCGCTGAACGCCTGGCGATTGCCGCGACTGACGCGCGAACAGTATGTGGAGGACGGGCTGAAGATCATTCTCGAGCCCGTTCTGGCGAAACCGGCCAGAACCTGAAGGACCCTGGCGCAGGCGCTGCGGACATGGCGCCGTTTGCGGATGCTTGACTGGGAATGCTGCTTGACGGCAAGCGCGCGCAGCGGCAAAAATTGAATTGAATGAATATTCAATCAGAACGGCCGCATAACGCCGATTGAACGGCGACGGGCCTGACATATCGGGCGGACAGCCGCACCGACCAACTGGTGGAGGGAACAGCAATGGGTATTCTCGATTCCGCGTTGCCGCGTCGCAGCCTGCTGCTGGCGGCCGTCGCGGCCATGGCGTTTGGCGGCGGCAGCGCTGCCCAGGCGCAGGGCGACATCAAGGTCGGTCTCACCACCGACCTGACGGGCATGGCGGCGGCGTTCACGCGCTCGACGGTGAACGGTGTCGAAATGGCGATCGCCGACATCAACGCCGAGGGCGGCCTGCTCGGCCGCAAGGTCACGGTGCTGGTGCGCGATTCGCAGCTCAAGCCGGATCTGGGCACCACCCATACGCGCGACCTGATCACGCGCGAGAACGTCGACATTCTGGTCGGGCCCAATTCGAGCGCCGTCGGCCTGACCGTCTCGGCGGTCGCGCGCCAGTACCAGAAGCCCGTCATCATGACGACGCCCAATACGCCGCGCCTGCCGATGGAGCTGTTCCATCCGCACTTCTTCACCATCGTCCCCTCGGGCCTGATGGAAGCGCGCGCCATGGCCGAGGTGATCGGGCCCCTGGGCAAGCGATTCGCCTTCATCGGCGGCGACTACGAGGCCTCGCACCAGGGCCTGAAGTACTTCAAGGACCGGCTGGCCACCGTCAATCCGGAGGCGCAGTTCGTGGCCGAAGCCTGGCCGAAGCTGGGCGAACCGGACTATTCGAGCTACATCACCAAGCTGATGTCAGCGCGGCCGGACGTGGTGTTCTCCTATCTGTGGGGCGCCGACCTGGTCGGCTTCGTAAAGCAGGCCAAGCCCTACGGCCTGTTCGACCGCATGAAGGTCGGCACGCTGCTGTTCATGGACGATCTGAAGGCGCTGGGCGCGGAGATGCCGGACGGCGTCTACGGCCAGATGCGGGCGCCGTTCTTCGCCCTGACCGGCGACAAGATCAACCAGTTCGTGGAGAAGTACCGGGCCAAGTACAACAACGAGTACCCGGCCGACTGGGCGATCATGGGCTACGAGGCGATGATGGTCTATGCCGACGCCATCAAGCGCGCCAACAGCGTCGAGGCCGCAGCCCTGATCAAGGCGCTGGAAGAGGGCGAGTTCGACATGATCCGCGGCAAGACCGCCTTCCGCAAGCTCGACCACCAGGGCAACGTGCCCTCCTTCATCGGCAAGACCACGGCCGACGGCCGCTACCCGTTCAAGATCCTGACCGAGGTCAGCCGCGTGCCGGCCGAGAAGATCTGGCCGAGCGAGGCCGAAGTGCTGGAAGCGCGCAAGCCGAAGTGACCTGGCGCGCGGCGGGACCGGGCCTGGCCCCGGTTCCGCCGCCGCGACGCGCGCTTGCCCCGGAGCCGGAAGCATGTTCGACGACATCCTGATCCAGTCGCTGAGCGGACTGAGCCGCGGCATGGTGCTGTTCATCGTCGCCTCGGGGCTGACGCTGATCTTCGGCACCATGCGCATCGCCAATTTCGCGCACGGCTCGTTCTACATGCTGGCCGCCTTCCTGACCTATTCGGTGACCACCTGGGTCGGCGACCGCACCTGGGGGCTGATCGCCGCCATCCTGATCTCGCCGCTGGTGATCGCCGGCCTGGGCGCGCTGATCGAATCAATGATGCTGCGGCGCATCTCGAACCGGCCGCACCAGTACCAGCTCATCCTCACCTACGCCATCACGCTGGTCGCCGCCGATGGCGCCAAGATGCTGTGGGGCCGCGCCTATCACACCGTGTCGCGGCCGGCCGGGCTGGACGGCGCCATCTTCGTCTTCGACATGCCGTTTCCCACCTACAACGCCATGCTGATCGGGGTCGGTCTGCTGATCGCCGTGGCGCTGCACCTGCTGCTGACCCGCACCCGCTTCGGCAAGACCATCCGCGCCGCCGTCGCCGACGGCGAGATGATCGGCGCGCTGGGCGTCAACGTGCAGCGTCTGTTCACCGGCGTCTTCGCGCTGGGCGCCGGCCTGGCCGGGCTGGGCGGCGCGCTGGCCGCGCCGGTGGGCTCGGTGTCGCTGGGGCTGGACAGCTCGATCATCATCGAGTCCTTCGCCGTGGTCATCATCGGCGGCGTCGGCAACGTCATGGGGGCGCTGATCGGCGCAGTGCTGATCGGCGTCCTGCATTCGGTCGGCATCCTGTTCGCGCCCAAGCTGGCCATCGCCTTCGTCTTCGTCGCCCTGTGCGTGGTGCTGCTGGTGCGGCCGCAGGGCCTGCTGGGGCGGGCGACGTGAGCCATGTCGAGTCTCGCTCCCGCCACCCCTGCGGCCGCTAGAATGGCCTCGTCCCGCACCCTGCTGGTCGCCCTCGGGCTGGTGGCGCTGCTCTACGTCTTCCCCTTCCTGGTCGGCGAGAGCTACCTCTTCATCTCCATCGACTTCCTGATCATGGCGCTGTTCGCCATGAGCTATAATCTGCTGCTGGGGCAGGCCGGCATGCTCTCCTTCGGCCATGCCGCCTATTACGGGCTGGGCGCCTACACGGTCGCCATCCTGTTCGCCAAGCTGCAGGTGCCGATCTATCTCGGCCTGTTCGCCGCCCCCGTGGTTGCCGGCGGCTTCGCGCTGGTGATCGGTTGGTTCGCGGTGCGGGTCACGGGCATGTACTTCGCCATGCTGACCCTGGCCTTCTCCCAGCTCCTCTACACCATCATCCTGGGCTGGTACGGCTTCACCGGCGGCGACGACGGCCTGCCGGTGATGCCGCCGGACTGGCTGCTGTCGGCCCGCAACTACTATCTCTTCGTGCTGACGGTGGTGCTGGTCTGCATCTTCATCCTGCGCATCATCGCGCTGTCGCCGTTCGGCGCCGCGCTCGGCGCCATCCGCGAGAACCGGCAGCGCGCCGTGTTCATCGGTCTGGGCGTGCGCAGCTACGAGCTGGCCGCCTTCGTGATCGCCGGCTCCTTCGCCGGCATCGCCGGGGCGCTGCGGGCGCCGGCGCAGCAGATGGCGTTCCCCTCGCTGCTGCACTGGACGCAGTCGGCCGAACCGGTGCTGATGGCGCTGGCCGGCGGCATCTACAGCTTCTTCGGCCCCATCGTCGGCGCGGCGATCTTCGTCTTCGCCAACTTCGCCATCACCACCTTCTCCGACTACCCGCTGCTGGTGTTCGGCCTCATCGTGCTGGTGCTGGTCCTGTACCTGCCCGGCGGCGTCGCCGGCGCCATTACCCAGCAATGGGAGAAGTATCGCGGGAGGCGGCCATGAGCGGCGCCGCCCCCATCCTCGTCGCCGAGGGGTTGAGCAAGAATTTCGGCGGCTTCACGGCCATGGATAGCGTGTCGCTGGAACTCCATCGCGGCCAGATCCACGCCATCATCGGCCCCAACGGCGCCGGCAAGAGCACCTTCCTGAACGTCGTATCCGGCCTGCTGCCGCCGAGCGCGGGCGAAGTCCACTATGATGGGCAGCGTATCACCAGGCTGCCGCCGCATCGACGCGCCCGCATGGGGCTGGCGCGCTCGTTCCAGATCACCAGCATCTTCAACGGCTTTACCGTCTATCACAACGTCCAGCTCGCGCTGATGGCGCAGAAAGGCGACTGCCGCCAGCCGTTCCGCCTGGCCGGCGACCGCCATCGCCAGCGCGCGCTGGAACTGCTGGACCAGGTGCGCATCGGCGACATGGCCGCCCGCTCGGCCGGCGAACTGGCGGCGGGCGACCGCAAACGGCTGGAGTTCGCCATAGCGCTGGCCGGCGATCCGCAGGTGCTGCTGCTGGACGAGCCGACGGCGGGCATGAGCAGTGCGGAGCGGGCAATCGTGGTGGAGATCATGCGCGGGCTGGCGGCGCAGGGGAATATCGGCGTGCTGTTCACCGAGCACGATATCGACATGGTGTTCGACAACGCCGAGATCATCACGGTGATGCATCAAGGCAAGCGGCTGGCGCAGGGCGCGCCGCGGGCGGTGCGCGAGGATGCGCGCGTGCGCGAGGTCTATCTGGGCGAGGCGGACCATGCTCACGTGTAAGGGCATCAATACCTTCTACGGTCCCGCGCACGTGCTGTTCGACGTCGACGTCGAGGTCGGCGAAGGGCAGATGGTGTGTCTGATCGGCCGCAACGGCGTGGGTAAGTCGACGACGCTGAAGTCGATCATGGGCCTGGCGCCGGTCTCCAGCGGCAGCATCGTGTTCGAGGGCCGCGACATTTCCGCTTTGCCGTCCTTCAAGGTGGCGCGCGCCGGCATTGGATACGTGCCCGAAGAGCGGCGCATCTTCGCCGACCTCACCGTCGAGGAGAATCTGGAAGTCGCCGAGCGCGGTGGCGCGCCGTGGACGCGCAATTCGGTCTACGAGCTGTTCCCGGCATTGCACGAGTTCCGCACCCGCCGTGGCGGTCTGCTCAGCGGCGGCCAGCAGCAGATGCTGACCATCGCCCGCACCCTGGTCGGCAATCCGCGGCTGCTGCTGATCGACGAGCCCACCGAGGGTCTGTCGCCGATCGTGGTGCGCTCGCTGGAGGACATGATCCGCGGTCTGAAGGCCAAGGGCCAGACCATGCTGCTGGCCGGGCAGGATCTCAGGTTCAGCCTGTCGGTGGCCGATTTCATCTACGTGCTTGATCGCGGCCGCGTGGTCTACAGCGGCGACCGCCAGGAGGCGGCGCGCGACATCGAGCGCATCCGCGGCATGCTGGCGGTGTAGCGGGAGGCGATGGCGATGCGTCCGGTCCCGACCACGCCTATTTCAGTTTCGGCGCTCCAAGGCGCCGGCGTTACGGGCGGCGAGACGGCCGGAGGTGAAGGCCCAGCCCAGGTGATGGCCGTGTCCTTCCAGCAGCACGCCGCCCTGTCCGGTCGAGCCGGCGGCGAACAGGCGCTGCACCGGCTGGTCGCCGCGAACCAGGACCTGCAGGCGCTCGTCGACCTTGACGCCGCCGTCGGTCAGCACGACATAGCTGTGGATCGGCCCCAGCGCATAGAAGGGCGGCCGCAGCATGGGCGGCGGCGCATCGCCAGGCGGCGTGAAACTGCGGCGCTGTTCCGTCGCCGCCTGCTCCAGGGCACCGGCCGGAAAGCCCCGCTGGCGCTCCAGATCGGCGATGGTGTCGGCCTGGGCGACGAGGTCGGCTCGGGTGCGGCGATAGTCGGAGAAATAGGCATAGGCCACGCCGGGCGCGGTCGACAGGAAATGCGGCCAGCGCGAATAGCGCTGCGCCATGGCCTGGTCGAACACGATGTAGGCGGTGTTGTCGTCCTGCGCGGCGACTGCCGCGCCGTAGCTGCGGTCACCGACGGCGATGGCGCGGCCGTCGCTGCCGACCAGCAGGGCGCCGTCGCGCACCAGCCCCAGCTCGGGCGCCGTCACCGTGGTCATGAACTGCATGACGAAGGGGCGGATGACGGCCGGCGGCAGATGGTGCAGGGCCAGCCGCATGATCGCGGTCAGCGCCTTCCACGGCGGCATCCGCTGGAACAGCCGCTTGCGCTGTGGCGCCACGAAGCGCAGCACCGGCCCCAGGATCAGGTCGCCGTTCAGCACCTCGCCGCCGATATCCAGCACCATCTGCTGGCAGTCGCCGGTGTTGGTCTGGTTGACGGCCGGCACGCGCGCCATCGCCTCGCCGCCGTACAGCGCCTTGAAATGGGCGCTGCCGCTGTAGTCGCCGCCGGCCAGGATGACGGCCTTGCGCGCCAGGAAACGCTGCGCGCCCTGCGGCGTGTCGGCCTCCATGCCGATCGCCGTGTCGCCGTCGAGCAGGATGCGGCGGGCGCGCGTGTTGGTCCGGATGTCGACGCCGGCGCGCCGCGCGGCCTTGGTCAAATGGAAGACGTAGGAGCCCGAGGTCGGCAGCACGTTGTGCATGCGCGGCTGGCGATGCGGGTGCTCGGGCATCGGGCCGAAGAACTCGATGCCCTTGGCGCGCAGCCAGGCGACGGTGTCGGTGACGTTGTCGACCAACAGCCGGCGCAGCGCCAGGTTGTCGCGGTTGGCCAGCCTGCCGGCCAGATCGCCCAGCGCTGCGAAATGGTCCGCCGGGTCGTCGGCGATGCCCAGCCGCTTCTGGTCCGGCGTGTTGGTGGCGGTGATCGAGCCCACCGACCAGCCGGTGCTGCCGCCGGTGGCGGGGTTCTTTTCCAGCAGCAGCACCGAGTCGCCCCGTTCGGCCGCCTCGAGCGCTGCAGCAAGGCCCGACCCGCCGCCGCCCACCACGACGATGTCGGCAACGGCGTCGCTGGTGGCGGTCATGGCGGCGATCTCCGGTTCGGGCGTTCGACGCAAAGTCTAGAGTAAAAGATGAAGAATTAAAGTAGAAATGCTGAAGATTACAGACATACGACAGCAGACGACGCCACATGCTCTTGTCGCGCAGGCGGAGCGTTTCGGCGAGCGGCCGTTCTTCTCCATGGTCGGCGGGAAATTCGCCACCTATGGCGACATGGAGCTGGCCACGCGCCGGCTTGCCAACGCCTTCCGCGAGCTGGGCATCGGCCATGGCGATAGGGTCATGATCATGATGGCCAACTGCCCGGAATTCATGGAGAGCTGGCTGGCGTTGCACCGGCTGGGCGCGGTGACGGTGACGGTCAACACCGCCTATCGCGGCATTTTCCTGGAGCACGTCGCCAACAACAGCGGTGCGCGCTTCATCGTCGCCGGCGCGGAGTTCGTGCCGACCATCGTCGAAAGCGAAGCCGCCTGCGCCGGCCTGAAGGCGATCGTCTGCGTCGGCGATCCTCCGGCGGTGTCGACCCGGCTCGAACTGCTGCCCTACGCCCAGTTGCGCGACGGTCCGCAGACCGGCATCGACGTCGCCGTCTCCGGTTCCGACATCAGCACCATCATCTACACCTCGGGCACCACCGGACCGTCCAAAGGCGTGCTGATCCCGCATGCCCAGCTCTACATGAACTCGGTCGTCTATAATGGCCAGTTCGGGCTGACGCAGAACGACCGCTTCTATTCCTGCCTGCCGCTGTTCCACAGCAACGCGCTGATCGTGCAGTGCTTCAGCGCCCTGTGCCTGGGCGCGCCGGTGTCGGTGGCGGAAATCTTCAGCGCCAGCGGCTGGCTGTCCGACATCCGCCGCTCCAAGGCAACGGTGACCAATCTCCTCGGCGTGATGACCGAGTTCCTGGTCAAGCAGCCGCCAACGCCACAGGATTCCGACCACGACCTGAAACTGGTCTGCGCCGTGCCGATCGCGCCGCAGTTCGGCGCCATGTTCGAAGCCCGGTTCGGCGCCAAGATCCTGGAGCTTTACGGTTCGACCGAGGCCAACTGCCCGATCTACACGCCGGTCAGCGCTGGGCGGCGCGACAACAGTTGCGGCAAGCTGGTCGAGGAGTTCTTCGAGGCGCGCCTGGTCGATCCCGAGACCGATGTCGACGTGCCGGACGGGCAGGTCGGCGAGCTGCTGCTGCGGTCCAAGGCGCCGTTCGGCTTCATGGCCGGCTACAACGCCATGCCCGAGGAGACCGTCAAATCGTGGCGTAATCTGTGGTTTCACACCGGCGATGCCATGCGCCGCGAGGACGGCTGGTTCTACTTCGTCGACCGCATCAAGGACTGCATCCGCCGCCGCAGCGAGAACATCTCCTCCTTCGAGATCGAGCAGGTGATCATGATGCACGAGGCCGTCGCCGACGTGGCGGTGATCGGCGTCGAATCGCCGTTCGAGGCCAACGAGCAGGAGGTCAAGGCCTGCGTCGTGCTGAAGCAGGATCGGCAGGAGAGCGCGCGCGACATCTACGACTACTGCGCGCCGCTGGTGCCGCGCTACGCCATTCCGCGGTTTGTCGAAATCTACGACGAGCTGCCCAAGACCCCCACCAACAAGGTGCGGAAAACCGAGTTGCGCAAGCACGGCATCCGCGAGCAGACCTGGACCGCGCCCGCCCCGCAACGGCAGCGCCGGGCCGAACGCCAGTCCCAGTAGAGGAGTACGCCCATGTCCCGCAAACCACTGGCCGCCATCGCCGGCATCGGCTGGACCGACTACACGCGCAAATCCGGCAAGACCGTCGAAGCGCTGGCGCTGGAAGCGTGCTGGAACGCCATCAACGATGCCGGGGTGAAGCCGGAACAGATCGACGGCCTGGTCACTTTCAGCCTCGGCGATTCGGTCACCACGGCGGTGGTGGCGACCGATCTCGGCCTGCCGCATCTCAACCATTTCGCCGACTTCGCCGCCGGCGGCAACATGGCCTGCGGCGCGGTGCTCGAAGCGGCGATGGCGGTCGCCACCGGCCAGGCCGACTACGTGCTGGTCTATCGCGCGCTGAACGGCGCCTCGGGCCAGCGCTACGGCGGTGCGGAGTTCAGCCGCCTGCTGTCCAATCACGGCGTGCATTCCGATTCGGAGCCGCAGTTCCTCGACACCGCCGGCATCACCATGCCGGCGCAGCATTTCGCCCTGCTGTGCCGCCGCCACATGATCAAGTACGGCACCACCAACGAGGACCTGGCGGCGGTGGCGACCACGGTGCGCGCCCATGCGCTGGACAATCCGCGCGCCCAGATGCGCGACCGGCCGATGACGGTCGAGGACTATCATCGCTCGCCCTGGGTCGCCGAGCCGTTCCATGTCGTCGATTGCTGTCTGCAGTCGGACGGCGCCTGCGCCCTGCTGGTCACCTCGCCGGAGCGGGCGAAGGACCTGTCCAAGCCGGCCATTCCCATCCTCTCCGGCTTCATCGGCGCCAGCCCGCGCAACCGCGGCGCCATGTGGGGCAATTTCTCGCCCGATCACGCCGAGTCCTACGGCGCCTATCTCGCCGACCGCCTCTTCCGGCAGGCCGGGGTCGAGCGCAAGGACCTCGATTTCGCGCAGGTCTATGACTGCTTCACCTACAGCATCATCGGCCAGATGGAAGCCTTCGGCCTGATCGAGAAGGGCGAGGCGGGCGAGTTCTTCCGCTCCGGTGCGGGCAGCATCGGCGGCCGCCTGCCGATCAACACCGCCGGCGGCCTGCTGTCGGAAGCCTATATCCACGGCCTCAACAACGTGGTCGAGGCGGCAAGCCAGTTGCGCGGCGAAGCCGGCAAGCGCCAGGTGAAGGACGCCGAGCTCGGCTTGGTAACCGCCGGCGGCGCGACGTCGACCGGCAGCGCTCTCGTTCTGGGAAGGTAAGTTTTAGTATGTCGACCGCTTCACTGGTCTATCCTCATCCCGTCCCCACGTCGCTGACCCAGCCCTTCTGGGACGGCTGCCGCGAGCACAAGCTGGTGATGCAGCAATGCACCGCCTGCAACCGCATGCGCTTCTACCCGTGCGAGGGCTGTCCGCATTGCCGGTCCACCGAGTACCGGTGGACCGAGGTCAGCGGGCGCGGCAGCCTCTATAGCTGGATCGTCGTGCATCGCTCGGTCGATCCGGTATGGCAGGCAAAGGCGCCGTTCGTGACCGGCATCGTCGAGCTGGAAGAGGGCAAGGGCGTGCTGGTGCCCGGCATCATCCTCGGCGTGGCGCCGGATGCGGTGCGCGCCGACATGAAGGTGCAGGTCGAATTCGAGCAGACCGATGCCGAAACGACCGTGCCGCGCTGGCGCGTCGTGCCGGGCTGACCGGGCAGATGGCGGACGAGGCGGAAACCTCGCTGAAGGGCCGCGTGGCGCTGGTTACCGGCGCCACCAGCGGCATCGGGCTGCAGATCGCCACCAGGCTGCTGCAGAACGGCTGCAACGTGCTGGCGGTCGGCCGCCGCATCGAGCGGCTGGAAGCGCTGCAGGCGAGCTGGGGTGAAGCGTTCCTGCCGCTCGCCGTCGATCTCTCCCAGGCCGACGCCTGCGAGCGCATCATGGCGACACTGACCGGCCGTTTCGCGCAGGTCGATATTCTGGTCAACAATGCCGGCCACGACAGCGGCGGCGCGGTGCCTTTCGCCGAGAGCGACGGCGAGAAATGGGAATCGGTGCTCGAGGTCAATCTGAGGGCGCTGATGCGGCTGACGCGGCGCATCCTGCCGGCCATGCTGGCGCGCGGCAGCGGCGATATCGTCAACCTGACCTCGGTCACGACGCGCCGCATCGCGCCGGGCCTGGCCGCCTATTCCGCCACCAAGCACGCCATCCACGGCTTCTCCGAGGTGTTGCGGGCCGAATGCGGGCCGAAGGGCGTGCGGGTGATCGAGCTGTCGCCCGGTGTGGTGCGCACCGGCTTCGCCGCGGCGCGGTTCGCCGGCGACGAAGGCAAGGCAGGCGAGTATTACGGCCGCTTCTCCGACCATCTCGACCCGGACGACGTGGCGCGCGCCGCCCTCTTCGCCCTGCGCCAGCCGCCGGGCGTGATGGTCGCGGAAATCCTGCTGCTGCCGACGCGCGGCGGGTGAGGTGGCGATGAACGGCGGAAAAGTGGCGCTGGTCGCCGGTGCGCGCGGCATTGTCGGCGGCAACCTGGTGCGCAAGCTGCTGGAAAATGGCTGGTCGGTGATCGGCATCGCCCGTTCCGCCGATGCGACGGCCGCCCCCGGCTATCGTCATCTCAGCGTCGATCTGCTCGATCCGAAGGCCTGTCGGGACGCGGCCGGGGAGTGCGCGGCGACGACGCATATGTTCTATGCCGCGCGCGCCAGCGACGCCGATGCCGGGCGCGAGGCCGATACCAACGCCGCCATGCTGCGCCATGTGATGGAGGGGCTGCTGGCGCAAGCCTCGGGCCTGCTCCACGTGACGCTGGTCCATGGCACGAAATGGTACGGCAGCCATCTCGGTCCGTTCCGGACGCCGGCGCGGGAAGACGATCCGCGCCATGCCGGCCGCAACTTCTACTATGACCAGCAGGATTACATTGACGCCGTGCAGCGCGGCAAAGCCTGGACCTGGTCGACGGTACGCCCGCACATCGTCTGCGGCCTGTCGCTGTTCTATCCCTTCAACTGCGTCTCCACCCTTGCCGCCTATGGCAGCCTGTGCCGCGCGCTGGGCCGCCCGCTGGGGTTTCCCGGCACGCCGGCCGCCTTCAACGCCGTCAGCCAGGCGACCGACGCCGACCTGCTGGCGGACGCCATGGTCTGGACCGCCGAGGAGCCGCGCTGCGCCAACCAGGCCTACAACATCATCAACGGCGACTATTTCCGCTGGCGCAATCTGTGGCCGGCGCTGGCCGGTTTCTTCGGCGTCGAGCCCGGCCCGGCCGACAGCCCGCCGCTGGCGACCGCTATGCAGGGCAACGAGGAGATTTGGGCGGCGATGGTGCGTCGGCATGGATTGCGCGATCTGCCGCTGTCGGCGCTGGCCAACTGGCAGTTCGGCGATTTCCTGTTCAAGGCGGAATGGGACGTGCTCTCGTCGATCGTCAAGTGCCGCCAGCACGGCTTCCAGCGGGCGCTCGATACCGAGCAGAGTTTTCTCGCCAATCTCTCGCGGATGCGAGAGCAGCGCCTGATTCCCTGACGATCTGCGGCGCCTGGGCCGTCGATTCCGATTGCGGTCCCGTCGGCCCGCGGCAATCATAAAACGGTCGTTCAAGAATATCCGTGCGTTCGAGGTCTGGGATGGATTACGTCGCGTTGCTGAAAAACGGCGCTGCCACGGTTCACGGCATTCTGGAGGAACGCACCCAGGCCAGTCCCGACCATCCGTTCCTGGTCGTCGATGGCGAAACCTGGAGCTTCGAGCGGCTGAACCGGGCCGCCAACCGGCTGGCGCGCGGCCTGCGGGAAAAGCACGGCGTCGGGCGCGGCGATCGCGTGCTGCTGATGATGACCAGTTCGGTCGGCTACCTGATCGCCTGGTTCGCCATTGCCAAGGCCGGCGCGGTCGAGGTGCCGATCAACATCGCCTACAAGGGCGAGCTGCTGCGCTACATCGTCGATCGCGCCGCGGCCAGATGCGCCATCGTCGATCCCCAGTTCGTCGCCGAGATGGCAAAGGCGCTGCCGGCGGGCACGCCGGTCATCGTCACTGGAGCGGCCACCGGTACGACGACCAGCCTTGAGGCCGCCTTTGCGCCTGCCGATGCCGCCAGCGAGGCCAATCTCGACCTCGAGGTGGCCGGCACCGATCCGGCCTGCGTGATCTTCACCTCCGGCACCACCGGCCCGTCCAAGGGCGTGGTGATCAGCCATCACCACGAAGTGTCGTTCGGCGTCTTTTTCGACGAGATCGTGTCGATGCGGCAAGACGACGTGGCCTACAACTACCTGCCGTTCTTCCACATCGCCGCCAAGTTCATGACCCTGGGGCCGATGCTGATGGGCGCCCGCATGGTCCTGGTGCCCGCCTTCTCCGTCACCCGCTTCTGGGACGACGTGCGCCAGCACAAGGCCACGATCTGCGTCGCGATCGGCGGGCTCTGCCACATGCTGCGCGGCCAACCCGAACGGTCTGACGATGCCGACAACACGCTGCGGCTGATCTATGCCGTGCCCGCCCCGGCCGAATTCCAGGACGAGTTCGAACGCCGCTTCGGCGTGGAACTGGTCGAGGCCTATGGCTCCACCGAAAGCAATCTCGTGGTCTATACCCGCCCCGGCGAATCGCCGCGCGGCTCCTGCGGCCGGGCCGGAGCCCAGTTCGAGGTCACGATCCGCGACGAGAACGGCTATGAGCTGCCGGTAGGAGGGTCCGGTGAGATCTGCATCCGGCCGCGGCTGCCCAATACGATCCTGACCGGCTATCTGGGCATGCCCGAAAAGACGCTGGAGGCGATGAAGGACCTCTGGTTCCATACCGGCGATCGCGGCTATCTCGACGACACTGGCCACATCTTCTTCCAGGACCGCATCAAGGATTCGATCCGCCGCCGCGGCGAGAACATCTCCTCCTTCGAGGTCGAACGGCTGCTCACCGCCCATCCCGGCGTCGCCGAAGCGGCCGTGGTCGGCGTGCGCTCGCCGGTCGGCGAGGATGACGTGCTGGCGGTGCTGGTACGGCGCGAGGGCGCCAACCTCACGCCGGACGCGCTGTTCAACTTCGCCCAGGACACCATGCCGTATTTCATGGTGCCCCGTTACATCCGCTTCGTGGCCGAGCTGCCGCGCACGCCGACCCAGAAAGTGCGCAAGGTCGAGCTGCGCGACGAGGGGGTGACCTCGGATACCTGGGACTGCGAGAGCCACGGCTACCGTATCAGCAGCAAAGGAAGATCGGTCGGCAAGGCGGGGTAGGCTGCTGTCGTTCTACCGGGTGCTCCCGCGCCGCGCCACGCCGCGCCAAGGAGGCTACCGCGTTGAAATCGGCTCAAAAACGGCCCGGAGGGACGACTTTCTCCGAGCCGTGTTTCTGCGCTATAAAAAGCGACGCGCCAAAATTGCCGCTGCAGAGTTATTTCGATGTCCCTTTCGCAGTCCCTTCCGGACGCAACATCTTCCGTTCTGGGCAAGGCGTCGCCGACCGATGTGGCGAACAGGCCGTTTGCCCATGTTGCAATCGATGCAGCCTTGCCAGCCGACTACTATGCGGCCCTGGCCCAGAGCTTCCCGCCGCTCGAGGCCTTCCTGCGCGATCTCGAAAGGACGCCCGAGAACCATGCGGCGCGTCTGGAATTCAAGCAGCTCCAGTCGGCCGGCATGGTCAGCGACGCCTGGCGCGATTTCTTCGCCTATCACGTGTCGCGAGAGTTCTGGCGCGATATCGTGCGCGTCTTTGGCGACGAACTGCGCATCGCGCATCCGGGTCTCGAAAACAAGATCGGCCGGCCGCTGGAGGAATGGCGCGTCAAGCAGCGAGGCGGGCCGGAAGAGGCCGACATAGCGCTGGCCTGCCAGTTCGTGGTCAATACGCCGACCAGCGCCACGACCAGTGTCAAGCCGGCGCATATCGATCGCGCGGACAAGGTCTTTGCCGGCCTGTTCTACATGCGTCGTCCAGACGATCAGTCGACGGGCGCCGGCCTGCAGCTGTTCCGCCATCGCGGCAGGCCGGTCTTCGACAAGCACGAGACGCCGTGGAACAACGTGGAGCAGGTCGATTGCCTGGCCTTTGCCGCCAACCGCTTCATCGGTTTCGTCAACTCGGTCCAGTCCGTGCATGCGGTGGAGCCGCGCACGCCTTCGCCGGTGCCGCGCCGCTACATCAACATCATCGCCGAGTTGCCGGCCAAGGCCTTCAAACCCGAACAGATGGGCAAGGCGCGGCGCTTCTACTACCGCACGTTCCAGCGCCCGCCCCGCCGTACGATCGGCCGCGAAGATTAGGTCCGGTTTCCGCCAAGCGATACGGTGTGTCAAGACCGAGCTGCGCGACCGAGGCGTGCCTCCGGATACCTGGAACTGCGAAAGCCACGGTTATCGCATCAGCAGCAAGGGCAGGACTGCCGCCGCCTCGGGTTGAGCCGCAGTCATCGTTTTGCACGGCAGACGCCATGCATGAAGATCGTCACGTACTGTTCGACCAGATCCTCAAGGGACAGCCGGCCTGCTGGATCGAACCAGCGGGCGGCTGAAACGACGGAATCGCGCACGGTGTAGTAGGGCAGGGCCGGGTCGATATTGGGGTGAAAGGAGCCGTCGGCGATGCCTGCCCGTATCACCTCGCTCCATATCGCCTCGATCTCGACGCTGACTTGGTCGATATAGGCAAAACGCCTTTTCCTCGAGAGTTCGCGTCCTTCGTGCTGCAGCACGAGCAGGGCGGCCCTGTGCTCGATCACTGGCATTATTGCGGCTCTGACAAGGAACTCGAATTTGTCGCGTGGACGTCGCTGGGTTGCGATCACCTGTTTGTAGCGATCGAGCGCGTGGTAGACGTAAACGCGAACTATCTCGTCCGCGAAATCCTCTTTCGATGCGTAGTGGTGGTAAAGACTGCCGGAGAGTATGCCGGCCGCGTCGGCGATGGCCCGGACGGTGGTTGCCTGATAGCCGTGTCGTATGAACAGCTCGGCCGCAATGCGCAGGATTTCCTGCTTTCGGCCATTGGCCTTGCGTCCGCGCGAAGAACTTTTGGCTCGCGCCTGTATCATGATTTTGCAGCGCCTTTCCTGCTGCCTTCTACCACCGCACACGAATTTAGTTAACCGTCACGGAACTCTGCATCGCCATGCGATGCGAGGCAGCCGGCTGACGCTATTGACTTGATGCTGGCCGGTTCACTATAAAATTAAAAAACAAGCAAGCGCTTGGTTAATTAGAACGAGCGCAAGACTAGCCCCTCGCCGAACATTCTGATGGGAGGAATGTAGCCATGTCGAAAGCGCTCACCGCAGCAAACTCCTCTAAACTGCATGCCTGTCGCCCTCTTGCGGTTGCGGGCGCCTTTATTGCCTTGGCCATGGTCGGAAGCACTCCGGTCCTGGCCGAGCCCAAGGGCGATGTGGTGCTTGCATTGCCCAATCTGGTGCAGACGTTCGATCCGACGACGATGAACGCCACCGCGCCGACGATGATCTTCGATTTCGTCTATGACGGGCTGATCAACCTGGGGCGCGACGGAAAATATCCGGCTTTGGCCGAGAGCTGGGTCGTGAGCGAGGACGGCAAGCAGGTGGACTTCAGCCTCCGCAAAGGCGTGAAGTTCCACAACGGCGATCCGTTCACGGCGGAGGACGTGAAGTTCACTTTCGAAAAGGTGATGGCGCCCGACAGCGGCCATATCTATCGCGGCGGTTTCGCGCAGTCGATCGAGCGCATCGAGGTGGTGGATCCGCATACGGTCCGGTTCGTGCTGAAGAATCCCTGGCCATCCTTCTTCACGACCGCGCGCTACGCGCTGCAGCCGATCATTCCCAAAGCCTACTACGAGACGGTCGGCGCCAAAGGATTCCAGGACAAGCCGGTCGGCACGGGGCCATTCAGGCTTGTGGCGCTGCAGGCGGGCGAGATGACCAAGTACGAGGCGAATGTCGAATACTGGGGCGGCGCGCCAACGGTCAAAACGGCAACCCAGCGACTGGTGAAGGAGCCGTTCACGCGCTATGCCATGCTGGAGCGCGGCGAAGCGGATATCGTGACCGGCCTGACCGGACCGCTTCTGGAGAGATTGCGCGGCAACAAGGACTATTCGATCGTCCTGTCGCGCTACAGCGGCACCTCCGGCATCCTGTTCAACAAGGAGACCTTTCCGCAGGCCGCCGACCGCCGCGTCCGTTTGGCGATCGGACATGCGATCAATCGCCAGGAGATTGCCGACAAGGTCCAGGGCGGCATCTGCGAGCCGGCGACGGGCATGTTCACGCCCGGAACCTTCGGCTATCTCGACGGCCTGCCGCAGATTCCGTACGATCCGGCCAAGGCGAAGGCGATGCTCGAAGAGGCGGGCGTCAAGCCGGGTACCAGGATCTCCTTTACCCTGCAGACCGACTCGTTCCCGGCGGTGCCGAATGCGCCGCAGGTCCTGGAAGCGATCGCCGGCAATCTCGAAGCGGTCGGTTTCGTCGTCGAGCGGGAAAGCTTCGATACCGGCGCCTGGCTTGCGATGATGCGCAGCAAGAAGCGCACTTCGATATTCTATTCGCCCAGCTCCATTCCGGACGACGGCGGCGAGACCATCAACACCTGGTTCACCTCCGGCTCGTTCTGGCCCGCCGGAAACATCAACCGGCCGGAATACGACGAACTGTTCCGGAAACAGCTCAGGACCAGCGACCTGGAGGAGCGCAAGAAGATTCTGCAGGATTTCGCCCGGCTCGAGGCGGAGAATCTTGAGAACGTTCCCCTGCTGTGGTGCCATACGCCGTTTGCTTCCAGCAACAAGCGCATCGCCGACTGGAGCCCCGCCCTGGGCAGCGGCTACCACACCAGCATTCGCCTGTTGCGGCTGAAATAGCGGAACCGGCAGGAGAAAGACGATCATGGCCAAAACGCCGAAAATACCCATCCCGACCGCCCCGCGCCTGGCCATGGTCGAGAATCCGACGCCGGAGCAGGCATCGATCCTGCGGCACGCCACCTTGAAGGACGGCTCGGTCCCCAATGCGCTGCGCACCATGGCGCATAATCTGGAGTTGCTGAAGCGGATCAACGCGGTGGGTGGGTACTTCCTGCGTTTCGGCACCCTGCCCGAGCGTGGCGTCAAGCTGGTGATCCTGCGCGTGGCGCATCGCACCGGCAGCCTCTACGAATTCGGCCAGCATCGGAAGATGTCGCTGAAGGCCGGTGTCCTGACGGCCGCGGAGGTCGAGGGGGTCACCACTGACAATTATGCCTGGAACGAGGAGGATCGGCTCTATGTGCGCGCGGTCGATGAGCTGTTCGATCACTCCTGCCTGGGCGAGGAAACCTGGACGGCGCTGTCGCAGCGCCTGGCGCCGGAAAGCATGATCGAGCTGGTGCTGCTGGCGGGTTTCTACCAGACGTTGGCCGGATTCCTGAATTCCACCGGCGTGCAGCTCGACGAGCATGTCGAGGAACGCGACTGGCCCGCGGGCCGGCAGGCCTGAAGCGACAATGCCGATAGCGGAGTAGAGTTCATGGCGATCAAATCGGCGCCATTGCCGGAATACAAGAAGCGGCCGGCCGACGCGCCCCTGCCGCTGGACGGCATCAAGGTGCTGGACTTCACGCATTTCCTCGCCGGCCCTTTCGCCACCCTGATCCTGGGCGATTTCGGCGCCGAGATCGTGAAGGTCGAAAGCGCGGGCGGCGACGGGTTCCGCAATTTCCCCCCGCATATCGACGGCGAAAGTGTCGCCTACCAGTGGGTCAACCGCAACAAGGCCAGCGTGGCGCTCGACCTGAAGCAGGACGAGGGGCGCGCCATCGCAAGGGCGCTGGCCAGGGACGCCGATATCCTGATCGAGAATTTCTCGACCGGCGTCATGGAGCGGCTGGGCCTGAGCTACCGGGAGCTGTCGGCGGAGAACCCCAGGCTGATCTACTGCTCGGTGTCGGCCTATGGCCGGGAAGGTCCGTTCTCCAAGCGGGTCGGCTTCGACTCCATCGCCCAGGCCGAGAGCGGCTTCTTCTCCATGAACGGCCTGCCCGACGGCGATCCGATGCGCGCCGGTCCCTCGATCATGGATATCGCCACCGCCATGATGGCCGCCAATGCCATCCAGGCCGCGCTGTTGGCGCGGCACAAGACCGGCAAGGGCCAGCAGATCGAAGTCACCCTGCTGGGCATGGCGGTCAACATGCTGGGCAATTTCCACGCCACCTATCTGGCGACCGGCGTCAGCCCGACGCGGGCCGGCAACACGCAGGTGACCGCTAGCCCGATCGGCTATTTCCACACCCAGGACAAGCCGATCTACATCACCTGCGCCAACGACCGCATCTTCCAGCGCATGATGAGCGAGGCTCTGGGAAGACCCGACATCACCGCCGATCCCGATTTCGCCACCAATGTCCTGCGGATCAAGAACTTCGACCGGCTTTACGCGCTGATGGCGGAAATCCTGCGGCAGGATACGCGCGACAACTGGCTGCGGAAGATGCATGCCGCAGGCGTGGCGGCATCGGCGGTCCGTACCGTTGGCGAGGCCATGGATGCGCCGGAGATCCGCAATCTCGGCATGCTCAGCGCCATCGAGCATCCCACCCTGGGGGCCATTCCCAACGTGGCCTTGCCCGTGCGCTTCTCCGATACCCCCGTTGCCGATCCGGTGCCGACCTCGGCGCTGGGCGAGGACACCGACCGCATCCTGGCGACGCTGGGCTATTCGCCGGAGCGTATCCGCCAGCTGGCGCAGGCGGGCGTCCTGGGCGAGAAACGGCGAAAGGCTGGAACGGCATGAGCGCCTTGCCCCGCAAATCCTTCGCCATGGTGCAGACCGCGCCGCGGACGCTGGAGAAGCGCGACCTGCCCATTCCCGACATTGCCGACGACAGCGCCATCCTGCGCATCGAGGCCTGCGGCATATGCGGCACCGACTACGAGCAGTACGAGGGCGTGCTGAAGCTGCCCATGCCGGCCATTCCCGGCCACGAGGCGGTCGGCATCGTCGAGAAGATCGGCGACAAGGCGGCCAAGCGCTGGAAGGTTGATGTCGGCGACCGGGTGGCGGTCGAGACCATGATCTCCTGCCACGCCTGCGATACTTGCCGCAGCGGCCACTACCACATGTGCGACGAGCGGCAGACCTATTCCTTCATTCCCCTGTCGACGGCGCCGGGCCTGTGGGGCGGCTATGCGCAGTATATGTACCTGGCGCCCAACTCCATCCTGCACAAGATGGACCGCACCCTGCCGCCGGAACTGGCGACCATGTTCAATCCGCTGGGAGCGGGTTTTCGCTGGGCGGTGGAAATTCCCGGCACCACGATCGGCGATACGGTCCTGATCATCGGGCCGGGCCAGCGCGGCCTTGCCAGCGTGGTGGCCACCCGTGCGGCCGGCGCCAAGACGATCATCGTCGCCGGCAAGGCGGCCGACGCGCAGAAACTGAAGATCGCCCGGGCCTTCGGCGCTGACCACACCATCGACGTCGACAACGAGAACGTGCTGAAGCGGGTGCGCGAGCTGACCAATGGCCGCGGCGTCGACATCGTGGTCGAGCTGTCGCCCTACGCCACCGATCCGGTGCGCGAATCCCTGCGGTATGTGCGGCGCGGCGGCACCATCGTACTGGCCGGCGTCAAGGGTTTCCGGCCGATCCCCGATTTCGTCAGCGATCTGGTGGTGCTGAAGGAGATCACCATTCGCGGCGCCTATGGCGTGATGTCGTCGGGCTATCGCAAGGCCATCGATCTGATCGAAAGCCGCAAGGTGCCGCTGGAGCTGATGCATACGCACAAATTCGCGCTGGAAGACGCAGAACTGGCGGTCCGCACGCTGGCGCGCGAGATAGACGGCCAGGAATCGATCCATTCCTGTCTCATTCCGCCGCAATAGGTGAGTTTATGGATTTCACGGGCAAGGTCGCGCTGGTCACCGGCGCCGGCAGGGGCATCGGTCTGGGCATCGCCGAGCTTTTCGCGCAGCGTGGCGCTACCGTCGTCATGGCGGACGCCAACGACCGGCGCATCGAGCGCGAAACGCGGATCCTGAGCGAAAAGGGCCTCAAGGTGGTCGGCGTCGTCGCCGACGTCACCGATCGGGCAGCGGTCGAGCGCATGGTGGCGGAGGCCACCGACAAGGCCGGCCCAGTCGACTACCTGGTCAACAATGCCGGCGTGGCGCGGCAGAAACCGTTCCTCGACTGCACCGACGACGACTGGCACTGGCAGGTCGACACCAATTTCAAGGGCACGTTCCTGTGCAGCCAGATTTGGGCCCGCCAGGCGGTCAGGGACAACAGGGGCGGGGCCATCGTCAATATCGGTTCGATCTCCTCTTTCCACTATACGATCCAGCACTCGATCTATTCCTCGGCCAAGGCGGCCATCGTCACCTTCACCCGCGATACGGCTTACGAGCTGGGGCCCAAGGGAATTCGCGTCAACTGCGTGGCGCCCGGCCCGATCGAAACGCCGTTGACGGCCCGCCACATGAGCGATGCGGAGAAGGCGGCCTATAACCAGGCGCTGCGCCTGGGCCGCTGGGGTTTTCCCGCGGATATCGCCCATACGACGGCATTCCTGTGCAGCGAGGAGGCGTCCTTCATCACCGGCCAGACCATTTCCGTGGCCGGCGGCGCCGATCTGCGGGTGCTGAACCTCAGCGAATAGGCGCTGGGCCTGTCCCGTTTCACTTGCCGGAACTGGCGGGCTCTTTAGCTTGCCGTGAAGTCGCTATAATGGGTGGGTAGAGCGTGCTTGCGGAATTGCACGCCGGAGGGAACCCATGCCCGATTCGACCCTGCCCGAAAAGACCTCGCCGGTGAGGACCGAGCATTTTGACGTGCTGATCGTCGGCGCCGGGATTTCCGGCATTGGCGGCGCTTATCACCTGCGCGATCAGCTTCCCGATACCAGCTTCGTGGTGCTGGAGGAGCAGGACAGCTTCGGTGGCACCTGGATCACCCACAAATATCCCGGCATCCGCTCCGACAGCGATCTCTACACTTTCGGCTATCGCTTCAAGCCGTGGACCGGCAAGCCGATCGCCACGGCGCGGGAAATCCTCGACTACATGGGCGAGGTGATCGCCGACAACGATCTGGCCCGCCATATCCGCTACCGCCATCGCATCGATGCGGCGAAATGGTCGAGCGCCGACAAGAAGTGGACCCTGGAGGCGACGCGGCTGGATACCGACGAGACCGTGCGCTTCGTCGGCAATTTCCTGTGGATGTGCCAGGGCTATTACCGGCACGCCGAGGGCTATACGCCGGAATGGCCCGGCATGGCGGATTTCAAGGGCACGATCGTGCATCCGCAGCGCTGGCCGGAAAACCTCGACTACAAGGGCAAGAAGATGGTGGTGATCGGCTCGGGCGCCACCGCCGCGACGCTGATCCCCTCCGTGGTGGCGGATGTCGAGCACGTCACCATGCTGCAGCGCTCGCCGACCTACTTCATCCCGGCGCGCAACGCCAACACCCTGGCCGACGAATTGCGCCAGCTGCAGGTCGACGAAAGCTGGATCCACGAGATCGTCCGCCGGCGCATCCTGTTCGACCAGGCCAACTTCACCCGCCGCTCCTTCGAGGAGCCGGACAAGGTGCGCGAGGAGCTGCTGGGCGCGGTGCGCCTGTTCTTGGGCAACGACTACGATATCGACAAGCACTTCAATCCCAGCTACCGGCCGTGGCGCCAGCGCATCGCCTTCGTGCCCGACGGCGATCTGTTCCGCGGCATCCGCTCGGGCAAGGCGTCCGTCGTCACCGACGAGATCGAGCGCTTCACCGAGAAGGGGATTCTGTTGAAATCCGGCCAGGAGCTGGAGGCGGACATCGTCATCACCGCCACCGGTTTCAATCTCAACGTGCTGGGCGACATCGAGTTCGAGATCGACGGCAGGAAGCTGGACTTCGCCGATACCGTCACCTATCGCGGCATGATGTTCACCGGCGTGCCCAACATGGTGTGGGTGTTCGGCTATTTCCGCGCCTCCTGGACCTTGCGCGCCGATCTGGTGGCCGATTTCGTCTGCCGCCTGCTGACCCACATGAAGGACAGGCAGGCGAAGAAGGTCGAGGTGGCGCTGCGGCCGGAGGACGGCGACATGCCCCTGCTGCCGTGGATCGACACCGAGAACTTCAATCCCGGCTACATCCTGCGCAGCATGCATCTGCTGCCCAAGCGCGGCGACAAGCCCGAATGGCAGCACACGCAGGATTACTGGGCCGAGAAGGACGTTTTCCCCAAGATCGACCTCGACGACAAAGCCTTCGTCTACGGCTGATGCCGCAGACCAGTGCCGGCATCCTGCTCCATCGCCGGCGCGGCGGCGCGGCGGAGGTCTTCCTGGTCCATCCCGGCGGTCCGTTCTGGGCGAAAAAGGATGACGCCGCCTGGTCGCTGCCCAAGGGGCTGATCGACCCGGACGAAGACCCGCTGGCGGCGGCGCGGCGCGAATTCCGGGAGGAGACCGGCTTCGATCTGGACGGCGATTTCCATGATCTGGGCACGTTCAAGCTGCCGAGCGGCAAGAAGCTGCATGTCTTTGCGCTGGAGGGCGACTGCGATCCGGCGGCCTTGCAGAGCAACAGTTTCGAGCTGGAATGGCCGCCCCGTTCCGGCCGCATGCAATCCTTTCCGGAGATCGATCGCGGCGCGTGGTTCGATCGGGATGCGGCGCTGGCCAAGATCACCAAGGGGCAGCGGCCGGTGCTGCAAGCCTTCTTTGCGCGTCAGTGACGGTAGGACCCGTCGATCCGGTCGAGCTTGCGCAACAGCGCCGCCCATTCCAGTTCGCCATAGCCGCCGGTATTCGAGCGTGCCTGCGCATTGAGGGTCGGGTTGGTCTGGGTCTCGTTCAGCAGCGTGATCTCGCTGCCCTGGAAACAGGTTACCGTGTTGTCGATAGCCTGCGGCGTCGGCAGGTGCAGGGCGCGGTTGCAGGCCAGCATGTCGACCTGGATGCGGCAGGCATTCTCCAGCCAGTACATGGCGTTGAACGCCTGGGCGATGCTGCGGCCGCAGGCCAGCAGGCCGTGATTGCGCAGGACCAGGATGTCGTGGCCGCCGAGATCGCGCACCACGCGTCCGCATTCGGCGCCGCTGATCGCCGGCCCCTCGAAGTCGTGATAGCCGATGCGGCCGTGGAAGCGCATCGCCGTCTGCGACAGCGGCAGCAGCCCCTCGCTCAGGCCGCTGACGGCGGTGCCGGCGCGGCTGTGGGTGTGGATGATGCACTGCACCTCGGGCCGCGCCTTGTGGATCGGCGCGTGCAGGTAGAAGCCGGCGACATTGACGTTGTAGCCGTGATCAGGCTGCAGCAGTGTGTTGCCCTCGACGTCGATCTTCACCAGGCTGGAGGCGGTGATCTCCTCGTACAGCATGCCGTAGGGGTTGATCAGGTAGTGTTCCTCGCGGCCGGCCAAGCGGGCGCTGATGTGGTTGTAGATCAGGTCGGTCATGCCGTAGAGCGCCATCAGCCGGTAGCAGGCGGCGAGATCGACCCGGGTCCGCCATTCCTGCGGCGAGACCGCCTGCTTGACCTCGGCTATGGGCAGGACCTGCATGGCGGCTTCCTCAGGCGATAGCGGCGCGGGCGACGATGTCCGCCAGGTCGGGACCGTTGGGCAGCGATCCCATCACCCCGGCATGCCTGCCGTTCAGCCGCGACTCGACGAAACGCTGCGCGATGCCGGCCGGGCTGTGGCGCATCATCTCGCTGGCTTGCAGCGCCAGCGCCATGCGGCTGACCAGCGAGCGGGCGTTGCCCTCGTCGTTGACCCGCGCGCCCATATCGTCGTTCAGCGTTTCCAGGAACCGGTCATGCGTGCCGTCGACCGTGCCGGCGCCGGCGATCTCTGCCATGAACGCCTCGTGCGTGCCCGGCTCGCGGCTGAGCGCGCGCAGCACGTCCAGGCACATCATGTTGGACGTGCCTTCCCAGATCGAGTTCAGCGGCGCCTCGCGATAGAGGCGGGCGATCGGGTTCTCCATGATGAAGCCGTTGCCGCCATGGACCTGCAGCGCCTCGTAGACGAAATAGATCGCACGCTGGCAGTTCCAGAACTTGGTCACCGGCGTGGCGATGCGCGCCAGCTTCCGCTCGCTTTCGTTCGTCGCCATCGCGTCGGTGGCGCGGGCGATGCGCAGGGCCGAGAGTGTCGCCGCCTCGCTTTCCAGCGCCAGATCAGCCAGCACGTTGGCCTGAATCGGCAAGTCCGCCATGCGCTGGCCGAAGCCGTTGCGGGTCGAGGCGTGGTTGATGGCCAAGGTCAGCGCCTGGCGCATCAGCCCGGCCGAACCGACCGCGAAATCCAGCCGGGTCAGATGGGCGTGGCTGAGGATTTCGCCGATGCCGCGACCTTCCTCGCCGACCAGCATGGCCCTGGTGCGATCGAACTCGACTTCGCTGGAGGCATTGGAGCGGTTGCCGCATTTATCCTTCAGCCGCTGCAGGAAGACGCGGTTGAGGCTGCCGTCGTCGAAGACGCGCGGTACGAACAAGCAGCTTATGCCCGATTTCGTGCGCGCCAGCGTATAGAACCCGTCGCAGCTCGGCACCGAGAAGAACCATTTGTGGCCAGTGACCGAATAGATGTCGGCACCGTTCTCGGTCCCGGCGAAGGTCGCGGTGGTCTGGGTCTGGCGCAGATCCGAGCCGCCCTGCTTCTCGGTCATGGCATAGCCGATGACCGCCCCCTCCTTTTGCGCGACCGGCACGCGGCGGGGATCGTAGCGCGGCGCCGCGGTTTTCTCGTGCCACAGCGCGAAGGACGGCCGGTTGGCGAAGCCCGCCGCCGCCGCATAGGCCATGCCGGTGGGGCAGCCGACGCCGTTTTCGACCTGGTTCCACAGATAGGAGAGCACGGCGCGGGCGAAATGGCCGGAGGAGTGGCCTGCGGTCCAGGCCAGGCTGTGCACGCCATGGCCGAAGGCCAGGCCCATGAGTTGATGCCAGGCGGGGTGAAATTCGACCCAGTCGATGCGGTTGCCGAAGCGGTCATGGCTCTTCAGCTGCGGTCCGTGCTCGTTGGCCAGCCGCGCCGCTTCCTGCACCTGCCCATCGCCTGCCAGCGCGCCCAGCGCCGTGGCGGCATCGGCGCTCCAGGGCGCGTAGCATTCCACCTGCGCCCGCAGGACAGTATCGCCGGCAAAGGCGTTGTAGCCGGCGCAGGGGCTGGCCTGGTTCAGCACCTGATGGGTGTCGAACCGCGTTGCGGGCCGATCGGCGATGGCGGGCTGCGGGCTCATTTCGTCCTCCGCGTTTTCTTCACGGCGGCAAGCGGTGGCGCGTTCGACCGCACCATACGCACGCAGGCGCTGGCGACCTGCTCCGCCAGGCGGTCGATTTCGTCCTGTTTCGGCCGCCCGGCGCGGGCCAGCGGCCGGATCAGCGGTTCCATCATGGCGCCGGTGATGCAGGTCGAGAGCACGTCGGCCGGCAGGTCGACGAACTCGCCGCGTTGCGTGCCTTCGGCCAGCAGGCGGGCGATCTGCTGCGCCAGCGCGTCGCGATACTGCAGCCGCGTCTCGTCCAGTGCCGGTTCGCAGGGCTCGGCGATCAGCGCATAGGCCAGGCGCGGCTGGCGGGCGGCGCGGCGGATGAACATGGCCACCAAATCGTGCAGGCGGGTGGTGGCGTCGCCCGGCGAATCGATGATGGCAGCCGCCACTTCGGCCTCGCGCCGCGATACCTGCGCCAGCACCTGCACGCACAGATCGACCTTGGAATCGTAATAGCGATAGATTGATCCGGTTGCCAGCCCGGCGCGGTCGGCGATCACCGATATCTGCGCCGCCGACCAGCCGCCCTCGGCGATCAACGCTCGCGTCACCGCCAGTATGCGGTTCAGCGTGTCCTCGATCTGCTGGCGGCGAATCTGCGCTATTGCCATAGTGAACGTATCCTCATGAAAAATGAACCTAGATTCATTTCGTTGCGGAGTCAAATCCTCGACTGGTCGGGGGTGGCGAGCGCGTGCCGTCCGTCCGTATGGCGGAAGGAGGCGGCAGGTTTCCTTGCCAGGTGCTGAAGGGATGCCGATCCTGATGCCGGGAAAGGGCGACCGACCTCGATGTCCGGTCGGTGGCGTATCCAAAACAAAAGAGTACGTAGGGGAGTGAAATCATGGATCTCGGCTTTGCCGGCAGGACCGTCGTCGTCACCGGCGGCGGCTCGAATATCGGCCGCGGCATCGTGCTGGCGTTCGCCGCCGAAGGGGCGCGGATCGTCATCGGCGATATCGACGAGGCGCAGGCGAAGGCCACGCGCGAGCTGGCGCTGCGCGCCGGCGCGCCGGCGGTCGAGGTCGTGCGCACCGACGTCACCAGCCTCGACGATGCCAAGGCGCTGATGGCGGCGGCCGGCGAGGGCATCGACGTGCTGGTCAACAATGCCGGCTGGGACCGGCCGGCCTATTTCCCCAACCAGAAGCCGGATTACTGGCAGAAAGTGATCGCCATCAACCTGATGGGGACGATCAACTGCACCCATGCCGCGCTCGACCGCATGGTCGCCAAACGCAGCGGCGCCGTCGTCTGCATCAGTTCCGACGCCAGCTTCGGCGAAAAGCGCAACACCGTCTACGGCGCCGCCAAGGGCGGGGTGAACACCTTCGCCAAGGCCGTGGCCAAGGAGTTCGGCCGCTACGGCATCCGCTGCAACGTGGTGGCGCCCGGGGTCGTGCTGCCGCCAACGCCGCAGGATGTCGGTCGCGACAGCTTGTGGGCGGAGGAAGGGGCGGTATTCTCCGCCGCCCAGATCGAGACATCCAAGGCCGCCGTGCCGCTGGGCAAGCTTGGCAAGCCGGAGGACATCGCCAATGCGGTGCTGTTCTTCGCCTCCCCGAACATGGCCGGCCATGTCTCCGGCCAGGTGATCAGCGTCAGCGGCGGCTACGCCACGCCCTAAGCCTGCATCAGGCGCTGCGCTGATCCTGGCGCTTGAGCAGCGCCACGGCCATCTTCACCAGCTCGAATTTCTGCACCTTGCCGGTCGGCGTCTTGGGCAGCGACTCGGCGTCGGTGAGGAAGACGTGACGTGGCCATTTGTACTTGGCCAGCCGTTCGGCGCAGAACTGCGACAATTCCTGCGGCGAGGGCGCGGCGCCGGGCCTGGGCACCACCCAGGCCCCGCCGATCTCGCCCCATTTCTCGTCCGGCACGCCGATGACGTAGGACTGGGCGACGGCAGGATGCTGGTCGAGCACGGCCTCGACTTCCTTGGGTGCCACCAGCTCGCCGCCGGTCTTGTAGAGTTCCTTGGAGCGGCCGGTCAGCTCGATATAGCCGTCGGGCCGGATGCGGCCGAGATCGCCCGACCGCAGCCAGCCACCTTCCAGGAACAGTACGGACGTTTCCTCCGGCCGCTCGAAATAGCCCTTGGTCGCGGTCGGCCCGCGGAACACCAGTTCGCCCTCCGCGCCGTGCGGCAGCAATTCGCCGGTATAGGGATCGCAGGTGCGATATTCGCCGATCAGGCCGTTGTGCTCGGGCAGCCCGGCGGCGCCGGCATCGATGGTGCGGCCCACCGTGCGCTCCAGCGTCTCGAGCGGATCGCCGATGCAGGTCAACACCGTGGCGCAGCTCAGCTCGGTCATGCCGTAGCCGGTGAACACCTCGCTCAGGCCCAGCGCCTCGATCATGCGCTTCCAGGCGCTGACCGGCGTCGGCGCCGCGCCCGAGAGCACGCCGGTCAGGGAGGAGAGATCGTGCTTCTCACGCGCGGGATGGTCGATCAGCGCCATCGCCATGGTCGGCACGAACAGCGCATCGGTGGCGCGGAATTTCTCGATGCCGGCGAAGGTCTCGACCGGATCGAACACCATCTGCGGGACGATGGCGCCGCCGACCCAGATCGAGGCGATGACGCCGATCACCAGGCCGAAGGCGTGATAGAGCGGCAGGGCGAAGATGGTGCGGCGGCCGGGCGTGTATGCCTGGTGGTAGGCCAGCGCATAGGAGATGCGCAGCACGTTGTCGTGCGATTGCAGCACGCCCTTGGGCAGGCCGGTGGTACCCGAGGTATACATGATCACCGCGGGATCCTCGGGCCGGGTCGGGCTTTCCGCCACCTGCCGGCCCCGGCCCAACGCCATCAGATCATCCACCGTGCACGCTTTGCGCCCGCTGGCGCCGAACAGCACCACAGCCTTCAAGGCGGGAAACCCGCTGCCGGCGTCCTGCTCCCAGCCGGGTGCCAACTGGTCCAGCATGGCGAGGTAGTCGAGGCCGCGAAACTCGCCCATGGTGATGAGCGCCCGAGCACCCGACTGCTTCAGCACATAGCCCAGCTCGCCGGCGCGGAAGGCGAAGTTGAGCGGGATCAGCGTCGCGCCCAGCCGCCACACCGCGAAAGCCAGTGGCACGAACTCGGCGTAGTTGGCCATCAGCAGCGCTACCCGGTCGCCGGGACGCACGCCGATCTCGACCAGTCCGGCGGCCAGCCGTTCGGCCTTCTCGCGCACCTCGCCATAGCTCCATTGCGCGCGGTCGGTCAGCACATAGGGGCGGTCGGCGAACTCGTCGGCCATGCGGCGGAACACACGGTCGAGCGTGCTGGGCCGCCATGCCGGCACGCGCGCCGCGAGCGCGGCGCGGCGAGATTCGACGCTGGCCAGAGCTTGCATGTTCGCCTCCCTGAAAGCGATTATTAGAACGATCGTTCGCCTTTTCGGCAGTTTGGGACGGTTGGTCCGGCTTCGTCAAGCGTTTGCCCGCCGGATCGTCCGTGGTATTGGAAGGCGCGGGAAAGGGGGCGAGGATGGCGCGCACGCAGTCGGCCAACTATCCGGAGGTCAAGGCGGCGATCCTGCGCAAGGCGGCGCAGCTTTTCGCGCAGCACACCTATGCCCGCACCAGCATCGGCGAGCTGACGCGGGCGTGCAAGGCCTCGCGCGGCACGCTCTACCACTATTTCGCCA
Organism: Alphaproteobacteria bacterium; assembly: GCA_037190765.1. Lineage (GTDB taxonomy): Bacteria > Pseudomonadota > Alphaproteobacteria > Reyranellales > JAQSWP01 > JAQSWP01. Next base: position 127,041 of record JBBCJW010000084.1, read on the forward strand.
ACAAGGAAGCGATTCTGCTGGAGATGATGTCGGCGCATATCGCTGACATGGGCTCGCATGTGCGCGCGGCGATCGCGCTCAGCGACAATCCCGACGAGCGTCTCCGCAATATCATCCGCTCGGTGACGGCGCTGAACGCCCAGTCGCGCAACGAGCAGATCGTGCTGATGAACGATCTGGGCAATCTCGGCAAGGCCGAGCAGGCGCGCATCCGCGCCATGCAGAACCAGATCGTCGATCTGGTGCTGGCGGCGGTACGGGCGGTCGAGGGTGGCCGACGCATGGGCCGGCGCAACGCCAAGATCTACGCCATGCTGGTGCTGGGCATGGTGAACTACACCTATTCCTGGTACGACCCCGGCGGCGCGGTGTCGCCGCGCGAACTGGCGGAAACCGCCGCCGATATCCTGTTGCACGGGCTGAAAGGCAGATAGTGGCGCGACGGACTTGCAGGCCCGGACTTGCGGCCTATAATTAGAATGCTTGGTCTAATAATCGACTGGCAGGTGCAGGATGGCGCAGGCGATGGCAATCGGACCGGTGGCGGAACCGCGCTGGAGCGAGCTGGTGCTGGCCGACCGCGTGCATGGTAGCCTTTATGCCGATGCAGCGGTGTTCCAGCTCGAACTGGAGCGTATCTGGTATCGCACCTGGGTCTATGTCGGCCATGTCAGCGAGGTGCCGCAGGTCAACGACTTCGTGCTGAAGTCGATCGGACCGCAATCGGTGATCATGACCCGCGGCCGCGACGGCAAGGTCAACCTGCTGCTCAACCGCTGTGCCCATCGCGGCCTGCAGGTCTGCGTGCGCAATCGCGGCAATGCGGCGAGTTTCACCTGCCCATTCCATGCCTGGACCTACGCCAATGACGGCAGGCTGATGGGCGTGGCGCTGAAGGACGGCTATGAGGGCCGCGACATGGGCGAGTTCCGCCTCGCCGCCGTGCCGCGCGTGGCGATCTACCGGGGCTTCGTCTTTGGCTCGATGGCCGCGCAAGGCCCCAGCCTCGAGGAGCATCTGGGCGGCGCGGCCGAAACCATCGACCGGCTAGTGCGGAATTCTCCCGAGGGCGAGGTCGAGATCACCGCCGGGTTCCTGCAGCACCGGGTCAAGGCCAACTGGAAATTCGTGCTCGAGAACGAAACCGACGGCTACCATCCGGCCTATGTCCATGCCTCGATTTTCCGCGTCGCCGACAGCGGCATCGGCGCGCTCTATGGCGGCAAGTCGATCGCCGTGGCGCGCGACTACGGCAACGGCCATACCGAGAACGATCTGCGGCCCGAGTTCCGCCGTCATGGCAAGCCGCTGCTCTGGTTCGGCACCGACGAGGCGCGCCTGCCCGACTATGCCGCCGCCATGCGCCGCGTCCATGGTGCGGACGCCGCCGATCGCATTATGATCGACGGCACCCCGCATGTGATGATCTTTCCCAATCTCTTCATCGCCGAGATCCAGATTTTCGTGCTGCAGCCGCTGGCGGTCGACGACACCGTCCAGCACGTCACCGCACTGCAATTCAAGGGCGCGCCCGATCTCAACCGCCGCCTGCGCCAGCAGACCATGGGCTCGGTGGGACCGGCCGGCTTCCTGCTGGCCGACGACAGCGAGATGTACGAGCGCAGCCAGCGCGGGGTGGCGGCGCGGGATCCGGAATGGAATTTCCTTGGCCGCGGCCTGCACCGCGAAGGGCGCGATCAGGAAGGCTTCCGCATCGGCCATAACACCGATGAGGTCACCTCGCGCGGCATCTGGCGCCACTATCGGGCGCTGATGGAGCAGGCGCCATGAGCGGCGCAGTCGAGCGCACGATCGCCGGTCGTGCCGGGCCGGCCGACCAGGCCACGCTGCTGCACGAGGTCGGCCAGTTCCTCTATCGTGAGGCGCGGCTGCAGGACGAGCACCAGTACGAGGCCTGGGAGAAGCTGTGGGAGGAGGACGGGGTCTACTGGGTGCCGGCCAACGGCGAGGATCCCGATCCGGAAACGGGCATGTCGATTATCTACGACAACCGCTCGCGCATTGCCCTGCGCGTGCGCCAGCTGCTGACCGGCAAGCGCCACAGCCAGGAGCCGCGCTCGCGCTTGCGCCGGCTGGTGTCCAATATCGAGCTGCTGCGTCTGGACCAGGGCGAAATCGAAGTCGGCGCCAATGTCATGGTGTTCGAATCCAACCAGCGGGACGATACGGTGTGGGCGTCGCGCAACGAATACCTCCTGCGCCGCCGCGACGACGGCTTGCGCATGGCGCGCAAGAAGGTGGTGCTGGTCAACAACGAGAAGGCGCTCTACACGCTTTCCTTCCTGATCTGAGGCGCACATGGTCCAGCGCAAGCTGATCGAATCGGGACCGGCCCTGCTGACGTGGCAGGACGGCGTGGCACATATCGTGCTCAACCGGCCCGAAGCGGCCAATGGGATGAATATCGAACTCTTGGAAGCGCTCAATGAGGCGATCATGTGCTGCCATGGCGAGCCCGAGGTGCGGGTGCTGCTGATCACCGGCGCCGGCAACAATTTCTGCGCCGGCGGCGATGTGCGCACCTTCGCCAGCAAGGGCGAGCAACTGCCGCAATATGTCAGCAAAGCCACCGCGCATCTGCAGCGCGCCGTACTGGCCCTGATCCGGCTCGATGCGCCGGTGATCGCCGCCGTGCAGGGCTTTGCCGCCGGCGGCGGTGGCTTCGGCCTGGTTTGCGCGGCCGACATGGTGATTGCCGCCCAGTCGGCTAAGTTCCTGGCCGGTGCCACGCGGGTGGCGATGGCGCCCGATGCTGGCGCTTCGGCCACGTTGGTGCGGCTGGTCGGGCTGCGCAAGGCGATGGAGATTCTCCTCACCAACCCGGTCCTCACCGCCGAGGAGGCGCGCGATCTGGGCATCGTGAACAGCGTGGTGCCCGATGCCGAGCTTCATGCCGCGGCGCTCGCACAGGCGCGCGAGCTGGCCGAGGGGGCGCCGCTTGCCCTGGCGGCGACCAAACGGCTGCTGTGGAACGGCATGGCGGCGAGCGTCGAGGCCTGCCTGCCGGAGGAGGCACGCACCGTCACCGAGCTCTCCGGCACGGCCGACGCACGCGAAGGCCTGGCTGCGGTGCTGGAACGGCGCAAGCCGCGCTTCATCGGACGCTAAACGGAACCTTTTCCGTTCCTGCCCTGTTGCGCCATGGCCCGAAGGCGGCCAAGCTGGGCCACAACAAACCATCGGGAGGAAAGCATGCAGTCAGGTCGCGTCGTTTTATCGAAGATGGACGAGGTGCAGTTCGGCAAGCCGGCGGCGCAGGCCGCCGCCGAACTGGCCAAGCGCTATGACGCCCAGCGCGTGTTCCTGATGGTCAGCGGCACCCTCAATCGCGAGACCGACGAGGTCGAGAAGCTGCGCCGGGCGCTGGGCAACCACTGCGTCGGCACCTTCGACCGCATGCCGCCGCACACCCCGCGCAAGGCGGTGATCGAAGCGGCGGAAATGGCGCGCGAGGCCAAGGCCGACCTCATCGTCACCCTGGGCGGCGGTTCGATCACCGACGGCGCCAAGGCCGTGCAGCTCTGCCTGGCCAACGACATCCGCGCGCCCGACGATCTCGATCGCGTGCGCTCGGTGAAGCAGCCGGACGGCACGATGGGGCCGCCGCCGATGAACCGGCCCAAGGTGCGGCAGATCTCGATCCCGACCACGCTGTCGGCCGGCGAGTTCTCCGCCATTTCCGGCGTCACCGACGAGCGCACCAGGGTCAAGGAGCTGTTCCGCCATCCCGACATCATCCCGCAGGCGGTGATCCTCGATCCGGCGGTGACGCCGCACACGCCGATGTGGCTGTGGCTGTCGACCGGCATCCGCGCCGTCGACCACTGCGTCGAGGGCGTCTGCTCGGGCGAGGCCAATCCCTATGGCGACGCCTCGGCCCTGCACGGGCTGGCGCTGCTGACGCGCGGCCTGCCGCGGGTGAAGGAGAACCCCAACGATCTGGAGGCGCGGCTGGACTGCCAGATCGGCTCCTGGCTGTCGATGGCGCCGCTGGCGGCCGGCGTGCCGATGGGCGCCAGCCACGGCATCGGCTACGTGCTGGGCGCGGTGTTCGACATCCCGCACGGCCACACCTCCTGCATCATGCTGCCGGCGGCGATGCGCTGGAACAAGTCGGTCAATGCCGACCGCCAGGCGCTGATCTCCGCCGCCATGGGCCAGCCCGGCCGCGATGCCGGCGACGTGCTCGACGATTTCATCCGCAATCTCGGCATGCCGCGCAGCCTGCGCGAGGTCAAGGTCGGCAAGGAGCATTTCGAGCGCATCTCGACCCAGTCCATGGGCACGCCGTGGATTCCGCGCAATCCGCGGCCGATTCCGACGCCGGCCGAGGTCAGGGAGATCCTGGAGCTGGCGTATTAGGCTTTCTGTCCGCAGGGGGCGGGCTGCCCCTTGTCTCTTCTTCCGTCATAGCCCGGCTTGACCGGGCTACCCATGCCTGAAGCAGGCAACGGCGTGACTGAGCGCGCATCGCAGCCGCTGCGCGATGGGTCGCCCGGTCAAGCCGGGCGATGACGATAATGAAGAGCTAGAGCAAATCACGTTCTGACGGAATCGCACGCGATTCCGTCAGAACGTGTGAATTTGCTCTAAACATTAAAGAATAGAGCGGATTCACACGATTAGATGGAAGCGCAAACGCTTCCACCTAATCGTGATCCGCTCTAGGCGATGGCGATTTGCCGGCTACGCCGCCCAGTCGAGCGCGCGGGCGCGGCCGATGCCGAGTTGCAGCAGCCGTTCCAGCAGCTCGGGATAGGGCAGCCCGTCATGTTCCGCCGCCTCGGCGAATTCCTGCTCGCGGGCGATTTCCGGATTGGGATTGGCTTCGAGGAAATAGGGCGTGCCGTCGCCGGCCAGGCGGAAATCGATGCGGGCGTAGCCGTCGATCTCCAGCGTGCGGCAGATGCGTTTGACCATGCGCACCATGCGGGCGGTCAGTTCCGGCGACAGGCCTTCGGCCGGCCCCTGCAATATGCCGCGCCGTTCCTGGTAGTCGACGTCGTGTTTCACCCGCAGCGTGGCGATGCGGCTGTCCCCCGGCGCCAGTTTGCCGAAATCCAGCTCCCAGATCGGCAGCACCCGCAGCCGGTCGTTGCCCAGCACGCCGACATAGAGCTCGCGCCCGTCGATGTACTGTTCGGCGATGGCGTGGGTACCGACGCGCTGGTGGATGAAGGCGACGCGTTCGACGAGTTTCTCGTCGCTGTCGACCACCGAAGCCTGGGCGATGCCGACGGACGCATCCTCGCTCAGGCTCTTGACGATCAGCGGGAAGTCCAGCCGCTTGGGCCGCTTCACCTTGCGATTCAGCGGAAAGACCACGAATTCCGGCACTGGAATGCGATGGTAGTGCAGCAGCTTCTTCGACAGGTCCTTGCCGCGCGCCAGCATCAGCCCGCGCGGATTGCAGCCGGTATAGGGAATGCGCAGCAGTTCCAGGTACGAGGCGACGTTCTGGTCGTAGGCGGTCTCGCCGTGGAACTGCTCCAGCAGGTTGAACACGACATGCGGCTTGAATTCCTCGACCGCCTCGCGGATCGGACGCAGCTCGTGCTGCACGCCCAGCGGCCGCACCTCGTGGCCGCGCTCGCGCAAGGTGCTGACGACGTCGTATTCGGTTTTCCAGTCGTTGCGCTCGCGCGGATCGATGCTGGCGGCGTTCTCCGGCGGCATCAGGTCGGGGTGCATCAGCACCAGAACTCTTCTTTTTCTCATAAGGCAAACCACTTCCGCCGCGAGCGGCTGTATATGGCATGCACCGACTTGGCTGTCAGCAATACGGTGAAATCCATGCGCAGTCGGCGTTCGGGTCCGACCGCGCGCAGCTTCAACTCGCGGCAGCGGCCGATCATCTCGTCCATCAGCGTGTCCAGGGTCAACTGGTGCTCGCCGGTCCAGCGCGACACCGCCTTGCGGATGCGGGCGCGGTTCTTGCGCAGGAAGGTCGAGGCCGCCGGGGCGCGCGGGTGGCGTTCCTTGCTGGCGAAGATGCGCATCAGGTCCGGATCGTAGGTCTTGGGAAAATCGACCGCGTAGGCCGCCTGCTTGCGCTGGTAGTGCTCCTCCAGCGTCATGGAGAGCGTGCGCAGCGGCTCGACCTTGCGGCGGCTGTTGACCAGCGGCTTCTTGCCGGCGATCTCGCGCATCAGCTCGTCGACATATTCCAGCTTCTTGATCGCCGGCCAGCCGGCATAGCGCCGGCGCCAGTCGCTGCGCGGCCGCAGCCAGACGGCGAAGGTCTCGGCGAAATCCTCGGCCGGGTGGCTCTGCGCGTACCACAGCGGCAGATGCTGCACGAAGTTGCGGCTGGAGGGATTGGGCCGGTAGTAGCGCGGATAGTGCTTCGAGGCCGGCCCGAAAAGCTGCTGCCAGCGGCGGCGGCGATGGAGCTGGAAGGCGTTCTGGATCACGTGCCCGGCCTCGTGCCGCAGGATGCGCATGCATTCGGCGACGCTGCCGCCCTCGACATCGATCATCTTGCGCCGTTCCAGCCGCATCAGCCGCGGATGGGCGAGATAGAAGGGAATGGCGATGCCCGGCGCCTCGTCGGGGCTGAACCATTCGTCGGACAGCCAGCCGCGTGGCTTGATCAGCAGGTTGCGCCGCGCCAGCTCCTTCTGGAGATCCTTCATGCGCCGCTCCAGCGGCGAGCCCTCGATCTTCACGTTCAGATCGCGCAGTCGCAGCTTGAGCAATTCCTCGTCCGGCAGTCTGGCCCAGAAATAGCGGGGCATGGCGCGTCGAATGACCGTTGTTGTGATGGCAGGACGGGGAATTCTGCCTAGCGGGACAGGGCTCGGCAAGCTGTTGCGGCGCAAACGGGCGGTGCCGCGGCGGGTTCCGATTTCAGGCCGAAAATATCGAAAAAACACGGAACTTTCAATAGTTTGGGTCGCTTTTTGGAATTAACAAATTTTTGGAGTTAACCAAGGAGTCGGCATGAAAAGCAGAATTCCCCTGTTTACCGGCCTGGCCAGTGTTGCCGTTGGTGGCGCCGTGGCTGCCGGCGTCATGGCGTCCTCGCCCGATGAGTGGGACAAGTTCCGCGCCCAGCTTGTCCAGGCTTGCATCGCCGAGGCCAAACTGCCCGAAGCGCGCGTGCTGGTGGCGCCGGAGGGCACGGCTTCCTATGGCGTCGCGCTTCTGGCCAGCGAAACCGCCGATGGGCAGGACCGGCAGAGCCTCATCTGCGTCGCGCGCAAGACGCCCGAGGGCCTGGTCGATGTCGAAGTGACGCCGCCTTCCGGCGAGTGGATCGCGATCAAGTAGCGGCTTTGGTCCGCTCGCGACCTTCCTCTATGCTCGCCGCAAAGAACGAGGTTGTACGGGGAGTGGTCGTCGATGCCTGCCATACGCAAACTGCTGATCGCCAATCGCGGCGAGATCGCCATTCGCATCGCCCGCACCGCGGCCGAACTGGACATGGCGACGGTCAGCATCTGTTCCGAAGACGACACCCAGTCTCTGCACACGCGCAAGACGGACGAAACGCGGACCCTGCAGGGTAGTGGCGTCGCTCCCTATCTCGACGTCGCCCAGATCCTGGCCGTCGCGCGCGAGATCGGGTGCGATGCCGTACATCCGGGTTACGGATTTCTTAGCGAGAATGCCGACTTCGCCGGCGCCTGCGAGGCGGCCGGTCTGGTGTTCGTCGGGCCGACGGCGCAGATGCTGTCGCTGTTCGGCGACAAGGGCAGGGCGCTGGATCTGGCGCGCCAGCTCGACGTGCCGGTGCTGCCCGGCACGCGCGGTGCCACCACCTTGGAGCAGGCGCAGTCGTTCCTGGCCTCGCTCGGCGCGGGCGGCGCGGTGATGGTGAAGGCGCTGGCCGGCGGCGGCGGGCGCGGCATGCGGCCGGCGTTGTCGGCGCAGGAACTGCCGGCCGCCTTCGAGCGCTGCAGCTCCGAAGCCCGCCAGGCCTTCGGCAACGGCGATCTCTATGTCGAGAAATTCTATCCGCGCGCCCGCCACGTCGAAGTGCAGATCATCGGCGACGGCACCGGCGACGTCGTCCATCTGTGGGACCGCGACTGCTCGCTGCAGCGCCAGCGTCAGAAGCTGATCGAAATCGCGCCGGCCGCGGGCCTGCCCGGCGAGCTGCGCCGCCGGCTGCTCGAAGCGGCGGTCGGCATGGGCCGGACGGCGCGCTATCGTGGTGCCGCCACCATCGAATTCCTGGTCGATGCCTTGGAAGGCGCCGCTTCCTTCGCCTTCATCGAGGCCAATCCGCGCCTGCAGGTCGAGCACACCGTGACTGAGGCGGTGCTGGGCCTCGACATCGTCCGCCTGCAGCTTGAGATCGCCGGCAGCCGCACCTTGCAGCAGCTTGGCCTGAGTCAGGAGATGGTGCCCGCGCCGCGCGGCATGGCGCTGCAGGCGCGTATCAACATGGAGACCATGGCGGCGGATGGCTCGGCCCGTCCCGGCGGTGGCACCCTGGCCAGCTTCGACCTGCCGTCCGGTCCGGGGGTGCGCGTCGACACTTTCGGCTATGCCGGCTATCGCACCAGCGCGCGCTTCGATTCGCTGCTGGCCAAGCTGATCGTGCATGCGAGCGGCGATTCGCTGCCGGCGGTGATGGCCAAGGCCTATCGCGCGCTCAGCGAATTCCGCATCGCCGGGGTGCCGACCAACCTCTCTTTCCTGCAGAGCCTGCTGCGCCATCCCGACGTGCTGGCCGGCCGCGTCCACACCCGTTTCGTCGAGGAGAAGATCGGCGAAATCCTGGGCGGCGAGGGCGGCGGCGGCCATCCGCGGCTCTATTTCGACGATGCCGCGACGGCGCGGCGGGCGGGAACGCGCGTCGACAGCGTCGATCCGCTGGCGGTCCTGGCGCTGGGCACGGAGGAGGGCGCCGCCGCGCCGCCGGTGGCCGATGTGGTCGAACCCGACCGGCTGTTTCCCGATGCGCCCGAAGGCAGCATTGGTGTGAAGGCGCCGGTGCAAGGCACCATCGTCGCCATTTCCGCCAGCGAAGGCCAGGCTGTGCGCCTGGGCGATCCGCTGCTGGTGATGGAGGCGATGAAGATGGAGCACGTGATCGAGGCCACGGTCTCGGGCATCGTGCAGCGCCTGACCGTGTCGGCCGGCGAGACCGTGTACGAGGAGCATCCGCTGGTCTTCATCGCCGAGGCCGAGATCGAGGGCGATGCCGGCAAGGGGGAGGAGGCGGTCGATCTCGATGCCATCCGCCCCGACCTGGCTGAGACCCTGGCGCGGCAGGCCAAGCTGCAGGACGCCAGCCGGCCGGACGCGGTGGCGCGGCGGCGCAAGACCGGCCAGCGCACCGCGCGCGAGAACATCGAGCAGCTGTGCGATCCCGGCTCGTTCCACGAATTCGGCGGCCTGACCCTGGCGGCGCGCCGCACCCGCTCCTCGCTGGAGGAACTGATCGACCGCACGCCGGCCGACGGCATGGTCATGGGCGTCGGCCGCATCAACGGCGACAGGTTCGGCGACGATGCCGCGCGCGCCATCGCCATCTCCTACGACTACACGGTGCTGGCCGGCACCCAGGGGCAAAAGAACCACCACAAGAAGGACCGCATGTTCGAGCTGGCCGAGCGCTACCGGCTGCCGATGGTGTTCTTCACCGAAGGCGGCGGCGGGCGGCCGGGCGACACCGACGCCATCATCGCCGGCGACCTGCACATCCGCACCTTCCAGCATTTCGGCCGCTTGAGCGCGCTGGTGCCCATGATCGGCGTCGCCTCCGGCCGCTGCTTCGCCGGCAACGCCGTATTGCTGGGCTGCTGCGACGTGGTTATCGCCACCGAGAACGCCAATATCGGCATGGGCGGTCCGGCCATGATCGAAGGCGGCGGGCTGGGCGTGTTCCGGCCCGAGGAGGTCGGGCCGATGAGCGTGCAGGTGCCCAACGGCGTGGTCGACATCCCGGTCAAGGACGAGATCGCAGCGGTCGAGGCGGCGAAGAAATACCTGTCCTATTTCCAGGGCGCGCTGCAGGACTGGGACTGCGCCGACCAGCGCCTGCTGCGCCGCGCCGTGCCGGAAAACCGGCTGCGCGTCTACGACGTGCGGCAGGTGATCGAGACCCTGGCCGATACCGGCTCGGTGCTGGAGCTGCGCCGCGCCTTCGGGCCGGGCATGATCACCGCCCTGGCCCGTCTCGAAGGCCGGCCCATCGGCATCGTCGCCAACAACCCGCGCCATCTCGGCGGCGCCATCGACAGCGACGGCGCCGACAAGGCCACCCGCTTCATGCAGCTCTGCGACGCCTTCGACATCCCGCTGCTGTTCCTGTGCGACACGCCGGGCAACATGGTGGGGCCGGAGGCGGAGAAGACCGCGCTGGTGCGCCATTGCTGCCGCGTCTTCGTCACCGCCGCCAACATCACCGTGCCGTTCTTCACCGTGGTGCTGCGCAAGGCTTACGGGCTGGGGGCGCAGGGCATGGCCGGCGGCAGTTTCCACGCGCCGTTCTTCTCGGTGTCGTGGCCGACCGGCGAGTTCGGCGGCATGGGGCTGGAGGGCGCGGTGAAGCTGGGCTTCCGCAACGAGCTGGCGGCGATCGAGGATCCGGCCGAGCGCAAGGCGGAGTTCGAGCGCCGCGTCGCCGGCATGTACGAGCGCGGCAAGGCGCTGAGCGCGGCCAGCCTGTTCGAGATCGACAACGTCATCGACCCGGCCGAAACCCGTTCCTGGGTGCTGGCCGGGCTGCGCTCCATGCCCGCCCCGCCGCCGCGCACGCACAAGAAGCGGCCCAACATCGATACGTGGTGAGGTTCAGTTCCGGCGGAAGACGACGCTGAGATTGTTGGCCGGCATCGGCACGACCTCGTCGAGCGCCAGCCCGTGGCGCTGCGCCAGCGGCGTCACCTGCGTATCGAGGCAGCGCACGCCCCAGCGCGGATCGCGCGCCTGCAGGCTGGCGTCGAAGGCTTCGTTCGACGGCGCGGTGTGGCCGCCGTTGCGCTTGAACGGGCCGTAGAGAACCAGCGGCGCGCCGGCGGGCAGCAGGCGGCCGGCACCGGCAAACAGGCCTTCCGCCGCCGCCCACGGCGCGATGTGGATCATGTTGGCGCAGAACATCGCCTGCGCACTGTTGATCGGCCAGGCAGGCGCGGTCACGTCCAGCCGCAGGGCCGTCAGGATGCGCTGCTCGCCGGCGGCATGCGCATCGATGCCAGCCAGCGCCTCGGCTTCGGCATCGGTCGGCTGCCAGCGCAGGGTCCCGGGCAGGCGCGGGGCGATGAAGGCGGCGTGCTCGCCCGTGCCGCTGGCGATCTCCAGCAGCAGTCCCTGCGGCGGCGACACGCGCTTCAGCACCGCCAGTATCGCGTCGCGATTGCGCAGCGTGGCCGGGGCGTGCTGCCGGGGATCGCTCACGCCGGGGTCGGCTCAGTTCTCCGGCGCGATGCGCACCGGGGCGTCGATATGGAAGATGCCGGCGTCGTTGCCGAAGCGCTTGCGATACTCAGCCTTCACTTCCGACAGCTTGTCCTGCGAATCGCCGACATTGGGATGCACCAGCACCAGCAGTTTGGTCGGGTTGACCGGCGAGGCGGTGTTGGCGGCATTGGCGCTGCGGCCGGAGGCGTCGATCACCGTCAGCCCCTGCGGGAAGCGCGGCACCACGATCTCGGCCAGGAACTTGCCCCATTCCTCCTCGCTGACCTGTTTGCCGTCGGGCAGGCGCAGGCCGAAATAGACTTCGGACTTCAGCGTATCGGCGCTGCGCCACGGCGCCTGGGCCTGCGCCGGCATGACGGCGGCAAGAGCGGCGGCAAGGCAGAGTGAGGCGGCGACCAGAATATTGCGGATGTGCTGCACGGAATTTCCTCCCCAGGGACAGAGGCCGATTGGGCGCAAAGCGTGCAATCGTGTCAACAGTTACGGCGTCTGCAGCACCTTGCCGGCGCGCAGCGTCTCGATTTCGCCGTCGTCGAGCCCCGCCTGGCGTAGCAGTTCCGGCCCGTCCGCCCCCAGCGCCGGCAGCGCGAAGCGCGGCTGCGCCGGCTCGCGCGCGAAGCGGATGGGAACGCCCAGATGGTCGCTGCCCTGCTCGTCCTGCAGCCGCATGCGGCGAGCATGGACGTGCGGATGGTCCAGTCCCTCGCGCAAATCGAGCACCGGCGCCCAGCACACGTCCTTGCCCTTGAACCACTCGATCCAGTGCGCCAGCGTCTGGGTGGCGAAGGTCGCCTCCAGGAATTGCCGCACCGGCAGTTGAGGCGCGCCGGCCGGCTGGCGGGCCGCTTCGATCAGGTCGGGCCGTTCCAGCGCCGTCAGCAGGTTCTCAGCGAACTTGATCTCCGATCCGCCCAAGGTCAGGAAACGGCCGTCCCGGGTGCGGTAGATGCCGTAGAGTGCGGCCCCGCCCAGCAGCCGTTCGTTGGCGGGGACCGGCAACTCGTCCTGCGCGAACAGCGAGCCGGTCAGATGCGCCATCCACGCCACCAGCGCGTCGTGCATGGAGAGGTCGAGATAGTCGCCCTCGCCGGTCTGCCTGGCGCGCAGCAGCGCCATCAATATGCCCGACAGCGCCATCAGCGAGGACGCCATGTCGGCGGCCGGGATCGAGGGCAGCGCCGGGCCGCGTTCGGCGTCGCCGGTCAGGCTCAGCGCCCCCGACAGCGCCAGCACCGACAGATCATGCGCCGGCTGATCGCGCATCGGCCCGTCCTGGCCGAAGGCGGAGATCGAGCAATAGACGATCTGCGGCGCCACCTTGCGCACCGCGTCGTAGTCCAGCCCCAGCCGCTGCGCCACGCCGGGCCGGAAGGTTTCCAGCAGCACGTCGGCGTCCTTCAGCAGCGCCAGCAGCGCGGCGCGCCCGGCCGGCGCCTTCAGGTCGAGCGCGACGCTCTTCTTGCCGCGGTTCGTATTGCGGAAATACACCGTGCTGCCGTTCTGCTTCTGGCCGATCGAGCGGGTGGCGTCGCCGCTGCCGGGCTGCTCGATCTTGATCACGTCGGCGCCGTGGTCGGCCATCATCATGGTCAGATGCGGACCGGGCAGGAAGCTGGACAGGTCGATGACCTTCACGCCTTGCAGTTTCACGAAGCGGTTCCTCGTTCTGCGCCGCATCATGGCAGCGGCGTTGTTCTTGGCTGTGGCCGGATATAGCCTGAGATCGCCCGGCGGAGGCAAGCGGAAGGAACCGCGCATGCAGGAACGCAAGGTCAGGATCGCCACGCGCGACGGCAGCATGGGCTGCTACGTTTTCCGCCCGGACGGTATCGGTCCGTTCCCGCCGGTGATCTTCTACATGGACGCGCCGGGCCTGCGCGAGGAACTGCGTGACATGGCCCGCCGCATCGCCAGCGTCGGCTACTACGTGCTGCTGCCCGATCTCTATTATCGCAGCGGCGAGGAACTGAATGTCGGCGGCGAGGATTTCCACGGCGACGAGGCCGTGCGCCGCAAGATGTGGAACTGGCTGCGCAGCATCGACAACGCCAAGGTGGTGTCCGACACTGAGGCGCTGCTGCGTTTCATCGATGAGGACCGCGTGGCGCGCACCGGCTCGGTGGGCTGCGTCGGCTATTGCATGAGCGGCCAGTTCGTCTTCGCCATCGCCGCCGCCTATCCGCAGCGCTTCGCCGCCATCGCCTCGATCTACGGCGCCGGGCTGATGACCGACCGGCCCGACAGCCCGCATCTGACCGCCGAGCGGATCAGGGGCGAGATCTATTTCGCCTGCGCCGAGATCGACGCCTATTTCCCGCCCGAGAAAGTCGCCGCACTGGACAGGCACCTCGCCGGCCTGGCGATCAGGGCGCGGGTCGAACTCTATCCCGGCGCCGAGCACGGGTTCGCCTTCCCGCAGCGCCATTGCTATGACAAGCCGGCGGCCGAGCGGCACTGGGAGCGCCTGTTCGACCTTTTCCGCCGCAATCTATAGGAACATCCGATGCCCGACGCGCCCCGTAACGTCATTGCCGGCCGCAGCGCCTTTCTCGCCGTGATGCGCGAGGAGGGGGTGCGGCGCATGTTCGGCAATCCCGGCACCACCGAACTGCCGATCATGCATGCGCTGACCGAGCAGACGGAGATTTCCTACGTGCTGGGCCTGCAGGAATCGGTGGTGATCGCCATGGCCGACGGCTATGCCCGCGCCTCGGGCGAGCTGGTGGCCTGCAACGTGCATGTGGCGCCCGGCCTGGGCAACGCCATGGGCACGCTCTACACCGCCAATGTCACCGGCACGCCGATGATCGTGACCGCCGGGCAGCAGGAGCAGGGCCATGGCCTGACCGAGCCGCTGCTCTATGCGCCGCTGGTGCCGATCGCGCAGCCGGTGGTGAAATGGGCAGTCGAGGTCAACCGCATCGAGGACCTGCCGCGCATCATGCACCGCGCCGCCAAGGTGGCGCAGACCGCGCCGACCGGGCCGGTCTTCATCTCCCTGCCCGGCGACATCCTCAATGCCGAGGCGGCGATCGACCTGGGCGACGCCACCAAGGTCGATACCGCGGTGCGTCCCTCCGATGCGGCGATCGAGGCGTTGGCGAGGCGGATTCTGGCAGCCAAGGCGCCGGCGATCCTGGCGGGGACGGAAATCTACACCTCGCACGCCTGGGACGAGGCCATCGCGCTGGCCGATGCGCTGGGCGCGCCGGTATGGCAGCAATCGGTGCAGAGCGGGGCGCATTTCCCGTCCGAGCATCCCTGCTACATGGGGAACCTGAACCGCAACCAGGCGCAGGTGCGCGATACGCTGATGCCGCACGACCTGCTGATCTCGCTGGGGGCGGAAGTGCTGACCATGTCGGTGTACAGCCCGGTCGACCCGCTGCCGCCGGATACCAAGCTGGTGCAGATCGGCTTGCGCGACTGGGAGATGGGCAAGAACTGGGCGGCCGAGATCGCCCTGCGCGCCGACCTGAAGCTGACCCTGCAGGCGCTGCTGCCGGTGCTGAAGCGGCTGGGCGGCGAAAAACTGGCCCAAAGGGCGGCAGCGACGCAAGCGGGGCTGGCGCAGCGCAACTGGTCGGCACAGCGGGCGAAGAAGGCGAAAGCCGCCATGGCGCTGGCGCAGAAATCGCCCTTGGCGCCGGAATGGCTGATGTGGCGCCTGTCGGAAGCCCTGCCGAAAGATGCGGTGATCGTGGAGGAGGCGCTGACCACGGCGTTCTCGCTGTTCTCCTTCTATCGCTATCGCGACCGCCACTCCTTCTACGGCAATGTCACCGGCGGCATCGGCTGGGGCATCGCCGCCGCCGTCGGCATCCAGCTTGCGTTGCCGCAGCGCCGCGTGCTGGCGCTGATCGGCGACGGCAGCGCCATGTATTCCATCCAGGCGCTGTGGAGCGCGGCGCACTACAAGGCGCCGGTGATCTTCCTGCTGTGCAACAACGGCGGCTATCGCATCATCAAGCAGCGGCTGAAATCCTTCCACGGCAACGACCGCTTCATCGGCATGGATCTGCAGGACCCGGCCATCGACCTGTCCGCCCTGGCGCGGTCGATGGGCGTGCCGGCAACGCGTGTCTCGACGGCGGCCGAGTTCGATGCCGCGCTGGCCGCGGCGGTGAAGAAGACCGACGGTCCCTGCGTCATCGAGGCCATGGTCGAGAAGACGGTGTAGGGAAACCGCCATGAGCCAGCCGCTGCTGTTCACGCCCGTCAGCCTGCGCGAGGTGACGCTGAAGAACCGCGTCGTCGTGGCGCCGATGCACCAGTATTCGGCGGTCAAGGGTTTCGCCACCGACTGGCATCTGGTCAATGTCGGCCGCTACGCCGCCGGCGGTGCGGGGCTGGTGTTCATGGAATCGACCAAGGTGGAGCGCCGCGGCTGCGGCACGGTGGGCGATCTGGGCCTGTGGCACGACGATTTCGTGCCCGGCCTGAAGCGTTGCGTCGATTTCATCCGTGCCCATGGCGCGGTGGCCGGCATCCAGCTCGGGCATTCCGGCCGCAAGGCGCGCCGGTCGCGCCCGTGGGAAGGCGGCGGCCCGCTGCTTCCGTCGCCGGCGATCGACGACTGGGAGGCGTGGGAGCTGGTGGCGCCCTCTGCGCTGGCCGCCCCGGCCAGCGATCCGCTACCGCGCGCCCTGGAGCGCGGCGAGATTGCGGCGCTGATCGGGAATTGGGCGCAGGCGGCGCGGCGCGCCGACCAGGCCGGCTTCGACGTGCTGGAGATTCACGGCGCGCACGGCTATCTGCTGCACGAATTCCTGTCGCCCTTTTCCAACCAGCGCGCCGACGAGTATGGCGGCAGCGAACTGAACCGCGCCCGGCTCGTTGTCGAGATCGTCGAAGCGATCCGCCAGGTCTGGCCGCAGCACAAGCCGCTCTTCCTGCGCCTGTCCTGCGAGGACAATGTCGGCTTCGGGCCGGCGCAGAGCGTCAACGTCGCCAAATGGGTCAAGCCCAAGGGCGTCGATGTCATCGACTGTTCCTCCGGCGGCATGACCAATTCGGCCGTGGGCGAGGTCGGCTATGGCTATCAGGTTCCCTATGCCGAGAAGATCAAGGCCGAGGCCGATATCATGACCATGGCGGTCGGCATGATCGTGCATGCCGACCAGGCCGAGGACATCCTGCAGCATGGCCATGCCGATCTCGTGGCGCTGGCGCGGGAGATTCTCTACAACCCGAACTGGCCCATGGATGCGGCGCAAAAGCTTGGGCTGGATCGCGAATTCGGCCTTGTCCCGCCGCCGCAGGGCTGGTGGCTGGCCAGGCGCGCGGCCGGCCGGAGCATCACGCCCTCGACCTGGGGACGGCTGAAGGCGGAGTGAATCGACCGCCGGCCGACTGGCGCAACCGCCCCGCTCTCCCCACATTCCCGAAACATTCTGGCGGCCATCCATCGGGAATTCGGGAGATCGACCAATGCGACGTCTGGCCCTCGCCCTTGCAGTCCTGATCGCAGCCTCCCCGGCCCTGGCGCAGACGCGCAGCGTCGATACCCAGGCCGGCAGGCTGCAGGTCCAGACCATCGCCAGCGGCTTCGACCATCCCTGGGGCGTGGCCGAATTGCCGGACGGCAATCTCCTGGTCACCGAGCGGGCCGGCCGTCTGCGGCTGATCTCCGCCGCCGGCCAGGTATCGGAACCCATCGCCGGCGTGCCGGGCGTCTACGCATCGGGGCAGGGCGGTCTGCTCGACGTCACCCTGGCGCCGGACTTCGCGCAGAGCCGTCTGGTCTATCTCTCCTATGCCGAGCCGGGCGAGGGCGGCGCCGGCACCTCGGTGGCGCGCGGCCGGCTCGACGGGCTGGCGCTGCGTGACGTGCAGGTGATCTTCCGTCAGACCCCCAAGGTCAGCGGCGGCCAGCATTTCGGCTCGCGCGTCGTCTTCGCCGCCGATGGCACCCTCTTCATCACCACCGGCGATCGCGGCAAGTTCGATCCGTCGCAGGATCTGGGGTCGCATATCGGCAAGGTGATCCGCATCAATGCCGATGGCAGCGTGCCGCCGGACAACCCCTTCGTCGGCCGTCAGGGCGCCTTGCCGGAAATCTGGTCCTATGGCCATCGCAATATCCAGGGCGCGGCGATCAATCCGCGCACCGGCGTGCTGTGGATCAACGAGCACGGGCCGCGCGGCGGCGACGAGGTCAACATCCCCGAGGCGGGCAAGAACTATGGCTGGCCGCTGGTGAGCTGGGGCGATCACTATTCCGGGCGCCCAATCGCCAAGCCGCAGACCCGGCCCGACCTGGTCGACGCCATCTACCAGTGGACGCCGGTGATCGCGGTTGCCGGCATGACTTTCTACGATTCGTCCGCCATGCCGCAGTGGCGCGGCAACGCCTTCGTCGGCGGGCTGGTCTATCCCGGCATCGTGCGACTGGTGCTGGACGGCGACCGCGTCGCCAGCGAGGAACGCATCGACCTGGGCAGCCGGGTGCGGGCGGTGAAGGAAGCGGCCGACGGCTCGCTGCTGGTGCTGACCGATTCCAGCGACGGTGCGGTGCTGCGGCTGTCGCCGGCGCGATGAACAGCCTGCCGGCCCTGGTCCCGCCCAGCCGCGAGGAGCTGGACGCGCTGGTGCGCCAGGCGGCCCGCCGCTATTTCGGCGACCGGCACGCGCGGGTCGACGCTTTCGTCGGCCGCCATTTCGGCGTCAAGGGCGCCGCCTCGATCCACAAGCGGGCGCTGGGCTGGGACATCGTCAAGGCGCCGGTGAACCTGGCGCTGGCGGTGCCCAGCGTGGTGCTGAAACTAGCCGCCGCCGGAGCGAAAGGGGCGGGCGCGCATCGCGCCAGCGCCTGGCTGGGCTCGCGCAAGCTGATGCTGGACACCGCGGTGGGACACGAAATCCAGTGGCGCATCATCACCGACCTGCTGGAGCTGCCCTGCGAGATGGATGGGCGCCGCAGCGAGACGGATGCGCTGCAGGAAGCCATTCTGGCCATGCCCGAGATCCAGAACGCGCTGCGCCTGACCCTGGCCGAACTGGCAAGGCACAGCGACGAGCCGGGTTTCCGCGACAAGCTGGAAGCGGCGATGCTGGTCTATGCCGGCACCCGCACGGCGGCGTCGGAGATCACCACCTCGCTGCTGGCGCTCAGCACCGGCGCGGTCATGCTGCATCAGGCGACGCCGGGCATGATCTCGCTGGGCCCCGCCATCGCGGCGGCGCTGGCCAAGCACGCCGCCATCGCCTCCTTCCCGCTCGGCAGCGCCGCCGGCGGGTTGTGGTTCGGGGCCTTTCCCGTCGCCGTCTCGCCGGTGCTGCTGGTCGGCGTCACCGGCGGGCTGCTGGCGATCGGCGCGGTCGCCGCCGCCTTCGCCGGCATCATCGCCGATCCGCTGCAGCGGCGGCTGGGCATTCACCAGCGCCGCCTGCACCGCCTGATCGACACGCTGGAGCAGCAATTCTGCGACGGCAGGGACGCCGCCTTCACCGCCCGCGATCCCTATGTGGCGCGGCTGGTGGAGATATTCGACCTGCTGGCCGCCGCGGCCAGGCTCGCAAGAGTGTGAACTCCTCCCGGAATCGGCGATTTGCCGATGTGAATGCCGATATACTAAGCTAGCTTACGAACGGCCGGCACGGGCCGGCTGAGGGGAAGCATGCATCGCAAGCGGCTGGGGTTTCTGCTGCATGACGGGGCGCGGCTGATGCGCCGCGACTTCGAGCAGCGCGCCCGCAATCTGGGACTGACGCGCGCCCAATGGTCGGTGCTGGCCTATCTGTCGCGCTGCGAAGGCATCAACCAGGCGGGCCTGGCCGACATTCTCGACGTAGCGCCGATCACGCTGGGACGCACCCTCGACCGCATGCAGAAGGCGGGCTGGATCGAGCGGCGGCCGGTCGCCGGCGACCGCCGGGCGCGGGCGCTCCATCTGACCGCCAAGGCGCGGCCGGCGCTGCGGCGCGTCTTCGCGCTGGGCTCGCAAAGCCGCGAGCGGGCGCTGCAGGGCTTCACTGCCGCCGAGCGCGAGCAGCTCATCGCCATGCTGCTGCGTATCCGCGTCAATCTCTCCAATGGCAGCCGCCGCAACGGCGGGACGGGAGGCCGGCCATGAAGGCGCGGCGTCTCATCCTGATGAGCCTGGTGCTGCTGGCCGGCGTGGCGGCGGCGCTGTGGGTGCTGTTCAGCGGCGGCCGCTACGTCGAGACCGACAACGCCTACGTCAAGGCGGTGCGCATCCAGATCAGCCCGGAAGTCTCCGGCCGCGTCGCCGCCGTCATGGTCGATGAGAACCAGCTGGTCGAGAAGGGCGCGGAGCTGTTCCGCATCGACGACGAGCCGCTGCGCATCGCGCTGGAGAAGGCGGACGCCGAACTGGCGCTGATCCGCGACCAGATCGACGCCATGCGCGCCGCCCTGCGCCAGAACGCGGAGGAGCAGAAGCAGGAAGCGGCCAATGTCGAGTACGCCGAGCGCGAGTTCAGGCGCCAGTCGTCCCTGGTCGCCAGCCGCGTCGCCGCCGAGGCGCGGCTGGACGAGGCCCGCACCCGGCTGGACGTGGCCAACCAGCGCGTGGCGGTGCTCAGGCAGGAGGCAGGCAAGCTGCTGGCCGATCTCTCCGGCAATTCCGACATCAGGGCCGAGGATCACCCGCGCTATCGCATGGCGTTGCAGACGCGCAACCAGCTCGAACTCGACCTGCGCCGGTCGGTCGTGCTGGCGCCGGCGCGTGGCATCGTCGGCCGGCTCGACCAGATCCGGCGCGGCGGCTACGTGCGCGCGGGCGTGCCGGCGCTGAACTTCGTCGGCGTCGAGGAGATCTGGGTCGAAGCCAATCTGAAGGAATCGCAGCTCACCCGCGTGCGCGAGGGCCAGCCGGTGACCTTCACCGTCGACGCCTATCCCGGCATCAGGTGGAACGCCAAGGTGGAGAGCCTCAGCCCGGCCACCGGCGCGGAGTTCTCGATCCTGCCGCCGCAGAACGCCACCGGCAACTGGGTCAAGGTGGTGCAGCGCCTGCCGGTGCGGTTGGCGATCGAGGACGACCCGGCCAAGCCGCCGCTGCGCATGGGCATGAGCGCGGTCGTCTCCATCGATACGGGCGAAACCGGCGCCGCGGCCCAGACGCCGTCGGCGGCGCCGGCGCCACGCTAGGCCGGCCGTGGCGGAGGGGAAATTCGCCGGCAGTCCGCTGGCCGTGACGGCGGCGGTGATGGCGCCGGCCATCATGTATGCGCTCGACACCACCATCGCCAACGTGGCGCTGCCGCACATGCAGGGCTCGCTGTCGGCCACCCACGAGCAGGTGGCCTGGGTGCTGACCTCCTACATCGTGGCGGCCGCCATCATGACCGCGCCGACCGCCTGGCTGGCGGCGCGCTTCGGCCGGCGCAACTACTTCACCTTCGCCGTCGTCGGTTTCACCATCGCTTCCGGCCTGTGCGGGGCGGCGCAGAGCCTGGAGCAGATCGTCGTCTTCCGCATCCTGCAGGGCATGT
The DNA here is from genome assembly GCA_037190765.1 of Alphaproteobacteria bacterium. Taxonomy (GTDB): domain Bacteria; phylum Pseudomonadota; class Alphaproteobacteria; order Reyranellales; family JAQSWP01; genus JAQSWP01. The sequence continues at coordinate 147,897 of JBBCJW010000084.1, forward strand.
TCGGCGCCTCGCTGATCCCGCTGTCGCAGTCGATCCTGCTCGACACCTATCCGCCGTCGAAGCATGGCAGCGCCATGGCGTTCTGGGGCGTCGGCGTGATGATCGGCCCTATTCTCGGCCCCACCCTGGGCGGCTACCTGACCGAATTTTACGGCTGGCGCTACGTCTTCTTCATCAACCTGCCGCTCGGCGTGCTCAGCGTCGTCGTCATATTGCTGAGCATAACCGAGCATCCCGATAACCGGCGCTTCCCGTTCGACCTGCGCGGCTTCCTCCTGCTCAGCATCGCCGTCGGCTCGCTCCAGCTCATGCTCGATCGCGGCGAGGTCGAGGACTGGTTCGAATCGCTGGAGATCCAGCTCGAGGCCATCGTGGCGGCCACCGCCTTCGCCATGTTCGTGGTCCATTCGCTGACCACCGAGCGCCCATTCGTGTCGCTGGCGCTGTTTCGCGACCGCAATTTCGTGGTCGGCAGCCTGCTGATGTTCCTGGTCGGACTGCTGCTCTATTCGATCATGGCGCTGCTGCCGCCCTTCCTGCAGCATCTGAAGAACTATCCGGTGATCGCCGTCGGCGAGCTGATCGCCCCGCGCGGGATCGGCACCATGCTCGCCATGCTGCTGGTCGGGCGGCTGACCAACCGCATCGATCCGCGCTGGTTCATCATCGTCGGGTTGGTGATCGCCGCCTTCGCCACCTGGGAGATGACCACCTTCACGATCGAGATCGACTACATGTTCCTGCTGGTGAACGGCTTCGTCCACGGCTTCGGCCTGGGCCTGATCTTCGTGCCGCTCACCACCATCACCTTCTCGACCCTGGCGCCCCGGCTGCGCAACGAGGGCACCGGCATCTATGCCCTGCTGCGCAACATCGGCTGCTCGATCGGCATTTCGATCGTGGTGTCGCTGCTGGCGCGCGGCACGGACGCCAACGTCATCGAGCTGTCGTGGCGGGCCGATTTCGATGCCGACCGGGTGCGCGAGGCGCTGGAAGCCGGCGGCGCCAGCGTCGACCGGCTGCAGGCGATTTCGGTGATCTACGAGGAGTTGACGCGGCAGGCGAGCATGATCGCCTATCTCAATGACTTCACCCTGATCTTCTGGATGACCCTGATTCCCATGCCGCTGGTGCTGCTGCTCCGCAGCCGCCGCCACGCCGTCGCCTGATCGGTTCTATTCCTTAATGTTTGGAGCAAATTCACACGAATGTTTTGGAGCAAATTCACACGTTCCGGCGGAATCGCTCGCGATTCCGCCGGAACGTGATTTGCTCTAGCCGGCCGTGCGCGGCTGGCGGCCGGTGATGGGATAGGCCGGGTCGCTGTAGCCATGGGTGGAGGCGTGGCCCGTCTTCACCATGCCGTCGATCAGCGCCTCGTCCTCTGGCGTGAACGCGTAGTCCAGCGCCTTCAGGTATTCCTGCCACTGCTCCATGGTGCGCGGTCCGGCCAGCACCGAGGTGACCAGCCGGTTGTTCAGCGCCCAGTTCAGGGCGAACTGCCCGGCGGTGATGCCGCGCGCCTCGGCGTGCTTCTTTATATCCTGCGCCAGCACCAGCGATTCGCGGCGGAACTCGGTTTGCATGATGCGCCTGTCGGCGCGCCCGGCGCGCGTGCCCTGGTCGGGCTTTTCGTCGGGCAGGTACTTGCCGGTCAGCACGCCGCGTGACAGCGGGCTGTAGGACACCACGCCCAGGCCGAAATATTCGGCCGCCGGCAGTATCTCGACCTCGCCGCTGCGGTCCATGGCGTTGTAGTAGGGCTGCAGGGCGATGGGCTGCGGCACGCCCATCTGGCGGCACAGCATGGTGAAGGTCGCCAGCCGGTAGGCACGGAAATTGGACAGGCCGATATAGCGGATCTTGCCGGCGCGGATCAGGTCGCTCAGTGCCGCCACCGTTTCCTCCAGCGGCGTCTGCCGGTCGTCGCGATGGACGTAGTAGAGGTCGATGGTGTCCACCCCCAGCCGCCGCAGGCTGTCCTCGCAGGCGCGCATGGCCCAGCGCCGTCCCGCCCCCTGCTGGTTGGCGTCGCTGCCCATCGGGGCGCTGAACTTGGTGGCGATGACCCAGTGGTTGCGCTCGGCTTTCAGCAGGCGGCCGGTCATCTCCTCCGATTTGCCCTGCACATAGACGTCGGCGGTATCGATGAAGTTGATCCCCGCCTCGCGCGCCGACGCCACGATGCGGCCGGCCTCGCCCTCGTCGGTGCGGTCGGCGAACATCATGGCGCCCAGGCAGATGGGCGATACCAGCGTTCCCGACTTGCCCAGCCTGCGCAGTTCCATGGTCGTCTCCTTCGTTGTATTCCGCGGTGCGGGTCGGCCAGCCGCCGGCTTGTGTTTGCCGTCGACCCGACGCTGCGCCAGTGTAAAGTCGCAGCCATAAAGAGCGAGAGGAAACAGCCGGAATGCAGGAATTACTGCCCATTGCCGCCCGCATCGGTGCGCGGCTGAAGGAACGCAAGGAAACCGTCGCCATCAGCGAATCATCGGCTGGCGGGCTGATTTCGGCCGCCCTGCTGGCGGTGCCGGGTGCCTCGGCCTATTTCCAGGGCGGCGGCATCATCTATACCCGCGTCGCCGGCAAGGAACTGTTCGACATCACCCGCGAGCAGATTGCCGGCTTGCGCTCCTCCAGCGAACCCTATGCGCTGTTCATGGCACGCACCGCGCGGACCAAGCTCGGCGCCACCTGGGGCCTGTGCGAGACCGGCGCCGCCGGCCCGACGGGCAACCGCTATGGCGACGCCTCGGGCCATAGCTGTTTTGCCGTCGCCGGGCCGGTCGAGGCCAGCCTGACCCTGGAGACCGGCAGCGAAGACCGCGTCGCCAATATGCGCGCCTTCGCCAAAGGCGCGCTGGAGCTGCTGGAGCGGCACCTGCGATGACCTCGCCCGCTGCCATGCGGGATTTCGCCCGTGCCCAGGTGGCGGGACGCGACCTGCAGAGCGATGCCTTCCCGCACGATCTGTGGCGGGCGATGGGCGAGGCGGACCTGTTCCGCATCGGCCTGCGCCAGGAGTTCGGCGGCAGCGGCGGCGGCTATCGCGCCATCGCCGAAGCGGAGAAGGCGCTGGTGGCGGAAGGCGGTTCCCTGGGCTTCGGCCTGTCCTGGACCGGCCATCAGCTCACAGCGCTGTGGTTCATCGACGGCTTCGCCAGCGAGGCGCAGCGGCGCGAGCATCTGCCGCATCTGGCGAGCGGCCGGTCGACGGCCTCCGTCGCCATCTCCGAGCCCGGCGCCGGCGCGCATCCCAAGCATCTGAAAGCGACGGCGCGGCGCGACGGCGACGACTTCGTGATCGAGGGCGAGAAGGCCTTCGTCACCAACGGGCCGATCGCCGATCTCTTCATCGTGCTGGCCATCACCGCCACCGAGGAGGGGCGCAACCGCTTCTCCGCCTTCCTGGTGCCGAAGGACACGCCGGGCTTCGGCATCGTCGCCACCCGACCGCTCGGTTTCCTCAAGCCTTCGCCGCATTGCCAGTTGAAGCTGCAGAACTGCCGCGTGCCGGCCACCTCGATGCTGGGCGCCGAGGGCACCGCCTTCGAGCGCATGTCGCTGCGTTTCCGCGATGTCGAGGATGGGGTGGCCGCCGGCGGCATGATCGGCATCGTCGATCACCTGCTGCGCCGCATCGCCTCCAGGCTCGATGGCGAGCAGACGCCGGAAACTCTGGCGGTCCTGGGCGAACTGGCAGCGCTGCAGGCGCTGATCGCGCCGGTGCTGCCGGCGGTGACCGATGCGCTGGACGGCGGCAGGGCGAACAAGGATGCGGCTTCCCAGCTCGTCGGCCTGCGGCTGACGGTGCAGCGCATGCTGGCGCTGATCGAGACGCTGAACCTGCCCGAGGAGGCCGCCCCCGCCGCCATCGTCAACGATCTGCGCGGCAGTCTGAACATCGCCCGCGGCCCGCGCGCCCTGCGACAGGCCCGGCTGGGCAGCGACCTCATCGCCCGGGCGCGGCTATAATCCATAGGCAAACGGAGAGAAACGACATGGCCGGTCTTTACTACGAGCAGTTCAGCGAGGGGCAGGCGTTCAACCACGATCTGACCCGCACCGTCACCGAGATGGACAACGTGCTGTTCAGCGCCTTGACGCACAATCCCCAGCCGCTGCATCTGGACGAGGAATTCGCCAAGAAGACCGAGTTCGGCCAGCGCCTGGTCAATTCGCTGTACACGCTGGGCGTCATGATCGGCATTTCGGTCGGCGACACGACGCTGGGCACCACCATCGCCAATCTCGGCATGACCAAGGTCGAGTTCCCCAAGCCGGTGTTCCATGGCGATACGCTCAGGGTCAAGACCACGGTGCTGTCCAAGCGCATGAGCAAGTCGCGCGGCGATGCTGGCATCGTGCAGTTCGAGCACACCGCCACCAACCAGCGCGGCGAGGTGGTGGCGATCTGCCATCGCTCCGCCTTCATGCGCTGCCAGCCCAAGGCCTGAGGACCGGCCATGCGTTCGATGCTGTTCATCCCGGCCGACAGCGAGAAGAAGTTCGCGCGCGGCCGCATTTCCGGCGCCGACGGGCTGATCATCGACCTGGAGGATTCGGTCGCCGCCGCCAAGCGCCCCGAGGCGCGCAAGCTGGCCGCCCGGATGCTGTCGACGCCGCATCCCGACCAGCAGTTCTACGTGCGGGTCAATCCGCTCTCCGGCGAGACGCTGAAGGACCTGGTGGCGATCATGCCGGCCAGGCCCGACGGCATCGTCTTTCCCAAGAGCACGCCCGAGGGCACGGTCGAACTGGACCACTATCTTTCCGCACTGGAAGCGGCCGCCGGCACGCCGCCGGGCCACACGCGCATTTTCTGTATCGCCACCGAGACGGCGGGCGCCATGTTCAAGCTGGGCGGTTACGAGGGCTGCTCCAAGCGCCTCATGGGCCTGTCCTGGGGCGCGGAGGATCTGTCAGCCGCCATCGGTGCTGCTCATAACCGGCGGCCGGACGGCGTCTACGACGACGCCTTCCGCCTGGCCCGTGCGCTCTGTCTGCTGGGCGCCTCGGCCGCCGACGTGCAGCCCATCGACACGGTCTACACCGATTTCCGCAACAGCGAGGGGCTGCGTGAGGAATGCGCCGCCGCTCGCCGCCAGGGCTACACCGGCAAGATCGCCATCCATCCCGACCAGGTGCCGGTGATCAACGAGGCCTTCACGCCCTCGGCGCAGGAGATCGAGTGGGCGCGCAAGGTGGTGGCGGTGTTCGAAGCCAATCCCGACGCCGGCACCATCGGCCTGGAAGGCAAGATGCTGGATCGCCCGCATCTGGTGCTGGCGCAGCGCGTGCTGGCCCGCGTCGGCAACTGAATCTGGAGGAGTATCGTCATGAATATCGCAACCAAGCCGCCCGCCAATGCCCCCGACGTGGTCGAGAGCCTGCTGAAGGCGCGCTGGTCGTGCCGCAGCTTCAAGCCCGATCCGGTGCCGCAGGACATCATCGAGCGCATCCTGACCATGTCGCAGCACACCGCGTCCTGGTGCAACAGCCAGCCGTGGCAGCTGGTGGTCACCTCCGGGGCGGCGACCGAGGAACTGCGGCAGAAGATGCATGCGCGCGGCGTGGCCAACGAGCCGGACGATTCGGACTTCCCCTATCCGCGCGAGTATCGCGGCGTCTGCCTGGAGCGCCGGCGCGAGAGCGGCTTCCAGCTCTACGACGCGGTCGGCATCGGCCACAAGGACATGGCCGCCCGCACCAGGCAGGCGCTGGAGAACTACAATTTCTTCGGCGCGCCGCATGTCGCCATCCTCCACACCGATGAGGCGCTGGGCGTCTATGGCGCGGTCGATTGCGGGCTCTATGTCAGCTCGTTCCTGATCGCCGCCCAGTCCTTCGGGGTGGCGACCATCGCCCAGGCGGCGGTAGCGCGCCAGTCGCAGTTCCTGCACCGGTATTTCGACATCGGCGAGGATCGACGCATCGTCTGCGGTATCTCCTTCGGCTGGCCCGACGAGAGCCACCCCATCAACCAGTACCGCACTTCGCGCGCCAAACTGGCCGACGTGGTCGATTTCCGGCGCTGACATATCCGATGCGGCGTCGCGCCGGTCCCCTGATCGTCATCGGGCTCGGCGCGGCGCTGCAGCCGCTCGACACCGCCGTCAACGTCGCCTTTCCTGCCATCACCGCGGCGTTCGACCTGCCTCTCCAGTCGATCCAGTGGATCGCCATCGCCTATGTGCTGACCTATGCCGCCATCGTGCTGGTGTGCGGCCGGCTGGGCGATCTCTACGGCCATCGCCTGGTGTTCCGCCTGGGGCTGGCGATCTCCGCCGTCGCGCTGGCCTTGTGCGCGCTCGCAGAGTCCTATGCCGTGCTGCTGGGTTTCCGCGTCCTGCAGGGCATCGGCACGGCGCTGGTGATGAGTTGCGCGCCCGCCCTGACGGTGGCGCTCTTTGCCGATGCCGAGCGCACCCGCGCGCTCAGCCTCTACGGCATGCTCTATGCGGCGGGCATTGCCGCCGGGCCGGTCGCCGGCGGGCTGGCGATCGAAGCCATGGGCTGGCAGGGCGTCTACTGGTTCCGCGTTCCCATCGCCCTTGCCGCGCTGGCGGCCAGCGGCTTGCTGGCGGCAGGCGGTCGCGGCGCCAGCCAGGGCAATCGCTTCGATCCCGGCGGCGCGCTGCTGCTGGCGTTCTGGATGAGCGCCATCCTGCTCGGCATTGCCCTGCTGCAGGCGCCCGGCGGCCCGCTGCTGCCGGCGGCGCTGCTGCTGGTGGCGGGCATCGCGGTGCTTGCCGTCTTCATCGCCCGCGAGCGCCGGTCGGCCAACCCGACCATCCGCCTGTCGCTGTTCGCCGACCGGCGTTTCAGCGCCATCAACCTGGTCAACGTGGCGGTATTCCTGGCCGGTTTCGGGGCCATCCTGCTGGTGCCCTATTATCTGACCCGCGTGCTGGCGATGGACGTGCGCGCCATGGGGCTGATCATGACGCTGTGGGCGGCGGGCTCGATGCTGGGCGCCTGGCTGGCGGGAAAGATCAGGCTACTGTCGCAGCCGGCCCTGGCGCTGTGCTTCGGCTGGCTTCTCTGCCTGGGGCTGGCGCTGGCGGCGCTGTGCGATGCCGGCACCGGACTGGCGCTGATCGGTGGCGCGCTGCTGCTGCAGGGCATGGCGCTGGGCGGGTTCCAGGTCGCCTATACCGATACGGTGGTTGCCACCTTGCGCCAGGACGAGCGTGGTGTGGCCGGCAGCCTGGCCATGCTGACCCGCACCCTGGGCACGGTCGGCGGCGCCATCGTGCTGGCGGCCGGCTTCGCCGTCTGGGAAGGGCAGGGGCTCGCCGCCGGCCAGGCGCCGCTGCAGGCCTTCCTGCTCGGCTTCCAGCAGGTCTTCGCCTGGAGCGCGGCGGCGCTGGCGCTTCTGTTGCTGCTGATGCTGCCGGTGCTCAGAACGGCTCGATGATGCGCTTGCGCGTGGTGCGCGGCGCCGGCGGGGGCAGGCTGGCCAGCGTCTTCAGCAGGATGTCGCGCGTGTCGGCCGGGTCGATGACGTCGTCGATCAGATAGCGCGACGCCACTTCCAGTGCGGTGTTGTGCGCTTTCAGCTTCTCCGCCAGCCTCGCCTGCAGCGCCGTCCGCGCCTGCGCATCGGGTTCGGCCGCCAGCTCCTGCGCGTGCAGGATGTTGACCGCGCCTTCCAGCCCCATGCCGCCGAACTCCGCCGTCGGCCAGGCGACCAGCAGGGCGGGATCGAGCGGTTGGGAGCCCAGGATGTAATAGCCAAGCCCGTAGGCCTTGCGCAGCACCACCGTCATCATCGGCACGCTGGCATTGGCCAGCGCGGTCAGGATACGGGCGGAGCGGCGCACCAGCCCGGTCTTCTCCACCTCCGGCCCCACCATCAGACCCGGCGTGTCGCACAGAATCAGCAGGGGGATGTCGAAGGCGTCGCAGACCTGGATGAAATGGGCGGCCTTGTCCGACGCCGGTCCGTCGATGGCCCCGGCCAGGAACATCGGCTGGCTGGCGATCACCCCCACCGGCCGCCCGTCGAGCCGGATCAGCGACGTGACCAGCGCCCGGCCGTAGGACGGCTTCAGCTCCAGCACGCTGTCCTTGTCGGCCAGCACCTCGATCACCTTGCGCACGTTGTAGGCGCGCTTCGGACTCTCCGGCACGATCTCGCGCAGCGCCGCCTGGTCGGCCGCCTCGCCCTTGGGATGCGGCCCCTTGAAGTAGGACAGGTACTTCTTGGCCATGGCGATGGCTTGCGCCTCGTCGTCGACCAGGATGTCGATGACGCCCGAGGCGACATGCACCGAGGCCGGCCCCAGCTCCTCCGGCGTCATCTTCACGCCGAGCGCGGCCTCGACCAGCGGCGGCCCGGCCATGCCCATGGAAGAGTCCTTGGTGGCGATCAGCACGTCGCACATGCCGGCCAGGTTGGCGTGCCCGGCGAAGGCGCGGCCGGGCAGGATGCCGATGGTCGGCACCAGGCCGGACAGGCGGGCGAAGGTGACGAAGGTCGGGATCGCCGAGCGGTTGTTGACCAGCATGTCGTGCGGGCGCGCGCCGCCGCCGTCCAGCCAGCAGATCACCGGCAGCAGGTGCTGCTGGGCATGGGCGAACATGCGGCTGATCTTGGGATGGTTCACCGGGCTCTGGGTGCCGGCATAGACGGTGTAGTCGTAGACCACGAGGTCGACCGGCACGCCGTTGACCTTGGCCGTGCCCATGACCAGCCCGTCGGCCGGCCCTTCCATGTGCGCCAGCGCCGGCCGCGCCAGCCCGCCATATTCGACGAAGCTGTCGGCATCGACCAGCCCGGCAATGCCCTCGCGCGCCGTCCAGCGCTGGCGCTTGCGCTGCTTCTCGACCGCTTGCGGGCGCGCCGCATCCATGATGGCGGCATGCGCCTCGATCACCTGCTGCAGGTCGGGCCGCAGCTTCTTTTCCCCGGCGTTTTTCGGCATCGTCTTCCCGTCGGCAAAATCCGGCGGCAGACTACGACTTTCATGCTGGCGGCGCATCCCGTCTGAACGGCGCGCCGCCACATCGCAGATCGAAATTCCGCCCGCAAGCAGAAAGCCGGAGCGGCAAACGGAGTGAAGAAATGACCCAGGACCCGCGCATCCCCGCGCCCGATATCTGCGTGCTGCGTCCGCTGCTCGACCGGCGCGCCGCCGAGCATCCCGATCGCGTCTATGCCGTTTTCCCCGATGGCGCGCAGTGGAGCTATGCCGAGCTGCGGCGGCGGGTGCGGCAGACGGCGCGGGCGCTGCAGGAACTGGGTGTGAAGCAGGGCGACAACGTGCTGGTCTGGCTGCCCAACGGGCCCGACATGCTGCGCGTGTGGTACGCCATCAACTATATCGGCGCCGCCTATGTGCCCATCAACACCGCCTATCGCGGCCGGCTGCTGGAGCATGTGGTGGAGAATTCCGACGCCCGGCTGGCCGTCGTCCATGCCGGGCTGGTCGGACGGCTGAACGAGGTCGGCACCGCCAAGCTGGAACGGATCGTGGTGCTGAGCGGCGCGCCGCAGCCGGTCGGAAGCCTGACAATCCATCCCGGCGACGTTCTCGACGGCGACGACGAGGTGGTGCTGCCGCTGGACCGGCCGATCCAGCCCTGGGATCTGCAATGCATCGTCTACACCTCGGGCACCACCGGCCCGTCCAAGGGCGTGATGAATTCCTACTTGCAGCTCTATTCGACCGGCGAGGCGATCGACTGTCTCGACGAGACCGACCGCTACATGGTCAACCTGCCGCTGTTCCATGTCGGCGGCACCTTGCCCTGCTACAAGATGCTGTCGGTCGGCGGCTCGATCGCGCCGATCGACGCCTTCGACACCGAGACCTTCTGGAGCACCGTCAGGAAGACCGGCACCACCTACACCATCCTGCTGGGCGTGATGGCCGGCTTCCTGATGAAGCGGCCGGACCGCGGCGACGAGAAGGACACCACCCTGCGCCACGTCCATTGCGTGCCGTTCGACGAGGACAGCATCGCCTTCGGCAAGCGCTTTGGCATCACCGTCTACACGCTGTTCAACATGACCGAAGTGTCCTGCCCGCTGGTCAGCGGCCGCAATCCCACCGTGCCCGGCACCTGCGGCAAGCCGCGCCCCGGCGTCGAATGCCGGGTGGTGGATGAGAATGACTGCGAGGTCGGACCCAACCAGGTCGGCGAGCTGATCGTGCGCGCCGACCGGCCGTGGTCGATGAACCACGGCTACAACAAGAACCCCGAGGCCACGGCCAAGGCGTGGCGCAACGGCTGGTTCCACACCGGCGACGCCTTCAAGGTGGACGAGGAGGGGTACTTCTTCTTCGTCGACCGCATGAAGGACGCCATCCGCCGGCGCGGCGAGAACATCTCCTCCTTCGAGGTCGAGGCCGAGATCATCGCCCATCCCGCCGTGCGCGAAGCGGCGGCGGTGGCGGTGAAGAGCGAGGTGGCCGAGGACGAGCTGCTGGTGGCGGTGTCGCTGGCCGAGGGCGCCACGCTTGATCCGGCGGCGCTGATCGAGTTCCTGCGCCCGCGCATGGCGCATTTCATGATCCCGCGCTACGTCCGCGTGCTGCCCGACCTGCCCAAGACCCCGACCCAGAAAGTGCAGAAGCACGTCATCCGCAGCGAAGGCATCACCGCCGACACCTGGGACCGCGACAAGGCGGGCATCAAGGTCAAGCGTGAGAGGCTGGCGGGATAGGACAGGCGGCGGTGCGGTCTGCCCTCATCCTTGTAGACACCTCCCCACCGCCTCGTCCTGAGCTCGTCGAAGGACGAGTTACACGGAGGATGGTGCGGTCCCCTCATGCTTCGACGGGCTCAGCATGAGGAGGAGGTGTGTGGTCGCTCTATCCGAGAACTACGCCGGCACGAAGACATTGTGTCCGTCCTTGCTGGTGACGGTGCCGGGACGGCCCAGTCCCTCGCGTTCCTGCAGATCCATCAGCACCGCCGGATCGGCGGGCGGATTGGCGATGAAGCGGCGGCCGCTTGATGTCTCGCGGCCGATGATGATGCCGTACTCGGGCCCGTTGCGCCCGTGCATCACCGTATAGGTCTCGATGGTGGCCGCACCCGACGGCGTCTCGGTGAACGGCGCCTTGGGCATCGCATCGATCTGGGCCTGCAGTTTCGCCGGCGCCTGCCGCTGCCATCTGCCTTTGGTCGGCGTGGTCGAGTAGATGCCGAAGGCGTGCTTGGTCACGTAATTGCCGTTGGCGGTGACCAGCCCGTAGGCGCCCGGCGTGGCGCGCAGGGCGCGGACCATGTGCGAGATGGAATGGGTGACGTAGTTGTTCCCCGGCCCGCCGAAATAGGGCAGGCCGCCGGTGATGGTCAGCCCGCGCGGATCGTCCTCGGCCAGCCCCAGCTCCTGGCAGCCGATCTCGACCGCGACGGGGAAGCAGCTGTAGAGATCGAAGGCGCCGATGTCCTGCAGGCTGAGCCCCGCCATGTCGAGCGCCAGCCGGCTGCCCAGCCTGATCGTCGGCGAGGAATGGAAATTCATGCGCTCGGTGACGTACCAGTGGTCGTGACCGTCGGCGCAGCCGTGCAGATAGACCCATTTCGCCTCCGGAATGCCCCGCCGGCGCGCTTCGCCGACCGATGTCATGACCACGGCGGCGGACTGGTCGATGAAGGCGTTCGAGTTCATCAGGCGCGGATAGGGAAAGCCGATCCAGCGATTGGAATCGCCGACGGTGGCGATCTGTTCGGCGCTGTAGCCTTCCCGCCGCGTCGCCAGCGGATTCTTCGCGGCGACGGCAGCGAAGCGAGCGAACAGGGTGCCCATCGCCTGCATGTGCTGGGGCAGGCTGTGGCCGTGCGCGCCGCGCATGGCGTTCTCGAACAGCGGGTACATGGTGATCGCCGAGCGCAGCTTGTGGCGGTCCTCGTGCTCGTTCCAGCCGCGGCGCGAGTCGCCGACCAGTTCGGGCGCGCCGCCGGGATCCTCGGCCCAGGAGATATCCAGCCCGGCGCGCTCGACCGCGTGCTGGGTGCGCATCGCCTCGCCGCCCACGATCATCGCCGCCCGCATTTCGCCCTGCGCGATGGCTTCGGCGAAGCTGTTGACCAGGTATTGCGGCATGTTGCCGCCGTTCCAGGTGTAGATATAGCGGCCGGCCTCGATGCCCAGCCGCCTGGCGACGCTGCGGGGCGGATTGCTCGAGGTGCCGAGGCGGGTGGCGAAGCGGTGCGAGGTATCGGAGAACAGCCGGATCATCGCCACCGTGTCGATGCTGGCGGCGAAACCGGCCGCGCCGGTATCGGCCAGCGCCAGGCGTCCGGCTTCGGCGGCGATGTCGAAGGGCGAGCGGCCCTTCTCGATCGGCGTCGTCATGTCGGTGACGTCGCCGCTGCCGACCAGAATGGGTGTCCGATCCTCGTTCATCGCTTCCTCCGCTGGCGCAATTCTGCGTCACCCTCGAGCCTGGATCAAACCGGCAGCGTCACATAACCGGGCCACATAGCCGGAATGCGAAACGCTGCTCCGCTTTTTTTGCCGGTTTGACGACGGCGCGGCCGGGGCTAGGCTTCCAAAAGGCCGAAAACAAGATCGGCGCGGAGGAAACGAAACGTGCAACGTCCCTGGGCAGCGATTGTCGCCGCCACGCTGCTCAATGCGCCTTTCGGTTCGCTCTACGCGTTCAGCGTCTTTCTCAAGCCGCTGGAGCAGTCGCTGAACGCGACACGGTCGGACCTGTCCGTCGTCTTCGCCGTGGCCACCGTCGTCTTCAGCCTTGCCATGCTGCTGGCGCCCCGCCTGTTCACCTGGTTCAGCGCGCCCGTGCTTGCCGTGCTGGCGACCCTGGCCGGGGCGGGCGGCATTGCCCTTGCCGCCGTGGCCGACAATCTCTTCGTGCTGGGGCTGGGATACAGCGTGCTGTTCGTGCTCGGCGCCGGCGTGGCCTATATCGCCATGCAGCAGGGCGTGAACTTCATGCTCAAGGGCAACCACGGGCTGGTGAACGGCTATATCGTCAGCCTCTACCCGGCCGGCGCCATGGTCGCCCTGCCGATCTTCGGCTGGGCGCTGGAGCAGTTCGGATTGCGGGCCACCCTGCTGGGCCTGGCGGCCGCCATGGTGGTGACCGGCGGCCTGGCGGTGGTGTTCTCGATCATCGCCGGAATGCGGCTGGTTCAGCCGCAGGGCGTCGCCGGGTCCGGCGGCACCCGTCCGCCGCGCCGCGTCTTCTGGCAGATGGCGCTGGTGTTCTTCCTGGCCGCGTCGGCCGGCCTGATGGTGCTGAGCCAGCAGGTCGGCATCGTCACCGCCTATGGCGGCAGCATGGCCCTGGCGGTGTTCGCCGGCACCGCCATCACCGGCTTCGCCGCCGTCGGCCGGCTGGGCGGCGGCTGGCTGCTGGACAAGTTCTCCGTCCCCGGCGTGATGGCCTTCGCCCATGTCTGGTCGCTGACCGGCGCGATCGCCCTGACGCTTTTTCCGCTGCCCTGGATCGCGGCGGTCGGGCTGGGCATGATTGCGATGGGATACGGGTTCGTCTCCGGCGCGCTGGCCGGCGGCGTCGCCTATTACTGGCCCAGCGCCGATTACGGCCGCATCGCCAGCCGGCTCTACATATTCTGGGGCATTGCCGCCCTCAGCCTGCCGGTTCTGGCGGGCTATCTGTTCGATCTGACCGGCGGCTACAGCACGGCGGTCATTGTCGCGGGGTGCGGCAACCTGCTGGGGATCGTCGTGGCGCTCGGCCTGCCACAGCAGGTGCGCCGGACAGCGGCCGTGAAATAGGAAAGGGCCGGCGCTGCCGCCGGCCCCCTTACGCTACTACGCTACTCTCGCAACCGTCGCGTTAGCGACGCCATTCCCAGCCGCGCCGGTCGCGATCACGATCGCGGTCGCGGCGGTGATCGTGGCGGTCGTGCCGGTCATAGCGGTCGTGCCAGCCGTAATGGCGGTCGCCGCCGCGTCCGTGCTGCGTGCAGGCGGCAAGCCCCACGCCGGCGACGGAAATGGCAAGAACGGTGAGCACGGTGCGTGCAAGCCTGCTGTTCATGTCTTTCTCCTCGTCCCAGGGCTTCGCCAAAATGAAGCCTCGGTGAGCGTTACGAGGCGCCGGCCCGCGGCTTCCCCATCCGCGACGCCGGGGCGGTCGATTTCTTGTTTTCGCCATGATTGCACCGCCGGTGCGCCACGATTGGCCGGCGGCCCCGAACCGGCTGCCCTTGCGCCCGGGAGCGGAGGCGGATAGGAGTCGTTGACAAGGAACAGAATAATCGTTCCGTAGAAAAGAACGTTCGGGAGGACGCCAGAAATGGCGGCGAGATCGGTTGATGTGCTGGTGGTGGGGGCCGGCAATGCAGCGCTGTGCGCCGCCCTTGCCGCCCGCGAGGCGGGCGCCCAGGTGCTGGTGCTGGAGCGCGCCCCGCTTGCCGAACGCGGCGGCAATTCCG
>JBBCJW010000085.1:0-18243 GCA_037190765.1 Alphaproteobacteria bacterium
CCGACAAAACGTGTGAATTTGCTCTAAACATTAACGAAGAGAGCGGAGCGCGGCGATTGTGCAGCACCGCAAAGACTCGAGATCGGGCTTGTAGCCGCGAGTGCGATACAGGCTTTCGGGAATATCCAGGGTGACGCCGCCGTCCGTGACCTTGACGTCATCCTCCATGCCATCCGGACGCCTGATCCGCTCGATTCCGCAAGGTCGTTTGATCGGTCCGTAAGGTTCAGCGGCCGTGCAGCCGCATAGGCGGGATCCTGATCCCTTCCGCCCGGCGAGGGACGACGTGGCGCGCATTGTCGAAACCGACAAAGCCCCGCAGCGCCGCGATCTGCTCGGCCGAGGCCGTCATCGGGTTTTCCGCCACAAGCCAGATCACGCCCTCGCTGCAAGGCGGGGCGGTGAGGGAGCCTTGGTACACGAAGATTCGCGTGGGCTCGGCCGGCAATAACCCGCGTAGATCGACTTCGTGTCCTACGCCGCCCGCCATGCTGTCTATCAACTTGGCGAGGAACGGGTTCTCGTCCCCCTCGCGGAACAGGATCGCCACCACGGACCTGCCCTCGCCGTCCGTGCGGTCGTGGACCAGATGAACTTCCATCGCGAAGCCAATCGTTTCGCTGCCTTTCCCGTCGCTCGGCGCGATACGATGCTCGGCCGGGACATGGAAATGGAATTGCCTGAGCAGATACTCCGCCTCGCCGCCCGGGTGGTCCCGGCTTCCTCTCCATGAAAAGGCGTAGCCGTACCGGAGGTCGGGAGGCGTGGTGATCTGGAGGCCGTGGCTGGTTCGTTCCGGTGGAAGCGGGACGGGCCCGTAGGAGAACCGGCCGTCCGCAGAGCCGTCGGGGAACAGGGGCGCGCCATCCGGCTCCAGCGTGTCGAAAGTCGCCAGCGCGACCGGCGATTGCCGACCGGCTATCAGGCACTGCACGGGCCAGTCGTCCTGATGCGTGTAGTCCCAGTGGTCGCCATGGTGGTCCGGGGCGGCCGACGGCATTGGCCGCTCGACGTCAGCGTGGGCGGGTGCGGCGACGCCGATCCCTAACGCCGCGATGAGTGAAATCGCGACCCGTTTCATTCCGCATCTCCCCCCGAAGAGTGCACCCGGACTCCCTCGCGCACGGGTTGCAGGTCACCACGCGCCCCGCGTTGCAGTCAAGCTGCGTGGCGGGGCGGTAGCGTCTCAGTTTGAAAATCCGGCCCCGCGCTTTTGCAGGGTCGCGTGGGCGGAGCAGGATCGCCTGCGCGACCGCATGGACACGCTCTATATTGATAAGAGTGGAGGGTCGCATCGAGGAGGACTTCTACCAGCGGCTCCAGCACCAGTGGCGCGAGGAGCGCGACCGCTGCAACGATGATCTGGCCCGTCTGGACACCGCCGACGATTCCTATTTCAACGCCGGGCTGCTGCTGCTGAAGCTCGGCCAGGAAGCGCAGAAGGCGTTCCAAACCAAGTCCGCCGAACGCGAGCAAAGCCTGCTGAAATTCGTACTTTCGAACCGCACCTGGTCCAACGGCGAACTGACCAGCCAACGGCGAACTGACCGCGACCTTCAACGAACCCTTTAATTTGCTGGCGGAAAGCACGACCGGCGGCGGGCCCGAACCAGGCTCCGGGGCGAAAACGGCCAAAAGTGAGAATTGGCTGGGGCGCCAGGATTCGAACCTGGGAATGGCGGAATCAAAATCCGCTGCCTTACCGCTTGGCTACGCCCCAATCGCTTGTCGTGCCGCCCGGGTCGCGGGCGGGGCGCACCATAAGCGCAAACCGCTTGCCCAGGCAACGCCGCGCCGCCGGTCGCGGCGGCAACCCGCCGGCACTCGGCCAGGCCGGCCAGGCAGACCGGCGAGTCCAGCATGGCAAAGCGGCGTCAAGCGTCGGCGGGGGAATAACCGTTCGATTTCAGTCTCTTGCCTTTCTCCCACGGTTTACCCCTGCCACGTTGTAAAACTGCCACAGGGATGAATTCCTCCGGATAAGCGGGAACGATTCGATGCGGGCGGTGTTGGATTGCCGCGGGGCACTGTTATAACTGTGCCGGTTCCCCTGTCGCGTCAGGCGCGGCGGGGAAGCGCGGGGGAGAACTTCGATACCGGACCGCCGGCAGAGGTTTTCTCCGGCAGTACCTTTGCAAGGGACGATCCGGGTAAACATCGGAGTGGGCAATGAAGATTCTCAACATCATCGTTATGACGGCCATGGCAGCCCTGCTGTCGGCCTGTATGAACACCGTGGTCTCGACGCAGACCGCCAGCGATCCTTTCAATGAAGAGCTGCGCAAGGGCTATTCCGCCCTCGCCGCATCCGAGCGCGGCCAGTTCGACTGGATCGACGGCGAGCACTTCGCCAACAAGGCCAACGCCGCCGCGGCCGGCGCATCCGTGCTGCCGGAGAATGTCGGCGACTGGAGCCTGAAGGCCGCCAAGGCGCGGGAGCTCGAGGAGGCGCGCGCCCGCCTGGTCTCGGTGCTCGACGCCAACGCCCGCACCCGCGCCCCGGCCGACGCGGCCGAAGCCCAGGTCGCTTTCGACTGCTGGATCGAGCAGGAGGAGGAAGGCTGGCAGACCGCGGACATCAAGGCCTGCAAGGATCGCTTCGACGCCGCCATGGGCCGTCTGGGCGCCGGCGGATCGGCCAATGTCTACCTGGTGTTCTTCGACTTCGACCGCTCCAACCTGAGCCCGGTCGCCTCGCGGGTGATCGAGAAGGTCGTCGCCGACGCCGCCAAGGCCAATCCCTCGCGCATCACGGTCTCGGGCAACGCCGACCGCTCGGGCAGCGATGCCTACAACCTGGCGCTCTCCCAGCGCCGCGCCGAGACGGTGGCCGGGGCGCTGACCCGCGGCGGCGTCGCCCGCGGCAAGCTGCAGGTCGAATGGTTCGGCGAGAGCCGCCCGCGCGTGCGCACGCCGGACGGAGTGCGCGAGCCGGAGAACCGCAACGTCGAAATCCGCTTCGCCCAGTAAGCGGGAGCGGATCAGCATCAGGGGGAAGCGTTCGCGCTTCTCCCTGATCGTGTGACTCCGCTCCACTCTTCAATATTTGGCGCTGTCAAAGCGAAACGGCCGGGAGCAATCCCGGCCGTTTTCTTTTGCGCTCGTTCGGCCGTGGCCGCACAGGCCCGCAGCCGGTGGCGAAATCAGGCCGTGGCGGCGATCGCCTGCGGCGTCAGGAACATGCCGTCGGAATAGATCAGCGGATTGCCGTCGCTGCACGCGACGTCGACGATGTGGCCGATATAGATGGTGTGGGTGCCGACATCGACCGTCTTGACCAGCTCGCAGTCGAAATTGACCAGCGCGTCGGCCAGCACCGGCGCGCCGGTCTTCAGCGTGCGCCAGTTGGCCTTGTCGTCGAAGCGGGCGTCGCCGTCGACGCCGTCCTGGCCGGAGAAGCGCATCGCCAGGGCGATGTGCCGGGTGGTCAGCACGTTGACGGCGAAAATGCCGCTCTTGCCGACGGCGTCGTGGGCCGAGGCGGTCTTGTTGACGCAGGCCAGGAGCTGCGGTGGCGCGGCCGACACGGAGCAGACGGCGGTTGCGGTCAGCCCGCCGCGCTGACCGGCGTGACGGGTGGTGATAAGGGTGACCCCGCCCGCCAACTGGCGCATGCCCTTCTTGAACGTGGCGACATCGGCGGTCATCCGGCTCTCCTCCTTCTCCTGATCCTGTCCTGGTGCGCTGCGCTCAACGCAAGCGGGGAATGACCTCGCGCCCGAACAGGGCCACCGAATCCCGCGCCGCATCCAGAGCCAGCGTATTGAAGTTTACCTGCAACGAGGCGATCTCAAAACCGCCAACCTTGCGATCATATTCGACTATCTGGTCTGCGATGTCGTCAGAACTGCCGATCCAGGCCGCCCCCTTCTCGACCTGCGTCGCGAATGTCTCCGCCCGCAGCCCGGCGATGATGCGGTCGTAGCCGGGATAGTCGACCGAACTGGTCCCCTCGGTCCACGCGCCGGCCGCATCGACCAGGGACTGCAGATAGCGATCGAGGGCATCGCGCGCAATGGCGGCGGCCTGTTCCCGGTCGCGGTGGCAGAACATGTGGAAGGCCAGCATCACCCGCCCCCGGCCGGGATGGCCCGCACTGCGCCAGGCCTCGCGGTAAAGCCCCAGCAGTTCGCCCATCTGCCCGCCGGCCAGCGGGATGGCCATGATCGAGTGCCCCGCCCGCCCGGCGGCCGCGAAGCTCTCCGGCGTGCCAAGGGCTGCGATCCAGAACGGCGGTCGCGGCCGCTGCGTGGGGCGCGGCAGGGAGGTGGTGGGCGGGAAGGAATGGAAGCGGCCCCGGCTGGCGACGTTCTCCTGCTCCAGCAACAGGCGGACCTGCTCGACGCCTTCGTCGAAGCGGGCGCGGCTCTCGTCCAGCGCCACGCCGAAGCGGGAGAATTCGTGCGGCAGGAAGGCGCGAGCGAAGCCGACCTCCAGCCGGCCGCCGCTGATGGCGTCGAGCATGCCGATCTCGCCCGCCAGCTTCAGCGGATGGTTGAACACCGGCAGCACCGCACCCGTCACCAGCCGCGCTTTCTTCGTGCGCTGGGCGGCGGCGGCCAGGAACAGCATCGGATTGGGGCTGTAGCCGCCATAGGGATGGAAGTAGTGCTCGACGATGCGCACATGCGAATAGCCGAACGCGTCGCACAGCCCAACCAGCTCCAGGCATTCGGCGAAATACTGCGCGCCGGATTTCTCCTGCGGCCCGACATCGGGAAAGAACTGCATGCCGAAGTCCATTCCACCCCTCCCCTTGCAATGCGCTTTTCGCTTTATCGGCGAAGGATAGAGGGGCAAAATAATCCGTGTACAGATCAATTTTCCAGCCCATGCCTACCTCCGACCGCCCCGCTTTCGACCTCTCCGCTGCCCCCGGCCACCTGCTGCGCCGTGCCCAGCAGCGGGCGGTCGAGATTTTCGCCGCCGAGATGGGCGATGGCGGACCGACGCCGCCGCAATTCGCCCTGCTGGCGGCATTGCAGCGCCATCCCGGCGCCAGCCAGATCGCGCTGGTGCAGGCGGTCGGCATCGATCGCAGCACGCTGGCCGAGATGGTGCGGCGGCTGGCGCAGCGCGGCTGGATCAGGCGGCAGCGCGCGCGCCGCGACGGGCGGGAGAACGCGCTGCACCTTAGCGCCGAGGGCGCCCGCGTGCTGGCCCGCTCCATCCCGGCGGCGCAACGGGCGCAGGAACGCATTCTCCAGCCCGTCCCCGCCGCGCGCCGCAAAGCGGCCCTCGCCCTGCTACTGCAACTGGCCGATTACCCTGGAAAATCATCGCCCTGACCGCCGTACCCGGCGGCGGTTGACCGTCTGCCGCCCCAGATGGCAGCCTGCCTGCGCGCTCCCCACATCGGAACGACAGAGTTTCCAGCTCCATGGCCGTTACCCGCAAATCCCGCACTACCCTGTCGCTGGTGGTGGACAATCCGCCGCCCCGTCCGCGCCAGCGCAAGGTGCTGCCGGTCGAGACGCCGCCGCCGGCACCGGTGCGCGCCGAGCTGCCGGCGCTGAGCGCCGACATGACGGTGGCGGCCGCCTGCCACGCGGTGCTGAAATCCTGCTTCGCCCATCTGCTGGAAAACCGCCTGCCGGTGCTGAAGAACGACGATCCGGAGGCGGTGCACCAGGCGCGGGTCGCGCTGCGCCGCCTGCGCGCCGCCATCGTCGTGTTCCGCCGCATCGTGCCGGGCGAGGCGCTGCAGCTTCTGGGCGAGGATGCGCGCTGGCTGGCCAACGAAATGGGGCCGGTGCGCGATCTGGACGTGTTCATCGACGAGATTTTCGGCCCCGTGGCCCGCGCCCTGCCGGAGGAGAACGGCATGGCGGCCTGGCGCGTGACCGCCCGCACCCTGCAGGTCGAGGCGCGCGAGCGCGCCCGCTCCGCCCTGCGCAGCCGCCGCTTCCGCCTGTGGCGCGAGCGGTTCACGAGCTGGCTCTCGGCCGACATCGCCCCCGCCCTCGGCACCGCCAGCGACAGCGACACCACCGGTCCGGTCTATCGGCCGGTGGCGGGTTTCGCCGCCGAGGTGCTGGAGCGGCGCGACCGGCAGGCGCGCCGGCACGGCCGCCATCTGGGCCGGCTGCCGACGGCGGAGCGGCACGAGCTGCGGCTGCGGCTGAAGAAGCTGCGCTACGCCGCCGAGTTTTTCGCCAGCGCCTTTCCCGAACGCGAGGTGGGCCGCTACGTCAAGCGGCTGACCAGGCTGCAGAACGGGCTGGGCTATCTCAACGACCAGGCCGTGGCGCAGCCGCTGATGGCGCGCATCGAGCGGCAGATCGCGCAGGCGTCGCCCGACCTGGCCGCCGACGCCCGCCATGTCAGCGGGCTGATCACCGGCTGGCACGCCGCCCGCCAGGCCGACAACGAGGACGGGCTGCGCCGGGCCTGGAAGCGTTTCGAGGCCACCACCGGCTTCTGGCATCGGGAATAGGACCATGAGCGAGAGCGGACAGATCCCGGTGGCGCTGCTGACCGGCTTCCTCGGCAGCGGCAAGACCACCTTGCTGAACCGGCTGCTGAAGCGGGACGACATGGGCGAGACGGCGGTGATCGTCAACGAGTTCGGCGAGGTCGGGCTCGACCACCTGCTGATGGAGAGCGGCTCGGAGGACATGACGGTGCTGAACAGCGGCTGCCTGTGCTGCACCGTGCGCGGCGATCTGATCGAGACCATGGGCCGGCTGTTCGTGCGCCGCGCCAAGGGCGAGGTGCCGGCCTTCAAGCGGCTGCTGATCGAGACCACCGGCCTGGCCGATCCCGCCCCGGTGCTGCACACGCTGATGACCGATCCGCTGCTGGCCGCGCGCTACCGGCTGGATGCGGTGATCACCACCGTCGATGCCGTCAACGGCCAGTCGACCTTGGACAATCACGAGGAGGCGGTGAAGCAGGCCGCCGTCGCCGACCGGCTGCTGCTGACCAAGGCCGACCTGGCCTCGGAGGAGCAGATCGCGGCGCTGACCGCCCGGCTGACGGCGCTCAATCCCGGCGCGCCGCTGCACCGGGTGCGCAACGGCGACATCGCGCCGGCGCTGCTGTTCAATGCCGGTCTCTACAATCCGGAAACCAAGACCGCCGACGTGCGCGCCTGGCTGCGGGCGGAGGCGTTCGAGGACCGGCACGACCATGGCCACCATCACCACGATCACGGCCATGATCACGATCATGCTCACGACCACGACCACCATCACAGCGCCAACCACGGCCAAAACCCGCATGACGTGAACCGGCACGACGACCAGATCCGCGCCTTCTGCATCGTCATCGACCAGCCGCTGCCGTGGCAGGCGGTGACCTCGGCCTTCGATGCGCTGGTGTCCTATCGCGGCCCCGATCTTCTGCGCATGAAGGGCATTCTCAACGTCGAGGACAGCGACCGGCCGGTGGTGGTGCATGGCGTGCAGCACGTCTTCCACCCGCCGGCCATGCTCGACGCCTGGCCCGACGCCGACCGCCGCTCCAAGCTGGTGTTCATCACCCGCAACATCGAGCAGGGCACCATCCAGCGCCTGTTCGCCGCCTTCACCGACAGCGTGCGCGAAGCGGCGGAAAATACCTGGGACGACGTTCCGGCGGCGCGATCCTGAGAGGGATGGCGATGAAACGCGTAACCGTCAGCTCCGGCTCGCCGATGGAACCGGTGATCGGCTTCGCCCGCGCCGTGCGCGTGGGCAACCACATCTCGGTCGCCGGCACCGCGCCGATCGCGCCGCAGGGCGACGTCGCCTGCCCCGGCGATGTCTACGGCCAGACCCGTCGCTGCATCGAGATCGTGCGCAAGGCAATCGAGGATGCCGGCGGCCGGCTGGAGAACGTGGTCCGCACCCGCATCCTGCTGGTCGATATCGACGACTGGAAGGAAGCCTCGCGCGCCCATGGCGAGGCTTTCGCTCCTATTCGGCCGGCCTGCACCGTCATGCAGGTTTCCCGCTTCGTCGATCCCGGCTGGCTGGTCGAGATCGAAGCGGACGCGATCCTCGATTAGAGCAAGGGCCTCATCTGCCCGAACGCGTGCGGGCGACGGCGTCCTGCCAGCCGGCATAGAGCTTCTCGCGCCGCCCAGCCGGCATGGCCGGTTCGAAGCGCCTGTCCTGGCGCCAGATGGCGGCGAGCTTGGCGGTGTCCGGATATACGCCGGCATGGAGCCCAGCCAGGAAGGCCGCACCCAGTGCGGTGGTCTCGGTGACGACCGGCCGCTCGACCGGCACGTCCAGCATGTCGGCCAGACGCTGCGCCAGCCAGTCATTGGCCACCATGCCGCCGTCGACGCGCAGCGCCACCGGCTTGGCAGCGCCATCCGCGCTCATGGCCTCGATCAGGTCGCGCGTCTGGTAGCACACGGCATCCAGCGTGGCGCGCACGATCTCGGCCACGCCGGTATCGCGCGTCAGGCCGAAAATGGCGCCGCGCGCATGGGCGTCCCAGTAGGGCGCGCCCAGCCCGGTGAAGGCCGGCACCATGTAGACCTCGCTCTGCTCCGACGCCTCCTGCGCCAGCGTCTCGGTGTCGCGCGAGGCGGCGATGATCTTCAGCCCGTCGCGCAGCCACTGCACGGCCGCGCCGGCGATGAAGATGCTGCCTTCCAGCGCGTAGCAGGCTTTGCCGCCGAAACGGTAGGCGATGGTGGTCAGCAGCCGGTTGCGTGAGGTCACGGCCTCGGTGCCGGTGTTCAGCAGCGCGAAACAGCCGGTGCCGTAGGTGCTCTTGATCATGCCGGGCTCGAAACAGGCCTGGCCGATCGTGGCCGCCTGCTGGTCGCCGGCCATGCCGGTGACCTCGATCGGCACGCCCAGGAAATCGGCGGTGGCGACGCCGAACGCGCCGGAATTGTCCACCACCTCGGGCAGTACGGCGGCGGGGATGCGCAGCCGCTGCAGCAGCTCCTCGTCCCAGTGCTGCCGGTGGATGTCGTAGAGCATGGTGCGCGAAGCGTTGGTGGCGTCCGACAGATGCGCCTTGCCGCCGGTCAGCCGCCACAGCAGGAAGCATTCGATGGTGCCGAAGGCCAGCTCGCCGCGCTCCGCCCGCGCCCGCAGCTCGGACGAGTTCTGCAGCAGCCAGGCCAGCTTGGTGGCGGAGAAATAGGGATCGACCAGCAGCCCGGTGCGGGCGCGCACATGCTCTTCCAGCCCGCTGGCGCGCAACTCGTCGCAGAACTCGGCGGTGCGCCGGTCCTGCCAGACGATGGCGTTGTGCACCGGCTGGCCGCTGGCGCGGTCCCACAGCACCACGGTCTCGCGCTGATTGGTGATGCCGATGGCGGCGACGTCGGCGGCGGAGATCGAGGAGCGGGCGATGGCGCCACGGCAGACCTCGACCGTGGCCTGCCAGATCTCCTCCGCGTCATGCTCGACCCAGCCTGGCCGCGGATAGATCTGGCGCAGCTCCTTCTGCGCCATGCCGACGGCGGCGCCCTCGCCGTCGAACAGCATGGCGCGGGTCGAGGTGGTGCCCTGGTCGATGGCGAGGACGTAACGGGCTTTGCTCATCGCCGGCCTCCCTTGATTTTCTAAACGTCGTTGCGCCGGTGGGCTTCCATCCACGCCGCCAGCGCCAGTTGCTGCGCCCGGTCCAGGCGCAGCCCCTCCTTGGTGCGCCGCCACAGTACGTCGTCGGCCGCGATCGCCCATTCCTCGCGCATCAGCCACTCGACCTCGCGCTCGTAGAGCTGGGCGCCGAAATGACGGCCGAGATCCTCGGGCCGGTGCGCGTCCTGCAGGATGCGCTCGACATGACTGCCGTGCCGGCGCGCCAGCGCCTGCAGATAGGCGGGATCGAGCCCCGGATAGCGGCTTGCCAGGCTGCCGGCGAAAGCCTCGAACGTCAGTCCCAGATCGCCGCCGGGCAGCGGTCCCCGCGCCGTCCAGTCAGGCCCCATGGCGGGATAGAACGGCTTCAGCCGGTGCAGCGCCCGCTCCGCCAATTCGCGATAGGTGGTGATCTTGCCGCCATAGACCGACAGCAGCGGCAGTTTCTGCTCCGGCGCGTCGAGTTCGAAGACGTAGTCGCGGGTGACGGCGGAAGGATTGTCCGAGCCGTCGTCGTAGAGCGGCCGCACGCCGGAATAGGTCCACACCACCTCGGCCGGGGTCACCGGCTTCGCCAGATAGTCGGAGGCGATGGCGCAGAGATAGTCGATCTCCTGGTCGGCGATCTTCACGTCGCGCGGATCGCCGTCGTAAGGCACGTCGGTGGTGCCGATCAGCGTGTAGTCGTTCTGGTAGGGAATGACGAAGACGATGCGGTTGTCGCGGTTCTGCAGGATGAAGGCGTGCTCGCCGGCATGCTGGCGCGGCACCACGATGTGGCTGCCCTTGACCAGCCGCACCTTGTTGCCCGGCTTGACGCCCTGCAGCGCCTCGAACAGGTGCCGCACCCAGGGGCCGGCGGCGTTCACCAGGCCGCGGGCGAAGACCTCGCTGTCCTGCCCCGTGAGCCGGTCGCGCAAGGCCACGCGCCACAGATCGCCGTCGCGGCGGGCGGCGACGCATTGGGTGCGCGGCAGGACGACGGCGCCGCGCTCGCGCGCCTGCATCAGGTTGAAGATCACCAGCCGCGCATCGTCGACCCAGCAGTCGGAATAGACGAAGCCCTTGCGGTAGCGCGGCGCCAGACCGACGCCCCATTCCGTGCCGGCAAGCCTGACCGCCCGCGACCGGGGCAGGCTCATGCGCCCGCCGATATGGTCGTAGAGGAACAGGCCGATGCGGATCATCCAGGACGGGCGCAGATGCGGCTCGTGCGGCAGCACGAAGCGCAGCGGCCAGATGATATGCGGCGCCTTGCGCAGCAGCACCTCGCGCTCGGCCAGCGATTCGCGCACCAGGCGGAACTCGTAATATTCCAGGTAGCGCAAGCCGCCATGGATCAGCTTGGTCGAGGCCGACGAGGTGGCGCTGGCGAAATCGGCCATCTCGCACAGGCCGACCGCCAGGCCGCGGCCGGCGGCGTCGTTGGCGATGCCCGCGCCGTTGATGCCGCCGCCGACGACGAACAGATCGAAAGGCTGCCCGCGCGTGCCGGCCATGGCCCTAGTCCTTCGCCACCTTGGCCGGATCGAGCTCGGCGAACAGCGGCCAGTGGTCCGAACCCAGCGTGGTATTGTCGATCCACGCCCGCGTCACGGCCGGCGCCAGAACCGGCGAGACGAAGATATGGTCGATGCGGCCCTCGCGCGGGAAGCTTTCGGCGTACTCGTCGTTGCCCAGATGCGACCAGACATCGACGAACTGGTCGTGCCGCCAGACATGGCCGTAGAACCGGCTGACATGGCCGGCGATCAGCGGGTATTCCGGATCGAGCGGCGAAAAATTCATGTCGCCCATGATGACCGCCGCCGGCGGCATAGGCAGCGGGCGATCCTGGAAAATGAAGCCGGGACCGGCGCCGACGTCCCACGGGCTGCCATTGGCCGGAGCCTGGCGGACGAAATCCAGCAGATCGTGGGTCTGCGGCAGGCGCTGCACCTCCGAGACGTGCGACAGATGCGCCGAATAGACGCGCAGCGGCAGGCCGGGCGCATCGATCACCGCCTCGACGACGCCGCGCTGCAGGTCGAAATAATTGGCCAGCGCGTTGTGCGACAATGGCCGCACACGGCTGGAGCGGATCGGCCAGCGGCTCAGGATCAGGTTGCCGAAGGTGCGGCGGCGATTGACGATCCGGCCATCGGCCTCGATCGTGCCGCCGTCGGTATCGAAGGGACCGTAGAAGACGTAGTGCCGGTTCAGCAGCCGCGCCAGGGTGGCGGCCTGGTCCTCGTAGCCGTTCTGCGGCCAGCCTTGCACCACTTCCTGGCAGCAGACGATGTCGGCCTGTTCGACGGTGCGGGCGATGCGTTCGACGTCGTAGCGATGGTCGGCGCCGACGCCGTAATGGATGTTGTAGGTGGCGAGAAGCATGCGATCCATACTGTTCAGGGGGAGCGCGCCGGCACAGGGCGCGCAGCCATCCTAAACCAGCCGCTTCCCCGATTCCCGGTCGAATACGTGCAGCCGCCCCGGATCGACCGAGAGCGGCAATACGTCGCCGGGGTTGTGCCGGGCCGTGCCGGGCAGGCGCAGGGTGACGTCGGCATTGGCGGCGGCGAAATGGCCGTGCACCAGCGTGTCGGCGCCCAGCGGCTCGACCATGTCGACGCGCAGGTCGACATGCGAGGAGACGCCGCCGCTGGCCGGCAGCATGTGCTCGGGCCTGATGCCCAGCGTCACCTCGCGCCCGTCCGCCCCGCCCAGCGCCCGCGACAGGTCGAGCGCGTCCGAGAGGCTGCCGCCAATCGCCACTTTCGAGCCGCCCGCCATCAGCTTGGCCGGCAGGAAGTTCATCGCCGGCGAGCCGATGAAGCTCGCCACATAGGTGGTGGCGGGACGGTCGTAGACCTCCAGCGGCGAGCCGATCTGCTCGGCCACCCCGGCGTTCATCACGATCAGCCGGTCGGCCAGGGTCATGGCCTCGACCTGGTCGTGGGTGACGTAGATCGAGGTGGTGCCGAGCTGGCGCTGCAGCTTCTTGATCTCCAGCCGCATCTGCACGCGCAGCTTGGCGTCGAGATTGGACAGCGGCTCGTCGAACAGGAACACCGCCGGCTCGCGCACGATGGCGCGGCCCATGGCGACGCGCTGGCGCTGGCCGCCGGAGAGCTGACGCGGCTTGCGCTGCAGGAGTTGCGACAGTTCCAGCGTCCTGGCCGCCTGCTGCACGCGCTGCTCGATCTCCGCCTTCGACATGCCGCGGATCTTCAGCCCGTAGGCCATGTTGTCGTACACGCTCATGTGCGGATAGAGCGCGTAGTTCTGGAACACCATGGCGATGTCGCGGTCCTTGGGCTCCAGCCGGTTGACGACGCGGCCGCCGATGCTGACCTCGCCGCCGGTGATCTGCTCCAGCCCGGCGACCATGCGCAGCAGGGTGGACTTGCCGCAGCCGGACGGGCCGACGATGACGATGAACTCGCCGTCCCTGATCTCCATGTCGATGCCATGGATGACTTCCAGGTCACCGTAGCTCTTGCGCACGCCGCGCAGGCTCACTTCCGCCATGACTTCGCTCCCCGTCCCCTCGCGCCCGCGCTCATTTGTCCGTATCGACCAGTCCGCGCACGAACTGGCGCTGCATCAGGATCACGATGATCACCGGCGGCAGCATGGCCAGCATGCCGGCCGACATGATCAGGTTCCACTGCGGCACGCCGTCGACCACGTTGGCCTGGCGCGAGACCGTCATCACGATGGTGTAGAACTCCTCCTTGGTCGTGATCAGCAGCGGCCACAGATACTGGTTCCAGCCGTAGATGAACTGGATCACGAACAGGGCCGCGATCGAGGTGCGGCTCATCGGCAGCAGGATGTTCCAGAAGAAGCGCAGCGGGCCCGCCCCGTCCACCCGCGCCGCCTCGGCCAGTTCCTCCGGCACCGACAGGAAGAACTGGCGGAACAGGAAGGTGGCGGTGGCCGAGGCGATCAGCGGCAGGATCAGGCCGGAATAGGAATCCAGCATGCCCAGGCTGGCCACCACGCCGTAGGTCGGCACGATGCGCACCTCGACCGGCAGCATCAGGGTGATGAAGATCATCCAGAAGAAGGTCATGCGGAAGGGGAACCTGAAATAGGTCACCGCATAGGCCGCGGTCAGCGAGATGATGATCTTGCCGATGCAGATGCCCAGCGCCATGATCAGGCTGTTCATCAGGATCAGCCATTGCGGCGTGCGCGAGGCCTGGCCGAAGCCCTCGAACAGCACCGTGTAGTAGTTGTCGAACAGCTTGGTGCCGGGCCATACCGGCACCGGCGAGCGCAGCATGGTGTCGGCGTCGTGGGTGGAGGCGACGAAGGTCATCCACACCGGGAAGGCGATGATGGCCACGCCCAGGATCAGGATGAGGTGGGCGACGATGGTCAGCCAGGGACGGTTCTCTACCATGGCGCCCTCCTAGTAGTGGACCCGCCGCTCGATGAAGCGGAACTGGATCACGGTGAAGGCGATGATGATGGCCATCAGGATCACGGACTGCGCCGCCGAGCCGCCGAAATCCTGGCCGCGGAAACCGTCGCTGTAGACCTTGAACACCAGGATTTCGGTCGCCTTGCCCGGACCGCCCTTGGTCAGCGAGTCGATGATGCCGAACGTGCCCAGCAGGGCGTAGATGGTGTTGACCACCAGCAGGAAGAAGCCGGTCGGCGACAGCAGCGGGAAGATCACGGTCCAGAACCGCCGCGCCGGGCCGGCGCCGTCGATGGCGGCGGCCTCGATCAGCGACTTGGGAATGGACTGCAGGCCGGCGAGGAAGAACACGAAATTGTAGCTGATCTGGTTCCAGCAGGCGGCGGCCACCACCAGGATCATGGCCTGGTTGCCGTTGATCTGGTGGTTCCATTCCAGGCCCAGGGCGTTGAGCCAGTAGGAGATGATGCCGACCCGGGGGCTGAACAGGAAGCCGAACAGCACGCCGGCGACGGCCGGCGCCACCGCGTAAGGCCAGATCAGGAAGGTCTTGTAGCCGCTGGAGCCGCGGATGGTGCGGTCGGCCATCACCGCCAGCAGCAGCGACAGCGCCAGCCCGATGCCCGCCACCAGCACCGAGAAGATCGCCGTGTTCCAGAAGGCGTGGCCGTAGGTGCTGTCCTGGAACAGCCGCTCGAAATTGCGGAACCAGACGAAGCGCGAATTGCCGCCGAAGGCGTCCTCCAGCAGCATCGACTGCCAGATCGCCTGGCCCGACGGCCAGAGGAAGAAGATGACGGTGACCGCGATCTGCGGCGCCACCAGAAAATAGGGCAGCGTCCTGTGGTTGAATGTGGCGCGCTTGATCATGCTGCGACCGCGATCCCCCTCGCCTTACCGAAACTGCCGAAGCCCCCGGACCGCCAGGCTTGTCGTCGCCGGTCGGTCCATTGTCGTCGATCCATTGTGGTCGATCGGCGCCGTTCAAGCAAAGCGCCCTCCCCCGCGTCCGGGGGGAGGGCGTCGTTTTTGTGCCGCTGGCGGCTTACTTGTTGGCCGCCTCGAAGTCGCGCAGCAGCTTGTTGCCGCGCTCCTGCGCCGCGTCCAGCGCCTGCTTGGCGGTCTTGCTGCCGGCCCACACCGCCTCCAGCTCCTCGTCGACCACGTCGCGGATCTGCACGAAGTTGCCGATGCGCAGGCCCTTGGAGTTCTCGGTCGGCGGGTTCAGGGTGAGCTGGCTGATGGCCACGTCGCGGCCCGGGTTCTTCTCGTAGAAGCCCTGCTGCTTGGACAGGTCATAGGCGGCGACGGTGATCGGCACGTAGCCGGTCTGCTGATGCCACTTGGCCTGCACCTCGGGGCTGGCGAGGTAGGAGAAGAACTTGGCCACGCCCTTGTACTCGTCCTTGGGCCGGCCGTTCAGCACCCACAGCGTGGCGCCGCCGATGATCGAGTTCTGCGGCTTGGAGACGACGTCGGCGTCGTAGGGCATCATGGTGATGCCGACCTTCTCCTGGCCGACGGCGCGCTGGATGCCCGCGCCCGAGCCGGAGGAGGCGATGTGCATGCCGCAATCGCCGGAATTGAACAGCGGCGTCGACTTGCCCTCGCGGCCGCCATAGACGAAGACCTTGTCCTTGCTCCAGTCGGCCAGGCGCTGGATGTGCTTGACGCGCGCCGGATCGTTGATCCGCAGCTCGATGTCGATGCCGCCGAAGCCGTTCTCCTTGGTGGCGAAGGGAATGTTGTGCCAGGCGCCGAAGTTCTCGATCATGGTCCAGGTCTGCCACTGCGCGGTGAAGCCGCACTTGGCGCCCGAGGCGACCAGCTTCTTGCCCATCTCACCCAGCTCCTGCCAGGTCTTGGGCGGGGTGTTGGGATCGAGCCCGGCCTTCTGGAACATCTCCTTGTTCCAGTAGAACACCGGCGTCGAGGAGTTGAACGGCATCGACAGCAGCTTGCCGTCGGTGGTCGAGTAGTAGCCGTAGACCGGGCCGATATAGGCCTTGGGATCGAACGGCTCGTTGGCCTCGGCCATGAGCTGGTGCACCGGATAGACCGCGCCCTTGGCGGCCATCATGTTGGCGGTGCCGACCTCGAACACCTGCACGATGTGCGGCGCCTGGCGGGCGCGGAAGGCGGCGATGGCGGCCGTCAGGGTCTCGGTATAGGAGCCCTTGTAGACCGCGTTGACCTTGTACTGGTTCTG
Organism: Alphaproteobacteria bacterium; assembly: GCA_037190765.1. Classification (GTDB taxonomy): domain Bacteria; phylum Pseudomonadota; class Alphaproteobacteria; order Reyranellales; family JAQSWP01; genus JAQSWP01. The sequence continues at coordinate 16,154 of JBBCJW010000085.1, forward strand.
CGACTTGTTGAATTCCTCGGCCAGCGCATTGGTCGCTTCGCCGAGATTGCCGCCCATGGCGTGCCAGAACTCGATCTGGGTCTGGGCGCTGGCGACGCCGGCCGACAGCCCGAAAGCGAGCGCCGAAACGGCAGTCAAAGTGGTCATCCGCATCTGAAGAGGCCTCCCTCAATTGGAACCGGGTGCCAAACTGGCGATCCCCAGTAACTGCCTCGTGGCAGTTTTGTTAAATTATTGTGACAGATAGCCGGCGCGTGCAAGCCGGGCAACAGCAAAACTTGCCGGTTGCTAAAGCTGCAGCGCGCTCAACACGATATCGGGCGCGTCGGTGATGATGCAGTCCGCCCCCATGGCGCGCAGCGCAACAGATTTCGGGCCTTCGTTGATGGTGTAGACGCCCAGAAGGTAGCCGGCTGACTTGATATGCGCCGCGGATTGCGCTTTCAGCTTGTGGCCGTTGGTGTTGATGCCGGTGGCGCCGACCGCCTGCGCCCGTTCCCGCCACGGCCCTTCGATGACGTCGAACAGGGAAAACCTTGGGTAGTGCGGCGCTTTCTTTTGCGCTGCAGCAAGAGAGGCGTCCTTGAAGCTGGACAGCAGCGGCGTCGGCAGTTGCGACGGCCATTCCCGGTCGAGCGCCTCGACCACGGCGACCGCCGTCTCCTCCTCCCGCCCCGGGCACGGCTTGATCTCGATATTGGCTCCCAGCCCCAGTTCGCGCAGCACGGCGATGGTCTCGGAGAAATCGGGGATGCGCTCGTCGCGGAAGGAGGGGCCGAACCAGGCGCCGGCATCCAGCGTCTTCAGCTTGGCATAGCTGGTGGCCACCACCAGCGCGTCGAGACCGGCGGTGCGCTTCAGCGAGGCGTCGTGCATCAATACCAGCCGGTTGTCGGCCGACAGCTTGACGTCGAACTCGACCCAGGTGGCGCCGCGCTTGCGCGCCTCGCGGAAGGAGGCCAGCGTGTTCTCCGGCGCATAGGCGGCGGCGCCGCGATGGCCGATGACGGGGGGAAGGTCGAGGGGCTTCATGACGACTTCTTGGCTGGAAGGAAAAAGCGCGGGATGATGGCCACGACGCGGACCGGCGGCAAGCCGGTTCGCGGCCTGCCGTAGCCATGAGACAGTTTTTTCATGCCGTCCGCCAATCCCTTTCGTCTGAGTGGAAAAGTTGCGCTGATCACCGGCGGCGGCCGTGGCCTGGGCCTGGCGATGGCGCGCGGGCTGGCGCAGGCCGGCGCCACCGTCTTCCTCAACGGCCGCAATCCCGGTCCCCTGCGCCGCACCGCCGCGGCGCTGACCGAATCCGGGCTGAGAGCCTTTCCCCTGGCCTTCGACGTGGCCGATGCCGATGCCGCCCAGCGGGCGCTGAAGCGGCTGCGCAAACAGGCCGGCCGGCTGGACATACTGATCAACAATGTCGGCCAGCGCGACCGGCGCGCGCTCGAAGTCCTGACGCCGGCCGATTTCGCGCGCCTGCTGCAGGTCGACCTGGTCGCCGCCTTCGCCCTGTGCCGGCTGGCGGCGCCGGGGATGATCGAGCGCGGCTGGGGCCGGATCGTCAACGTCACCTCGATCACCGCCGGCCTGGCGCGCGACGGCGATCCGGGCTATCCCGCGGCCAAGGCGGGGCTGGAGGCGCTGACACGGGCGCTGGCGGCCGATCTGGGACCGCATGGCGTGACCTGCAACGCCATCTCGCCCGGCTTCTTCGCCACCGAGACCAACCAGCCGATGATCGACAACCCCGAGGTCGGGCCGCGCTATGCCCGGCGCGTGCCGCTGGGCCGCTGGGGACAGCCGCAGGAGATCGCCGGTGCGGCGGTGTTCCTTGCCAGCGATGCCGGGTCCTATGTTAATGGTCACACGCTTATCGTCGATGGCGGTGTCAGCGCCACCCTGGGGATCCTGTGATGTCGAAATTCCTGCGCCGTCCGCTGCCCAGACTGGCGGCCGGTCTGGCGGCCGGACTGGCTGTCCTTCTCGCGCCCGCGCTGGCGCTGGCGGCCGAGGGCGCGCCGCAGGTCGCTGGCCGCGCCCAGGGGCGGTTATGGGTGGTGCCCTTTGTGGGCATGCTGCGGTCGATCGCC
>JBBCJW010000086.1:0-24003 GCA_037190765.1 Alphaproteobacteria bacterium
CTGGCGCGCGGGCTGGTGGCCTATTCGTCCGACGATGCGCGCCGCATCGCCGGGCACAAGAGCGGTGAAATAGAAGCCCTTCTCGGCTACCGTGGCCGGGACGAGATGATCCACCGCGACGATCTGGTGGTGGAGTAGGAGGCGAGCATGGCGCTCCAGGTGGTGGCCGGACAGGACGCGCAGAACGCAGAGCGGATCATGGCCGGTCTGGGCGCGCGGGCGCGACAAGCGGCGCGCACGCTGGCGCTGAGCCCGACCGCGGCGCGCAACCAGGCGCTGGCGATCGCCGCCCAGAAGCTGCGCCAGGATGCCACCGCCATCATCGCCGCCAACGCGCTGGACATGACGGCGGCGCGCGAGCGCGGGCTGAATGCGGCCCTGCTCGACCGGCTGGAGCTGAACCAGGCCCGCGTCGAGGGCATGGCCAGGGGGCTGGACGATATTGCCGCCCTGCCCGACCCGGTCGGCGAGGTCATCGCGCAATGGCAGCGGCCCAACGGGCTGAAATTCTCCCGCGTGCGGGTGCCGATCGGCGTCATCGGCGTAATCTACGAATCGCGCCCCAACGTGACCGCCGATGCCGGCGCGCTGTGCCTGAAATCGGGCAATGCGGTGATCCTGCGCGGCGGCTCGGAAAGCTTCCACTCCTCGCGCGCCATCGCCGAGCGCCTGCGCGCCGCGCTGGAAGAAGCGGGATTGCCGGCCGATGCCATCCAACTCGTGCCCTCGACCGATCGCGCTCTGGTCGGCGCCATGCTGTCGGCGGTCGACTGGATCGACATCGTGGTGCCGCGTGGCGGGCGCAGCCTGATCGAGCGGGTCACCGCCGAAAGCCGCGTGCCGGTGCTGAAGCATTATGACGGGCTGTGCCACGTCTATGTCGATCGCGATGCCGACCAGGACATGGCGGTGGAGATCGTGGCCAATGCCAAGATGCGCCGCACCGGCGTCTGTGGCGCGGCCGAGACGCTGCTGATCGACCGGCCGGCATTGCAGAGCCACCTGCCCGCCATCCTCGAGCGGCTGATCGCACTGGGTTGCGAGGTCAGGGGCGATGCCGAGGTGCGGCGGCTCGACCAGCGCGTGCAGCCCGCCACCGAGCAGGACTGGCGCACCGAATACCTGGCGCCGATCATCTCGGTCGCCACGGTCGACGGCGTCGATGCCGCCATCGCCCATATCGAACGCTACGGCTCGCAGCACACCGAATCGATCGTCACCGGTAACGAGAAGACCGCCGAGCATTTCCTGGCCCGGGTCGACAGCGCCATCGTGCTGCACAACGCCTCGACCCAGTTCGCCGATGGCGGCGAGTTCGGCATGGGGGCGGAGATCGGCATTTCCACCAACCGGTTGCACGCGCGCGGCCCGGTCGGCCTGGCAGAGCTGACGATCTACAAGAGCGTGGTGCGCGGCAGCGGCCAGACCCGGCCCTGAAGCCGATCGCTCCCAAGGACGACATGCTGAAACCACCCGGCCTCGGTCCCGGCGATCGCCGCCGCATCGGCCTGCTGGGCGGTTCCTTCAACCCCGCCCATGAGGGCCATCTGCACATCAGCCTCTTGGCCCTGAACAAGTTGAAGCTGGACCAGGTCTGGTGGCTCGTCTCGCCGCAGAATCCGCTGAAGCCGGTTGCCGGCATGGCGCCGCTGGCGGCGCGGCTGGCGCAGGCGCGCGAGGTGGCGCAGGACCGGCGCATCCGGGTCACCGACCTCGAAACCGCGCTGGGCACGCGCTACACCGCCGACACCATCGCCGCCCTGCGCCGGCAGTTCCCGCGCCTGCGTTTCGTCTGGCTGATGGGGGCGGACAATCTGCGGCAGATCTCGCGCTGGGACCGCTGGCAGAGCATCTTCAAATCGGTGCCGATTGCCGTCTTCGACCGCCCTGCCTATTCTCTCTCGGCGCTGAATGCCAGGGCGGCGCAACGCTTTGCTGCCAGCCGCGTTCCGATGGAGCAAGCGTCGCGGCTGGCCGATCGCGCCCCGCCGGCCTGGACCTTCATCCGCTGCCGCCTGCATCCCGCTTCCGCCACCCAGATCCGCGCCCGCCAACACCAGCCATAGACCAGAAGGACCAAGACATGGCCCGCTCGCCCCGCAAAGCCGCCCCCACCGACACGCTGCGCGACCTGATCGTCGCTGCGCTCGACGACGGCAAGGCGGAGGAGATCGTCGTCATCGACCTGGCCGGCAAGAGCAGCATGGCCGACTATATGGTGATCGCCTCCGGCCGCTCCTCGCGCCAGGTGGGGGCGCTGGCCGAGCAGCTGGTCGAAAAGCTGAAGGGCGAGGGCTACCGCAGCCCCAGTGTCGAGGGCCGCGGCCAGGGCGACTGGGTGCTGGTCGATGCCGGCGACGTGGTCGTGCATCTGTTCCGGCCCGAAATCCGCAGCCTCTACAATCTGGAGAAGATGTGGAGCATGGCGCCGGCCGAGCCCGCCGCCGCCAAGACCCTCACCAAGACCGGCGCCAAGACCGCTGCCAAAACCCCCGCCCAGACCGACGCCAAACCGGCGCGCCGCAAGCCGGCCGCGGCCAAGGCCAAAGCCTGACGCGGGCGATGCGGCTGACCATCGTCGCGGTCGGCAAGGCGCGCGCCTCGCCCGAGCGCGATCTCTACCAGCACTACGCAAGGCGGATCGTCTGGCCGCTGAAGCTGGTCGAGGTCGAGGAGAAGAAACGGCTGGCGCCGGCCGAGCTGAAGGCGGCCGAGGGCCGGCTGCTGCTGGCCGCCGTGCCGGCGCGGGCCACGATCTGGGCGCTGGACGGGCGCGGCAAGGCGCTGTCCAGCGAGGGGTTGGCGCAGGCGCTGAAAAAGCGGCAGGACGCGGGCGAAGCCGACCTGGCGCTGCTGATCGGCGGGGCGGACGGGCTGGACCGGACGGTGCTGGAGCAGGCGCAGACGAGCCTGTCGCTGGGCGCCATGACCTGGCCGCACATGCTGGTGCGGGGCATGCTTGCCGAACAACTCTACCGGGCGCAGCAGATCCTGGCCGGCCACCCCTATCACCGGGCCTGAAAATGCCTGACGCCGGCGTCAAAATCGCTTCGCAGACGCCGTATTCTCGCCTAAAAACTGCGCGTAAGATGAAATCTATGGTGCTGGTTTTCCGCGGGATTCTTGTGCTTCTGCTCGCCGCCCTGGCGCTGCCGGCGGTAGCCCAGGATTTGCGTCCCTGGACGCGGGACGGGCAGAACAACTTCCCCTATGTCTACAAGATCGCTCCCGACGGCGAGCCCGAAGTCTGGCGCACCAATGTCGTGCCGCTGTGGCCCAACGAGATCTGCTTCGGCTGGACCATCGCGGTCGAGGGCCGCGACCGCCTGGTCGACCTGACCGAGATCCTGACCCTGTCCTCGCCCTCGACCAACTGGGGCCACGGGCCGGAGACGGTGGTCGAGAACGGCAACAAGGCGACCACCAAGCTGAAAGTGGCGATCGAGGGCAACCGCCTGTCGCGCGCCTGGTGCATCGTCGAGGGCGATCCGCCGGGCCAGTACCGCTACGACATCTTCATCGATGGCCGCCACCGCGCCGAGTTCACCTACTGCGCCGTGCAGGTGCCGAATGACGGCTCGGTGCAGGTCGACGAACTGGCCTGCCCCTACAAGTTCGATTCGGTGCGGCAGCGGCGCATCGACCTGCACCAGCTCGCCCAGTACGAAAGCGTATCGCCGCAATGACCGACAAGAACCGCGCCCGCCAGGAGTTCCGCCGGCCACGCCCGGCCCTGCTGTGCATTCTGGACGGCTGGGGCCATCGCGTGCCGCCGACCTCCGACAACGCCATCGCCCAGGCGCGCACCCCCAACCTGAACCGGCTGATGGCCTCCTCGCCGATGGCGCTGATCGACGCCTCCGAGGGGCATGTCGGCCTGCCCGGCGGCCAGATGGGCAATTCCGAAGTCGGCCACATGAACCTGGGCGGCGGGCGCGTCGTGCTGCAGGACCTGCCGCGCATCGACCTGGCGATCGAGGATGGGTCGCTGGCGCGCAACCCGGCGCTGGTCGCGTTCATCGCGGCGCTGAAGAACAGCGGCGGCACCTGCCACCTGATGGGCCTGCTCTCGCCCGGCGGCGTGCACAGCCATCAGGCGCATATCGCCGCCCTGGCCCGCATCCTTTCCGCCGCCGGCGTTCGGGTCGCCATCCATGCCTTCCTCGACGGGCGCGACACGCCGCCTTCCTCGGCGCTGAACTATCTGCGCGATTTCCGCGCCGCCACCGCCGATGCCGGGCTGGCGCGCTTCGCCACCATCGCCGGCCGCTACTACGCCATGGACCGCGACAAGCGCTGGGACCGCGTCAGCCTCGCTTACCATGCCATGGTCGACGGCGCCGGCGAGACGGCGGCGACGGCCGAGGCGGCGGTGAGCGCCAGCTACGCCGCCGGCAAGACCGACGAATTCGTGCTGCCGACCGTGATCGGCGACTATGCCGGCATGCAGGACGGCGATGGCGTGCTGATGGCCAATTTCCGCGCCGACCGGGCGCGCGAAATCCTCACCGCCCTGCTCGACCCGCTGTTCGACGGCTTCAAGCGCCGCCGCATCGTGCGCTTCGCCGGCGCGCTGGGCATGGTCGAATACTCGACGGCGCTGAACCAATTCCTCACCCTGCTGTTCCCGCCCGAGACGGTGCGGCACAGCCTGGGCGAAGTGGTCTCCGGGCATGGCCTGAAGCAGTTGCGCATCGCCGAGACCGAGAAATACGCCCACGTCACCTTCTTCTTCAACGGCGGCGACGAGCGGGTCTTCGAAGGCGAGGACCGCATCCTGGTGCCCTCGCCCAAGGTCGCGACCTACGACCTGCAGCCGGAGATGTCGGCGCCGGAAGTGACCGACCGGCTGGTCGAGGCCATCGAGTCGGGCAAGTACGACCTGATCGTCTGCAACTACGCCAATGGCGACATGGTCGGCCATACCGGCAACATCCCCGCCGCCATCAAGGCGGTGGAATGCATCGACACCTGCCTGGGCCGGCTGGCCGACGCCATCAAGCGGCAGGGCGGCGTCATGCTGGTCACCGCCGATCACGGCAATGCCGAGCAGATGTTCGACCCCGAGACCGGCCAGCCGCACACCGCGCACACGCTGAACCGGGTGCCGGTGATGCTGGTGAACGGTCCCGCCGCGGTGCAGGCGCTGGAAGACGGCAGGCTGGCCGACATCGCACCGACCATGCTGGCGCTGATGGGACTGCAGCAGCCGGCGGAAATGACCGGCCATTCGCTGCTGCGCGCCGAGCCGGCGGTTCAGGCAGAGCGTGCGCGGGCCTGAGCCCCTGACCGCGAAACACTGGCGCCTGACGCTGGGCGCCGCGCTGCTTGCGCTGCTCGCAACACCGCTGGCGGCGCAGAGCCAGGCGCCGCCGCCCGCCACCAGCCGGCTGTCCGAAGTCGAGCGCCAGGCGCAGGCCGAACGCGAGCGCGCCGCCCAGGCGGCGAAGGAAGCCGAGACCGCGCGGCGGGAAGTCGATCGCCTGCGCAGCGAGCTCATCGGCGCGGCGCGCCAGGTGCAGACCGGCGAGACCGCACTGGCGCGGCTGGAACGGCGCAAGCAGGAGATCGACGAGCTGGCGGCCGAACGCACCAAGACGCTGAACGAGCGGCGCGGCCAGATGGCCAGCTTGCTGGGCGCGCTGGAACGGCTGGCCAACCGGCCGCCGGAGGCGCTGCTGGCGCAACCCGGGGCGCCGGACGACACGGTGCGGGCCGGCCTGTTGCTGCGCTCCATCATCCCGCGCATCGAGGCGGCCGCCGCCGAGTTGCGCACGCAGTTGGAGGACCTGGCCAGCCTGCGCGAGGAAGCCGAGCGCAACGCCACCCAGCTCCGGGGCGCCACCGCCTCGCTGCAGGGCGAGCGGCAGCGGCTGGAGGCGCTGCTGAACGAGAAGGCGCGGGCCGAACAGGAGCGGCGCCGGGAAGCGCAGGAAGGCGCCAAACAGGCCGAGAAGCTGGCGGCCCAGGCCCGCGACCTGCGCGAGCTGATCGAAAAGCTGGACGCCGACCGTAAACAGCGCGAGGAAGCGGCCAGACGCAACCGCGATCAGGCGGCGGCCGTTACCGTGCCACCGCCGCCGCCCGGGCATCTGGCGCTGGCGTTCAGCAGCACAAAAGGCAAGCTGCCCCTGCCGGCGCGCGGCACCATCCGGGCGAAATTCGGCGACGCCGATTCGCAGGGCCAGCCCGGACGCGGCATTGTGGTCGAAACAAGGCAACGGGCCGCCGTGGTGGCGCCGCATGACGGGCAGGTGGTCTATGCCGGCGAGTTCCGCGGCTATGGGCTGGTGTTGATCCTGGAGCACGGCGAGGGGTATCATTTTCTGCTGGCGGGCCTTTCGCGCATCGATTGCGCGGCCGGACAATGGGTCCTGGCGGGCGAGCCGGTGGGCGTCATGGGCAGTGCTGGCGCCCCAAGCCAGCGGCTTTACATCGAGCTGCGCCGGCAGGGTCACCCGATCGACCCGCTGTCGTGGCTGGTTCCCGACAAGGACAAGGTAGGATGATCAAGCGCAAAGTCGTTCTGGCCGCCGTCGCCACTGTGGCGCTGGCGCTTCCGCTCTCCGTCCACGCCCAGCAGAGGGGCACGACGGACAAGCCTGCGGACCGCAGCGAGACCTATCAGTACCTGAACCTGTTCGGCGACGTGCTGGAACGGGTGCGGGCCGACTATGTCGACGAGGTCTCGGACAAGGACATGATCGAGAATGCCATCAACGGCATGCTGACCTCGCTCGACCCGCATTCCTCCTACATGAACGCCAAGGCGTTCCGCGACATGCAGGTCGACACCCGCGGCGAGTTCGGCGGGCTGGGCATCGAAGTGACGATGGAGAACGGCCTGGTCAAGGTGGTGTCGCCGATCGACGACACGCCCGCCTCCAAGGCCGGGCTGCAGCCGGGCGACCTGATCGTGGCGCTGGATGCCGAGCCGGTGATGGGGCTGACCCTGGCCGAAGCGGTCGAGAAGATGCGCGGCAAGGTCGGCACCCCGATCAAGCTCACCGTCCGCCGCGGCACGGGCGAGCCCTTCGAGGTGACGCTGCAGCGCGCCACCATCAAGATCCGCTCGGTCCGCCACAACATGGAAGGCGAGGACGTCGGCTATATCCGCATCACCCAGTTCACCGAACAGACCGAAGCCGGTCTGAAGGCGGCGGTCGAGAACCTCAAGAAGCAGGCCGGCAACAAGCTGAAGGGCTACGTGCTCGACATGCGCAACAACCCGGGCGGGCTGCTGGACCAGGCGATCTCGGTGTCCGACGCCTTCCTGGAGCGGGGCGAGATCGTCTCGACCCGCTCGCGCCGCGAGGGCGAGGGCAGCCGCGCCAACGCCAAGCCGGGCGACATCGCCGGCGGATTGCCGGTGGTGGTGCTGATCAACGGCGGTTCGGCCTCGGCCTCGGAGATCGTCGCCGGCGCGCTGCAGGACCACCGCCGCGCCATCCTGCTGGGCACCCGCTCCTTCGGCAAGGGCTCGGTGCAGACCATCGTCCCGGTCGCCGGCGGCGGCGCCATGCGCCTGACCACGGCGCGCTACTACACGCCTTCGGGCCGCTCGATCCAGGCCAAGGGCATCGATCCGGACATCGTGGTCGAGCAGGCCAAGATCGAGGCGATCGAGCCCAACCCGCTGGCCCGGCGCGAGGAGAACCTGCGCGGCGCCCTGCGCAACCAGACGACGCCGGCGACGCCCCCGGCGGTGACGCCTTCGGTCCCGCCCGCCACGCCGGATACGCCCGCGCCGACCTCGCCGCAAAGTGGCACGCCGCCGGCCGCGGATCCCAACAGTGCCCAGCCGCCGGCGACGCCCAATGCGGCGACGACTCCGCCGGCCAATGGCGCGGCCGGCGCCGAGAAGCCGACCGATTACCAGCTGTCGCGGGCGGTCGACCTCATTCGCGGCATCGCCCTTTACGGGCAGCGGGGCAACTAGAACGGATCACGGCCTGACGGCAGCAGCAATGCCGTCAGGCCGCACCGATTTGTTCTATACTTTCAAGAACGGCGCGGATCGGCGCGACGGGCGGGCGGCGCAAGCCTATCCCGCCGGTGGCGATCCGCTCTAGCAAGCAGGAACCGGACGCCGGCATGCCGCCGGCGTCGAGGGGGTGGGGGTAAATGACCGGGGTGGTCCGCAAAGGCGTCAGCGCCCTGCTGGTCGCCTATGTCGTTCTGCTGGTCGTGGTCGCGGCGGTGGCGGCCGTGGTCCTGCTGGGTCGCGACAAGACCGTGGCCGTGATCGATCTCGCCGGCAGCGCCCCCGTTGCGCCCGTGGCCGCTACCGCACCACCGCCCTCTCCCGCGCCGCTCCCGGCTGCACCGGCCACCCGGCCCGAACCGCCGCGCCCCATTCTCGAACTGGCGCCGCCACCCCCTTCCCTGCCATTGGCCGCGCCGGTTCCGCTGGCGCCGCCGGCTCCAATCCCGACGGCAGTCGAGCCGGCCAACCCGGCCGCGCCTGAACCGGTCGCAGCCCCACCGCCAGCCCCCTCGCCCGCGGCCGACCGGCCGGCGCCAGGCCCGACCCTGACCTCGATCTACCCGCCACCGCCGCCGGAAAAGCCCCGCCCGCCCGCCCGCACCGCGGCGGCCGCAACCGGCGAGGCCGCCGCCACACCGGCGGGCAGGGCGCTAACGCCGGCGGCGCTGCTGGAACCGGGTCCGCATGGGGCGCTGCCCCGCATCGCCCGCGACGGGCGCCTGCCCTGGATCGTCAATAACGGCCGGTTCGATCACAGCACCCGCCAGCCCCGGCTGGGCGTGGTGGTCACCGGGCTGGGGCTGAACGCGCAGGTGACCGAGGACGCGATCGTGCAGTTGCCGGCCGAGATCACCCTGGCCTTCGTGCCCTATGCCGAGAACCTGCCGCGCTGGATCCAGCTCGCCCGCGAGTTCGGCCATGAGGTGCTGATCAGCCTGCCGCTGGAAAGCGACGGGCCGGCCGACGCCGGCCTGGGCCCGCGGATGCTGACCCTCAAGCACAGCGCCGGCGACAATCTCGACCGGCTGCGCTGGGTGCTGAGCCGCGGCTCGGGCTATGTCGGGGTCGTCACCTGGGAGGGCGAGACCTTCCTCGCCAGCGTCCAGCAGTCGGTGCCGGTGCTGCAGGAGCTGGCGCAGCGCGGGCTGCTGGTGCTCGATTCGCGCCAGGCAAGATCGAATGTCGTGCAACAGCACGCCGACGAACTGGGCCTGCCCTTCGCCAAGAGCCGCGGCTTTCTCGATTCGCAGCAGGGCGCGGCGGCGCTGGACGACAACCTGCAGCAGCTCGAGGCGATCGGCCAGCGCGCCGGCTTCGGCGTGGCGATGGCGGTCGCCTTCCCCGACACCGTCCGGCGGCTGGCGGACTGGAGCAAGACGGTCGGCCAGCGCGGCTTCGTGCTGGCACCCATCACCGGCGTCACCGAATGCCGCGAACTGTGCCAGCAGCGCGTCGCACGGCATGCGGCGGCGGTATCGGGCGCGCAGCGCTGAAGACGGTCGCGCCGCACGAGCGTCGCGCCCCCTCCGACAGGATGATCGCTGCATACGGCTGCATTCCGCCCCCATTGCGAGCGCCGACAGCAGACGTGCCCTGCTCGATCGACACTGGCGCCACCGGGGGCCGGTCCGGTAGATTTTCTCCATCCATGCTCGCCACCGCTTCGCCCCTGCCCGGCTATCGCCACAACGTCGGCATCATGCTGCTCAATGCGCAGAGCCGCATTTTCGTCGGCCAGCGCCGCGACATGCCGTCGGCGGCGTGGCAGATGCCGCAGGGCGGCATCGACAAGGGCGAAACGCCACGCCAGGCCGCGCTGCGCGAACTGGGCGAGGAGGTCGGCACCGACAAGGCGACGATCCTGGCCGAGAGCGCGGGCTGGCTGACCTACGACCTGCCGGAAGAGCTGCGGCGCAAGCTGTGGCGCGGACGCTGGCGCGGCCAGTCGCAGAAATGGTTCGTGATGCGCTTCACCGGCCACGACAGCGACATCAACATCGACACGCCGCATCCGGAGTTCTCGCACTGGCAATGGGCGCCGGCGAACCTGCTCATAGACATGATCGTACCGTTCAAGCGCGAGCTTTATCAGGCGGTGCTGGAGGAGTTCGCGGAACTGATCCGGGACGCCAAGTAGGAATCCTCGCCGCCGACGCGGCTCAGAGCGGCTTCCCACGTTCTGACGGCATCGCAAGCGATGCCGTCAAACCCTGATTTGCCCTACGGCGCCACCCGTTCGAGACGGTTGATGCGCCAGCGCATGAAGTTCCAGGCGGTGCGCGTCACCCAGTCGCTCAGCCGGCCATGCGGCTTCAGCCCCATCGCCTTGAACACCATGGACACCGCGCGCTGCAGGTGGCCGGGCTTGTAGACGCGATAGGCGCGCAGGGCGTGGGCGCGGGTATTGTCGCGCCGGTTGTAGGCCTGCCCGTCGCCGTTGGCGGCGTAGTAGGCGTAGGCCAGCTCGTCATCCTCGCTTTCGAGGATGCGCGACAGACCGACCCGCACGCGGCCCCACATGCCCAGGCCTTCCTTGTCCAGGTAGCGGCGCATGTGGGTGTAGAACAGCTTGTAGTGGCGCAGCTCGTCGGCGGCGATGCAGGCGCAGATCTCCTTCAGCACCGGCTCGTCGGTCGCGTCGCGCAGGGCGGCGTAGTAGGAGCTGGTGCCGGTCTCCACGATGCAGCGCGCCATCAGCTCGCCGGCCAAGCTGCCGCGCACCGACTTGGTGGCGTCCAGCGGCAGCTTGTAGCCGTCGCGGAACCGGGCGAAGGCGGCGTCGAAGTCGAAATCGGGGTCGGCGATCTGGGCCCAGCGGCCCAGCGCCCTGCCGTGCTGCACTTCCTCGACCGCCCAGGTCTCGGTGGCGGTCTTGAATTCGACGTCGTTGGCGAAGACGTTGCGCAGATAGACGCCGTAGTCGAGGCCATTGTGCTCGACCATGGCGGCAGCCTTGATCACGCGCAGAATCTCGGGATCGACCTTGGAGCGGTCGAATTTGTCCCAAGGGATGTCATCGAGCGTCCAGTGTTTCATAGCTACGGCCTGCTCTCGGTTGCTGGCCCAAGAGACCGCCTTGCGCGGCTTTGGGTTCCCGTCGATCCCAGAAGACCGGCGGGAAATCTGTCACAAACCGACAATGCCTAGATTAGTCCTGTTGCGACTTTTCGCAACTGCTCATCGGCTGGCGTAATAGTCGTAGGCGCGACGCAGGTCCTGCGCCATAAGTAGTTGTTTTTCCGCGCTTTCCTTCGCCAGCGCGTCGCCCGCCTCGGACACCGCTTCCTGCGCCTGGCGGATGCGGCCGTCGAGCTGTGCAGGCGAGACATCCGCCAGCGGCATGGCTTCCTCGACCAGAACGGTCAGCCGGTCGTTGGAGACCTCGGCGAAACCGCCGGTGACCATGATGCGCTGGCGCACGGTATTGCCGTCGTATATCTCGATCACGCCGGGGCGCAGGGTCGAGATGATGGGGACATGGCCGGCCAGGACGCCGAAATCGCCCTCGCTGCCGGGCACGACCACCATGTCGGCCTCGGTCGATTCCAGCAGCCGTTCCGGCGACACCAGTTCGAAGGCGATCTTGCCCGCCATGTCAGACTTCCTCGTTTTCCGTCACGCCGTCCGGCTTCAGGCCGCGTCCGCCGCCATCTTCCTGGCCTTGGCGATCGCGTCCTCGATGGTGCCGACCATGTAGAACGCCGACTCCGGGATGTCGTCGCACTCGCCGGCCACGATCATCTTGAAGGCCTTGATGGTGTCGGCCAGGCTGACCAGCACGCCGGGGAAGCCGGTGAAGACTTCGGCGACGTGGAACGGCTGGCTGAGGAAGCGCTGGATCTTGCGCGCCCGCGCCACCACCTGCTTGTCCTCTTCCGACAGCTCGTCCATGCCCAGAATGGCGATGATGTCCTGCAGCGACTTGTAGGTCTGCAGCACGCGCTGCACGTCGCGCGCCACCTTGTAGTGCTCCTCGCCGACGACGCGCGGGTCGAGCATGCGCGAGGTCGAGTCGAGCGGATCGACCGCCGGGTAGATGCCCAGCTCGGCGATCTGGCGCGACAGCACGGTAGTGGCATCCAGATGGGCGAACGAGGTCGCCGGTGCGGGGTCGGTCAAGTCGTCGGCCGGCACGTAGATGGCCTGCACCGAGGTGATCGAGCCCTTCTTGGTGGTGGTGATGCGCTCCTGCAGATTGCCCATGTCGGTGGCGAGCGTCGGCTGGTAGCCCACCGCCGAGGGGATGCGGCCCAGCAGCGCCGACACTTCAGAGCCGGCCTGGGTGAAGCGGAAGATGTTGTCGACGAAGAACAGCACGTCCTGGCCTTCCTCGTCGCGGAAGTATTCGGCCAGGGTCAGGCCGGTCAGGCCGACGCGGGCGCGGGCGCCCGGCGGCTCGTTCATCTGGCCGTACACCAGCGCCACCTTGGAGCCCGGGCCGTCGACCTTGATGACGCCCGAGTCGCGCATTTCGTGATAGAGGTCGTTGCCCTCGCGGGTGCGCTCGCCGACGCCGGCGAACACCGACACGCCGCCATGCGCCTTGGCGACGTTGTTGATCAGCTCCTGAATCAGCACCGTCTTGCCCACGCCGGCGCCGCCAAACAGGCCGATCTTGCCGCCGCGGGCGTAAGGCGCCAGCAGGTCGATGACCTTGATGCCGGTGACCAGGATCTGCGCTTCGGTCGACTGCTCGACGAATTCCGGCGCGCTGCGATGGATCGGCGCGGTCTTCTTGGCGTTGACCGGGCCGCGCTCGTCGATCGGCTCGCCGATGACGTTGATGATGCGGCCCAGCGTCTCCGGCCCGACCGGCACGGCGATGGCGGTGCCGGTGTCGGTCACCTTCTGGCCGCGCACCAGGCCGTCGGTGGTGTCCATGGCGATGGTGCGCACCGTCGATTCGCCCAGGTGCTGCGCCACTTCCAGCACCAGCGTCTTGTTGTCGTGCTGCACGTGCAGCGCGTTCAGGATCGCCGGCAGCTCGCCCTCGAACTGCACGTCGACCACCGCGCCGGTGACCTGGGTGATCTTGCCAATGTTGTTGCCTGCCATGACGCCCTCGCGGGTTGAAGTCTCGTAAGAAGGGTTCTACAGCGCCTCGGCGCCGGAGATGATTTCGATCAGTTCCTTGGTGATGACGGCCTGGCGCTGGCGGTTGTAGCTCTGCGTCAGCCCGTTGATCATGTCGCCGGCGTTGCGCGTGGCGTTGTCCATCGCCGTCATGCGCGCGCCCTGCTCGGACGCGGCGTTTTCCAGCAGCGCCCGGAACATCTGCACCCGCAGATTGCGCGGCAGCAGCTCGGCCAGGATGCGCTCCTCGCTCGGCTCGAATTCGTACACCGCCCTGGGAGCGTCGGCAGCGACCTCGGCCGCCGCTTCGGCCGACGCCGGCAGCGGGATGAGCTGCTGCACGGTCACGATCTGGCTGATGGCCGACTTGAAGCGGTTGTAGACCACGGTCGCCACGTCGAACTCGCCGGCGGCGAACATCTGCGCCACGCGGTCGGTGACGCGGGTGGCGTCGGAGAAGGACAGCCGCTTGCGACCCACCTCGTCGATGGTGCCGGCGATATGCGAGGCGAAGTCGCGGCGCAGCTGGTCGCGGCCCTTGCGGCCGACGCACAGGACGCGCACCTCCTTGCCGTCGGCCAGCAGGCCGCGGATGAAGCGGCGCGCCTCGCGCACGATCGAGGAGTTGAACGAGCCGCACAGGCCACGGTCGGAAGTCGCCACGATCACCAGGTGGCGCTTGTCGGAACCGGTGCCGGCCAGCAGCGCCGGCGCGCCGGCCATGCCGCGCACGTTGGCGGCCAGGGAGGCCAGCATGCGCTCCATGCGCTCGGCATAGGGCCGCGCCGCCTGGGCCTGCTCCTGGGCGCGGCGCAGCTTGGCCGCCGCCACCATCTTCATGGCCTTGGTGATCTTCTGCGTCGAGCGGACGCTTCGGATCCTCAGGCGATATTCCTTCAAGCTCGGCATGCTCTGCTCCGCCTAGCGTTTGCGATCCGGTCCGGGATCAGGCGAAGCGGCGCACGAAGCCGTCGAGGAAGGCCTTGAGCTTGGCTTCGGTGTCCGAAGTGATCTGCTTCTCGTTGCGGACCGACTCCAGGATGCCGTCGTTGGAAGCGCGCAGCTCGTCCAGCAGCTTCTGCTCGAACTCGTTGACCTTGGCCGTGGGAATGCCGTCGAGATAGCCGCGCACGCCGGCGAAGATCGCCACCACCTGCTCCTCGACCGGCATCGGGCTGAACTGCGGCTGCTTCAGCAGCTCGGTCAGCCGCGCGCCGCGGTTGAGCAGCTTCTGGGTCGAGGCGTCGAGGTCGGAGGCGAACTGGGCGAAGGCGGCCATCTCGCGGTACTGCGCCAGCTCCAGCTTGATCGAGCCGGCGACCTGTTTCATGGCCTTGATCTGCGCCGCCGAACCGACGCGCGACACCGAGATGCCGACGTTAATGGCGGGACGGATGCCCTGGTAGAACAGTTCGGTCTCGAGGAAGATCTGGCCGTCGGTGATCGAGATCACGTTGGTCGGGATGTAGGCCGAGACGTCGCCGGCCTGGGTTTCGATGACCGGCAGCGCCGTCAGCGAGCCCGCGCCCTGGTCGTCGTTCATCTTGGCGGCGCGCTCGAGCAGACGGGAATGCAGGTAGAACACGTCGCCGGGATAGGCTTCGCGGCCCGGCGGGCGGCGCAGCAGCAACGACATCTGGCGATAGGCCACGGCCTGCTTGGAAAGATCGTCGTAGACGATCAGCGCGTGCATGCCGTTGTCGCGGAAATACTCGCCCATGGTGCAGCCGGCATAGGGCGCCAGGAACTGCAGCGGCGCCGGCTCCGAGGCGGTGGCGGCGACGACGATGGAGTATTCCATCGCGCCGGCGTCTTCCAGCGTCTTGACGATCTGCGCCACGGTGGAACGCTTCTGGCCGACCGCGACGTAGATGCAGTACAGCTTCTTGGATTCGTCGCCGCCTGCGTTGACCGGCTTCTGGTTGATGAAGGCGTCGATGGCGACCGCGGTCTTGCCGGTCTGGCGATCGCCGATGATCAGCTCGCGCTGGCCGCGGCCGATCGGCACCAGGCTGTCGATCGCCTTCAGGCCGGTCTGCATCGGCTCGTGCACCGACTTGCGCGGAATGATGCCCGGAGCCTTGACCTCGACGCGGCGGCGCTCGGTGGCCTGGATCGGGCCCTTGCCGTCGATCGGGTTGCCCAGCGCGTCGACGACGCGGCCCAGCAAGCCCTTGCCGACCGGCACGTCGACGATCGAGCCGGTGCGCTTGACCGTGTCGCCCTCGCGGATGGTGCGGTCGTCGCCGAAGATCACGATGCCGACATTGTCGACCTCGAGGTTCAGCGCCATGCCCTTGATGCCGCCGGGGAACTCGACCATCTCGCCGGCCTGGACGTTGTCCAGACCGTAGACGCGCGCGATGCCGTCGCCGACCGACAGCACCTGGCCGACTTCGGCCACCTCGGCCTCGGTGCCAAAATTGGCGATCTGCTGCTTGAGGATCGCCGAAATTTCGGAGGCGCGGATATCCATCACCCAACTCCCTTCATGGCAAGCTGCAGCCGCTGCAGCTTGGTGCGTATCGAAGAATCGAACATGCGCGAGCCGACCTTGACGACCAGCCCGCCCAGAATGTCGCGATCGACGCGCGCGTCGATCGTCACCTTGCTGCCCACCATGCCGCGCAGCACCTCGGCCAGCTTGGCCTGCTGCGCTTCCGAAAGCGGCGTGGCGGAAACGACTTCGGCCGTGGTCTCGCCGCGACGGCGCGACAGCTCGGCCAGGAAAGCATTGATCATCGCCGGCAGCGCCGCGAGGCGGCGCTTCTGGGCGACCAGACCGATGAAATTGGCGGTCAGCGGTGCCAGCTTCAGCGCCTCGGCGACCGCTTGGATCGCCTTGCTCTGCACCTCGCGCGTCAGCACCGGGCTGTTGATGAGCCGGCGCAGGTCGGCGCTCTCCTGGAGCGCCTGGCGCAGGGCGGTGAGATCGCCGGCCACGCCGTCAAGCTGCTTGGCCTCGTCGGCCAGATCGAAAAGGGCGCTGGCATAGCGCTCGGCAAGACTTGATCGACCGGAGGCCTCGGCAGTCATTTTCCGTCCGTTCCCAGCTTTGACAGGAGCTAGGCAAGAGATTGATTTCTAAGGCGTTTTAGCAACCTGCCGATGCCCGATCCTACCCCCGGCGCGACGGCGAGCGTTTGGTAACACACGCTCTATTGCGTTGCAAGCGGCCTTGGCGCGCCGAAATGGCACGGTCACGGCCCGCCCACCCGATAGCAAGTCGCTGATTTCAAAGGAAACTATAGGGATCGACATCGACCTGCAAACGCACGGCGGCGGGCAGCGGAACCGGCCCCAGCCAGTCCCGCAGAACCGCCTGGATATCGACCTCGCGCCGCACCTTCAGCAGCAGCCGCCGCCGGTGCCGCCCCCGCAGCAGGGCCAGCGGTGCGGGCGCCGGCCCCAGCACCCGCACGCCTTCGAGATGCGGTGCGGCGGCACCCAGCAGGCGGGCGGCGCTCTCGACCTGGCCCTCGTTCTCGCTCGACAGGATCAGGGCGGCCAGCCGGCCATAAGGCGGCATGCCGGCATCGGCCCGCGCCCGTTTCTCGGCCTCGACGAAGCGGTCGCGCTGGCCGCTGGCCAGGGCGGCGATCACCGGATGCTGCGGCTGGTAGGTCTGCAGCAGCGCCCGCCCGTCGCCATTGGCGCGGCCGGCGCGGCCGGCGACCTGATAGAGAAGCTGGAAGGTGCGCTCGGCGGCGCGCAGATCGCCGCCCGACAGGCCGAGATCGGCATCGACCACGCCGACCAGCGCCAGGTCGGGGAAGTGATGGCCCTTGGCGACGATCTGCGTGCCGATGATCACGTCCACTTCATGCTCGGCGATCTGCTGGATCAGCGCCTGCGCCGCGCGCGGGCTGGCGATCATGTCGGACGCCAGCACCATCACCCGCGCCTCGGGGAAATGCAGCGCGACCTCTTCGTTCAGCCGTTCCACCCCCGGACCGCAGGCCACCAGGCTGTCCTGCGCGCCGCAGGAGGGGCATTCCTCCGGCCGCGGCGTGTTGAAGCCGCAGTGATGGCAGATCAGCCGGCCGCGGAAACGATGCTCGACCAGCCAGGCGGAGCAGTTGGGGCATTCGATGCGATGGCCACAGGCGCGGCACAGGGTCAGCGGCGCATAGCCGCGGCGATTGAGAAACAGCAGTACCTGTTTCTTTCGTTCCAGCGTCTCGCGCGCCGCCTGCAGCAGCACCGGCGACAGGAACTGCCCGCGCGCCGGCGGCTGGCGGCGCAGATCGACCGCCTCGATCGCCGCCATGGTGACGCCGCCGTGCCGCGCCGGCAGGTGCTGCACCCCGTAGCGCCCGGCCTCGGCGTTGACCATGGTTTCCAGCGACGGCGTGGCGGAGACCAGAATCGCCGGCACGTTCTCGAGGCGGGCGCGCACGATGGCCATGTCGCGGGCGTTGTAGATGACGCCGTCCTCCTGCTTGAAGGCGCTCTCGTGCTCCTCGTCGACCACGATCAGCCCCAGGTCGCGGAACGGCAGGAACAGCGCCGAGCGCGCGCCGACCACCACCCGCGCCGTGCCGGCCTGCACCGCCCGCCAAGTGCGCCGCCGCTCCAGCCCGGTGAGATCGGAGTGCCATTCCGACGGCAGCGCGCCGAAGCGCTGCTCGAAACGGCGCAGCCACTGCGCCGACAGCGCAATCTCGGGCAGCAGCACCAGCACCTGCCGCCCCTGCTTCAGGGCCGCCGCCACGGCCTCGAAATAGACTTCGGTCTTGCCCGCACCGGGCACGCCGTCCAGCAAGGTGACGGCAAAGTCGCGCGCCGTCACGGTGCCGCGCAGCGCCGCCGCCGCCGCTTCCTGCACCTCCGACAGCACGGCGCCGGGATGGTCGGCATCGGGCTGGCCCGGCAGGGTTTCGCTGGCCTGCCACACCGGTTCGACCAGCCCCAGCGGCTGCAGGTTCTTCACCACGGTAACGCCGACGCCGGCACCGCGGGCAATGTCGCTGGCCGGCAGCGGCGGAGTGTGCGCCATGAACTCCAGCACCCGCTTGCGGGCCGCCGTCAGCCTGGCATCGCCTGCCGGCGGATCGTCGGCGAGGCGATAGAGCAGCACGGGCCTGGGCGGCAGCAGCGCATCGGTCACGCTCATCGCCATGCGCAGCACCGCACCGGGCGGCGACAGGGTGTAGCGCGCCACCCAGTCGACCAGACGCCGCATCTGCGGCCGCATCGGTTCGGCCGGCAGGCGCGCCTGGATCGGCCTGATCTTGCCGGCGGCCAGGCTGGCCGTGCCCGGTCCCCACACCACGCCGAGCAAGGTGCGGCGGCCCAGCGGCACCTCGACGAAATCGCCGGCCAAGACCTGCATCCCGTCGGGCACGGCATAGTCGTAGCCGTCGCCCACCGGCATCGGCAGCAGCACATGCACCTGCCCGCCAAGCGGCTCTGAAATGTTTTCCCCAGACGGCGCGCCGGACCCGCCGACCGGCGCTTGCCGCTCAAAGGTCGTTTGACTAGAAAGATCGGCAGGCGGCGGACGCGGCATGGCGGCACTTTAGGCGGCTCCCACTGTGATCGCCACAGCGCGACAATCCCGCGAGCGGAGTTCTCCACCATGAAATTCTTCGTCGATACCGCCGATGTGGCCGAAATCCGCGACCTGGCTGCCTCCGGCCTGCTCGACGGCGTCACCACCAATCCCTCGCTGATGGCCAAGGCCGGCCGGCCGATGCTGGAGGTGATCCGCGAGATCGCCGACCTGGTGCCGGGCCCGGTCAGCGCCGAAGTGACGGCGACCGATACGGCGACCATGATCAAGGAAGGCAAGAAGCTGCACGCCATCGGCCATGGGCGGAACAACAACATCGCCATCAAGGTGCCGCTGACGCCGGACGGGCTGAAGGCGTGCAAGGCCTTCTCCAGCGAAGGCATCATGGTCAACGTCACGCTGTGCTTCTCCGCCGCCCAGGCGATCCTGGCCGCCAAAGCCGGTGCGGCCTTCGTCTCGCCCTTCGTCGGCCGGCTCGACGATATCGGCCAGGACGGCATGGCGCTGATCGACGAGATCGTGCAGATCTACAGCCAGTATCCGGCGTTCCAGACCGAGGTGCTGGTCGCCTCGGTGCGCGGCCCGCAGCACGTCGTCGCCGCCGCCAAGCTGGGCGCCGACATCGCTACCGTGCCGCCCAACATCCTGCGCCAGCTCTTCGCCCATCCCCTGACCGACAAGGGGCTGGCCGCCTTCCTCGCCGACTGGGCCAAGACAGGGCAGTCGATCCTCTGAGCCTCCGCAGGTAGCGTTCGCGCCGTGGCGGCATACGGTGTAAGCTTGCGCCGTCATAGAGCAAATCGCGGTCTGACGGCATCGCGGGCGATGCCATCAAATCGCGTGAATTTGCTCTGAACATCAAAGAGTACCTATGGCGCAGCAGAGTGAAACCAACCGCAAGGCGCAGTCCGGCCCGACCGCCCAGGACGTGGCGGCCTATCTGCGGGCGCATCCGAATTTCCTGAACGACAATCCCGACCTGATCGAGGCGCTGACGCCGCCGGTGCGCCGCGCCGGCGACGGCGTCATCGACATGCAGCATTTCATGCTCGACCGGCTGCGCAAGGAAGTCGACCGGCTGCGCTCCTACCAGAGCGAACTGATCAACACCACCCGAACCAATCTTTCGGTGCAGACCCGCATCCA
This sequence comes from Alphaproteobacteria bacterium, assembly GCA_037190765.1. GTDB lineage: Bacteria > Pseudomonadota > Alphaproteobacteria > Reyranellales > JAQSWP01 > JAQSWP01. The sequence goes on from JBBCJW010000086.1 coordinate 19,722, forward strand.
CGCCGCCGTGGTGGCGATCATCGCCGCCGACAGTTTCGAGCGGCTGATCAGTCTGGTGACGCGCGAGATGGCCGGGCTGCTGGGGGTCGACGTGGTGACCCTGAGCGTGGAGACCAGCGCGCACGGCGCCACGCCGGCGACGCCCGGTGTCATGCTGCTGGCGCCGGGCTCGGTCGATGCGCTGTTGGGCCGCGGCCAGCCGGCGCGGCTGCGCTCGGGCACGCCGGGCGATCCGGCGATCTTCGGGCCGCTGGCGCACCAGATCCAGTCGGCCGCCATGGTGCGCATCAAGCCCAGCGCCGGCGCACCCGACGGCGTGCTGGCCTTCGGCTCGCACGATCCCAACGGCTTCAGCGAGGACCAGTCGACCGAATTGCTGTTCTTCCTGGCCCAGGTGCTGGAGCACACCATAAGGGCATGGCTGGACCTGCCGGCCTGACGCCGGCCGCCGCGCCGGACGTCGCCGCGGCGGCGGAAGCCTGGCGCACCTGGCTGGCCGACGAGAAACGCTCGGCGGCGCCGACGCTGGAAGCCTATCGGCACGATCTGCAGGACTTTCTCGCCTTCATCGGCCAGCATCGCGGCGAGGCGGCGTCCCTGAGGGTGCTGGCAAGCCTTGGCCACAACGATTTCCGCGCCTGGCTGGCAGCGCGCAACCGGCAAGGCCTGGCGCGCAGTTCGACGGCGCGGTCGCTGTCGGCGGTGCGCGGCTTCTTCCGCTTTCTCGACCGGCGCGGCCTGTGCCACAACGCATCGATCAGCGCCCTGCGCACGCCCAAACTGCCCAAGTCGGTGCCCAAGGCGCTGACCGTCGACGAGGCGCGCGACCTCGCCGACGAGATCGAGCAGCTTTCCGACGAGCCGTGGATCGGCGCGCGCGACACCGCCGTCGTGATGCTGCTCTATGGCGCCGGCCTGCGCATCAGCGAGGCGCTGGGATTGAGCCGGGCCACGCTGGACCGCATCGCCTCAGGCGCGGAGTCGCTGGTGGTGACCGGCAAGGGCAACAAGCAGCGGCTGGTGCCAATCCTGCCCGCCATCGCCCAGGCGGTCGCCGCCTATATGCGACTCTGCCCCTACGACGTGGCGGCGAAGGAACTGGGCTTCCGCGGCCTGCGCGGCAAGCCGCTCGATCCGGCCATCGTCCAGCGCACCATCGCCCGGCTGCGCGGCATGCTGGGCTTGCCGGAAACCGCCACGCCGCACGCGCTGCGCCATTCCTTCGCCACCCATCTGCTGGGCGCCGGCGGCGATCTGCGCGCCATCCAGGAACTGCTGGGCCACGCCTCGCTGTCGACCACGCAGCGCTACACGGCGGTGGATGCCGCGCGGCTGGGCCAGATCCACGCCGCCGCCCATCCGCGCGCCAGGCGCAAGCCATGAGTCAGTCGCCACCCGTGAGCGAGCCGGTCATCGCCTGGTTCGAGACCGAGGCCGGCAAGGCCGACGGCCCGGGCGCGCTGTTCGACGGTTTCTGCGCCACGTTGCTGCGGGCGGGCCTGCCGCTGTGGCGCGCCAATCTGGGGCTGGAGACGCTGCACCCGGAAACCTCCGGCACCTATCTGGTGTGGACCAATGGCGCCCTGAGCGCCGGCGCCTTCCCCCGCTCGGGCGAGCAGGTGACGGCGTCCTACGTCAACAGCCCGACGCGCCATGTCGACGAGACCAGGCAGGTCTTTCGCCGCCGGCTGGACCGGCCGCATCCGGACGTGCCGCTGATGGACGAGCTGCGCGCCCAGGGCGCCACCGATTACTGCATGTTCCCGCTGCCGTTCCTCGACCAGCACCGCACCGCGGTCTGCTCCATCGCCACGACGCGGACCGGCGGCTTCAGCGAGGCGGAGCTCGCCTTCGCGCAGCGCGCCATCAACCTGATGAGCCCGATGGCCGAGCGGCACGTGCTGCGCGAGATCGCGCATAACCTGCTGAACTCCTATATCGGCGCCACGGCGGGCAAGCGGGTCTATGCCGGCCAGATCGAGCGCGGCGATTCCTACACCATCACGGCGGCGATCTGGTGCTGCGACCTGCGCGGCTTCACCGCCCTGTCGGAGAGCCTGTCGCGGCCGGACACGATCAGGCTGCTCAATCGCTGGTTCGACAGCATCGGCCGTGCGGTGACGACGAACGGCGGCGAGATCCTGAAATTCATGGGCGACGGCATGCTGGCGGTGTTCCCGGTCGAGCAGACGCCGGAGGAAACCTGCGCCCGGGCGCTGCACGCGGCAGAAACGGCGCTGGCCAACCACTACGAGCTGAACAGCGACTTCGCCGCCGCCGGCGAGGACATCCATCTGCGCTTCGGCCTGGCACTGCATCTGGGCGAGGTCGAGTTCGGCAATATCGGCGCCGACGACCGGCTCGACTTCACCGTGATCGGCCCGGCGGTCAACCAGGCGGCACGGCTGGAAAGCCTGACCAAGGAGATCGGCCGCAGCGTGATCTTTTCCGATTCCTTCGCCGCCGCCGTGCCCGAGCGGCTGGTCAGCCTGGGCCGCGTCCAGCTACGCGGCCTGGCGCAGACGACCGAGGTATTCGGGCTATAGAGGCAGAGTCAGCGCGGCACCAGCCGCGCCACCGCCAGCGCCCCGAACAGCGCCCCCGCCCCCATGGTGGCGAAGGCCAGGCTCCAGGCCAGGACGCCGCCGCCGGCCAGGTCGAGCACGATGCCGACGATCAGCGGCCCGATGAAGGAGACGCCAATGCCCAGGGTCGAATGCACGGCCATGGTGGCGCCCTGCTGGTGCGCCGGGGCGGAGATCACCGTGCCGGCGGTCAGCGAACCGGAATCGGCGGTCACGGCGACGGCATAAAGCAGGACGATGGCGACGGCCAGCCAGTAGGAGAGGCCGACCATCAGCCCGACGATGCAGGACAGCAGCGCCGACACGGTCAGGATACCGACCACCATGCGACGCCGCCCGAAGCGCAGCGACAATTCGTTGCCCAGGATGCTGGAGGGCACGCCGATCACGGTGACGACGGCGGCGATCACCGTGGCGCTCACGGTCGGCTCGTCGCCGGCCTGGGTCGCGGCGAAGGCCATGAAGGCCACGATCCAGGCGCGCATCGCCATCAGCTCGTGGCAGTGCCCGGTATAGCCCAGTATGTAGCCAAGGGCCGGACGGTTGGCGAAGACGGGGCGGAAATCGAACAGCCGGCTGCTGCTGCTGCCGGCGGCCGGTTTCTTCGGCCGCAGCACCGCCAGCATCAGCAGCAGCGCCAGGACAGGTCCGATGGCGGCGGCGTAGAAGGCCGCCTGCCAGTCGAATGCCGCCGCCACCTCGCCCGCCAGCAGGAAGGAGATGCCGACGCCCAGCGAATAGCTGGCGGTGTAGAACACCATGCCGCGGGTCGGCACGGCCGAGTCGTTGCGATCGTTCAGCGCCCGCAGGCCGGGCATGTAGGAGGCGGCCAGCGCGATGCCGGCCAGGGTGCGCCAGGCCAGGCCGCTCCAGAACCCGTCGGCGTAGAGCGCGAAGCCCAGGGTGGCCAGCGCCCCCAGCGCGCAGCCGAACAGCAGGATCAGGCGCGCGTCGTAGCGGTCGGTGATGGCCGTCAGCACCGGCACCGTCACCATGTAGCCGAGATAATAGGCGCCGCTGATCCAGCCCGCCTCGGTATTGCTCAGGCCCCACTCGGCCATGAAGGTCGGGATCAGCGCCGAGAAGGTCGCCATCGGCGTCAGGTAGAGGACTTCCGCCAGGCAGATGGCAAGGGTCAGGGGCAGGCCGCGCATGCGGCGGCACTCTAGCAAAGCGGCGATATGGCGGAAGCGTGGTTACGTCAGACCCGCCCTGCGTCCGGAACTACAGCGGGTTGGCCCCTTCCGGCGTCTTGCGTGGCGCGGTGCGTTGGGCGAATTCGTGCAGGTGCCTGGGAGCCCAGCGATGGCGGCTGGCGGCGTCGATCTTCTGCGACAGCCACGGCCAGCGTTCGCGCACCCAGCGGATGCCCTTGCGCGCCGTCTCCGATTCGCGGGCGAACAGATAGAGCGCGATGACGAGGAAAATCCAGCCCTGCAGGAAGGGCAGCAACGAACCCACCACCGCCATGCCGAGGCAGAGAAACGCCAGGGTGAGCAACAGGGTCTTGCGGACGGTGGCGCGCATGCAGGCAGATATGGAAGCCGGATTGTGGCAAAACAAGACCAGCCGCGCCGGTCCCGTTCCGCCTCAACGCAGACGCGGCAAACCCGTTCCGGCTCTAGAGCCGATCACGATTAGACGGAAGCGGATCCGCTTCCGTCTAATCGTGTGAATCGGCTCTATTTCCTAATGTT
>JBBCJW010000087.1:0-30483 GCA_037190765.1 Alphaproteobacteria bacterium
CGCGCCGGTGCTGCCGCCGCCGGCCGACACGCCGTTCAACCCCTCCGGCGAGGCCGAGCAGCAGGCGCTGAGCCGGCACCTGCTGCGCGCCATGATCGCCGCCGCCAAGGCCGACGGGCACATCGACGCCACCGAACAGGCCAGCATCTTCGCCCGCCTGGATGCGCTGCCGCTGAGCGTGGACGACAAGGCCTTCGTGGTCGACGAATTGCGCCAGCCGCTGGACGTCGATGCCGTTGCCCGCGCCGCCCGCACGCCGGAGGAAGCGGCGGAAATCTATGCCGCCTCACTGCTGGCCATCGACGTCGACAACGCCGCCGAACGCGGCTATCTCGCCATGCTGGCGGCGCGGCTGAAGCTCGACGAGGGGTTGGTCAGGCACCTGCACGCCAATGTCGAGGCGGCGACGCAGAAGGCCTGACGGGCCTATTCCGCCGCCTTCGCGCGCGCCTGCTGCACCAGCGCAACCAACGCCTTGCGCGCGCCGGAGGCGTCGACCACCGGTTCGGGAAACGCCAGCCGCGCCACGCTGCCACCCGCCCGCAGGTCGATCCCCTCGCGATCGACGCCGGTCAGGCGCCAGTTGGCGCCTTTTAGCTGCAGCAGGCCGCTGGCGTAGAGCGCCACGGCATCGGCGTGGTCCTCGTTCATGTGCTGCACGATGCCCGGCTCGTGCTCGACCAGTTTCTCGTTCAGCGCCTCGGGCAGCATGAGATCGGCCGCCCCGATCCAGTCGATCTTGCCGAAGCCGGACACCAGATGCGCCCGTTCCACGGCAACGCGATAGAAGTTGAAGTCCTTGAAACCGGCATAGGACGCGGCTTCCGGATGGCGCGCGACATAGCGGGCGCGCAGGCGCGGCTGGTCGCTGATTTCCGCCCGTCCCATGACGCTGAGGCGCGCCCCGGTCAGCGCATGGTCGAGGCCGGCGGTGCCGTCCAGCAGCAGCGACACCCGCGGATCGCTCTCGATCGCCTTGGTGTGGACCGCCATGCGCGAGATCAGCAGGATCGGCGACAGGTCGTGATCGACCGCGATCAGCGCCAGCGAGGCGTAGGGCGCCGGACCCTGCGGCGTGGGCAGCAGCGTCGCCAGCGCGGCGCGGTCGGTGGCGCGCAGCAGGTGGCGGGCATTGGCGATCTGGTCGGGCGAAACGGTCATGTCGAAGCTCCCTGTCGAGGCTAGCGCGGATTCACACGCTGTAAGTACGGATCGGTCCGTCAGTTACCCGCATGGGCGCCTAGGAGAGCCGGTTGCGCTGCGGAAATTGCGCCCCGACGCGGTCCCCTGACAAGCGTGAAATTTGTCGCTGCCGGCATTTGCGGCCGCCGTTCCGGCGTCTATGATTGTGGCCTCACCGATCGGCAGCCGGGCTGCAATGGCCCAGATCGGCCCCAGACCCGCCATCTTGCCGACACAACTGGGCTTATGCTTCTGGCCGCCGCAACTGCAGAGGTTCTCCACCGTGCGCAAGACGATCGCCTTGGTCGATGACGACCGCAACATCCTGACCTCCGTCGCCATGACGCTCGAGGCGGAGGGCTTCACCGTCAAGACCTACAACGACGGCGCGCAGGCGCTGGAAGGCATGACGGCCGCACCGCCGGACCTGGCCATTCTCGACATCAAGATGCCGCGCATGGACGGCATGGAGCTGCTCAACCGGTTGCGCAAGATCTCGGCGCTGCCGGTGATCTTCCTCACCTCCAAGGACGACGAGATCGACGAGGTGCTGGGCCTGCGCATGGGTGCGGACGACTACATCACCAAGCCGTTCTCGCAGCGCCTGCTGCTGGAGCGCATCCGCGCCCTGCTGCGCCGCGCCGACAACGGCGGCGAGAAGGGTGTGCGGCCGACCGACGCCATCGTGCGCGGCGAGCTGGTGCTCGATCCCTCGCGCCATTTGTGCACCTGGAAGGCCAAGGAAGTCGCACTGACGGTGACCGAATTCCTGATCCTGAAGTCGCTGGCCGAGCGGCCGGGCCACGTCAAGAACCGCGACCAATTGATGGACGCGGCCTATGGCGAGACGGTATACGTGGACGATCGCACCATCGACAGCCACATCAAGCGGTTGCGCAAGAAGTTCCGCGAGGTCGATGACGAGTTTGACCAGATCGAAACCCTCTACGGCATCGGCTACCGCTACCGCGACGCCTGAGCCGCCGCAGAGCCGCGTCCAGACGTCACCGCCTCCGCCGCCCCCCGCCAAGCCGCCCCGACCCGCCCGCCGCCGCCGGTTCTCGCCCCTCACCCGCCGCATCCTGGCGTTGAATATGCTGCCGCTGGCGCTGCTGGCCGGCGGCGTCATCTTCCTCGGCCAGTACGAGGACGAGCTGATCGAGGGCGAGCTGACGGCGCTGCGGGTGCAGGCGGAGATGGTGGCGGCCGGCCTAGGCGAGGGTGCCACCCGCGGCATCACCGCCAACGACCAGCGCATCGATTCGGAGCTGGCGCGCCAGATGGTGGTGCGCCTGGTGCAGCCGACCGGCGTGCGCGCCCGCCTGTTCGTCACCACCGGCGAGCTGATCGCCGATTCGCTGAGCCTGCCGGGGCTGGGTGCGCAGCGCATCGAGGTCGCCGAGCTGCCGCCGCCGGAGGAGCCGAACTGGACCGACGTGTTCGACGAGATCCCGCAATGGTTCGACCAGCTCCTGGCCTATCGCCGCACCTATTCGCCTTATAGCGAATCGGCGGTGCAGATCGCGCGCGACTACCAGGAGGTCGTGCTGGCGCTGCGCGGCAACACCACCAGCGCCATCCGCACCGACCGGCGCGACCGGCGCATCCTGTCGGTCGCCGTGCCGGTGCAGCGCTACAAGGAGGTGCTGGGCGCGCTGATGCTGTCGCACGACGACACCAAGGTCGGCGCCAGCCTGCGCCAGGTGCGTCTCGACATTCTCAAGGTGGCCGGCATCTCACTGCTGGCCACCATCCTGCTCTCGCTCTATCTCGCCGGCACCATCACCCAGCCGGTGCGCCGGCTTGCCGCCGCCGCGGCGCGGGTGCGCTCCAACGACGGCGCCAAGCCGGCGATTCCCGACCTCACCGACCGCAAGGACGAGATCGGCGATCTTTCCGACGCGCTGCGCGAAATGACCGAGGCGCTGTGGAAGCGGATGAACGCGATCGAGCGCTTCGCCGCCGACGTGGCGCACGAGCTGAAGAACCCGCTCACCTCGCTGCGGTCGGCGGTCGAAACGGCGGCGCGGATCGAGAACCCGCAGCAGCGGGCCCGGCTAATGGAGATCGTGCTGCACGATGTCAACCGGCTGAACCGGCTGATCAGCGACATTTCCGACGCCTCGCGGCTGGATGCCGAACTGATGCGCGCCGACCTGCAGCCGGTCGACCTGCATCACCTGCTGGTCGAGATGATCGACATCTACCGCGGCGCGCAACTGCAGAAGATCGACGCCAGCATCGAGCTGGTGGTGCAGGGCAAGGGCCCGTTCCGCGCCCAGGCGCATGACGGCAGGCTGGGCCAGGTGTTTCGCAACCTGATAGACAACGCCATCTCCTTCTCGCCGCCGGGCGGGGTCATCACCGTCACCCTCTCGCGCGACGGCGGCTCGGTGATCGCCATGGTCGAGGACGAAGGACCGGGCATTCCCGACAACAAGCTGGAGGCGGTGTTCAACCGCTTCTACAGCGAGCGGCCGCAGAGCGAGCAGTTCGGCAAGCATTCGGGCCTGGGCCTGTCGATCGCGCGCCAGATCGTCGAGACCTATCGCGGCACCGTCATCGCCGCCAACCGCCGCGACGAGCGCGGCAACGTCACCGGCGCGCGCTTCACCATCATGCTGCCAGTGGCGTGAGGCGTGGCGTGAGGCGTGGCTTGACGCGTGGCGTGATCAGCTTCCGGGCAGGACGAACAGCAGCAGCAGCGGCAGGAAGAGGAAGGTCAGCAGCGTGGTGATCACCACCATGCCGGCCACGTCGGCCGGCTCGCGCTTGAAGCGCATGGCGAAGAGATAGTTGAACACCGCCGTCGGCATGCTGGCCTGGATGATCAGGACCCCGCGCGCCGCCCCTTCCAGCCCCAGCGCCGTGGCGACGCCCAGGCCGATGGCGAAGCCGCCGACCAGCCGCAGCAGCGACAGCACCAGGGCGCGCGACAGGCGGTTGACCTTGAGCTGCGCCAGCGACACGCCCAGCGCCGTCACCATCAGCGGAATGGCGACGCCGCCCATCAGCGAGGTGGTGTTGTAGAGCCAGTCCGGCGAGGGCACGCCGCTCAGCATGAAGCCCAGGCCGGCGATCAGGGCATAGACGATGGGCGTATGCAGCAGGCCCTTGACCGACCATTCGCCCGAGGCCAGCCCGGCGCCGAGCGTGAACTGGCCCACCGCGTTGACGGTGAAGACGGCGATCGCCAGCGCCAGGCCGGCCTCGCCGAAGGCGAACAGGCACAGCGGCATGCCGAGATTGCCGGTGTTGGGGAACATCAGCGCCGGCAGGTAGGAATGCACCGGCAGCTTCAGCAGCCACAGCGCGATGCGGCCGACGACGGCGAAGCCCAAGCCGCACAGCACCGCCGCCAGCACCAGTTCGCCGAAGGCGGCGGGACTGACGGTCAGCCGGCTCAGGGTCGAGAAGATCAGGCAGGGCGTCGCCAGATAGGTGACGATCATCATCACCATTTCCGAATCGAACGGCCGCCCCGACCGGGCCCAGTAATAGCCGATGCCCGACAGCAGGAACACGGGCGCGAGGATGGCGAGAAGCTGGGAAGCGATTTCCATGCGGGCGAACGCCGTTGCAATTGGCGTCACAAAACGCGCCGCCGGTCGCGAAGTCAAGCCGGCAGCCGCAATCGCCCGCCGGGACGAACCGCCCGCATGGGCGCGTTGACGGCGGCCCGCCACCGGATCAGGCTGTCGCCATGTCCGCCGCCGACAGCGCCGCCTCAAAGCAGCAGGTTTTCGTCCACGCCACTGCCGTCGCCATCGACCGGGTCGGCGCCTTGCTGCTGGGTCCGTCGGGCAGCGGCAAGTCGGACCTAGCGCTGCGCGTGCTCGAGGCCGGCGGCCGGCTGATCGCCGACGATCAGGTGGTGCTCACCCGCGTCGGCGAAAAACTGATCGCCAACGCGCCCACCACGCTGGCCGGCCGCATCGAGGCGCGCGGCATCGGCATCCTCTCGCTGGGCGGGGCGCAGCTGTGGCGCAAGATGCCGATCAGGCTGGCCGTCGAGCTGCTGCCGCCCGACCGTATCGAACGGCTGCCCGAACCGGCGACGCGGGAATTCCTGGGCTTCACCCTGCCGCTGATCCGCCTGGCGCCGTTCGAGGCGTCGGCGATCGCCAAGCTGCGGCTGGCGGCACGATACTTGAAACAGATATGAACCCGACCGTCACAGCCAGGCGCCGTGTGGCGCTGATCACCGGACTGTCCGGCGCCGGCCGCGCCACGGCGCTGAAGGCGCTCGAGGACATGGGGTTCGAGGCGGTCGACAACCTGCCGCTATCGCTGCTGCCCGACCTGCTGCGCAGCGACTCGCGCGCCGGCCTGCGGCCGCTGGCGCTCGGGCTCGACGTGCGCACGCGCGACTTCTCCAGCGATGCCTTCCTCGCCGAGCTGGACCAGTTGCGCCGACGCGCCGATTTGCAGGCCGAACTCGTGTTCCTCGATTGCGACGGCACCACCCTGCTGCGCCGCTACACCGAAACCCGCCGGCGCCATCCGCTGGCGACCGACCGGCCGATCCAGGACGGCATCGCCGAGGAGCGGCGCATCCTGGCGCCGGTGCGTGGCGCGGCCGACCAGGTGATCGACACCTCGCAGCTGGGGCCGCACGATCTGAAGCGGCTGCTGGGCGCGCATTTCGCCAGCGAAGGCGGACCGGGGCTGCGCGTGGTGGTGCTGTCCTTCTCCTATCGCAACGGCTTGCCGCGCGAGGCCGACCTGGTTTTCGACGCCAGGTTTCTCGCCAACCCGCATTACGTGCCGGAGCTGAAGCCGCTCACCGGACGCGACCGGGCGGTGCAGGAATACGTCGAAGCCGACCCGGATTATTTTCCTTTCCTCAATGGAATCAAGTCGTTGCTGGGGCCGCTCTTGCCCCGGTACGAAAAAGAGGGCAAGAGCTATCTGACCGTAGCGGTTGGATGCACTGGGGGACGTCATCGCTCCGTGTTCCTCGCCGAGAGGCTGGCGCAATTTCTCGCCACACTCGGACGGAACGTCACGCTGGCGCATCGCGACCTTCCGGCGACATCGAACCAAGGCATGTCGAAAGGCGAAGTGGGTTCCCAAGGGGTGGTTGGATGATCGGCATGGTGCTGGTTACGCACGGCCGGCTGGCGGTGGAATTCATCGCCGCGCTGGAGCACGTGGTCGGTCCGCAACGGCAGGTCGGCACGGTCTGCATCGGGCCGGAGGACGACATGGAGCAGCGGCGCCAGGAAATCCTCGATCGCGTCGCCGAATGCGACAGCGGCCAGGGCGTGGTGGTCCTGACCGACATGTTCGGCGGCACGCCGTCCAATCTCGCCATCTCGATCATGGACCGCGCCCGCGTCGAGGTCATCGCCGGCGTCAACCTGCCCATGCTGATCAAGCTCGCCAGCGCGCGCGCCGGCATGCCGCTGGCGCAGGCGGTGGCGGCGGCCCAGGAAGCGGGCCGCAAATACATCAACGTCGCTTCCAAGCTGCTCGCCAAGGAGGCCTCGTGAGCGTGACAGCCCCGGCTGGCGCCCTCTCCCGCACCGTCACCATCGTCAACCAGCGCGGACTGCACGCGCGGGCGGCGGCGAAATTCGTCCGCCTGGCCGGGCAGTACGACGCGGCCGTCACGGTGGCCAATGCCGACAACGAGGTTTCGGCGCTTTCCATCATGGGCCTGATGATGCTGGCCGCCAGCCCCGGTACCCAGGTCGTCCTGCGTGCCGCCGGCCGCCAGGCCGAGGAGGCGCTTACCGCGCTCGAGGAGCTGATCTGCTCCCGTTTCGGCGAAGGCGAATAACTCTCCGAAAATCGCGAATAAAGCCGGCCTTATATGCGGCAAGTTTGCCGCAGGGCGGCGGTTGTCCCTCGTCTCCCGCGCCGCTATAAGCCTGCGTCAGCCCGTCGCAGGCTTGAGCAGACATTCCAGGGAGCGCGCGATGTCGAAGGATTACGTCGTCAAGGATATCGGTCTGGCCGACTGGGGCCGCAAGGAACTCGACATGGCCGAGACCGAGATGCCGGGCCTGATGGCCACGCGCGAGGAGTTCGGCAAGAGCCAGCCGCTCAAGGGCGCCCGCATCGCCGGCTCCCTGCACATGACGATCCAGACCGGCGTGCTGATCGAGACGCTGAAGGCGCTGGGCGCCGATGTGCGCTGGGCCTCGTGCAACATCTATTCGACCCAGGACCACGCCGCCGCCGCCATCGCCGCCGCCGGCACGCCGGTCTTCGCCATCAAGGGCGAGACGCTGGAGGAGTACTGGGAGTACACGCACCGCATTTTCGAATGGGCCGATGGCGGCGCGCCCAACATGATCCTCGACGACGGCGGCGATGCGACGCTGCTGGTGCATCTGGGCATGCAGGCGGAAAAGGATGCGTCGGTGATCGCCAAGCCGACCAACGAGGAAGAGACCGTGCTCTTCGCGGCCATCGCCAAGAAGCTGAAGAGCAGCCCGGGCTGGTACACGAAGATGGGCACCGCCATCAAAGGCGTCACCGAGGAGACCACGACCGGCGTGCATCGGCTCTACCAGATGGCCAAGGAAGGCCGCCTGCTGTTCCCCGCCATCAACGTCAACGATTCGGTGACCAAGTCGAAATTCGACAATCTCTACGGCTGCCGTGAGAGCCTGGTCGACGGTATCCGCCGCGGCACCGACGTGATGATGGCCGGCAAGGTCGCGGTGGTGGCCGGCTTCGGCGACGTCGGCAAGGGCTCGGCCGCCTCGCTGCGCAACGCCGGCTGCCGCGTCATGGTGACCGAGATCGATCCGATCTGCGCCCTGCAGGCGGCGATGGAAGGCTACCAGGTGGTGACCATGGATGAAGCGGCCCCGGTCGGCGACATCTTCGTCACCGCCACCGGCAATATCGACGTCATCACCATCGACCACATGCGGGCGATGAAGCACCGCGCCATCGTCTGCAACATCGGCCATTTCGACAGCGAGATCCAGATCGGCGCGCTGAAGAACTACAAATGGCACAACGTCAAGCCGCAGGTCGACGAGGTCGAGTTCCAGGACGGCAAGCGCATCATCGTGCTGTCCGAAGGCCGGCTGGTGAACCTGGGCAACGCCACCGGCCACCCCAGCTTCGTCATGAGCGCCTCCTTCACCAACCAGGTGCTGGCGCAGATCGAGCTATGGACCAACCAGGGCAAGTACCAGAAGCAGGTCTACACCCTGCCCAAGCATCTGGACGAGAAGGTCGCCAGCCTGCATTTGGCCAAGGTCGGCGCGCATCTGACCAAGCTGACCAAGCAGCAGTCGCAGTACCTGGGCGTGGCGGAAGCCGGTCCGTTCAAGCCCGATCACTACCGCTACTAGCTCAGTCGGATAATAAAGAAAAACCACAGAGGCACAGAGACACAGAGCAGATCGACCTCTTTGCTCCACACACGTCGCCTCACCCTGAGCCTGTCGAAGGGTGAGGGTTTCACAGGCGATGTGCGGTCCCCCGCCCTTCGACGGGCTCAGGGCGAGGCCGTTTGTATGTGGAGCAGGCATGTCGAAAAAGATGGTTGGATAAAATTGAATCACAGAGGCACAGAGCAGACCGATCTCTGTGCCTCTGTGTCTCTGTGGTTAAGCCTTTTATTCCATCCTTGCCCGGCGCGGCTTGCCTGCACGCCGCAGCCGCCTTACAAAATCGCCCATGAAGGCGGTTCCGCTTCTGAAATCCCTGAACTTGAAGGACGCCGCCGCCAGCGAAGCCCTGGGCGCGCGCCTAGCGCCGCTGCTGCGTCCGCGCGACGTGGTGACCTTGCAGGGCGATCTGGGTGCGGGCAAGACCACCCTGGCGCGCGGCCTGCTGCGCGCCCTGGCCAACGATCCCGAGATGGACGTGCCCAGCCCGACCTTCACCCTTGTCGAGGTCTACGATTTTCCCGGGCTGCCGGTCTGGCATTTCGATCTTTACCGGCTGACGCAGCCCGACGATGCCTGGGAGCTGGGGCTGGAACAGGCGCTGGGCGAGGCGGCCAGCCTGATCGAATGGCCAGAACGACTGGGCCATTTTCTGCCCGCCAGGCGGCTGGAGATCAGGCTGCGGCCGCAGGATGACGGCCGGCTGGCCGAGCTGGCCGGCAGCGACGATTGGGAAGAGCGGGTGCGGAAACTGTCATGACCACCTCCGAGCAGCGCGCCGCCTTGCGCACACGGTTCCTCGCCGCCCATGATCTTTCGAACGCCGCCATCGCGCCCCTGGCCGGCGATGCCTCGTTCCGGCGCTATTTCCGGCTGGCAGCACCTTCGGGTTCGCTGGTGCTGATGGACGCGCCGCCGCCGCAGGAAGACGTGCGTCCGTTCGCCCGCCTCGCCCGCCATCTCGACGGCCTGGGCTTCTCCGTCCCGCGCGTGCTGGGCGAAGATGCCGCCCATGGCTTCCTGCTGCTGGAGGATTTCGGCGACACCACTTATTCGCGCGCGCTGGCGGCCGGCGCCGACGAGACCGATCTCTATGCCCTGGCGGTCGACGTGCTGATCGCCCTGCACGCGGTTCCAGCCGAAAAGGTGCTGCTGCCTGACTTGCCGCTTTACGAGACCGACGACATGACCGACCGGGCCGGGCTGCTGATGGACTGGTATCCGACCCTGGAGACCGGCCGGCCCGTCGATCCCGAGCTGGCGATGCAGTACCGCGCTTTGTGGCGGCAGGTGCTGCCCGCGCTCGATGCCGGCCCGCGCACGCTGGTGCTGCGCGACTACCACGTCGATAATTTGATGCTGCTATCCGCGCGCACCGGCATCCGCCGCTGCGGGCTGCTGGATTTTCAGGATGCGGCGCGGGGAACGACCGCCTACGATCTGGCCTCGCTGATCGAGGATGCGCGCCGCGACATCGACCCTGTGCTCTACCGTACCATGCTTGACCGTTACCTGAGTTCGCTCTCCCCCGCCGACCGTCCCGCGTTCCTGGCCGCCCTGGCCGTTTCCGCCGCGCAACGGCACAGCCGCGTCATCGGCCAGTTCGCCCGGCTGAAGCTGCGCGACGGCAAGCCACAATATCTGCAGCATCTGCCACGCCTGTGGCGGCTGTTCGAGCGGGCCCTGCAGCATGAGGCGCTGGCGCCGATCCGCCGGTTCGTCGACCAGCACGTGCCGGCCGGAATGCGGAGGCAGGCATGACCGGCATCGCCGTTCCCGGGCGCGCCATGGTGCTGGCCGCCGGACTGGGCAAGCGCATGCGGCCGCTGTCCGACAACAAGCCCAAGGCGTTGATCGAGGTGGCCGGCCGCTCGCTGCTCGACCGCGCCCTCGACCGCCTGCAGGACGCCGGCGTGGAAGAATGCGTGGTCAACGTGCATCACCTGGCGCCGCTGATGGAAAGGCACCTGGCGCAGCGCCGCCTGCCGCGCATCGTGCTGTCGCGCGAGAGCGAGCTGCTGGAGACCGGCGGCGGAGTGAAGAAGGCGCTGCCGCTGCTGGGCGACGATCCGTTCTATGTCGTGAATTGCGACGCGCTGTGGCTGGACGGGCCGCGGCCCATGCTGAAGCGGCTGGCGCGCAGCTTCGATCCTCAGCGCATGGACGCACTGCTGCTGCTGCATCCCATGGTCATCGCCCATGGCTTCGACGGCGCCGGCGACTATTTCATGGCGCCCGACGGCGCGCTGACGCGCCGGCGCGGCGAGAACCTGGCGCCCTTCGTCTATGCCGGGGCGCAGATCCTGGCGCCGGCCCTGTTCAAGGACGCGCCGGACGGCGCCTTCTCCCTGCGCCTGCTGTACGACCGGGCGGAAGAGAACGGCCGCCTGTTCGGCATGCGCCATGACGGGGAGTGGTATCACGTCGGCACGCCGGAGGCGGTGAGCGCCACCGAGGCGCTGCTGACCGGCCGGCCGCGGCAGAGCATCGGTCCGTGACGCGGCCGGCGGCAGGCGATATCGCTTCCCGCGTCCACTCCATCGACGCCGCCCTGCCCTTCGCCGACGCGCTGGCCGCCGGCGTGCTGCACCGCTATGGCACGACGCCGGAAACGCTGGCGGAAATCCTGATCCTGCTGCCCACCCGCCGGTCGGCCCGGGCGCTGCGCGAGGCTTTCCTGCGGCAAGGCGGCGGCCGAGCGCTATTGCTGCCGCGGCTGGCGCCGCTGGGCGATGTCGAGGAGGACGAGTTGCTGCTGGCCGACGCCCTGGCCGACACGCTCGACACCGCCATTCCGCCCGCCCTTGACGGCATGGAGCGGCTGGGGTTGCTGACGCGGCTGATCCTGAAGCGGGCGCGGGCCGAAGGCGCGGAGAGCTGGGGTGTGGCGACGGCGGCGCAGGCGGCGGCACTGGCCGGTGAACTGGCGCGGCTGCTCGATTCGCTGCAGATCGAGGATGTCCGCCTCGAGCAGTTGCAGGGGCTGGTGCCGGATCGCTACGCCGAGCATTGGAAGCTGACCCTGCGCTTCCTCGAAATTCTTTCGCTCGCCTGGCCGCAGATCCTGCAGGAGCGCGGCGCGCTCGATCCAGCGGCGCGGCGCAACCTGCTGCTGCGCCGCCAGGCCGACTCATGGCAGCGCGAACCGCCGGCGCATCCGGTGATCGCCGCCGGCTCGACCGGTTCGATCCCGGCCACGCGCGAGCTTCTGGCCACCATCGCCCGACTGCCGCAAGGCGCCGTGGTGCTGCCCGGCCTTGATCGCGCATTGTCCGACGCGCAATGGGCGGCGCTGGAACAGCCGCATCCGCAATACGGCCTGCGCCTGCTGCTGCAGGCGCTCGGCATCGAGCGCAAGACGGTTTGCGACTGGCCCGCCCCCGGCATCGACAGCGTGTCCCCGTCGCGGGTGCTGCTATGGTCGCAGGCGCTGCAGCCGGCAGCGGCGCAGGGGACATTGCAGCCCGTGCCGCTCGACGGCCTGCACGGCATGACCCGGATCGAATGCCCGACGCCGCATGCCGAAGCGCTGGCCATCGCCCTGCGCCTGCGCCAGGCGCTGGAAACGCCGGGCCGCAGCGCCGCATTGGTCACCGCCGACCGCGACCTGGCGCGCCGCGTCTCCGTCGAGCTGCGGCGCTGGGACATCGCGATCGACGATTCCGCCGGCACGCCGCTGATGGACACCGCACCCGCCGTGCTGCTGCGGCTGATCGGCGAGGCGATCGAAACCGGACTGGCGCCGGTGCCGCTGCTGGCGCTGCTGCAGCATCCACTGTGCGCGCTTGGCCTGTCGCGCGAGAAACTGCGTGAGAGCGCCCGCCTGCTCAACCGGCGGGTGCTGCGCGGCGCGCGCCCCGAAGCCGGCATCAAGGGACTGCAGATCGCTGTCGGCACTGCGTTTGACGAGACGGACGCGCGTTACGGCGCATTGTTCGATCTGCTCGGCAGACTGGAACGGGCGCTGCAGCCGCTGCAGGCGGCAATGGCGCAGGAGCAGGCCGCGGTATCCGAGCTGGCGCGCGCCTTGGCGCAGTCCGGCGAGGCTTTCGCGGCGACGGATGAAGTGCCGGGCGATCGTCTGCTGTGGCGCGGCGATGCCGGCGAGGCGGCCGCCAGCCTGATCGCGCAGCTGATCGAACGCGGCGCGGATTTCGGCCCGGTGCGCGGCAGCGACTGGCCGGGACTGTTCGCCGAGCTGGCCGGGGCGCAGGTGGTGCGGCCGCGCCGCGGCCTGCATCCGCGGCTGTTCATCTGGGGTCCGCTGGAAGCGCGCCTGCAACGCGCCGACCTGATGATCCTGGGCGGGCTGAACGAGGGCAGCTGGCCGCCGCTGGTCGATACCGGTCCGTGGCTGACGCGGCCGATGCGGCAGGAGCTGGGCCTGCCGCTGCCCGAACGCCGCATCGGCCTGGCGGCACATGATTTCGTGCAGGCGGCTTGCGCGCCGCAGGTGGTGCTGACCCGCGCCGAGCGCGCCGAGGGCGCGCCGACGGTGAAGGCGCGCTGGCTGGCGCGGCTGGACGCCATCCTCGGCCACGAAGCCGATCGCTCCCGCAGCCAGCCGGCCGATCCGGAAGCGGGACAGGACTGGCTGCACTGGGCCGAGGCGCTGGACCGGCCCGCCAAGGTCGAGGCCGCGAAGCCGCCACGGCCGGCGCCGCCGGTCGAGGCCCGGCCGCGCGAATTGTCGGTGACCGCTGTCGAACTGTGGCGGCGCGATCCCTATGCGCTCTATGCCCGCCGCATCCTGCGGCTGCGGCCGCTCGATCCGCTCGACATGGATCCGACGGCGCGCGATCGCGGGATCCTGATCCACGACGTGCTGGACGAATTCCTGCATGCGCATCGCGACGCGCTGACACCCGATTCCGAACAGGCCCTGCTGGCGCTGGGGCGCGAGCGGTTCCGGCAATTGCTGGACCGGCCGGCCGAACGCGCCTTCTGGTGGCCGCGCTTCGAGCGCGTGGCGCGCTGGTTCGTGGCCACCCAGATCGAACGGCAGCAGGCCGGCATCCGCCTGGGCGCGACCGAGGCCACCGGGCAGATGGACTTGCGCGGCCCGGCCGGCGCCTTCCGTGTCACGGCGATGGCCGACCGCATCGACCTGCTGCCCGACGGCGGGCTCGACATCATCGACTACAAGACCGGCACCTCGCCCTCGATCGAGGAGGTGGCGGCCGGTTATGCACCGCAATTGCCGCTGGAAGCGCTGATCGCCGCCAGCGAAAGCGGCTTCACCGGCAACGGCGGCAGCGTGCGCGGCCGCACCGCGCAGCTTTCCTACTGGCGCCTGCGCGGCACGCAGGAGGGCGGCGCGATCGAGGAGGTGCTGCAGCAGCGCAAGCTGGTCGAACGCATGGCCGAGCACGCGCAGCCGGGCGAGGCCACGCTGGCGACGCTGCTGCGCCTCACCGGGCACTGGCTGGCCGAGCGCATCGAGCGCTACGACCGCCAGACCACGCCCTATTTGTCGCAGCCGCGCCCCGCCTTCGCCGGCTACGGCGACTACGATCATCTGGCGCGGGTGCAGGAATGGTCGGTGAGCCATGGCGAAGACTGACGCCACCGCCGACATCGCCGGCAAGCAGCAGCGGGCGCGCGCGCAGGCCGGTGCCGCCCAGCGCCCCGCCATCGACCCGCAGGTCTCGGCCTGGGTGACGGCCAATGCCGGCACCGGCAAGACCAAGGTGCTGACCGACCGGCTGCTGCGCCTGCTGCTGTCGGGCACGCCGCCGTCGAAGATCCTCTGTCTCACCTTCACCAAGGCGGCGGCGGCGGAAATGCGCAACCGCCTGGCCGAGGCGCTGGGCAAGTGGAGCCGGCTGGACGACGAGGCGCTGAAGGCCGAGCTGCGCCAGATCGTGCCCGCCACCATCACCGGCGATGCGCTGGCCCGCGCCCGCGGCCTGTTCGCCCGCGTGCTGGACGAGCCGGGCGGCATCTACATCCTGACCCTGCACGCCTTCTGCCAGGCCGTGCTGCAGCGTTTCCCGCTGGAAGCGCGCGTGCCGCCGCATTTCCAGGTGCTGGACGAGGCGCAGGCCGCCGACCTGCTGCTGGCCGCCCGCGACCAGGTGCTGGAAAGCGCTGAACGGGATCGGGAACTGGCCGAAGCGCTGCGACTGGTCGCCGCCCGCGTCGATGGCGGCCGCTTCGGCGATCTGCTGCAGGCGGTGCTGGCCCGGCGCACCGCGCTGCAGGCCGCCATCGCCCGCGCCGGCGGCCGCCACCGCTATCTGGGGCGGCTGGCGCAGCAGTTCGGCGTCAAGCCGGGACAGATCGAGGCCACAGTCCTGGCCGAGATGGGCAGGCTGCCGCGGGAGCTGGAAATCCGCCTGCGCGCCTGCTGCGAGGCGTTGCTGGCCGGCGGCAAGACCGATCGCGGGCGCGGTCAGGTCATCGCCGATTTTCTCGCCGCCGGCGAAGGCCGCGCCGCCCTGCTCGCCGATTACTGCAGCCAGTTCCTGACCCAGAAGGGCGATATCCGCACCACGCTGGCGACGAAAGGCATTGCCGACGACATCCGCCAGACCCTGCAGGAGGAAGCCGGACGGCTGGCCGGGCTGCAGAAGCTGCGGGCCAGCGCGGGCATCGCCGAGCGCAGCACCGCGCTGCTGAAACTGGCGCTGGCGGTGATCGACGCTTTCGAGCGCCACAAGACGCAGCGCGCCGCACTCGACTACGACGACCTGATCGAAAAGACGCGGGCGCTGCTGGCCGGCGACGGCGGGCCGAGCTGGGTGCTCTACAAGCTCGATGGCGGCTTCGACCACGTGCTGATCGACGAGGCGCAGGACACCAGCCCGCAGCAATGGGAGGTGGTGCGGCGGCTGACGGAGGAGTTCTTCTCCGGCGATGCCGCGCAGACGCAGAAGCGCACCCTGTTCGTGGTCGGCGACCTGAAGCAGTCGATCTATTCCTTCCAGGGCGCCGATCCCGGCAAGTTCGTCGAGATGCGCCGCTTCTTCCGCGAGCGCATCGAGGCGGCGCGGCTGGATTTCGAGGACGTGCCGCTGATCGCCTCCTTCCGGTCGACCGCGGCGGTGCTGGAGGCGGTCGACCTGACTTTCGCCGCCGGCAGCGTCCGCGACGGCGTGGCGGAAGACGCGGAAACGCGCATCAGACATGACGCGGTGCGGCTGGGCGAGGCCGGCCGGGTCGAGCTGTGGCCGCTGGTCGAGCCACTGCCGGGCGAGAAAGCCGATCCGTGGCAGGACCCGGTCGAGCAGGAAGGCGCGCTGCCGCCGCAGCGCCGGCTGGCGCGGCTGATCGCCGCCCATATCCGCCGGCAGATCGACGGCGAGGAACTGCCCTCGCGCAACCGGCGCGTGATGGCGCGCGACATCATGGTGCTGGTGCAGCGGCGCAACGAGTTCGTCGAGGCGCTGGTGCGCGAACTAAAGGAGCGCGGCGTCGGCGTCGCCGGCGTCGACCGGCTGCGGCTGACCGGCCATATCGCGGTGATGGACCTGATGGCGATCGGCCGCGCCGCCCTGCTGCCCGGCGACGACCTCACCCTGGCGACGGTGCTGAAGGGGCCGCTGGTCGGCCTGGACGAGGACCAGCTCTTCACCCTGTGCTGGCAGCGCCCGGGCTCGGTATGGCAGGCGCTGCGGGCACAGGCACAGGCCGGCGAAGAGCCCTTCGCCGCCGCCTGGGCCAGCCTTGCCGCGGTTTTCGCCCGCGCCGACTTCATGCCGCCGTTCGAGTTCTACGGCGAACTGCTGGGCCGCGACGGCGGGCGCCTGAAACTGCTGCAGCGGCTGGGGCTGGAAGCGGCCGATCCGATCGACGAGTTCCTGGGCCTGGCGCTGTCCTATCAGCGCAACAACGCGCCCTCGCTGCAGTCCTTCCTGCACTGGCTGGAAGCGGGCGAGCCCGTCATCAAGCGCGAGTTGGAGCAGAGCGCGCGCGATGAGGTGCGCATCATGACGGTGCATGGCGCCAAGGGGCTGCAGGCGCCGATCGTCTACCTGCCCGACACCACCTTCAACCCGCTGCAGCGCAGCGAGCCGCTGGTGCCGGGCGCGCGCAGCGAGGATGCGCTGCTGATCTGGCGCGGCTCGCTTGCCGACAGCGACGATGTCGCGAACGAGCTGCACGAGCGGCGCCAGCGGAGCCGGCGTGAGGAGAACAACCGGCTGCTCTATGTCGCCATGACGCGGGCCGAGGACCGGCTGATCCTGTGCGGCGCCAAAGGCAGGCGCGAGAGCATTCCCGAGAACTGCTGGTACGCACAGGTGCAGCGTGCGCTGGAGAGCCCGGCGACCGAACAGACCGGGATCGAACGGCTGCCGTTCACGCTGGGCACGGAGCTGGCCGACGATGCGGCGATCGCAGGCGAGATGCTGCGCCTGCAGTCGCCCGACCTGCTGCGTCCGCAGCGGCCGCAGGCGGGTGCACTACCGGCCGCCAAAGCGCTGCCCGACTGGGCGCGGCTTCCGCCGCCGCCGGAGGAGAATCCGCCCCGCCCGCTGGCGCCCTCGCGCAGTCCTGAGGATCTGGGGGCGGAGGCCGGTGAGCCGGCCACGCTCTCGCCGCTGCAGCCGGACGATCGCCGGCGCTTCGCACGCGGGCTGATCCTGCACCGGCTGCTGCAATACCTGCCCGACCTGCCGCCGGAGCAGCGCCACGAGGCGGCGACGCGCTATCTGGCGCAGGAGGCATTGCAGCTCGATGCGCCGACGCAGGCGCAATGGCGCGACGAATTGCTGGCGGTGATGGCAGCGCCGGCCCATGCGGCGATCTTCGGCCCCGGATCGCGGGCGGAAGTGCCGCTGACCGGCATCGTCCCGGGCCGCACCGGCCCCTATGTCGTCAGCGGCCAGGTCGACCGGCTGGTGATCGGCGCGCGCATTGCCGTCATCGACTACAAGACCAACCGCCCGCCGCCCCGGCGGGTCGAGGACGTGGCGCCGCTCTACCTGCGTCAGATGGCCGCCTATCGCGCCCTGCTGCGCCAGATCTGGCCGGGAAAGCCGGTCGACTGCCTGCTGCTGTGGACCGACGGGGCGCGGCTGATGGCACTGCCCGAAGCCCTGCTGGAGGCGCATAACCCGTAGACGCAACAAGGTTTCCCGCTAACCGTTGCGTGCCTTGACGCCCCCTTCCCCACTCCCTAGTTTTACGGTCCATATTCGATCTTCTCATTGGCCGTCCGGCCCCAGGAGTTCCCCATGGCAACGGAAAAGACCACCGATCAGAGCTTCGAGCAGGACGTGCTGAAGGCCGAGGGCCCGGTGCTGGTCGATTTCTGGGCCGAATGGTGCGGCCCCTGCAAGATGATCGGCCCGGTGCTGGAAGACGTCTCGACCGAGATGGCCGGCAAGCTGAGGGTCGTGAAGATGAATATCGACGAGAACCCGATGACGCCGTCGAAGTTCGGCATCCGCTCTATCCCGACCCTGATCATGTTCAAGGACGGCAAGCCCGCCGCCCAGAAGGTCGGCGCCGAGCCCAAGGCGCGGCTGGTGCAGTGGATTCAGTCGGTGATGTAAGCGCTGCGCCTTCGCCCGAATCAGAAAGGCCCGCTTCGGCGGGCTTTTTCTTTTGCACTCAATATCCGCTGGGCGGCACGAAGCCGTGATAGTCCTTCTCCAGCATGGCGGCGAAGGCGATTGCCGAGCGATCGCCCATGGCGGGCGCCACGATCTGCACGCCGATCGGCAGGCCTTCGCGGCTGAAGCCGATCGGCGCCACCGTGCCGGGCAGGAAAGCCACGCCGGGATAGCCAGCCCAGAAGAGCTGGTCGGTGGTCGGCACCCTGCGGCCATCAACCGGGATGGTGCGCTCGTGCCGTTCGCCGGCGTGATCGTGCGGAAAAGCGGCGGAGGCGGCGGCCGGCATCAGCAGGAAATCGTACTCCTCGAAGAACGCCGCCCATTTCAGCCGCATCTTCATGCGCTTCTCGTTCAGCCCCAGCCAGTCGCGATGGCTCAGCACGTTGGCCCGCGTCATGCGCGCGAAATAGGATCTGTCGGCGGGCTTCAGCTTCCTTGCCAGCTCGACATTGCCGGCGAAGTCCCTGTCGCTCTGCCGCCCCGAGGTCGCCGCCCGCAGCAGGCCGATATAGACGTCCATCGCCTCGTCGGTGTCGATGTCGGGCCTGGCGCCCTGCACCACCTTCGCTTTCTTCCGGCCCAGGAAATCGGCCAGTTCCTGCAGCCTATCCTGCACCTGCGCGTCGACCGCCGAGTTGCGATCCTCCAGCATCAGCCCGACCCGGAACTGCCTCCACTCCTTCTTCTTCGGTTTGGGCAGGTCGAGTTTCCAGCCGGCGCCGTCGATCGCGTCGGCACCGGCCATGGCCGAAAGCGCGATGTCGAGATCGGCCGCCGAGCGCGCCAGCGGCCCGATTACCGAGATGTCGCCCGGCGCGACGCGGCCGGGCAGCGCATGGCCGCGCGGGGCGCAGATGCCCCAGGTCGGCTTGTGCCCGTAGACGCCGCAGTAATGCGCCGGGTTGCGGATCGAGGCGCCGATGTCGGAACCGGCCTCGATGCCGCACAGCCCGGCCGCCAGCGCCGCCGCCGAGCCGCCGGAGGAGCCGCCGGGCGCGCGCGTCACGTCCCAGGGATTGGCGGTGGTGCCGTAAATGGCGTTGTAGCTCTGCCAGTCGGCTAGCATCAGCGGCACGTTGGTCTTGCCGAACAGCACCACGCCGGCCGCTCTCAGCCGCTGCACGGCCAGCGAATCCCGTGTCGCGATGTTGTCCTTCAGCGCCGGATCGCCCCAGGTGGTGGGCGCGCCGGCGACGTCGAAGCTTTCCTTGATGGTCATCGGCACGCCGTGCAGCGGCCCCCAGAACTCGCCCTTCCTCGCCGCGCGATCGGCCGCCTTGGCGCGTTTGCGCGCGGCCTCGACATCCATCCAGATCACCGCGTTGAGCGTCGGGTTGAAGCGCTCGATGCGCTCCAGATAGTGGTCCAGCAGCTCCAGGCTGGAGACCTTGCCGCGGCGGACCATTCCCGCCAGTTCGCGCGCCGAGCTGAAAGCGATGTCCATCCGATCCCCCGTTGCCGTTCCACTGGAACATAACAGAGGGTTGTGGGCTTCAGAAGTTCTGCGCCAGCACGGTCCCGGCAAGATAGAGCGAGCCGCAGATCAGGATGCGTCGCGGCGGCGCGGATCGCGCGAGCGTCTCGCGCAGCGCCGCGTCGATCGAAGCGGCTGGCGTACATGGAATGCCGACGGCGCGCGCGCGTTCCGCCGCTTCTTCCGGGCTGTAGGCGGCATGGCCGGCAATCGTCACCGAATGCGCGCCCTGGGCCAGGCCAGCCAGCGGACGCAGGAAGCCTTGCGCATCCTTGGTGGTCAGCATGCCGAAGATCAGGTGCAGGGGCTTGCCGTCCTGCGCTGCCCAGCGCCGCGCCATGCCGGCCAGCGCGATGCCGCAATCCTCGTTATGGCCGCCATCCAGCCACAGCTCGTCGCCCGCCCGCAGCAGCCCGACCAGCGGCCCGCCGCGCAGCCGCTGCAGACGCGCTGGCCACTCCACCTGCCGCAGCCCTTGCGCGATGGCGGCCGGCGGCATGACGAACTGCGGCAGCGTCTGCAGCACGGCGATGGCGGTGGCGGCATTGTCGATCTGGTGCGGACCGGCCAGGGCCGGCAGCGGCAGGTCGAGCTTTCCAGCACCGCTCTGGTAGAGAAAACCGTCCTCCCGCGGCACCACCCGCCATTCGTGCTGCATGCGATGCAAAGGCGCGCCAAGCCGGACGGCTTCCGCTTCGATGACGGCAGCGGCGGCCTCGCGCTGGCGTCCGACGATCACCGGCACGCCCGGCTTGATGATGCCGGCCTTGTTGGCGGCGATCTCCGCCAATGTGTCGCCCAGGAACTGCGTGTGGTCGATGCCGATCGGCGTGATCGCGGTCGCCGCCGGCCGGTCGACGACGTTGGTGGCGTCGTATATGCCGCCCAGCCCCACCTCCAGCAACAGCGCATCGGCCGGGTGGCGCGAGAACGCCAGCAAACCCGCCGCTGTGGTGATCTCGAAGAAGGTGATCGCGCGGCCGGCATTGACCCGCTCGCATTCCTGCAGCGTCGCGACCAGCTCATCCTCGGAAATCAGCACGCCGGCGAGACGGATGCGTTCGTGGAAGCGCACCAGATGCGGCGAGGTGTAGACATGGCAGCGATACCCGGCCGCCTCCAGCATGGCGCGCAGATAGGCGATCAGCGAGCCCTTGCCGTTGGTGCCGGCGATATGGATCACCGGCGGCAGCCTGCATTCGGGATGGCCCAGGGCGGCCAGCAGGGTCCGGATGCGGTCCAGCGACAGGTCGATGACCCGCGGATGCAGGCCGAGCAGGCGTTCCAGCAGCGCCTCGCTGGACGGCGTCATCGTGCGGATTCCGAAATGGCGGAACGGGTAGCGAAGGCTATTTCACCCGCACCGCGCCGGCCAGCTTCGGCGCGCCGCCATTGGCGTTGGCCGAGACGACGGGCAGGTTCGGCGTCGGCCGCCCCTCGCCCAGCAGCGACAGCAGGCGGATCAGCGTGTCGCGCAGCTGATGGCGATGGACGACCATGTCGATGATGCCGTGATCGAGCAGGTACTCCGCGCGCTGGAAGCCGTCGGGCAGCGCCTCGCGGATCGTGTCCTGGATCACCCGCTGGCCGGCGAAGCCGATCACCGCGCCGGGCTCGGCGATCGCGATGTCGCCCAGCATGGCGAAGGAGGCCGTCACGCCGCCGGTGGTCGGATCGGTCAGCACCACGACATAGGGCAAGCCCGCTTCCTTCACGTCCTGCACCGCCACGGTAGTGCGCGGCATCTGCATCAGGCTGAGGATGCCCTCCTGCATGCGCGCGCCGCCCGAGGCGGGGAAGACGATGAACGGGCAGCGCTTCTCCACCGCCAGCCGGGCGCCCATGACGATGCCCTCGCCGACGGCGATGCCCATGGAGCCGCCCATGAAGTTGAAATCGAACACCGCCACCACGGCCGGCTTGCCGCCCATCTTGCCGGAGGCGACCCACAGCGCATCGCTCTCGCCCTGCTTGGTCTGGGTCTCCTTCAGCCGCTCGGCATAGCGCTTGCGGTCGCGGAACTTCAGCGGATCGGCCACCGCCTTGGGCAGCGCATGCTTCTCGAACTGGCCCTCGTCGAACAGCATCTGCAGGCGGGTCTGCGGGCCGATGCGCAGGTGGTGATTGCAGAAGCTGCAGACCTGCTGGTTGGCCTCCAGGTCGCGATGGAACAGCATCTGTTCGCAATTGGGGCACTTGACCCACAGATTGTCCGGCGTCGCCGGCTTCTTCTCGCCGCCGACCAGCGCCTTGATCTTGGGACGGACGAAATTCGTGAGCCAATTCATGGGCTTATCCTGTCATCTGAGCGGCAGCGCAACGCCGATCTGCTGCGTTCTACTCTCTGCCCGCCGCACCGGCAACCCCAGTGTTCGAACCGGACGCTACTCCGCCGCCCGCTTCGCCCCGCGAACGCCGGCCGACAATTCGCGCACATAGGAGAGCACGTTCTCGACCAACTCCGGCTTCGGCTTGCCGCTGGCGTCGAGCCCGTCGCGCACCTTGTCGACGATGGCCGAGCCGACCACGGCGGCGTCGGCGATGGTTGAGACGGTGGCGGCCTGAAGCGGGGTGCGGATGCCGAAGCCGACGCTGATCGGCAGCTCGGTATGGGCCCGCAGATGCTTCACCGCTGCGCGCACCGCCTCGTCGGTCGCCGAGCGCGTGCCGGTGACGCCGAGGATCGAGACGTAATAGAGGAAGCCGGAGGCGTAATCGAGGATGGCCGGCAGGCGCTTGGCGTCGGTGGTCGGCGCGGTCAGCATCACCGTGTCGATGTCGCAGCGCTGCGCGTAGGGTTTCAGCTCGTCGGCCTCCTCCGGCGGCAGGTCGACGATGATCAGCCCGTCGACGCCGGCCGCCGCCGCCTGCTTGCAGAACAGTTCCGGACCGCGCTGGTAGATGAGGTTGTAGTAGCCCATCAGCAGGATCGGCGTCGTGTCGTCGCCGTTTTCGTCGCGATAGCGGCGCACCAGCCCCAGGGTCGCGTCGAGGGTGATGCCGGCTTTCAGCGCGCGCTGGCCGGAAGCCTGGATCGCCGGCCCGTCGGCCATCGGATCGGAGAACGGCATGCCCAGCTCGATCAGGTCGGCGCCGGCTCCCGGCAGGCCCTTGAGGATGCGGTACGAGGTTTCGAGATCTGGGTCGCCGGCGGTGGTGAAGGTCACCAGCCCGCCGCGGCCCTGTCGCTTCAGTTCGGCGAAACGCGCGGCAATGCGGCTCACAGCTTCACTCCCAGGCGTTCGGCGATGGCGAACACGTCCTTGTCGCCGCGGCCGCACAGATTCATCACCAGCAGATTGTCCTGCGGCAGGGTCGGCGCCAGCTTCAGCACATGCGCCAGCGCATGCGCAGGCTCCAGCGCCGGGATGATGCCCTCGACCTTGCACAGCAGCTGGAAAGCGTCGAGCGCCTCGTTGTCGGTGGCCGAGACGTATTCGACCCGGCCCGATTCCTTCAGCCACGCATGCTCGGGCCCGATGCCGGGATAGTCGAGCCCGGCCGAGATCGAATGGGCGTCCTGGATCTGGCCGTCGGCGTTCTGCAGCAGATAGGTGCGGTTGCCGTGCAGCACGCCGGGGCGGCCGCCGGTCAGCGACGCGGCGTGCTCGCCGGTCTCGATGCCATGCCCCGCCGCCTCGACGCCAACGATGCGCACGGACTTGTCGTCGAGAAAGGGATGGAACAGGCCGATGGCATTGGAGCCGCCGCCGATGCAGGCCACCAGCGTGTCGGGCAGGCGGCCTTCGGCCTTCTGCATCTGCACGCGGGTTTCGTTGCCGATCACCGACTGGAAGTCGCGTACCATGGCGGGATAGGGATGCGGGCCGGCGGCGGTGCCGATGACGTAGAACGTCGTCTCGACCGTCGCCACCCAGTCGCGCAGCGCCTCGTTCATCGCGTCCTTCAAGGTGGCGCTGCCGGCGGTCACCGCCCGCACTTCCGCGCCCAGCAGCTTCATGCGAAAGACGTTGGGCTGCTGGCGGGCGACGTCGGTGGCGCCCATGAACACGGTGCAGGGAATGTCGAACAGCGCGCAGGCCGTCGCCGTCGCCACGCCGTGCTGGCCCGCGCCGGTCTCGGCGATGATGCGGCGCTTGCCCATGCGCTTGGCCAGCAGCACCTGGCCCAGCACGTTGTTGATCTTGTGCGAGCCGGTGTGGTTCAGTTCGTCGCGCTTGAAATAGATCTTCGCCCCGCCCAGCCTGCGCGTCAGGCGCTCGGCGAAATAGAGCGGGCTGGGCCGTCCGGCATAGTGCTCCAGCAGGTAGTCAAGCTCGCTCTGGAAGGCGGCGTCCTTCTTGGCCGCCTGGTAGGCCTTTTCCAGGTCGAGGATCAGGGGCATCAGCGTTTCGGCCACGTAGCGGCCGCCAAAACTGCCGAAATGGCCCCGTTCGTCGGGCCCGTCGCGATAGGTATTGAGAAGGGACATGAGCCTGCAAATCCTGTGAAGCGCCTGCGGTAGCAGACGCGGCAGGGCCTGTCAAAACCGTCTACAGCGCGGCGGCAGTGGCCAGAAAGCGGCGGATTTTTTCCGGGTCCTTGACCCCGCGCGCGGCCTCGACGCCGGAGGAGACATCGACGCAGACCGCGCCGGTGGCCGCCACCGCCTCGGCCAGATTGTCCGGCGTCAGCCCGCCCGACAGCATCCAGGGCAGCGGCCATTCCTTCTCGGCCAGCAGCCGCCAGTCGAAGGCCAGCCCGTTGCCGCCCGGCAGCGCACCCGCCATGTCGGCCGGGGCCTGCGCGTCGAACAGCAGCCGGTCGGACACCGCAACGTAATCGGCGGCGCGCGCCACGTCGTCCGGGCCGGCGATGCGGACCGCCTTCATGACGCGGCAGTCGAAACGCTGTCTGATTTCGGCCACCCGTTGCGGCGTCTCCTTGCCATGGAGCTGGAGAAGGTCGAGCGGCACCGCGTCCAGCACCCGCTCGAAGGTGGCGTCGTCGGCATCGACGAACAATCCGACCTTGGCGACGTGTTCGGGCACGGTGCCGGCCAGTTGCGCGGCCTGTTCCGGCGTCACGTTGCGCGGGCTGGGCGGATAGAACACCAGGCCGACATAGGCGGCGCCTCCGGCAACAGCGGCCGTCATCGCCTGGGGCGAATTGATGCCGCAGATCTTGGCCAGCACCGCCATCTCTGCCCGCTCCCGTCTCAGCCGACGGCGCGGCGCGGCGCGCTGCCGGTGGCGGCGATCTCGGCGGCAATCGCTTCCGCCGCGCCGCGCGGCGAGGCCGCTTCGGTGATCGGCCGGCCGATCACCAGATAATCGGCGCCCTTGGCCACCGCCTCGCCCGGCGTCATCACCCGCTTCTGGTCGCCGGCGGCCGAACCGGCGGGACGGATGCCGGGCACCACCAGCAGGAAATCGCCGCCGCAATCGGCGCGCAACGCCTCGATCTCCAGCGGCGAGCAGATCACGCCGTCCATGCCGCTGGCCTGCGCCAGCGCCGCCAGTCGGCGCACCTGCTGCAGCGGCGCGTGCGCCACGCCGACGGCATCGAGATCGCCCTGATCGAGGCTGGTCAGTACGGTCACGCCCAGCAGCAAGGGGCGGCGCACGCCGAGGCTGGCGGCCGCCTGTTCCGCCGCCTCGCGCGCGGCCCGCATCATGGCGGGGCCGCCGCTGCTGTGGATGGTCAGCAGGGTCGGCGCCAGCGGCGCCACGGCGCGCACCGCGCCGGCCACGGTATTGGGGATGTCGTGCAACTTCAGGTCGAGAAAGAGCGGCGTCTGGCGGCCGACCAGCCGGCGCACCAGGTCGGGCCCGTGGGCGGTGAAAAATTCGAGCCCCAGCTTGATGCCGCCGACCGCGCCGCGGATGGCGTCGATGGTGCGCGCCGCCTGGCCGATATCGACCGTGTCGACGGCGCAATAGACCTTGTCGGCTCCGTCCATGGCATCACCTCGCGCAAATTCGCGCCGGTATAGTCGTTGCCTCACGGCTCGGCAAGCGTTCAGGGCTTGCCGCCCTTACGTACCAAATATGGTACATAGGCCAATGACAGACAAACCAAGAAAACGCAGCAAGCACGCCGGTTCCACTTTCGACAGCCTGCTGGAAGAGGAAGACATCCTGGGTGAAATCGAAGCTGTCGCCATCAAGCGCACTATTGCCTGGGAGCTCGCCAATACCATGAAGCAGAAGAAGATCACCAAGAAAGCAATGGCGGAGAGGCTGCGCACCAGCCGCTCGCAACTGGACAGGCTGCTCGACCCGGAAAATTCGGCCGTGAACCTTTCCACGATCGCGCGCGCCGCCAAGGTGATCGGCAAGAGAATCCGCGTCGAAATGGTCGACGCGGCTTAAAGTCTAGCCGAGGACAGGACTTTTCACTGCCTCGCCGCCGACCCAGCGGGAAAAATCCTCGGGCGAGATTCCGCCCGCCAGCAGACTGGCGAAACCTTCGCCGATGACGCTGGCGAACTTGAAGCCGTGGCCGGAACAGCAGGACAGCGCCCAGGCCGCCGGTCCCAGTTGCCGGGCGATGAAATGCTCGCGCGGCTCGACCGTATAGAAGCAGGTCTTCAGTTCGGCGACCCGGAAATCGCCGAAGCCGCGCAGCCTTCGGGCGCATTGCTCCAGGATCGGTGCAGCCTCCGCCGCGACCGCCTGCCGCTCGCGGTCGGGATCGCCCTGCAGGGTGAAGGAATGATCGCCGATCTTCAGCCCGGTCCAGCCGCCCGGCCGCCCGGGCAGGTCAGGCGCGCTCACCGGCGGCACCAGGTAGAAGCCGGTGCCGTCGCCGATATCGAGTAGCATGGGATGGCCGGCCCAGGCCGCCCGCTGCGCCGGCGGCGGCTCGAGATAGACCACGACCTGGCGCGATGGTGTGACGAGCGACGCCAGTTCCGGCGCCAGCCGGCCGATCCACGGCCCGGCACAGACCAGAACCAGATCGCCGGCATGGGTGCTGCCGTCATCCAGCCGCACCGACGCGCGCGGCACATCGACCGAAGCGACCCGGCTGTTCTCCAGCACCTGCGCGCCCTTCTCGCGCAGCCAGCGCGCCAGGGTGGCGGTGATGCGATCGGCCAGCAGCGCGCCGCCGGTCTTCAGATGGAACGCCTGCTCGACGCCGTGGGGATCGATCAGCGGGAAGCGCCGCATCAGGGCGGCGCGATCCAGCAGCTCGACATCGTGGCCGTCGGCTTGCAGCAGCGCCTGCGACTGGGCGCACCATTGCGTGCCGGCCTGGCCCAGCGCCAGCGTACCGGTCTCGATCTGCAGCTTCACGCCCAGATCGTCCCAGACGCGATCCCAGGCGCGATAGGACTCGCCCACCATGCGCATGTAGCCCGGCGTCTCGCCATAGGCGTGGCGGATCAGCCGGTGCTGGTCGCCGGACGAGCCCAGCGGATTGCCCACCGTTGCCTGCTCGAACACGGTGACGGCATGACCGGCGCGGATCAGCGCCCAGGCAGCGCACAGACCGTAGATGCCCGCGCCGACGATCAGGATTCGCATGCCGCGATCCTACAGGAGTCCGCAACCGGCAAGCGAGGCCGACGGTATAGGCGACAAAGCCGCGGGGGCGGGGCAGAATAGCGCCAGTTCGGGGGAGGTTCGCATGACCCGTTTCATTTCCGTCATCGCCCTGGGCGCCGCGCTGGCGCTGGCCGGCCCGGCGCAGGCGCAGAACGTCGGCAGGCTGACCACCAAGTCCTACCAGCCGATCGGCAAGCAGAAGCTGCAGGTCGACCTGACCCAGGTCGATGCCGGCGAGCTCTATCGCGACCTGCGCGACCATCTGAAGGCCGTGCTGGAGCAGCGCGGCAATCCGGTCGGCAGCTCCGGCGTCATGGGCGTGAAGATCGAGGTCAACTATTCGCGCCCCATCGCACCGCCGCCCATCGCGCCCGATCGCGGCCTGCCGTCGGAACGGCAGACGCCGGGGCTGGGCCAGAGCAGCCCGATCCCGCAGGACCGCACCATCGGCCCGGAGCGGCGCACGCCGTTGCCGCGCGGCGCCACCGTCGAGAGCGAACGCCTCAACCCGCTGCGCATCAACCTGACGGTCTATCGCGAGAACGGCGGCGCGGTGGTGTGGACCGCCGAATCGAGCTGTCCTGTGGCCTTCGTCAACGCCAAGGACGTGGGCCGGGGCATGATCGACCAGATGGTGGCGCGGCTGGATGCGTCGGTGTCGCTGGCGGCCGATTGCAGCTGATCAGGTGGATTCCGCGACCAGTTCCGCCGCCGCCAAATCCTCCAGCGCCGTGCCGACCGACTTGAACAGCGTGATCTCGCCCGCCGCCTGACGGCCGCGCTTCTCGCCGCGGCACAGCTCGAACAGATCGGCGACGATGCCATCGGGAGACAGCACGCCACTGGCCAGCGGCTGCACGATGTCGCCGGCTTCCTTGCCCGCGCCCTGGCGGGTGTCGACGAAAACGCGGGCGCGCGCCACCGCCGCGTCGTCGGCCTCGCGCATCGTGGGCGTGAAGCCGCCGACCAGATCCACATGCTGGCCTTTCTTCAGCCAGGCGCCCCGCACCAGCGGCTCCTGCGCCAGCGTGGCGCAGGAGATGATGTCGGCGGCGTCGATGGTGTGCTCGATGTCCTCGGCGACATGGGCGGCGATCTTAAGGGCCGCGAGGTCGCCGGCGTTGAAGCGTTCGGCCAGCGCAGCCGCCTTGGCCGGCGTGCGGCCCCAGATGGCGACTTCGCGGATCGGCCGCACCGCGGCATGGGCGCGAATGAGATGCGGCGCCAGTGCTCCGGTGCCGACCATCAGCAGGCGGAAACTGTCGGAACGGGACAGGAACCGCGACGCCAGCGCCGATGCGGCCGCGGTACGCCGCCGCGTCAGCGCCGTGCCGTCCATCAGCGCCAGCGGCGCGCCGGTCCGGGCTGACAGCAGCAGATACTGGCCGAACACCGCCGGCAGGTTCTGCGCCCCGTTGTCGGGAAACACGGTCACGATCTTGATGCCCAGGTGGCGCCGGTTGCGCCAGGCCGGCATCAGCAACAACGTCGCCGGCGTGCCGCCGGTCTCGATGGCGTGATGATGCCGCAG
Source organism: Alphaproteobacteria bacterium (assembly GCA_037190765.1). GTDB lineage: Bacteria > Pseudomonadota > Alphaproteobacteria > Reyranellales > JAQSWP01 > JAQSWP01. The sequence continues at coordinate 28,602 of JBBCJW010000087.1, forward strand.
CGGCACCTCGCAGCCGTCGCGGAACAGGCCGGCGATGGCGTCGATCAGTTTCGCATCGTCGAGCAGCCGCTCGACCGCTTCGGCGTCGAACTGGCGCATGACGTCAGGGTGGCGGGTTGACGGCGGGCGCCGGCAGCGCCGGCGCAGAGGCAGGCGGCGTCGCCTTCAACTCGGCGACCTGGCGGCGCAGGCTCTCGTTGCTGCGGGTCTGCCGCCGCGCGGTAGCGCGGTGATGGTGGCCGCCCAGCCATACGATCAGCCCGCCCATGATCAGGCCGACCGCCAGCACCGCCAGCAGCACCATGAACAGCGGCAAGGCCACTTCCCACGGCAGCGGCCACAGCGAGATGACGACTTTTTCACGGTTGGCGATGGCGAAAACTGCCCCGACCAGCGCCAGGGGCACCCAGATCAATCTAGCCAGCCATTTCCTCATGCGCCCGCCCGGTTCCCATGCCGCGGCAAGCCACGGCCCAAGGCCGGTCCACGCCGCTCGAAGATGTCGAAGGATAGCCGCCGGCCGCCCCGGCCGACAAAGGTCAAAACGAAGCGGTCAGAACGAAGCGCCTATTCCTCTTCGTCCTCGCCCAGATATTCCGGGCCCTCGGACGGCACAGGCTTGCCTTCGCCGCGATGGTTCAGCCGATCGCGCAAGTCCTTGCCGGTCTTGAAATAAGGCACGTACTTGGCGGCCACGGCGACGGTCGTGCCGGTGCGCGGATTGCGGCCGACGCGCGCATCCCGCTTCTTGACCGAGAACGCGCCAAAACCACGCAACTCGACTCGATCCCCGCGCGACAGCGCAGTGGCGATCTCGTCGAAGATCGTCTGCACGATGCGCTCGACGTCGCGCTGGTAGAGATGAGGATTCATCTCCGCCAGTTTGAGAATGAGTTCGGACTTGGTCATGGCCCCAAAACCCGCTGCTGTTACGCCGCCCGCAAAAGACAAAGCGCAATTGCTGAAGCCTGCCAAAGGCTTAGCCCCGCGTCAAGGATCAATGCCTTGAATCAGTTAGGTTTTTCAGCGGGTTCGCTGGGCAATACCATATATGGACGCAAGCGCGTTTTAGGGAAACAAGAGCCAGTAGGCCCTGTTTTCCAACGAAAAACGGCCCCGGATTGGCTCCGGGGCCGCGCTTTATTCGTCGAAACTGCAGTTTTCTGCAGTGCGGTTATTTTTTCTCCTGCTGCGCCCGGTTCATGGCCGCGCCCAGGATGTCGCCCAGCGAGGCGCCCGAATCGGACGAACCGAACTCGGCCATGGCCTGCTTCTCCTCGTCAATCTCGCGCGCCTTGACCGACAGCACGACGCGGCGGGTGGCCTTGTCGATGTTGGTGATCTTGGCGTCGAGCTTGTCGCCGATGGCGTAGCGCTCGGGACGCTGCTCGGAACGGTCGCGCGAGAGTTCCGACTTGCGGATAAAGCCGGGCAGGCCGTCCGCCAGGGTCACGTCGATGCCGTTCTCGTGCGTGGCCGCCACCGTGCAGGTCACGACGTCGCCCTTCTTGATGGTGTCGTTGACGCGCTCGAACGGATCGTTGCTGAGCTGCTTGATGCCCAGCGCGATGCGCTCCTTCTCGATGTCGACGTCCAGCACCTTGACCTTGACGGTGTCGCCCTTGTGGAACTTCTGGATCGCCGCCTCGCCCGGCTCGTCCCACGACAGGTCCGACAGGTGGACCATGCCGTCGATGTCGCCCGGCAGGCCGACGAACAGGCCGAACTCCGTCATGTTGCGGATCTCGCCCTCGACCACGGTGCCGATGGGGTGCTCGTCGACGAACTGCTCCCACGGGTTGCGCTGGACCTGCTTCAGGCCAAGCGAGATGCGGCGCTTGGCCATGTCGACGTCGAGCACCATCACTTCGACTTCCTGCGA
>JBBCJW010000088.1:0-116030 GCA_037190765.1 Alphaproteobacteria bacterium
GCACTCGCCAGGCACACGAATTCCTCTCGCAAAGACACCTTCGACACCTCCGAAAACGGCATCCCAAAGCTCCTTCCAAGCCTCAGGACTGGTGTAAACGATGTCTCCGAACGCCTGTAAACCATGTCCCCGGTCTAAACAAAACGGGGAGAGGGCAGGGTGAGGGGCGATTACAAGTGAAGCGGCCGGTTACGGTTGTGAGGAACGGCTACACCCGCAGCCCGGCGCGGTCGGGGCGGTTGTCGTTGCTGGCGGCGCAGAAGATGGCGGCCTCGCGCTGCAGCGGCGCCAGGCGCTTCTCCATCAGCAGCAGGTCGATGCTGGCGCCGATGGCGTCCAGCCGCGCGGCGTCGTGCACGCGATAGCCGAGCCGGCGGTAGAAGGCGACGGCGGAGAAGGCGGCGGCCACGCGCATGGCGCGGAAGCCGGCGCGGCGGGCGGCCAGTTCGGTGGCGGCGACGATGTGCCGGCCCAGCCCGTGGCCGCGCATGCGGGGATGGGCGAAGACGCCGCGCAGCACGGCGACGCCCTCGCCGTATTCGTGGCCCGGCGCCCAGCCGGCGGTGGCCAGGACTTCGCCCGCGCCGTTCTCGGCCACGAAGTAGCGCGAGGCGGCGACCAGCGCGTCGAGCCCGCGCGTCGGCACCTTCTTCCAGGCGTCGATCAGGGCGGCATCGTAGGGATAGCCCAGCGGCGTGGCGGCGATGGCGGCGCGCTGGCAGACCAGGATGGCATCGCGATCGGCAATGCGGGCGGGACGGACAAGCAGACCTTCGGACATCGTTCCTTCAACTCCCCATCGGACGCGGGCTCGCCGGCGAACCGGACAAAGCCACGCGTGGCCGTTTCGACCACGATGCAAATCTACGATCAGGGCGGAATCGCGGCTGTGAACTGGATCACACCTTGAAGCCCCGTCTAACGCATTATGCGGACAGGTATTTCCGGCGCTTTACGGTCGCGTCGAATTGACCGATAGTGCGGCCCTTCCGGCCAACCCCGTTCAGAGCCTGTCGCGCGCCAGCCGGTCGCGCCCAACGGAAGCGTCATGATCCTGTTTCCCGCCATCGACCTGAAGGACGGCAAATGCGTGCGCCTGGTGCGCGGCGAGATGAGCTCGGCCACGGTGTTCGACCTCGAGCCGGCGGCGCAGGCGGCCAGCTTCGTCAAGGCCGGCTGCGAATGGCTGCACCTGGTCGATCTCAACGGCGCGGTCGAGGGCCGGCCGGTCAACGAGCAGGCGGTGAAGTCGGTGCTGGCGGCCATCAAGGTGCCGGCCCAGCTCGGCGGCGGCATCCGCGACATGGCGACCATAGAGCGCTGGCTGGAGGCGGGCATCGCGCGCGTCATCCTCGGCACCGTCGCGGTGCAGGAGCCGGCGCTGGTCAAGGAGGCGTGCAAGCGCTTCCCGGACCGGATCGCGGTCGGCATCGACGCGCGCGGCGGGCTGGTGGCGGTGCAGGGCTGGACCCAGACCTCGGCGGTGAAGGCGCTCGATCTGGCGCTGCGCTTCGAGGATGCGGGCGTGGCGGCCATCATCTACACCGACATCGACCGCGACGGCGCCATGGCCGGGCCCAATGTCGACGCCACCGTCGATCTGGCGCATCACCTGCGCACGCCGGTGATCGCCTCCGGCGGCGTGTCCTCGCTGGAGGACCTGATCGAACTGCACCGGCACGAGAAGGCCGGCATCGTCGGCGTCATCTGCGGGCGGGCGCTCTATGACGGGCGCATCGACCCGGCCAAGGCGGTGGCGGTGCTGAAATAGCCACGCCGAATTGAGACAGATTTGTTACGATTGTGTTACAGTCGTAGCGGCAGGGCGGAAGATCCTTCCGGGCGGCGCCATTTCCCTCCTGCCGAAACCGACCGGCCCCGCCCATCCTGTCCGTGCCATGCTGAAGACCCGCATCATCCCCTGTCTCGACGTCCATGACGGCCGTGTCGTCAAGGGCGTGAAGTTCGTCGACCTGGTCGATGCCGGCGACCCGGTCGAGCAGGCGCGGGTCTACGACCGCGCCGGCGCCGACGAGCTGACCTTCCTCGACATCACCGCTTCGTCCGACAACCGCGACACGCTCTACGACGTGGTGGCGCGCACCGCCGAGCAGTGCTTCATGCCGCTGACCGTGGGCGGCGGCGTGCGCCAGGTCGAGGACATCCGCAAGCTGCTGCTGGCCGGCGCCGACAAGGTGTCGATCAACACCGCCGCCGTGTCGCGGCCGGAATTCGTGGCCGAGGCGGCCAACAAGTTCGGCGCGCAATGCACGGTGGTCGCCATCGACGCCAAGCGCACGGCCGAGAGCAAATGGGAGGTCTTCACCCATGGCGGGCGCAAGGCCACCGGGCTGGACGCGATCGAGTGGGCGAAGCGCATGGTGTCGCTGGGCGCCGGCGAAATTCTTCTCACCTCGATGGATCGCGACGGCACCAAGGAAGGTTTCGACATTGCCCTGACGCGGGCGGTGTCGGATGCGGTGCCGGTGCCGGTGATCGCGTCGGGCGGCGTCGGCTCGCTGGAGCACTTCGTGCAGGGCGTGCGCGAGGGCCATGCCTCGGGCCTGCTGGCGGCTTCGGTGTTCCATTTCGGCACCTTCTCGATCGGCCAGGTGAAGGCCTATCTGACCGCCTCCGGCGTGCCGGTGCGGCCGCTGGAACTGGCCGCGTAGATCGGCGCGGCGCAACGATTCTCGGGAAAAAGACGGACACGATGGCGAAGAAGAAGAAGCAGCCGCAGGCCAGAAAGCCTGCATCCTCGCGCACCGCCAAGGGCAAGCCGGCCGCGTCGGGCCGGCAAAATCCCTCCTCGCACGCCATCGAGCGGCTCTACAACACCATCCTCAGCCGCAAGGGCGCCGATCCCAACTCCTCCTACACCGCCCGCCTGATGGCCAAGGGGCCGATCAAGCTGGCGCAGAAGCTAGGCGAGGAGGCGATCGAGGCCGCCATCGAGGGCGTGCGCGGCGACCGCAAGAAGCTGGTCGAGGAAAGCGCCGACCTGTTCTACCACCTGCTGGCGCTGTGGGCCTCGCGCGGGGTGAAGCCGGCCCAGGTCTGGGCCGAGCTGGCGCGGCGCGAGGGCATGTCGGGCCTGCAGGAAAAGGCCTCGCGCGGCAAGCCGGCCGGCGGCAAGGGCCCGGGCAAGACCGGATCGGGCAAGCCCAGCAAGGCGAAGCCGGCCAAGGGAAAACCGACCAAGTCGAAAAAGAGAAAAATCTAGAACAATCGCTATTGGACGGAATCTCGCGCGATCCCGTTCAATCGTAATCCGCCCTACACGTCGAGATTGGCGACCTTCAGCGCGTTGGACTGGATGAACTCGCGGCGCGGCTCGACCACGTCGCCCATCAGGGTGGAGAAGATCTCCTCCGCCTCGTCGGCGTGGCTGACCTTCACCTGCAGCAGCGAGCGCACGTTGGGATCGAGCGTGGTTTCCCACAGCTGGTCCGGGTTCATCTCGCCCAGCCCCTTGTAGCGCTGCACCGACAGGCCCTTGCGGCCCTGCTCCAGGATGGCGGCCAATAGCTCGGTCGGCGCGTGGATCACCACCTCGCGGTCCTTCCACGCCAGCCTTGCCGGCTTGACGTAGATGCCCTGCAGCGCCAGCGCCATGCCGTCGAGCTTGCGCGCCTCGGCCGAGCGGATCAGCGCCCCGTCGATGACGTGCCGTTCCGCCACCCCGCGCAAACTGCGCTGGAAGCCCAGCCCGCCATCGGCGGTCGGCTCGCCCTGCCAGCCGCGCTCGGCCGGCGGGCTGATGGAATCGAGGCGGCGGGCGATATAGGCGGCCGCCCCCGCCGCCTGTTCGGCGTCGGCCAGGATGTCGGGATTGAGCGCGCCGGCGATGGCGGCCTGCTCGATCACCGCCTGGCTGGTGACGCGCCGCGACAGGGCCAGCGGTTTGATCAGGTTGGCGACTATGCGGGCAAGTTCGGCCGTGGCGCGCAGATCGGCGCCGCCCATCTGCGTGCCGTTGGTCAGGGTCAGCGTCGCGCCGTCGATGCCGTTGTCGATCAGCGAGTTCTCCATCGCCTTCTCGTCCTTGAGGTAGACGGCGGAGTTGCCGCGCTTGGCGCGGTAGAGCGGCGGCTGGGCGATGTAGAGATGGCCGGCCTCGATCAGCGCCGGCATCTGGCGGTAGAAGAAGGTCAGCAGCAGGGTGCGGATATGGGAGCCGTCGACGTCGGCGTCGGTCATGATGATGATGCGGTGGTAGCGCAGCTTGCCAAGATCGAAATCATCGTGGCCGATGCCGGTGCCCAGGGCGGTGATCAGCGTGCCGATCTCGGCCGAGCCCAGCATCTTGTCGAAGCGCGCGCGCTCGACGTTCAGGATCTTGCCGCGCAGGGGCAGGATGGCCTGGAAGGCGCGGTTGCGGCCCTGCTTGGCCGAGCCGCCGGCCGAATCGCCCTCGACGATGAACAGTTCCGACTTGGCCGGATCGCGTTCCTGGCAGTCGGCCAGCTTGCCCGGCAGGGAGGAAACGTCGAGGATGCCCTTGCGGCGGGTCAGCTCGCGCGCCTTGCGCGCCGCCTCGCGCGCGGCCGCCGCCTCCACCACCTTGGTGACGATCTTGCGCGCCTCCGAAGGGTGCTCGCCCAGCCAGCGCTCCAGCCGCTCGCCGACGATGCTCTCGACCACCGGCCGCACCTCGGACGACACCAGCTTGTCCTTGGTCTGCGACGAGAACTTGGGATCGGGCACCTTGACCGACAGCACGCAGGTCAGACCCTCGCGCATGTCCTCGCCCGACAGCGACACCTTCTCCTTCTTGGAGATGCCCGATTCGCTGGCGTAGCTGTTGAGTGTGCGGGTCAGCGCGCCGCGGAAGCCGGCCAGATGCGTGCCGCCGTCGCGCTGGGGGATGTTGTTGGTGAAGCACAGCATGGTCTCGTGATAGGAGTCGTTCCACTCCATCGACAGCTCGACCGTGATGCCCTCGCGCTCGCCCTTCAGCGTGATCGGCGGCGAATGCAGCGCCTGCTTGGAGCGGTCGAGATAGCGCACGAAGGCCTCGACGCCGCCTTCGTAATGCATCTCGACGATGCGCGGCTCGACCCCGCGCGCGTCGGCCAGGGCAATGCGCACGCCCGAATTGAGGAACGACAGCTCGCGCAGCCGGTGCTCCAGGGTGCCGAAGTCGAATTCGGTCATGGTGAAGGTTTCGGGCGAGGGCAGGAAGGTGACCTGCGTGCCGCGCTTGCCTTCGGGCGCCTCGCCTACCACCGCCAGATCGGCTTCCGGCTCGCCGTGGCGGAAGCGCATGAAATGCTCCTTGCCCTGGCGCCAGATGCGCAGCTCCAGCACGGTGGAGAGCGCGTTGACGACCGAGACGCCGACGCCGTGCAGGCCGCCGGAGACCTTGTAGGAGTTCTGGTCGAATTTGCCGCCGGCATGGAGCTGGGTCATGATGACCTGCGCCGCCGACACGCCCTCGCCGGCGTGGATTTCGGTCGGGATGCCGCGGCCGTTGTCGGCCACCGTCACCGAGCCGTCGGGATTGAGCGTGACCTCGACCCGATCGCAATAGCCGGCCAGCGCCTCGTCGATGGCGTTGTCGACCACCTCGTAGACCATGTGGTGCAGGCCCGAGCCGTCGTCGGTATCGCCGATATACATGCCCGGCCGCTTGCGCACCGCATCCAGCCCCTTCAGGACCCGGATCGATTCGGCACCATAGTCGCCGTTGACGTCTTCCTTGCGTTCGACCTGATCGCTCATGCTGTCCTTCGCTTCAACTTTAACGGCGGCCGGGGCAATCGCCTCAGGCCGCGATCGCGCCGTCGTCGACGCGGAAAAACTGCGCCTGGCCGCGCAGGGGGGCGAACGTCTCGTCGTCGGTGCCGCTCATCCAGGCCTGCGCGCCCAGCGCCAGCAGCTCCTCGAACAGCGCCGCCAGCTTGCCGCGGTCGAGATGGGCGGCGATCTCGTCCAACAGCAGCAAAGGCGGCGCGCCGCGGGCGATCATGGCCAGCCGCGCATGCGCCAGCACCAGCGCCACCAGCAGCGCCTTCTGCTCGCCGGTCGAGCATTCGACCGCCGGCCGGCCGCGATCCAGGTGCGTGACCGCAAGATCGCTGCGATGCGGGCCGATCGCCGCGCCGCCGCTGTCGGCATCGGCGCGGCGGGTGGCGGCCAGCGCGGCGCGCAGCTTCTCCTCGGCGTCGACCGCGGCCATCTGCGCCACCCAGGTATCGACCTCGCCCTTCAGCGCCAGCGCGCCGCGCGGGAAGGGGCCGACGCCCAGCCGCGAGGCCTGGTCGAGCCGCGCCACGATCTCCTGGCGGGCGATGGCGACGGCAACGCCGTGGCGCGCCATGGTGTCCTCCAGCGCCGCCAGCCAGGCGGCATCGGCGCGGCCCTCGCCCAGCAGCCGCGCCCGCTGGCGCAGCGCATTGTCGTAGGCCGCCGCGCGTCCGGCATGGTCGGGATCGAAGCCGGTCACCATGCGGTCGAGAAAGCGGCGCCGCCCGCCCGCGCCCTCGGCGAACAGCCGGTCGAGCTGCGGCGTCAGCCACACCGCGGCGACATGCTCGCCCAGCGCCAACTGGCTGGTGGCGGGTACGCCGTCGATGCGCACCGCTCGCCGGGTGCTGGCTGCGCCCGCTTCCAGCCCGGTGCCGATCGCCAGCTCGCCCTGCGCGGTGTCCAGCTTGGCGGCGATGCCCCAGCCGGCCTGGGCGGCCTCGCCCGGTTCCTGTCCCGGCAGCCGCCGCGCCATCTCCTCCAGCTTCGCCCGCCGCAGCCCGCGGCCGGGGGCCAAGAGCGACAGCGCCTCCAGCAGGTTGGTCTTGCCCGCGCCGTTGGGGCCGGTGAGCACCGCGCAGCCCGGCCCGGCCTCCAGCCGCAGGCTGGCGTAGGAGCGGAAGCCGGTGAGACGCAGCTGCCGCACCGCCAGCGTCGCCGCCGCGGCCGCCCGCATCGGGGCGGCGGGGCGAGGCAGGAAGTCGCCGGCCGCGACGCCGCTCATACCCGCATCGGCATCAGCACGTAGAGGGCGGAAGCGTCGGCGACGTCGCGCACGATGGTGGGCGAGCCGGCATCGGCCATGGCGAACTGCGCGTCGCCGCCCGACATCTGCTCGGTGATGTCGAGCAGGTAGCGCGAGTTGAAGCCGATCTCGATCGGCGCGGCCGAATAGGACACTTCGATCTCTTCCGTGGCCGAGCCGGCCTCCGGCGAGGTGGCCGACAAGGTCAGCGCGCCCTTGCTCATCGCCAGCTTGATGGCGCGCGACTTCTCGGTCGAGATGGTCGAGACGCGATCGACGGCGGAGGCGAACTCCTTGCAGCGCACTTCCATGATCTTGTCGTTGTTCTGCGGGATGACGCGCTCGTATTCGGGGAAGGTGCCGTCGATCAGCTTGGAGGTCAGGGTGATCGGCCCCACCCCGAAGCGGATCTTGGTCTCCGACAGCGACACCTCGACCGTGCCGTCATGCTCGTCCAAGAGCTTGCGGATCTCGCCCACCGTCTTGCGCGGCACGATGACGCCGGGCATCTTCGCCGCCCCTTCGGGCAGGGGAAGCTGCACGCGCGCCAGCCGGTGGCCGTCGGTGGCCACCCCGCGCAGCACCGCCGTACCGTCGGCGGAGGCGGCGTGCAGGAAAATGCCGTTCAGGTAGTAGCGCGTCTCCTCGGTGGAGATGGCGAAGCGGGTACGGTCGATCAGCGTCTTCAGGTCGCCGGTCGGCAGCGAGAAGCCGTGCGGCAGGTCGCCGTCGCTCATCACCGGGAAATCCTCGACCGGCAGGCAGGCCAGCGTGAACCGCGAGCGGCCGGCGCGCAGCACCAGCTGCGCCTTGTCCGGCACCGCCTCCAGCTCGACCTCGGCCCCGTCCGGCAGCTTGCGCACGATGTCGTAGAGCGTATGCGCGGGGGCGGTGGTGGCGCCCGGTTTGGCGGCGTTGGCCGGCACGCTTTCGACGATCGCCAGGTCCATGTCGGTGGCCGACAGGTTGAGCTTGCCCTTGCCGGCCTGCAGCAGGACGTTGGCCAGGATGGGGATGGTGTTGCGGCGTTCGACGACGCTTTGGACATGGGCCAGCGCCTTCAGCAGGGCAGCGCGATCGATCGTCAGTTTCATGTCTGGTCCAGCGAGAAAAATGGTCCGGCGCGCGGCGGTTGGCTGAACGCGCCAAAGCCTGCGCGAGGCCCCGGCACGACCGTCCGGCGCCTTGCAGCAGCCAGCCTTGCCCTGCTGCGAAAAGACCCGCTGCGGGCCGGCCTGGGGAACGGTCGGGAAATATACCACAGATGGCGGCGCTGCGAAGCCCTATCGACGGCCGGTTCCGGCCGCCGAATCAGGCGCTTAGGGGGCTTGTCGGGGGCCGTCCGCCGGTTCCGGACGGGCCGTCTTGCGAGTACCCCCGAACGGCAGCGCCGCCGTCGGGTTTCCCCAACGGCGGCGCTCGCGTTCCGATTGAAAAAGAAAGCCGCGGCTCAACTCTGCAGCATGCGCCGCAGCAGCTCGATATCCTCCGACATGGAGCTGTCGGTCGAGCGCAATTCCTCGATCTTGCGCACCGCGTGCATCACCGTGGTGTGGTCGCGGTTGCCGAACTTGCGGCCGATCTCGGGCAGGCTGCGCGAGGTGAGCTGCTTGGCGAGGTACATCGCCACCTGGCGCGGCCGGGCCACGGCGCGGGCGCGGCGCGGCGAATGCATCTCGGAGACCTTGATGTTGAAGTGCTGCGCCACGCGCAGCTGGATTTCCTCGATGGTGATGCGCCGGTCGTTGGCGCGCAGCAGGTCCTGCAGCACCTCCTGCACCGTCTCCAGGGTCACCTCGCGGCCGACCAGGGTGGCGTGCGCCACCACCCGGTTCAGCGCCCCCTCCAGCTCGCGCACGTTGGAGGTGATCTTGTGCGCCAGGAATTCCAGCACCTTGGGCGGCACCGCGCATTTGGCCTGCTCGACCTTGCTCTCCAGGATGCCCAGCCGCAGCTCGTAGGTGGTGGCGTGGATGTCGGCCACCAGGCCCCAGCCCAGCCGGGAGCGCATGCGCTCCTCCAGCCCGTCGAGGTCGGATGGCGACTTGTCGGCCGAGATCACGATCTGGCGGTTCTGGTCAACCAGCGCGTTGAAGGTGTGGAAGAACTCTTCCTGCGTCGCATCCTTGCCGGCGATGAACTGCACGTCGTCGATCATCAGTACATCGACGTTGCGGAACTGCTCCTTGAACGCCACCGTGTTCTGGTAGCGCAGCGCGCGGATGAACTTGTACATGAACTTCTCGGCCGAGAGGTAGATCACCCGGCGGGAAGGGTCGCGCTCGCGGATCGCATGGGCGATGGCGTGCATCAGATGCGTCTTGCCCAGCCCGACCCCGCCATAGAGGTAGAGCGGGTTGAACGGCACGGCCGAGGAATCGGCGACGCGCTGGGCGGCGGCATAGGCCAGTTCGTTGGGCTTGCCGACCACGAAGTTCCTGAAGGTGAAGCGCGGGTCGAGCGGGGCGGAAATGTCGTCGTCCAGCGCCTCGGCGCCGTTGCGCAGGACGGCGGGGGCCTTGCGCGGCTCGGCGGCGCCGGCGGGCGCGGCGGCGGCCGGCGTCTCGGCCGTCTCCTCAGGGGCGGCGTCGGGCTTGCGCGCCGGCACGGCGGGCTGGATGCAGACCTCGACGGCGGCGATGCCGGCGTTCTCGCCGGCCCACAGCGCCAGCAGGCGTTCGGAATAGTGGCTGTTGATCCAGTCGCGCATGAATCGCGTCGGCACCACCAGCCGCAGGCGGTTCTCGCGCAGTTCCCCGAGCGTCAGCGGCTTCAGCCAGCTCCGATAGGCAAGCTCGCCCACTTCCTGGCGCAGGCGCGCGCGCACGCGCGCCCACTGGGCGTCGATCTGGGCCTTGTTCGTCGTTGTCGTCCGCTCCGTCATATCGTGCACAATCTCCCCTGGGCGGATCTTCATTTCTGCTGCCACGGCAAACCAATCTGCTTCCATCCTCCCACGGTGCCGCGATGGCCGGCGCCGTCGAGAGGTCCTTCGAAACCATCGACTATGTTGTAGCAATTGGCGGCGCCTGCCTGTGTCATTGCCTGGGCAGCGGCCTTCGACCGCACCCCGGAGCGACACAGGAACAGGATCGGCCGCTCGCCGCCGACATTCTGCTGCGAAAGCGCGGCAACGAAACGGGGATTCACCTGCATGGACGGGAAGACCTGCCATTCCACCAGCACCGGCTGCTTGCCGATGTCCGACAGGTCGGGCAGGCCGACATAGCTCCACTCCGCGGTGGTGCGCACATCGACCAGGACCGCATCCTTGTCCTGCGTCAGAAGCTGCCAGGCGTCGCGCGGCGCAAGATCGCCGGCATAACCTTGGGCGGGGATGACATTGAGTGACTTCACGACGATGCCATCCGCCCTAACCATTGCGCCCCCGGTCCTTGTCGCATTGCGTCGTCTGCCGTTCCGTCGTGCCGGTGAGGAAAAGTGAATCTCCCGTCACCGGACGCTTCATCGGCGGCATCAGCGATACTGTCTATCACCGAAGCGCCGCATGGGACGCGCAACGCATTTACATTTGAGTGCGACGGCTCGGACCTTACCGCCGCTTGTCCTCGCCGAGCGCAACGATGAGGTCGCGTCGGCAAGTGGGGCGACTCTAGCGACGAGTCCCAACCGTTACAATCTTGTCAAAAGAGTTAGCGGAAATTTTTTCGCCGGTGGTACCGATTCAACACGATGCTGCGTGCATGCGAGGCATCACCATTTGCGCGATGCGAAGCGAAACGATTCTGCGCGATTCATGAGCGTGTTGTGCCAATGCAATGAGAGATTTCTTGAGGCGCGGTAGCGATGCGGCAGCGACGCTGCCGCGCACGATCATGTCGCTGCCCGAAAACAATCCTCTTGAATTCCCGCGATTCACATCTGCGCCGCAGCGAGAAAGCAGCGGCCGGCGCTGCGGCGACGAGTGACGCAACGACGTTGCGCGCCGGGATCGCGGCGCTGGATCGTTGCGCCGGATCGTTGCACCCGATCACTTGGGCGCATGGCGCACGTATGGTGCGCGAGCGCGGGACATGCCGAACGAATATCCGATGCTGCGGTCGGATAAGCGGCGCCCAAAGCAAAAGCGCCGGTCGCAGGACCGGCGCTTCCGAATAATACGAAAGTCGGGCGTGAGATTCTACTTGGCCGCGCCCATCGCCTTGATGCGCGCGCTCAGGCGCGAGATCTTGCGCGAGGCGGTGTTCTTCGGCAGCGCGCCCTTGCCCGCGCCGCGCGCGATCTCCGGTTGCGCTTCCTTCAGCGCGTCGCGGGCGACGGCCTGGTCGCCCGACAGGATCGCGGTCTCGACCTTCTTGATGAAGGTGCGCACGCGGCTGCGGCGGGCGTTGTTGACAGTGGTGCGGCGCTTGGTCTGGCGTGCGCGCTTCTCAGCCGATTTGTGGTTGGCCATCGTCTTTAAGTCCGTTCGCGGGCCGGCGCCCGAATGCGTTGAAAACCCGTATGAAGCCGCGGCTTATAGACGCCGCTCCCCGGCCCGTCAAGGCCTGCGAGCCGGCCCGGCAACCGGCTGATTTCCGGGGCTGAATCGAGTGCCGCCGGGGCCGCCGACCGCTACAGGTAGCGGGCCGGCCGGGCCGACCCGCGATCCGGCCCCGATCTAGCGGTGCTCGAACTTCGCCGGCCGCTTGCTGGCGAAGGCGTCCATGCCCTCGAACTTGTCCTTGGTCGCGAAGGTGGCGTGGAAGGTGCGGCGCTCGAACAGCACGCCCTCGGCCAGCGGCGTCTCGAAGGCGCGGTTGACCGCCTCCTTGGCGATCATGGTGATGGGCAGCGACAGGGCGGCGATCTTCTCCGCCGTCGCCACCGCCTCGTCCATCAGCTTCTCGAGCGGCACCACGCGGCTGACCAGGCCGCAGCGCTCGGCCTCGGCGGCGTCCATGTTGCGGCCGGTCAGCACCATGTCCATGGCCTTGGACTTGCCGACGAAGCGGGGCAGGCGCTGGGTGCCGCCGGAGCCGGGAATGGTGCCCAGCAGGATTTCCGGCTGGCCGAACTTGGCGTTCTCGGCGGCGATGATGAAGTCGCACATCATGGCCACCTCGCAGCCGCCGCCGAGGGCGTAGCCGGCGACCGCGGCGATGATCGGCTTGCGGAAAGTGGAGACGCGCTGCCAACCCCTGGTGATGAAGTCGGCCATGAACACGTCCATGTAGTCGCGGTCCTTCATCTCCTTGATGTCGGCGCCGGCGGCGAAGGCCTTCTCCGAGCCGGTCAGCACCACGCAGCCGATATTGGGATCGTCCTCGAAGGCGTCGAGCGCCTGGCCCAGATCCTCGATCAGCGCCTTGCACAGCGCGTTCAGCGCCTTAGGCCGGTTCAGGCGGATAATGCCGACGCGGCCCTTGGTCTCGACCAGAATGTTCTCGTACTGCATTGGGCGGTTCCTCCGAAATTCCGCTTCGTTCCTAGAGCGGATTCGCCCCGGCTTCAATCGCGACGATGAACGGCGGTTCAGCGCCGACCGCTCACCGCTGGCAGCGCGGGCAGTAGAAAGTGGAGCGGCCGGCCTGCACCATGCGCCTGACCGGCCGGCCGCAGCCGGTGCAGTCCAGCCCTTCGCGGTCGTAGACGGCAAAGCGGGTCTGGAAATAGCCCAGTTCGCCGTCGGGCTGCACATGGTCGCGCAGGGTCGAGCCGCCGTCCTCGATGGCCCGGTTCAGCACCGCTTTCAGCCCCGTCACCAGCTTTTCCGCCTTCTCGCCCTGCACCGTGCTGGCCAGCCGCTCCGGCTTCAGCCCGGCCAGGAACAGGCCCTCGCAGGCATAGATGTTGCCGATGCCGGCCACCACGCGCTGGTCGAGCAGGGCCGACTTGATCGGCGTGCGCTTGCCCTTCAGCGCCGTCGCCAGCACCGCGCCGGTGAAATTTTCTTCCAGCGGTTCGGGACCCAGGCCGCGCAGCAGCTTGTGGGTGGTGGCCTCGCCCGGCTTCAGCAGCAGCATCAGGCCGAAGCGGCGCGGATCGCGGAAGCGGATTTGCCAGCCGCTTTCGGTCTCGAACACGACATGATCGTGCGCATCGAACGGCAGGGCGGCGGCCTCGTTGTGGGAATGCACCATCATGCGCCCGGACATGCCCAGATGGATCAGCCAGATCGTGCCGTCCTCCAGATGCGCCAGGATGTACTTGGCCCGCCGCTCCAGCCTGACCACCTGCCTGCCCTCGACGCGGGCGGCGAAGCGGGCGGGCAGCGCCAGGCGCAGATCCTTGCGCCGCTGCAGCAGGCGCCTGATCCGCGTCCCCTCCAGCTTGGGCGCCAGGCCGCGGCGCACGGTTTCGACTTCGGGAAGTTCGGGCATGATCTGGCTTATATGGTGTTGTCACAAGCTATAGCCGCCATGCCGCCGGACCGCCACGCCCGCCAACAGGAATCCTGTGACTGAAAAATCCCGATACACGAGGCTGGGGCGCTTTTTCGCACTGCTGCTATGGCTGGGAATAGCAATTCTGGCGCTGGCGGTGCTGGGCGCGCTGCTGGCGCGTGTGCTGCCGGCCTTCGACGTGCTGGTGCATTTCCCGGCGCAATATCTGGTGGCGGGCGTCGGACTGGCGCTGTTGGCCCTGCTGCTGCGCCGCACCCGCGCCTTCGTGCTGGCACTGGGGCTGGGGCTGGGCAATCTGGCGCCGCTGTGGCCCTATGTCGTCGCGCCGCCGCTGGCGGTGGCGGGCCAGGGACCGGCGCTGCGGCTGGTCACCGCCAATCTCAACGGCATGCATGCCGATGCCGCCGCTTTGAGCGCATTCCTGCGCCGCACCGACGCCGACATTATCGTTCTCACCGAACTGGCCGGGCAGCAGGAGCCCGCCTATGCCGAGGCCGCCACCCGCTTCCCCCATCGCCTGCGCACACCGGGCAGCCGGCACCAGCCCTTCGCACTGCTGGTGCTGTCGCGCCGGCCGCTGGAGCAGGCCGTCATCCACCAGCCTTTCGGCATCGACTACCCTATCGTCGAATTCCGCGCCTGCGCCGATGCCGTACCGCCGGCCTGCGTCCGCGTCGCCGCCCTGCATGCGGTGCGGCCGGGCGGGGAATTCGGCCGGCTGCGCGATCACATGCTGGGCTTTGCCGCCGAGCGGGTGCGCCAGGCCGCCGTGGCGGGCGAGCAGGCGATCGTGGCGGGCGATCTCAACGTCACGCCGTGGTCGCCCGCCTTCGGTTATCTCGTCAATCTCGGCCTGCGCGATGCCGCCCTGGGCCAGGGCTGGCATCCGACCTGGCCGACATCTCTGGGGCCGGTTGGCATTCCCATCGACCATGTGCTGGTCAGTCCACGCGTGGCGGTGCGCGACTACCGGCTGCTCGACGCCATGGGCTCCGATCACCGGCCGGTGGCGGTGACCTTGGTGCTGACGGCTGGCGCTGGGAACAAACCCTAGAAAACTCAGTGCATTGGCTCGGCGATATGTCGCGCGCGGCCGGTTCCCGCTCGGTGGCGTGGGGCAGGGGCATCGGCTAACGTGGCCGCCATGACGCAGGCTGGCGACGAGACGGGTCCGGTGCAGGCAGAGGCGCAGGCGGAGGAGACCGCCTCCTTCGGCTATCGCGACGTGCCGCGGGCGGCAAAGGAGCCGCTGGTGCGGCAGGTGTTCGACAGCGTCGCCGGCCGTTACGACCTGATGAACGATCTCATGTCGGGCGGCGTGCATCGGCTGTGGAAGGCGGCGCTGGTCGACATGGTGGCGCCGCGCGGGGCGCAGGCGCTGCTCGACGTGGCCGGCGGCACCGGCGACATCGCCTTCCGCCTGCAGGACCGCGCCCCGAAAGCCCGGATCTGCGTCTGCGACATCAACGAAAAGATGCTGACGGTGGGCCGCGACCGCGCCATCGATGGCGGTCGCGTCACCGGCCTGGATTGGGTGGTCGGCAATGCCGAGCGCCTGCCTTTCGCCGCCGGCACCTTCGACGCCTATACCATCGCCTTCGGCCTGCGCAACGTCACCGACATCGACGCCGCCCTGGGCGAGGCGCGACGGGTGCTGAAGCCGGGCGGCCGCTTCTTCTGCCTCGAATTCAGCCAGGTGGTGCTGCCGGCCCTGGCGCGGCTCTACGACCGCTATTCCTTCACCGTGCTGCCGTTGTTGGGCCGCATGGTGGCCGGCGATGCCGAATCGTACCAGTATTTGGCCGAGAGCATCCGCAAGTTCCCGCCGCAGGAGGAGCTGAAGGAGCGCATGGCGGCGGCCGGGCTGGAGCGGGCGCGCTATCGCAACATGACGGGCGGGGTGGTGGCGATCCATTCCGGCTGGCGTCTCTAGCGAGCCGTGCCGACATGATCCGTTCGCTGCGCAATTTCCTCCGCCTGCTGCGCCTGGCCCGGATCCTGGCGCGCCACGACGCGCTGTTCCCGCTGGAGGTGCTGAACGTGGCGCCCGGCGTGACGGCGGTGGCGCGCTTCGTCTCCCGCCGCAATGCGCCGGGCCGGCCGGGCCAACGCCTGGCGCGGGCGCTGCAGGAGATGGGGCCGAGCTTCATCAAGCTGGGGCAGGCGCTGTCGACCCGCGCCGACCTGCTGAGCGAGCAGGTGGCCGACGACCTGGCCGAGCTGCAGGACCAGTTGCCGCCGTTCCCCGCCGCCATTGCCCGCCGCATCGTCGCCGACGAGCTGGGCAAGCCGGTCGAGCAGCTCTTCGCCAGTTTCGACGATGAGCCGGTGGCGGCGGCGTCGATCTCGCAGGTGCATTTCGCCACCACGCCGGACGGGCGCGAAGTGGCGGTCAAGGTGCTGCGGCCCCATATCGAGCGCGACTTCGCCGCCGATCTCGACCTGCTGTACTGGCTTGCCGAGCTGGTGGAGGCCACGCAGCCGCAGTTCCGCCGCCTGCGCCCGGTGGCCTCGGTGCGCGCCTTCGCCGAGATGGTGCGCATCGAGATGGACCTGCGCATGGAGGCGGCGGCCTGCGAGGAGCTGGGCGAGAATTTCGCCGGCGATCCGGGCTATCGCACGCCGGAGGTCGACTGGGAGCGCACCGCCCAGCGCGTGCTGACCATCGAGCGCGTGCGCGGCATCGCCATCGACGAGCGCGAGGCGCTGATCGCCGCCGGCCACGATCCGGCGGAAATCCTGCGCAAGAGCGCGGAGGCCTTCTTCTACCAGGTGTTCCGCGACGGCTTCTTCCACGGCGACATGCATGGCGGCAACGCCTTCGTCGACGACCGGGGCACGGTGGTGCCGGTCGATTTCGGCATCATGGGCCGGGTCGATCCCGCCACCCGCCGCTACCTGGCCGAGCTGCTGGTCGCCTTCCTGCGCGGCGACTATCGTGAGGTGGCCGAGGTGCAGTTCCGCGCCGGCTACGTGCCGCCGGACAAGTCGGTCGAGACTTTCGCGCAAGCCTGCCGCTCGGTGGGACGCCCGATCTTCGGCAAGCCGTCGAACGAGATCTCGATCGCGCGGCTGATGGCGCAGCTCTTCCGCGTCACCGAGCAGTTCGAGATGGCGGTGCAGCCCGAGCTGCTGCTGCTGCAGAAGACCATGCTGATGGCCGAGGGCATGGGCGTGAAGCTGAACCCCGAGGTCAATATCTGGCAGCTCGCCCAGCCGCTGATCGAGGAGTGGATGCTGACCAATTTCGGCCCCCGCGCCCAGGTCGAGCGGGCGGCCAAGGATCTGCGCAAGCTGATGCAGCGCGGGCCCGGCCTGGTCGAGGACATCGCCGTGCTGGCCGCCGCCGAGCGGCGCAAGACGGAAACGCCGCCACCGCCGCCGCGCTTCGGCAACTGGCGGACGGTCGATCTGGTGGCGCTGACGGCGCTGGGCATCGCCATCCTGGCCCTGATCTTTTGAGACAGAATCTTTTGAGGCGGGTGCCGGCGGTATCCGGCTTGCACATATTTGTTCTGGGGTTTAGTTTTTCCCACACTCCAGTTTCGTAATTTTCCCTGGCGCCGGCGCCTTGAGTGGAAAGGCCATGCTGCAGAACAAGCGCATCCTTCTGATCGTGGGTGGCGGCATCGCCGCCTTCAAGGCGCTCGACCTGATCCGCCGCCTGCGCGAGCGCGGGGCGCGCGTGCGCTGCGTGCTGACCGCCGCGGGCCGGCAGTTCGTCACGCCGCTGTCGCTGCAGTCGCTGTCGGAGGACAAGGTCTACGAGGACATGTTCTCGCTGACCGACGAAAGCGAGATGGGCCACATCCAGCTCTCGCGCCAGGCCGACCTGCTGGTGGTGGTGCCGGCCACCGCCAACCTGATGGCGCGCATGGCGGCCGGCATCGCCGACGACCTGGCCGCGACCGTGCTGCTGGCCACCGACAAGAAGGTGCTGATCGCGCCGGCGATGAACGTGCGCATGTGGAGCCATCCCGCCACCCAGGCCAATCTCGCCACCTTGAAGGCACGCGGCGTCGAAGTGATCGGCCCGGTCGACGGCCCGATGGCCTGCAACGAGCACGGGCCGGGCCGCCTGGTCGAGCCGCTCGATATCGTCGCCGCCATCGAAGCGCTGCTGTCGCCGCAGCAGAAGCCGCTGGCCGGCCGCCGCGCCGTCGTCACCTCGGGCCCGACGCGCGAGGCGATCGATCCGGTGCGCTACATCTCCAACCAGTCCTCCGGCAAGCAGGGCCATGCCATCGCCGCCGCCCTGGCGCGGCTGGGGGCGCACACCACCCTGGTCAGCGGCCCGGTGCAGCAGCCCGATCCGCCCGGCGTGCAGGTGGTGAAGATCAACACCGCGCAGGAGATGCTGGCCGCCACCCTGGCGGCGCTGCCGGCCGATATCGCCGTCTGCGCCGCCGCCGTCGCCGACTGGCGCGTGGCGCAGCAGGCCAACGCCAAGATCAAGAAATCGCCCTACGGCCCGCCGCCGCGCTTCGAGCTGGTGCCCAATCCCGACATCCTGGCCACCATCGCCAAGGGCGAGGCGCCGCGGCCGGCGCTGGTGATCGGTTTCGCCGCCGAGACCGAGGCCATGCTCGACAACGCCCAGGCCAAGCGCAAGCGCAAGGGCTGCGACTGGATCGTCGCCAACGACGTGTCGCCTTCGGTCGGCACTTTCGGTTCCGACAGCAACACCGTGCATTTGCTGTCCGATGCCGGCATCGAGAGCTGGCCTACCATGAGCAAGACCGACGTGGCCGACCGGCTGGCGCAGCGCATCGCGCAGCACTTTGCCGCCCCGCCGGCCAAGGCTGCCGAATGAGCGCCAGCCAGATCGCCGACCGGCCGACCGTCGCGGTGGTGAAGCTGCCGCATGCCGCCGATCTGCCGCTGCCCGCCTATGCCACGGCGCAGAGCGCCGGCATGGACCTGATGGCCGCCATCGCCGCCGACCTGGTGCTGGAGCAGGGTCAGTACGCAATGGTGCCGACCGGGCTGGCGATCGCGTTGCCCGCCGGCTACGAGGCGCAGGTGCGGCCGCGCTCGGGACTGGCGGCCAAGAACGGCGTCACCGTGCTCAATGCGCCCGGCACCGTCGACGCCGACTATCGCGGCGAGGTCGCCGTCATCCTCATCAATCACGGCCAGCAGCCCTTCACCATCACCCGCGGCATGCGCATCGCCCAGATGGTGATCGCCCGCCACGCCCAGGCGCAATGGCAGCCGGTGGACGTGCTGGACCAGACCGCGCGTGGCGCCGGCGGCTTCGGCTCCACCGGCACGGCCGCCAATGCGGCGGCGAAGGGAGGCTGAGCATGCCCGCGATCTCGCGCAAGGCGGCCCTGGCGATCGAGGCGGTGCTCTACGTGGCGCTGAACGCCGTCGATCGCACGGTGCGCTCGGGCGAGATCACCCAGCGCCAGAACGTGCCGCAGCGGTATCTGGAGCCGGTGCTGCAGGCGCTGGTGCGCCAGGGCGTGATGGTCGGCGTGCGCGGCCCGCGCGGCGGCTATAAGCTGGCGCGCGAACGCCGCCGCATCAGCCTGGGCGAGATCGTGCGCATCGTCGCGGCGGTCGAGGGCGTGGAGGAGCCGCAGGCTGCCTCGCCGCTGCAGGAGCAGGTGATCGGTCCCGCTTTGGCCGAGGCCGAGCGCACCTTGATGACCACGCTCGACGCCATCACCATCGACGACCTGCACGCGCAGGCGCGCGAGAAGCGCGTCGGCCAGGACGATCCCGCGCGTCTCGACTTCATCATCTGAAATCTTCCGTCGCGCTCCACCACTAGCTGTGGTAGCGCGCCGACCTCGCGGGGCGGATGCACACGTCGCGCGCAACACCGCGCCCAGCAATTCGTCATTCCGCTCGCAATTGCAGCAAGGCCTGTCTCGAGCGCCGCTTTTTTTCGCGAATCGCCGCCAGTGTCGGTTGACTCGTGCGCGCAGCGTCGTGAAAGATCATTTCGCCGAGTTCAACGCTCGTGGAGGAGATCAGTGCGCCTCGTCGTCGCCATGATGAGACACGAGACCAACACCTTCTCGCCGGTGCCCACGCCCTTGGCGCGGTTCGGCGCCGCCGGGCCCGACTTCGGCAACTCCGCCGCCGAGAACCTGCGCGGCACCAACAATCCCTTCGCCGCCTATCTCGATATCGCAGAGCAACGCGGTGCGTCTGTCGCAACGCCGGTGGCCGGCAACGCGCCGCCCAGCGGTCCGGTGCAGCGCGACGCCTTCGAGAAGATGGCCAATGCGGTGCTGGAGGCGGTGGACAAGGGCTGCGATGCGGTGCTGCTCGACCTGCACGGCGCCATGGTCACCGAGGACAGCGATGACGGCGAAGGCGAATTGCTGCAGCGCATCCGCCGGCTGAAGCCCGGCATTCCCATCGCCGTCGCACTCGACCTGCACGCCAACCTCACGCCGGCGATGATCGACAACTGCACCGTGCTGACCGGCTACAAGACCTATCCGCATGTCGACATGTACCAGGCCGGCAAGCTGGCCGGCGACATTCTGATGCGCGCGCTGGACGGCGAGGTCGAGCCCCGCATCGTCTGGGGCCGCAAGCCGATGCTGCCGCACACGCTGAAGATGGGGCACGAGGACGAGCCCATGCGCAGCCTGATCGCCCAGGCGCGCACGGCGGAAGCCAATGGCGCCCTGGCCATGTCGGTGTTCGGCGGCTTCCCGCTGGCCGACATTCCCCGGCCCGGCCTGTCGGTGGTAGGCGTCGCGGATGCGAAAAACGCCGCCAGCCCGGCAGCGACCGACCAGGCGGTGAAGGCGATCCTGGAGGAAGGCTGGGTGCGGCGGGCCGAGTTCGTCTACCACTCCGAGAAGCTCACCGAGTCCATCGCCCGCGCGAAGAAGATGGGCGACGGCCCGGTGCTGCTGATCGACCATGCCGACAACTGCGCCTCCGGCGGCACGCAGGACACCGTCGCCGTGCTGCGCGAGGCGCTGAAGCAGGGGCTGACCGACATGGCGGTGTTCGCCATCTGCGATCCGCAGGCGGTCGAGGAGATGGCGCGGGCCGGCGTCGGCAGCCGCCTGACCCTGAAGCTGGGCGGCAAGACCGACATGCCCAGCATAAACGCCAGGGGCGAGCCGCTGCAGATCACCGGCATCGTGCGGGCGCTGACCGACGGCAACTATGTCGTGACCGGCCCGATGGCGACCGGCACCCAGGCGCATATGGGGCGGGCCGGCATCCTGCATGTCGACGGCGTCGACATCGCCGTCATCGAGCGCCACCACGAGCCGTTCGACCTGGGCTGCCTGCGCTCGCTGGGCGTCGAGCCGACGCGCAAGCGCTACGTGCTGCTGAAATCGCGCATCCACTACCGCGCCGGCTTCAAGCCGATCGCCAGGGCCATCGTCGAATGCGACGGCGAGGGCGTGACCACATCCGATTACGGCCGCTTCGACTTCCGCAAGATCGAGCGGCCGGCCTATCCGCTCGACGCCTGAAGAAGCGTCGGCGGCAACAAGCGTGAGGCGTAACGAAACCAATGGTCGAGACGAGGAGGGCAAGCAAATGATCAGCAGACGTTCGCTATGGCAGGGCGCGGCAGCCGCGTTCGTGGCCTTGCCGCTGGTGCTGGGCGGAACCCAGGCGATGGCGCAGAGCAAGACGCTGAAGGCGGTGATGCATTCGGATCTGAAGATTCTCGATCCGATCTGGACCACCGCCTATATCGTGCGCAACCACGGCTACATGATCTACGACACGCTGTTCGCGATGGACGACAAATGGGTGGTCCAGCCGCAGATGGTCGACAAGTACGAGGTCAGCGCCGACAAGCTGACCTACACCTTCACCCTGCGCGACGGGCTGATGTGGCATGACGGCCAGCCGGTCACGTCCGACGACTGCATCGCCTCGATCAAGCGCTGGGGTAGCCGCGACTCGATGGGCCAGAAGCTGCTGTCCTTCGTCAAGGACTTCGAGAAGGTCGACGACAAGACCTTCAAGCTGGTGCTGAAGGAGCAGTACGGCCTGGTCATCGACTCGCTGGGCAAGCCCTCGTCGAACGTGCCGTTCATGATGCCCAAGCGGGTGGCCGAGACGCCGGGCAGCGAGCAGATCAAGGAGTTCGTCGGCTCCGGCCCGTTCATCTTCAAGCAGGACGAGTGGAAGGCCGGCGAGAAGGTGGTCTACGTCAAGAACGACAAGTACAAGCCGCGCGCCGAGGCGGCCTCCGGCCTGGCCGGCGGCAAGGTGGTCAAATTCGACCGCGTCGAATGGCTGGCCATCTCCGATCCGCAGACCGCGGTCAACGCGCTGGTCTCGGGCGAAATCGATCTGATCGAATCGCCCGCCGCCGACCTGATCCCGATCCTGGAGGCGGAAAAGAGCATCAAGTTCTTCAACTGGAACGTTCTGGGCAACCAGTACACCATGCGGCTGAACTGGACGCAGAAGCCGTTCGACAACGAGAAGGTGCGGCAGGCGGTCACCGTGGCGCTGAACCAGGAGGACTTCCTGAAGGCGGTGCACGGCGAGAAGAAGTACTACGACGTCTACAAGTCCTTCTATCCCAAGGGCACGCCGCTGGCGGTCGGCACCGGCATGGAGAACGTGCTGGAGTCGAAGTTCGACGATGCCAAGAAGCTGCTGCAGGAAGGCGGCTACGACGGCACGCCGATCGTGCTGCTGCACTCGACCGACCTCGAGGTGCTGACCAACCTGGCGCCGGTGGCGCGCGATCTGCTGACCCGCGGCGGCTTCAAGGTCGACATGCAGTCGATGGACTGGCAGACCGTGGTGGCGCGCCGCGCCAAGAAGGACCCGGCCAATGCCGGCGGCTGGCACGCCATGCTGACCTCCTGGGTGTCGGCCGACATCCTGAACCCGGTGATGATCGGCTTCATGAACTCGGCCTGCGACAAGGCCATGTTCGGCTGGTCCTGCAGCGAGACGATCGAGAAGCTGCGCGACGAGTTCTCGCGCGAGACCGATCCGGCCAAGCAGAAGGCCATCGCCGAGCAGGTCCAGGTCGAGGCCATCAAGGCGGTCACGCACATCCCGCTGGGCCAGTGGTACCGCTCGGGCGCCCACACCGACAAGGTCGAGGGCTGGCTGGCGGCCCCGGCGCCGGTGTTCTGGAACATGACCAAGAAATAGTCCGGTCGCGGCAATCTGAACGCGAAGGGGTGGAACGGTGCTGACCTTCATAAGCCGGCGCGTGTTCGCCACCATCCCCGTCATGGTGATGGTGGCCCTCTTCGTGTTCATGATGCTGCGGCTGACCCCGTCCGACCCGGCAGCCATCATCGCCGGCGACTACGCCACCACCGAGCAGATCGCCGAGATCCGCGAGAAGCTGGGGCTGAACCGGGCGCTGCACGAGCAGTTCTTCATCTGGACCGGCAACGTGCTGCAGGGCGATTTCGGCGAGAGCTTCTTCTTCAAGAAGACGGTCGCCGAACTGATCGCCCAGCGGCTGGAGCCGACCATCGCGCTCGCACTGGTCACCATCATCCTGTCGGTGCTGCTGGCGGTGCCGATGGGCGTGCTGGCGGCCTGGAAACAGGGCACCTGGGTCGACCGCACGGTGATGGGCTTCTCGGTGCTGGGCTTCTCGGTGCCGGTATTCGTCTTCGGCTACCTGCTGATTTTCATCTTCTCGGTGCGGCTGGGCTGGCTGCCGGTGCAGGGCTATGTGCGCATCGGCGAAGGGCTGGTTCCGTTCATCGAGCGGCTGATCCTGCCGTCGATCACGCTCAGCGTCATCTACATCGCCCTGATCGCCCGCATCTCGCGCGCCTCGGTGCTGGAGGTGCTGAACGAGGACTATATCCGCACCGCCCGCGCCAAGGGCCTGACCAACCGCGTGGTGCTGATGAAGCACGCGCTGCGCAACGCCGCCGTGCCGATCGTCACCGTGATCGGCATCGGCATCGCGCTGCTGATCGGCGGCGTGGTGGTGACGGAGAGCGTCTACAACATTCCCGGGCTGGGGCGGCTGACGGTCGATGCCGTCACCGGCCGCGACTACCCCACCATCCAGGCGGTGATCCTGCTGTTCTCCGTCGCCTATGTGGCGATCAACCTGGTCATCGACCTGGTCTACACGCTGCTCGACCCGAGGATCCGCTATTGAGCGCCATCGCCGACCAAGCCGCTCCCGACGCCGGCCCGATCGGCCTGCGCAAGCGCAACATATGGAAGGAGCTGGCGCGCAACCCCTCGGTGCTGGCCGGCGGCGCGGTGCTGCTGATCATCATGCTGATCGGCATCCTGGCGCCGCTGCTGGGCACCATCGATCCCGCCGCCATCAATCCGGGCGGCCGCAACAAGCATCCCGGCACCGAGGTCACCATGCGGCTGGACGACGGCGCGCAGGTCCCCCGCACCGCCTGGCTGGGCACCGACACGCTGGGCCGCGACGTCTATTCGCGCGTGCTCTACGGGGCGCGCGTGTCGCTGATCGTCGGCATTTCGGTCGCCGCCATCTCCATCGCCATCGGTCTGGTGATCGGCCTGGTGTCCGGCTACATACGCTGGCTGGATGGCATCATCATGCGGGTCATGGACGGGCTGATGGCCATCCCCGCCATCCTGCTGGCGATCGCGCTGGTGTCGCTGTGGGGGGCGGGGCTGTTCACCGTCATCATCGCCATCGTCGTGCCCGAGGTGCCGCGCGTGGTGCGCCTGGTGCGCTCGGTGGTGCTGTCGATCCGCGAGGAGCCCTATGTCGAGGCCGCCATTTCGCTGGGCACGCCCACACCGGTGCTGATGGTGCGCCACATCATGCCCAATACGCTCGCGCCGCTGATCGTGCAGGGCACCTATATCTGCGCCTCCGCCATCCTGGTCGAGGCGATCCTGTCCTTCCTCGGCATCGGCATTCCCTCGATCATTCCCACCTGGGGCAACATCATGGCCGAGGGTCGCCAGCTGTTCCGCATCTTCCCGCACAACATCCTGTTCCCCGGCATCTTCCTGGCGCTGACGGTGCTGGCGGTGAACATCATGGGCGACGGGCTGCGCGACACGCTGGACCCGAAAATGGCGAAACGGGCCGGCTGATGGGCGAAACCCCGGTCCTCGAGGTCCGCGACCTCACCATCGCCCTGCCCGCCGGCTCCGACCGGCGCAACGCGGTGCAGGGCATCAGCCTTATCGTCAACCCGCGCGAGATCGTCTGCCTGGTGGGCGAATCGGGCTCGGGCAAGTCGGTCACCGCCTTCGCCACCATGGGGCTGCTGCCCAAGGCGCTGACGCCGACCGGCGGGCAGATCCTGCTGCAGGGCGAGGACATCCTGGCGGCCAGCGAAGAGCGGCTGCGCGAGCTGCGCTGCACGCGCATGTCGATGATCTTCCAGGAGCCGATGACGGCCTTGAACCCGGTCATGACCTGCGGCGAGCAGATCGACGAGGTGCTGGAAACCCACACCAAGTTCGATCCGGCCGAGCGGCGGCGGCGCATCATCGCCATGCTGGAGCAGGTGCGCCTGCCCGAGCCGCCGCGCATCTACGATTCCTACCCGCACCAGCTTTCCGGCGGCCAGCGCCAGCGCATCATGATCGCCATGGCGCTGGTGCTGGAGCCGGCCCTGCTGATCGCCGACGAGCCGACCACCGCGCTGGACGTGACGACCCAGGCCCAGATCCTGCAGCTCATCAAGGACCTGCAGGCCGCGCACGGCACCGGCGTGCTGTTCATCACCCACGATTTCGGCGTCGTGGCCGAGATCGCCCATCGCGTGGCGGTGCTGCGCTACGGCGAGCTGGTCGAGATGGGCCCGACCGAGCAGCTGCTGCGCCGCCCGCAGCATCCCTACACCAGGATGCTGATGGCGGCGGTGCCCTCGATCCACCCGCGCCACCGCGACGACAAGTCGAAGGCGCCGGTGGTGCTGCGCGCGGAGGGGCTGAGCAAGGTCTATAGCGGCGGCGGCTTCTTCCAGAAGAGCCGCCAGGTGCGCGCCGCCGACGACGTCACCATCGAGGTGCGCCGCGGCGAGACCCTGGGCATTGTGGGCGAATCGGGCTCGGGCAAGTCCACCGTGGCGCGCTGCATCGCCCGGCTGATCGACCCGACGGCGGGCAACATATATCTGGGAACCGACGAGATCGCGCGCCTCTCGCCGTCGCGCCTGCGCAAGCATCGGCGGCGCATCCAGATCGTGTTCCAGGATCCCTACCGCTCGCTCAATCCGCGCCGCACCGTCGGCGCCTCGATCGTCGAGGGGCCGATGAATTACGGCCTGTCGCAGGCGGAGGCGCAGGAGCGGGCGCGCAAGCTGATGGAACTGGTGCGGCTGGACCCCAACGCGCTGGACCGTTACCCGCACCAGTTCTCCGGCGGCCAGCGCCAGCGCATCTGCATCGCCCGGGCGCTGGCCATGGAGCCCGAGCTGCTGATTGCCGACGAGGCGGTGTCGGCGCTGGACGTGTCGGTGCAGGCCCAGGTGCTGGACCTGCTGGACGACATCCGCCAGCGGCTCAACCTGGCCATGCTGTTCATCACCCACGACCTGCGGGTCGCCGCCCAGATCTGCGACCGGGTGGCGGTGATGCAGCACGGCAAGGTGGTGGAATACGGGCTGGCGGCCGACATGTTCGCCAATCCGCGCCACGACTACACCAAGGCCCTGTTCGCCGCCGCCCCCGGCCGCGACTGGGAATTCGGCGAAAACGCCGCCTGAAAAGTCTCTTTCCCCGATCGGCAAGGCGGGTCGGCGCAAAGCTGTTGCGCCCGGCAGTGGCCGATCCGAGCCTTGAAATCGGCCCGGCCGCGCTTAATCTCTGGCCTTGGGACGTAAATACGCCGATAAGCGCTTGAAATTACGTGAAATCAGGAGGACGCCATGAGCCTGGCAGCCAGGGCCGAGCCGGCAAAGAACGACAAGCAGGTCGAATTCCGCGGCCGTATCTACGAGAACATCGTCGACACGATCGGCGCCACGCCGCTGGTGCGCTTCCGCAAGCTGGCCGAGGCCTACGGCGTGAAGGCCGAGATCGTCGGCAAGCTGGAATTCTTCAACCCGCTGGCCTCGGTCAAGGACCGCATCGGCCTGGCGATGATCGAGGCGGCCGAGCAGGCCGGCGCCATCCGCCCCGGCCGCACCGTGCTGGTCGAGCCGACTTCGGGCAATACCGGCATCGCGCTGGCTTTCGTCGCTGCCGCCAAGGGCTATCGCCTGATCCTGACCATGCCCGAAAGCATGTCGCTGGAGCGGCGCAAGATGCTGAAACTGCTGGGGGCGGAGCTGGAGTTGACGCCGGCCACCCAGGGTATGAAGGGCGCCATCGCCAAGGCCGAGGAAATCCTGCGCACCCAGCCCGACGCCTTCATGCCGCAGCAGTTCAAGAACACCGCCAATCCCGCCATCCACCGCCGCACCACGGCGGAGGAGATCTGGCGCGACACCGACGGCAGGCTCGACGTCTTCGTCTCCGGCATCGGCACCGGCGGCACCATCACCGGCGTGGCCGAGGTGCTGAAGCCGCGCCTGCCCGAGCTGAAGATCGTGGCGGTCGAGCCGGAGGACTCGCCGGTGCTGTCCGGCGGCCAGCCCGGCCCGCACAAGATCCAGGGCATCGGCGCGGGCTTCGTGCCGGACATTCTCGACAAGTCGGTGATCGACGAGGTGGTGCGCGTCTCCAACGATTCCGCCTTCACCATCGCGCGCAAGCTGGCGGCGCTGGAAGGCGTGCCGGTCGGCATCTCCTCCGGCGCCGCCCTGTCGGCGGCGCTGGAGATCGGCAAGCGTCCGGGTATGGAGGGCAAGCGCATCGTGGTGATCATCCCCTCCTTCGCCGAGCGCTATCTCTCGACGGCGCTGTTCGACGGGCTGTGAGCCCGGCCGCGACCGCAACGGCGAAGCCCCGGCGGAACTTCCACCGGGGCTTCGTGCTATAAAAGGCGCCATGTCGCAGCTGCGCGAAGACCAGATCAGGCGCTACGCCCGCCACATCATCCTGAGCGAGATCGGCGGCGAGGGGCAGGAGAAGCTGCTGGCCGCGCGCGTTCTGGTGATCGGCGCCGGCGGCCTGGGCGCGCCGCTGCTGCAGTATCTGGCGGCCGCCGGCATCGGCGCGCTGGGCGTGGTCGACGACGATACGGTCGATCTCTCCAACCTGCAGCGCCAGGTGATCCATCGCAGCGCCGATATCGGCGTGCCCAAGGTCGAGAGCGCGGCGCGCGCCGTGGCGGCGATCAATCCCGACGTGACCCTGGCGGCGCATAACGAGCGGCTGACCGAGGCCAACGTGGCGCGGCTGATCGCCGGTTACGACGTCGTGGCCGACGGCAGCGACAATTTCGCCACCCGCTACCTGCTGAACGACGCCTGTTTCGCGGCGCGCAAGGTCCTGGTCTCCGCCGCCATCCTGCGCTTCGAAGGCCAGCTCACCACCTTCAAGGCCTGGCAGGGTGCGCCCCATCCCTGCCTGCGCTGCCTGTTTCCCGCCCCGCCGCCGGCCGACCAGGTGCCAAGCTGCGCGGCGGCCGGCGTGCTGGGGGCGCTGGCGGGCATGATGGGCGCGTGGCAGGCTGGGGAAGTGGTCAAGGAAATCCTCGGCATCGGCCGCTCGCTGTCGGGACGGCTGATGCTGTTCGACGCGCTGGACGGCAGCGTCAGCGAGATGCTCATGGACAGGAATGACGCCTGCCCGCTCTGTGCTTCCTCCGGCGACCGGGGCCGCCATGACTGACGCGCCGCCGCCGCTGGGCCTGATCCTGCTCGACGGCTCCTACGAGCGCGTGCATTACGGGCTGGCCATGGCGGCCTCGGCGCTGGCGGTCAACCGGCCCGTGGTGCTGTTCTTCACCAACCGCGCCCTGCACGCCCTGGTCCTCAACGAGGGCTGGCGCCGGCTGCAGGGCGATCCGGTGGTGGCGGACCAGCGCCGTCGGGCCGCCGGCGTCGCCCGACTGGAGGAACTGCTGGAAGCCTGCGCGGCGCTGGGGGCCCGTTTCATCGCCTGCGAAATGGGCTTGCGCAGCATGGGGCTGGCGGCGAATGATCTGCGCAACGACATCGCGATCGAGATCGCCGGGCTGGTGACGTTCTACAACGCCCTGCCGGCGGGCGCCCAGCCGTCGGTGCTGTAACGGTCGCTGCTTGGGGGAGGAAATCATGATCGCCATAACCGCGCTCTACACCGGGATTCTGGCCCTGATGCTGGTCATCCTCTCGCTCTACGTCGTGCGCGGGCGCTGGGTGAACAAGGTCGGGATGGGCGATGCCGGCAACGAGGACATGCTCAAGCGCATGCGCACCCACGCCAACTTCATCGAATACGTGCCGATGGCGCTGATCGGCCTCTATCTGCTGGAGGTGACGAGGCACAGCGCCATCGTCCTGCACGGTCTGGGCATCGCGCTGGTGCTGGCACGGGTCATGCACGCCTACGGCATGGCGCGGCCCTCGCCCAATACCGGCCGCGCCGGCGGCGCGCTGCTGACCATGGTGGTGCTGATGGTCGAGGCGATCCTGCTGATCCTGGTGTTCTTCACCGGCCTCACCGTCTGAGCCCGGCCCAGACCCCGGCGCGCGGCGGCGACGGCGATGGACGAGCCGGTTTCCGTCCCGCTGTGGCTGTTCCTGCCGATCGCGCTGTTCGCCGCCTGGTCGCTGCTCGACCGGCTGCTGATCCCGTCCGGCCGCTGGTTCGTGCGCCGCCGCCTGAACCGGCTGATCGACCAGGTCAACCGCCGCCTGCAGATCGGCATCCAGCCGTTCCAGCTCACCAGACGCCAGGTGCTGATCGACCGGCTGATCTACGATCCCGAGATCGTCGCCGCCGCCAACGCCCATGCCGCCGAGCAGAAGATCCCGCGCGAGGCGGCGATGAGCGAGGTGCATCGCTACGCGCACGAGATCGTGCCGGCCTTCAACGCCTATATCTATTTCCGCATCGGCTATTTCCTGGCCCGCCTGCTGGCGCGCAGCTTCTACCGCGTGCGGCTGGGCTGGATGGACGCGGAGGGCCTGGGCCGGGTCGGTCCGGAGCAGACGGTGGTGTTCGTGATGAACCATCGCTCCAACATGGACTACGTGCTGGTGGCGTTCCTGGCCGCCGACCGCACCGCGCTGTCCTACGCGGTAGGCGAGTGGGCGCGCATCTGGCCGCTGCAGAGCCTGATCAAGTCGATGGGCGCCTATTTCGTGCGGCGCAATTCCAACAATCCGCTCTATCGCCGCGTGCTGGAGCGCTACGTGCACATGGCGACCGAGGCCGGCGTGGCGCAGGCGGTCTATCCCGAGGGTGGGCTGACGCGCGACGGCACGCTGTCGGCCCCGCGCACCGGCCTGCTCGACTACATGCTCAAGAGCTTCGATCCCGACGGCAAGCGCGATGTGGTGTTCGTGCCGGTCGGCATCAACTACGACCGCGTCATCGAGGATCGCTCGCAGCTGCTGGCGGCGCAGAAGGCGCCGCGCAAGGGCATCGGCTTCGCCCTGCGCACCACGCTGGGCTTCCTGGCGCGCCAGGTGGGGCTGATGCTGCGCGGGCGCTGGTACCGGTTCGGCTATGCCTGCGTCAATTTCGGCACGCCGGTCTCCGCCCGCGACTGGCTCAAGCGGCACATGGACGGCGATCTGCGCGGGCTGAGCCGCGAGCAGCGCTTCGAGCAGGTGCAGGCACTGGCAGCCGACCTGATGGCGGCGGTGGCCGGCGTCGTGCCGGTGCTGCCAGTGCCGCTGGTGGCGCGGGTGCTGCTGCAGGCGACCGGGCCGGTCAGCCTGCTGGAGCTGAAGGCGGCCTGCCAGCGCGAGATGGAAAAGCTGCGCCAGGCCGGCGCCCGCCTCTATCTGCCGCGCGGCGATGAGGATTACGCCATCGAGGTGGGCTTGCGCATGCTGGCGCTGCGGCGCCTGGTCGAGGAGACGGACGGGTTGTGGTCCGTCAACGCGCAGGAAAGCGAGCTGCTGCGCTACTACGCCAACTCCATCGCCCACCTCGCCGCCCCGATGATCGAGGATCACCGCGTGGTGCCGCAGGCTTAGGTCTGCCTTCCTCCTTATCCCTTCCTTATCCCTTATTCCGTCATGCTCCGGCTTGACCGGAGCACCCACGCCCGATCCAAACACACCGCCTCACCCTGAGCCTGTCGAAGGGTGAGTTGATCGAACACCGTCTGTGTAACTCGTCCTTCGACGGGCTCAGGACGAGGCGAGTGTGCGTGTTGCGGGACCGGTCTCTGTGCCTCTGTGTCTCTGTGGTTAATCGGCTTTTTCCGTCCTCGCCCGGCTACGACTTGTCCCTGGGCGGCTTGCCGTCGCCCCGTTCGCGCGCCTTCATCTCGTCGAGCACGGCGATGCGCCGGGTCGCAGCGGCGCGCAGCACCGGGCTGGGCAGGGTTTTCGCCAGGCGCTGCAGGGCGGCGCGGTCGCGCACCTCGCGCAGGGCGCGGCTGGCGGTGGCGTGATCCTGTTCCTGCGCCAGCAGGCGGACGGCCAGCGCCTCGCGGTCCCAACGCTTGCTCAAGAGCGCCTCCAGCCGCACCTCGGGCGCGGCATGGCTCAGCGCGGTGCGCGCGAGCAGCGTCTCGCCCGCAGGCGTGCCGGCCCGCACGCAGGCCAGCGCCAGCATGGCGACATGCAGGTCCGGGTCGCGCGCCAGCACCGGCCCCAGCACCCACAGATCGGCGTCGCCCAGATGCAGGATGGCGGCCCGCCGCACCCGCGGATCGGCATCGCCCAGCGCGATCTCGGCCAGCACCGGTTCGTCGCGCAGCATGGCGGCGGCGAGGTAGCGCACTTCCGGGTCGGGATGGTGGCGCAGCCGCGTCATCAGCTGGGCGCGCTGCTCGGGCCTGTCGGGATCGAGGGCGAAGGTGTCGTCGTAGTCGCGCCGTTCGGCCGCGACACGCAGTTTCGGGCGACGGGCGGCGGGTCTGTTCTCCTGCTCGCTCATCGCCCCTCCGTCAGAACATCGCCGCCAGCACCCGATCGGGTGGCTTGTGCCCGTCGGCGAAGGTCTTGATGTTGATGATGACCTTCTCGCCCATGTCGATGCGGCCCTCGATCGTGGCCGAGCCCATGTGCGGCAGCAGCACGACGTTGTCCAGTTCGCGCAGCTTGGGATTGATGGCCGGTTCGTGCTCGAACACGTCCAGCCCGGCGCCGGCGATCTCGCGGTTGCGCAGCATGCGGGTCAGCGCGTTCTCGTCCACCACCTCGCCGCGGGCGGTGTTGACCACGATGGCCGAGGGCTGCAGCAGCTTCAGCCGCCGCGCCGACAGCAGGTGGTAGGTGGCCGGGGTGTGCGGGCAGTTGACCGACACGATGTCCATGCGCGCCAGCATCTGGTCCAGGCTCTCCCAGTAGGTAGCTTCCAGCTCGCGCTCGATCTCCGGGTGCAGGCGGCGGCGGTTGTGGTAGTGGATCGCCAGGCCGAAGCCGCGGGCGCGGCGCGCCAGCGCCTGGCCGATGCGGCCCATGCCGATGATGCCCAGCCGCTTGCCCCAGATGCGCCGGCCCAGCATGGCGGTCGGGGCCCAGCCGGTCCATTTGTCGGCCCGCACCAGCCGCTCGCCCTCGGCCAGCCGCCGCGCCGTCGCCAGGACCAGCGCCATGGTCATGTCGGCGGTGTCCTCGGTCAGCACGCCGGGCGTGTTGGTGACGGTGATGCCGCGCTGGCGGGCGGAATCGAGGTCGATATGGTCGACGCCGGTGCCGAAGGAGGCGATCAGCCGCAATTGCGGGCCGGCCTGGGCCAGGATCTTGCCGTCGATGCGGTCGGTGACGGTCGGCACCAGCACCTCGGCCGTCTTCACCGCCTCGGCCAACTGCGCCGCCGTCATCGGCTTGTCCTCGATGTTCAGGCGGGTCTGGAACAGCTCCATCATCCGCGTCTCGATCACGTCGGGCAGCTTGCGGGTAACGATAACGAGCGGTTTGTCCCTGCTGGGCATTGGCACGACCTCTGCCCGGACGCGGGCGACAACATGAACGATGCGGCGCAAGAGGCGGCCGTCCAACCTCGGATACCAAGCCCGGCCCCGCCTTGGCAAGCCTTGCAAATGCGCCGAAACGGGGCGGTTTTCCGCGGCTGGCCCGGCCGATTTCAAGCAAGAACCGGGCCTGTGGCTCCTTTGCGGGTTCCGTTCAGGGCCGCGCCGGCGGCGGCGTGAAAGGGGCGGCCACGAAACGGCTGGCCTCGGCCTGCGCCGTCTCGATCTGGCGGCTGGACAGGCGGGCGCGCAACTGGGTTTCCACGCCGGAGGCGCTGTAGAACAGCTCGCCGCCGGGGCCGCGATTGAGCACGATGGTGATCCACCGGTAGGCCTCGCGCTCGTCGCGCCCCAGGCCCTCGCCGTTGGCGTACAGACCGGCCAGTACCGCCATGGCCTGGAAATGGCCACTGTCGGCGGCGGCCCTGATCAGGCCGATGCCGTAGGGCTGGTCCTGGTCGACGCCCGCGCCGCGCATATAGAGCTGGCCCAGCATGAAGGCCGAACCGGCATCGCCCAGCCGCGTAGCCTCGATCAGATGCTCGGCGGCATGGGCATGGTCGCGCCGCATGCCCTTGCCCTGAAGGGCCAAGGTGCCCAGCAGCGCATGGGCGGGCCGGTCGCCGGCCTTGGCCAGCTCTTCCAGCCAGATCACGGCGGCAGGCGGATCGGCGCGCACGCCGACCCCATCGAGCAGCATCCGCGCGTAAGCCGTCATGGCGCGCCGGTCGCCGGTCCTGGCGGCCCGCTCGTACCACTGCCCCGCCGCCGCCGGATCCTTGTCCAGGCCGAAACCGCCGTCGAGCAGGGCCTGGGCCAGGAACACTTGGGCGTCGCGATTGCCGCCCTCGGCGGCGCGGCGCACCCAGCCCATGGCCTCGGCCTGGTTGCGGGTCACGCCGCTGCCGCCATTGAGCAGGATCTGGCCGACCATGACCTGGCTGTCGGCATTGCCCGTTTTGGCCAGCGGCAGGAATTCCTTCAGCGCCGCCGCCGCGTCGCCCTTGCGATAGGCCTCCATGCCCTCGCGATAGCCGGCGGCGGCGGGAAACGGCCCGGCGGCCAGCAGGGCGGCTAGCACGAAGGGGAAAAGGAAACGGCGCAGGGGCATGGCTGGGCATCGTCTGGCGAAACCGTGCGCGCCTCGAACCGGCGGCAGCGATTTGTTATGATGGCACATGCGATTGTTTCCTGTCATGGCGGCCGTGCTGGCGGCGCTGATGCTGGCCGGCATTTCCCGCGCCGCTGCCCAATCCGCGGACAAGCCGCCCGGCGGGCCAGGCAGCGGACCCGTCACCGGGCCCGCCACCGCCAGCCGGCCCGCGCCCGAGAGTCCGGTCCGCGAGGAGCAGATCAGGCGCGGCTCGGGCCTGCCGGTGCCGCGTTTCGCCTCGATGCGCTCGGACGAGGTCAATGTGCGCACCGGCCCGGGCACGCGCTATCCCGTCGAATGGGTGTTCCAGCGCCGCAACATGCCGGTCGAGGTGATCTCCGAGTTCGACACCTGGCGGCGCATCCGCGACTGGCAGGGGGCGACCGGCTGGGTGCACCAGAGCATGCTGGTCGGCAAGCGCACGATGATCGTCGTCGCCCGGGAGACGCCCTTGCTGCGGACGCCCGAGCCGGGGGCGCCGCTGGTGGCGCGGCTGGAGCAGGCGGTGCAGGGCGAGGTGCTGAACTGCCGCGGCGCCTTCTGCCGCGTCGACGTGCAGAAGAACCGCGGCTGGGTCGAGCGCAAGTCGATCTGGGGCGTCTATCCGGCCGAAACCCTTGACTGAAACCATGCCGGAGGGCGCAAGGCAGATGGCGGTCGACCTGTCGCCCTTCGAGCAGGGATTCTTCGGCCGGCTGCGGCAGGCGGCGGGCCGCGACTGGCTGGACTATGTCGGGCACGATTTCGTGCAGCGCCTGGCTGATGGCAGCCTGCCGGAAGCCTCGTTCCGCCATTACCTGGTGCAGGACTATCTGTTCCTGATCCAGTTCGCCCGCGCCTGGGCGTTGGCTGGCTACAAGGCGGCGACGCTGGAGGAGCTGCGCGCGGCGGGGGCGGCGATGTCGGGCATCGTCGATGTCGAGATGGGCCTGCATGTGCGCTACTGCGCCGCCTGGGGTCTGGACGAGGCGGCGATGGCGGGCACGCCGGAGGCGTCGGCGACCCTGGCCTATACCCGTTTCGTGCTGGAGCGTGGCATGGCCGGCGACCTGCTCGACCTGCAGGTGGCGCTGGCGCCCTGCATCGTCGGCTATGCCGAGATTGCCCGCTGCCTGCAGGGATCGCCCGGCCGCCGCCGCGCCGGCAACCGCTACGACGACTGGATCGAAATGTATGCCGGGGCCGAGTATCAGGAGGTGGCGGGCAATGCCATCGCCGCCCTGGAGCAAAGCGCGCAGCGGCGCGGCGGCGACGCCCGCTTCGCCGATCTGGCCAGGACTTTCGCCGTCGCCACGCGGCTGGAGGCGCGGTTCTGGCAGATGGGGCTGGATCTGAGCGAGTGATCGCGGACGGCGGACGACAACCAAGAAGAAACGGCGAGGGAATGACGATGCGGGAGGAATTCACGTGGGGAAGGGACGGCCGGATCTGGCCTATGTAGTGGTCGATGTCGAGACCGACGGCATGCTGCCCGGTCGCAATTCCATGATGAGCCTGGCGGCGGTGGCGGCGAACGAAAGCGGCGGCGAGCTGGGCCAGTTCTGCGCCAATCTGGCGCCGCTGCCCGAAGCCGCACCCGATCCCAACACGCTGTCCTGGTGGTGGACGCAGCCCGACGCCTGGGCGGCGGCGACGCGCGAGCAGGAACTGCCCGATGAGGTGATGCCGCGCTTCGTGCACTGGGTGCGCGCCCTGCCGGGCGAGAAGGTGATCGTGGCCCATCCGCTGCTGTTCGACGGACCGTGGATCGACTACTACCTGGAGCGCTTCGTCGGCCTGCGCCTGTTTCCGCCGCCGGGACGGCAGGAGCGGCTGTTCATCGATGGCGGCATCGACGTCGCCACCTTCGCCATGGCGGCGCTGAACCGCGACCTGCGCGACTGCCGCAAGGGCAGCCTGCCGGACGGCTTCCGCAACACCACCCCCCACACCCATCGCGCGCTGGACGACGCGCGCGGCCATGCCGAGGTCTTCCTCGGCCTGCTGCGCCACGTGCGCAATGCTGCGGCCTGAACGGAAACAGGGAGGAAACCATGCACGTCATCCATCTGTTCGACCGCGGCGCGCGCCTCAATCCGGACGGGCTGATGCTGCGCGGGGCGGGCGGCGAGTTCACCTATCGCGACGGTGCCAGCCTCACCATCCGCATCGCCCGCGCCCTGATCGCCGGCGACTTCAGGCCGGAAACGCCCTTCGCCGTCTTCAGCCCCAATGTCGGGCCGGCGATGCTGGCCATTCTGGGCGGGCTGCGCGCGGCGGGCGCCTGGTGCAACGTCAACCTGCGCAACGGCGTGGAAGCCAATATCGACGTGCTCTCGCGTGGGCTGTGCAAGGTGCTGTTCTTCCACTCCAGCACCGCCGACATGGTGCGCGAGATGCTGGCCAAGGTGAAAACCATCGAGCTGGCGGTGTGCCTCGACGCGGCCTCCGAGTTCGGCCCGTCGCTGGCGCAGTTCGTCGACGGCCAGGCCGACGCGCCGCTGGACATGGCCTACGATGCGCGCGCCACCGGCTTCCAGGGCTCGACCGGCGGTACCACCGGCCTGCCCAAGATCACCCGCTCGCCGGCCGATTTCCTGACCGTCAACACCTTGGGCTGGATGGCGGCCTGGCATTTCGACACGCCGCCGGTGAACCTGGCGGTGGCGCCGATCACCCATGCCGCCGGCATGATCGCCATCGCCCAGTTCCCGCTGGGCGGCACGGTGGTGATGATGGACAAGGTCGATCTGGGCGAGCTGCTGGCCAATATCGCCAGATACAAGGTCACCACGCTGTTCCTGCCGCCCACCATCATCTACATGCTGCTGGCGCATCCCGACGCCCGGAAGACCGATTTCTCCTCGCTGCGCTACGTAATCTCGGCCGCCGCCCCGATCGCGCCGCAGAAGATCGTCGAGGGCATCGAGGTGTTCGGCCCGGTGATGGCGCAGTCCTTCGGCCAGACCGAAGCCGGCTTCCCGCTGACCTGGATGTCGCCGGCCGAGACGGTGGCCGCCGCGCGCGATCCCAGGCTGCAGCACCGGCTGCTGTCCTGCGGCCGGCCGACGCTGAACGTGGAGGCCATCGAGTTCATGGACGAGCAGGGCCGGCTGCTGCCGGCCGGCGAGAAGGGCGAGATGGTGGTGCGCGGCCCCACCGTCATGCACGGCTATCTCAACGACGAGAAGGCGTCGGCGGAGGCGCGCCGCTTCGGCTGGCACCATTCCGGCGATGTCGGCTATCGCGACGCCGACGGCTACATCTACATCGTCGACCGCATCCGCGACATGGTGGTGTCGGGCGGCTTCAACATCTTCCCGTTCGAGATCGAGCAGGTGCTGATGAAGCACCCGGCGGTGCAGGACTGCGCGGTGATCGGCGTGCCCGACGAGAAATGGGGCGAGGCGGTGAAAGCGGTGGTGCTGCTGGCGCCGGGAGCGAAGGCGAACGAGGAGGAATTGATCGCTTTCGCCAAAACCGAGCTGGGCGGCATGAAGGCGCCCAAGAGCGTGGAGTTCTGGCCCGACCTGCCACGCAGCGCGGTCGGCAAAGTGCTGAAGCGCGAGATCCGGGCCAGGTTCTGGGCCGGCCGCGAGCGGGCGGTGAGCTGACACTTTCTATTTCGTCCTGGCCCGGCTCGACCGGGCCATCCATGCTGCAACACACACGGCCTCGCCCTGAGCCCGTCGAAGGGCGGGTTACACAGGCAATCTTCGTAAGCTCACCCTTCGACAAGCTCAGGGTGAGGCAGCGTGAATGGAGTGGGCATGGGTCGGCCGGTCGAACCGGGCGATGACGGATCGGGAATAGAGAAGGCCTAAGCCGGCGCGCGGCACACCGCTTCGACGTTGTGCCCGTCGGGATCGAGCACGAAAGCGCCGTAGTAATTGGCGTGGTAGTGCGGACGCAGGCCGGGCGGGCCGTTGTCGATACCGCCGGCGGCAAGCGCTGCCTTGTGGAAGTTGTCGACCTGCGTTCGCGTCTGGGCGGCGAAGGCGATGTGCAGGCGCGGCCTCACAGGTTCTCCCTGCTGCAGCCACAGGCCCATCTGGGTTGCCGATCCGAAGGCGGCATAGGTCTCGTCCGAGCGCACGCAACGCAGGCCAAGCGGTGCCAGCGCGGTCTCGTAGAAGGTCTTGGCCTTCTCCAGGTCGCTGACGAACAGGCCAATATGGTCGAACATGACGCTGCTCCCGCCTCCCGCCTCAGGCGAAGTCGCGGCTCAGCGCCTGGCGCACCGCTTCGGCCATGATCGCCATGTGCTGGTACCTGGGGTGCGCGCAGCCGATGACGATTTCGGCGCCGGGCTGGCGGAAGGCCTCGATCTGGCCGGCGGTGAAGGGGAAGTGCAGAAAATGCACGGACGAGGTCTTGCCCTGCTCGTTGGTGCGCTCCTGGTCGTCCTCGGGCACGCCCTTGACGATCTCGCCGCCGACCCGCAGCCAGAACTGGAACTCGATATTGCCCAGCTCGGCCAGTATCCGCTTGCGCCGCAGCTCGTCATCGACCTCGATCATCACCGTGGCGGTGAGTTCCTGGCCGTTGGGGATCAGCGGGTTGTAGGCCGCCAGCTCGTCGGGAAGCTGCTCGGCGCCGCCTTTCTCGATATAGAGCATCTCCTGCACCTGGTGCAGCATGGTCTCGTAGCACTCGAAATAGAACGTCACCACCGTGCCCAGCTCGACGCGGCGGTTGCGCTTCAGCGCGGTGATGCTGCGGCGGCGCTCGGCGCGCTGCTTGACGTATTCCGGCAGCGGCAGGATGTCGGCTGCGGTGATCTTGCGGGCGGCGGTCATGGCGTCCTCGCGTGCGTCACGGATTGGGCGAAGACTTCGCCCGTGTCGGGAAATGGTGCTCGACCAGCCGGTACACGGCGATCGACATCAGATGGCGCGGGTTGTTCCTGCAGTATCCTTCCAGCCACTGGTTGACCGTTTCCACCGGCACATTGGGGAGAACGTCGTAGGTGTCGTCGCGTTCGATATTGATGGCGGTGACGAAGCCGGCCCACCAGGTTTCGGCGACCAGCCGGTCCTCCTTGCCGAACTGGAGGTAGTCGGAACAGCTCTGCGCGCCCACGCCCTTGGCGCGGAAACGGCCCTTCTGGTCAGCGGCCTGGGCCGGAATGGTAGCCACGGCCAGCATCAGGCAGGCCAGCACAGATAGGATTCGCATCGATATTTCCCCCTAGATCAGCCCATAGGCGCGTGCCAGCAATTCTACCGGATGCTGCGCCTGTTTCGGAACCTGCGCGTCGGCGTCGTTCAGCTTTTCCATGCCCTGGATGATGTGGTCGCCGGCCAGCGGGCACTCGGAGACCACATGCGGCAGGTTGTTCTTGGCCGCCTGGCGCGCCACCGGCTTGCCGACCTTCAGCGCCACCTCGAACCACTCTTTCTTCACCCCCCAGGAGCCGCCATGGCCCGAGCAGCGCTCGATCACCGCCACCTTCGTGTCGGGGATCAGCCGCAGCAGCTCGGCCGCTTTCGGCCCCATGTTCTGGGCGCGGGCATGGCAGGCCAGGTGCACCGTGACGCCGCCGTCGAGCGGCTGCAGCCCCGGCGCCAGCCCGTTCTTCTTGGCAATGTCGACGATGTACTCGCTGATGTCGAACGTCGCCTGCGCCAGCCGCGCCACGGCGGGATCGTCGGGCAGGATCAGCTTCCATTCGAATTTCAGCATCAGCGCGCAGGACGGCACCAGCGCGATCACGTCGTAGCCCTTGTCGATCCACGGCTGCAGCGCCTGGCTGACCTTGCGCGCGTTGTCGGCCACCTTGCCGATCTCGCCCTGTTCGAGCTGCGGCATGCCGCAGCAGGCAGGATAGACCACCTCGGTCTCCACCCCGTTGCGCGCCAGTACCTGGCGGGCGGCCATGCCGATGCCCGGATTGTTGTAGTTCACGAAGCAGGTGGCGTAGAGCACCGCCTTGCGGCCGAAGCCCGGCGCCTCGCGATTGACCGGCGGCGCCTCGTTCTTCGCCCGCAGCGCGAAGGTCTTGCCGTGGAACTGCGGCAGCTTGGCCTCGCGGTGGATGCCGGCAGCCTTCTCCAGCATCGGCCGCGTCAGCGAATTGCCGGTGTCCGACGCCCAGTTGGCCACCGGCGCCACGGCACCCGCCAGCTTGCCGTTGCGGTCGGTCATGGCGAGCTGCCGGTCGGCGAAGGGCACGCCCTTCTTGCGCGCCTCGACGGCGCGATAGCGCAGCATCAGATGCGGAAAGTCGAGGTTGAACTCGTGCGGCGGCACGTAGGGACACTTGGTCATGAAGCACATGTCGCACAGCGTGCAGGCATCGACGACCGGCTTGAAATCCTTGCTGTCGACCGAGTCCAGTTCGCCGGTGGGCGAGTTGTCGACCAGGTCGAACAGGCGCGGGAAGGAGTCGCACAGGTTGAAGCAGCGGCGGCAGCCGTGGCAGATGTCGAAGATGCGGTGCATCTCCGCATCGAGCTTGGCCTCGTCGTAGAATTCCTCGCTCTGCCACTCGATGGGATGACGCGTGGGGGCGTCGAGACTGCCTTCGCGCATGGGCCGTTCTCCGCTGGCGGACGTGCTTGGGGCGTGGGGTCGAATCGACAAGCCCTTCGCCCCCGTTTGCGGCAGGACGAAGGGCTTGCGAGGATGGGGCTGGCGGCGTCCCGGACGGGACGCCGATACGCCTAGCTCAGCGTGTCGAGCGCCTTCTGGAAGCGGCCGGCATGCGACTTCTCGGCCTTGGCCAGTGTCTCGAACCAGTCGGCGATCTCGTCGAAGCCTTCCTGGCGGGCGGTGCGCGCCATGCCCGGGTACATGTCGGTGTACTCGTGCGTCTCGCCGGCGATGGCCGCCTTCAGATTGTTGCCGGTCTCGCCGATCGGCAGGCCGGTGGCCGGATCGCCGACGACTTCCAGGAACTCGAGATGGCCATGCGCGTGGCCGGTCTCGCCTTCCGCCGTCGAGCGGAACACGGCGGCGACGTCGTTGTAGCCCTCGACGTCGGCCTTCTGTGCGAAATAGAGATAGCGGCGGTTGGCCTGGCTCTCGCCGGCAAACGCGTCCTTCAGGTTGTTTTCGGTCTTCGACCCTTTGAGTGCTGCCATTTTCTTCTCCCTCTGAACGACCGGACTTGCGGTCCGGAACTGAACGAAAAGCAGATCGGCCGCCCCGGCAGAGGCGGCGATTGCCGGGCGCACCCATCCGGCAGAACGGACGCGCCTTGTTCGGGAAAAATTCTAGGAGCGGGGGACGGCAGGCGTCAATAGTCTGGAACCGTTCCAGACTGGGTTTCTGATAACTGTTTTTATTGAATTTTTATTGCCGATTGCGGATCCGGATGACGACGTCGACGCGCGCCACCTCGGTGCCTTCCGGCGCCGCCGGAAGCTGTCCCAGCACCACCGCTTCGCCGGGGATGTCGCGCAGCTTGCCGTCGTCTTCGTGGAAGAAATGGTGGTGGTTCGAGGTATTGGTGTCGAAATACGAGCGGCCATGCTCGACCACGACCTCGCGCAGCAGGCCCGCTTCGGTGAACTGGTTCAGCGTGTTGTACACCGTGGCCAGCGACACCGGCACCTTGCTGGCGACAGCTTCGGCGTGCAGGTCCTCGGCCGACAGATGCCGGTCGCCCTGGCCGAACAGCAGGCGCGCCAAGGCAAGGCGCTGGCGCGTCGGGCGCAGGCCGGCGCGGCGCAGCCGCTCGATCACCGGGGCAAAGGCTCGGTCGTTCAGCATCGGTCTATAAATAGGCCCGGCGGCGGAAAAAGCAAAGTGCCTCGCCGCTATTGTCGACGGACCGCGGTCGCGGCGGCCAGCCAGTAGGCGACGGCGCTGACCAGGCCAAGCCCGGCCAGCAGCCAGATGGCCAGGCTGTAATCCCCCTGCCAGTCCCACAGCAGGGCGACCAGCGGCGGGGCGGCGGCGCGGGCGATGGTGGCGGGCAGGCCCAGCGCGCCGTTGACGGCGCCGAAGCCCGCGGCGCCAAGGAATTCCACCACCGAGGCGCCGCGCACGATGGTCATCAGCCCGTTGCCGGTGCCGTAGAGCAGGACGAAGACGTAGAGCCAGACCGTCTCGCCCTCGACCAGCAGCAAGGCCAGCAGCGACAGCGGCAGCATGACGACGGTGATGCTGCCCATCACGGCAGTGGTGGCGCGCTTGCCCAGCAGCAAGAGCAGCAGCCGGCCGACGAACTGCGCCGGTCCGATCAGCGCGATCGCCAGCAGCACCAGGGCGGTACTGAGGCCACGCTCGCCCAGCAGCGGCACGATATGGAAAGTGACGGCCGTTACCGCCGCGCTCTGCGACAGCAGCGACAGGGCCAGCAGCCAGAAGACTTTCTGGCGCAGCGCCAGCCGCAATGGCGAGAGCGG
Source organism: Alphaproteobacteria bacterium (assembly GCA_037190765.1). Taxonomy (GTDB): domain Bacteria; phylum Pseudomonadota; class Alphaproteobacteria; order Reyranellales; family JAQSWP01; genus JAQSWP01. Next base: position 41,735 of record JBBCJW010000088.1, read on the forward strand.
CGGGGAGGGGGGCGGCGATATGGGCAGCGTGGGATCGTTCGCCTCGGCGCGCGTCAGGCTACCCCTGGTGCCGCGCAGCAGCAGCGCATGGATGAAGAGGCCGACCAGCACGTTGCAGCCGGCCAGCACCAGCAGCGTGTCGCGCCAGCCCCACCAGTCGATGAAGATTTGCGTGGCGGGCATGAAGAGGGTGCTGGCGAAACCGGCGATCAGCGTCATGGTGGTGATGCCCAGCCGGTACTGGCCGCCGAGATTGGCGGTGAGGACGGCGAAGGCGGGATCGTAGAGCGTCATCGAATGCACCGCGCCCAGGCCCAGCCACAGCAGGAAGAACACCACCAGGCTGTCGTTCAGCGCCCAGACAGCCAGCAGCGCCGCGCCGGCCAGCGAGCCCAGCGTCATGGGCCAGAAGCCGCCGCGCCTGTCGATCCAGCCGCCGACCGCGACGCTGGACAGGCCGCCCACCAGCAGCCCGCCCGACAGCGCCAGCGTCAGGTCGGTGCGCGACCAGCCCAGCTCGCGCTCCATCGGTTCGACGAACAGCGAGAAGCCGTAATAGAACGTGCCCCAGGAGACGAGCTGGCCCACCGACAGCAGCAGGACCAGGCGCCAGGGATGCGCAACAAGCGGGGGCTGACCGGCAAGGGACATGCGGATGGAGCATTCTCCGCTGGAGAGCTTAGGCCTCTGGGCGCGTCGGGCAAAGATCGAATAAAAGTTTAACCACAGAGGCACAGAGGCACAGAGGGAATCGATCTCTGTGTCTCTGTGGTTTAATTCCATTCAACCGCCTTTATCGACATGCCTGCTCCATACACAAACGGCCTCGCCCTGAGCCCGTCGAAGGGCGAGGGGACCGCACATCGCCTGTGAAACCTCACCCTTCGACAGGCTCAGGGTGAGGCGGTGTGTGTGGAGCGAACATGGGTGGCCCGGTCGAGCCGGGCCAGGACGGAATAAAACGATTAACCACAGAGGCACAGAGATCGATTCCCTCTGTGTCTCCGTGGTTTCGTTTTGCCCGACCGCAGGAGAGGCGGCGTGGATGGAACGATCAGTCGCCGGTGACGATGCGGTCGACCAGTTCGCGCACGGTGGGGATGAAGCCGTTGCGGTAGAACGGGTCGGAGGCAAAGCGGTAGGCGTTGTGGCCGGCGAACATGAGCTGGTTGTCCAGCTTCTCGCTGTGGCTGATCTCCTGCAGGGTCTTCTGGATGCAGAAGGAGCGCGGGTCGGCCTTCTTGCCGGTGGAGTAGTTGTGCTCGGGATGCTGCGACCAGTTGCTGAACAGGCACTGCGAGAGGCAGCCCATGCAGTTGATCTGGTCGGTGACGATCTCGCGCTCCTGCTCCGGGGTGACGAAGATCAGCGTCGTTTCCGGCGTGCGCATGGCGTTGGTGTAGCCCTGCTTCACCCAGGCCTCGGCGTGCTTCCTGTCCTCGGCCGTCAGGTAGACCATGCGGCCGCGCGCGCCGACCGGGAAGGGGGCGTTGTGCTCGCCGACCTCGTGGGCGGAGTAGGCGACCTGCCGCTCGGAACGGCCGCGCAGTTCCTCCATGAACGGATTGTTGACCGCCGAGGAGTAGAAGCCGGTCGGGCTGAAGCGGTTGAGATAGACGTCGCCTTCCTGCAAGGTCAGCAGCCGCTGCTTCCAGGCGTCGGAGATCGGGCTCTCCTGGGTCAGCAGCGGGCGGGTGCCGAACTGGAAGGCGATGGGGCCGATCTCCGGATTGTCCAGCCAGTGGTCCCACTCGCGCAGGAACCAGACGCCGCCGGCCATCACGATGGCGGTGTCGGTCAGGCCGAACTCGGCCATCTGCCGGCGCAACTCGGCGACGCGCGGATAGGGGTCTTCGGGCTTGTTGGGATCTTCGCTGTTGGACAGGCCGTTATGGCCGCCGGCCAGCCACGGGTCCTCGTAGACCACGCCGCCCAGCCAGTCGCTGAACTTGTGGTAGGCCCGCTTCCACAGGGCGCGGAAGGCGCGGGCGGAGGAGACGATGGGGTAGTAGTGCACGCCGTAGCGGGCGCAGATCTCGGCGATCTTGTAGGGCATGCCCGCGCCGCAGGTGACGCCGTGGATCAGCCCCTTGGCGCCTTCCAGCACGCCGATCAGGATGCGTTCCGCCCCGGCCATCTCCCACAATATGTTCATGTGGATGCGGCCCTGGCCGCCGGCCTGCTCGTGGGCGATGCGGGCCTGGGTGATGCCGCCCTGGATGCCGAAGGCGATCAGCTCCTCGTGCCGCTCGCGCCGCGTGCGGCCCTTGTAGATCTGCGGGATGACGCGGCCGTGCTCGTCGTAGGAATCGGCGTTGACGCCGGAGAAGGTGCCGACGCCGCCGGCGGAGGCCCAGGCGCCCGAGCTCTGGCCGTTGGAGACGGAAATACCCTTGCCGCCCTCGACGAGCGGCAGCACTTCCTTCCCCGAAATGATCAGAGGTCGCAAAGCTTTCATCGCAGGCCCTAAACTCCATTGCGGCCGGATTAGCGGGCGGCAGCCCTCCGGCCTTCGCGCCGCAGGCTGGTACCCGCCGCGCCTCCCAATCTCTCTGCGCCTATATAGGCGGTTTCACCGCCATGTGCCACCGGCGGCGGCCCGAAAAGCGGCCGGCCGGACCCTTTATGGATCCGGCCGGCGAAACGGGTTTTTCTCTGGAATTAAGGCTAGTTGGCGGCCTGGCCTTCGGCCGGCGGCGGGCGCTTGGAGATGTCCTCGCCGGTCTCCTGGTCGACCGCCCTCATGCTGAGCTTGACCTTGCCGCGGTCGTCGATGCCCAGCACCTTGACCTTCACCACGTCGCCCTCGTTGACCACGTCGGTGACCTTGCCGACGCGGCGCGGCGCCAGCTCGGAGATGTGGACCAGCCCGTCGCGGGCACCCAGGAAGTTCACGAAGGCGCCGAAATCGACCACCTTCACCACCTTGCCGCTGTAGATCACGCCCATTTCCGGCTCGGCGACGATGCCCTTGATCCAGTCGATGGCCGCCTGCGCCGCCTTGGCGTCGACCGCCGCCACCTTGACGGTGCCGTCGTCCTCGATGTCGATCTTGGCGCCGGTGGTCTCGGTGATCTCGCGGATCACCTTGCCGCCGGTGCCGATGATCTCGCGGATCTTGTCCTTCGGCACGCTGATGACGGTGATGCGCGGGGCGTTCTCGTTGACGCCCTCGCGGGCGGCGGCGAGGCCCTTGGCCATCTCGCCCAGGATGTGCAGGCGGCCTTCGCCGGCCTGCTGCAGGGCGATCTTCATGATCTCCTCGGTGATCGAGGTGATCTTGATGTCCATCTGCAGGGCGGTGATGCCCTTCTCGGTGCCGGCGACCTTGAAGTCCATGTCGCCCAGGTGGTCCTCGTCGCCCAGGATGTCGGACAGCACGGCGAAGCGGTCGCCTTCCTTGATCAGCCCCATGGCGATGCCCGCCACCGGCCGCGCCAGCGGCACGCCGGCATCCATCATCGACAGCGAGGAGCCGCAGACGGTGGCCATCGAGGACGAGCCGTTGGACTCGGTGACCTCCGAGACGATGCGGATGGTGTAGGGGAACGCCGTCTTCTCCGGCAGCAGCGGACGGATGGCGCGCCAGGCCAGCTTGCCGTGGCCGATCTCGCGCCGGCCCGGGGGCGCCATGCGGCGCACTTCGCCGACCGAATAGGACGGGAAGTTGTAGTGCAGCATGAAGTGCTCGCGGTACTCGCCCTCGAGCGCGTCGATGATCTGCTCGTCCTGGCCGGTGCCCAGCGTCGCCACCACCAGCGCCTGCGTCTCGCCGCGGGTGAACAGCGCCGAGCCATGGGCGCGCGGCAGCACGCCGACTTCACTGACGATGGGACGGATGGTCTTGGTGTCGCGTCCGTCGATGCGCTTGCCGGTGTCGAGAATGGCGTTGCGCACCACGTCGGCTTCGAGATCCTTGAACGCCTCGGAGACCAGTGCGGTGGCGGCCGGGTCTTCGGCGAACATCGCCTTGGCCTGGGTCTTGACCGCCGCCACCTTGTCATGGCGGGCCGATTTCTGGCGTTCGGCATAGGCTTCGGCCAGCGGTGCGGTCAGGTCCGACTTGAAGCGGCCGCGCACGGTTTCCATGCCGGCGGCCGGGGTCGGCAGCGGCCAGGGATCCTTGGCGCATTTCTCGGCCAGTTCGATGATGGCGTCGATCACCGGCTGGAACGCCTTGTGGCCGAACATCACCGCGCCCAGCATGACGTCCTCGGGCAGCTCGCTGGCTTCCGATTCGACCATCAGCACGCCCTCCTTGGTGCCCGCGACCACCAGGTCGAGGCTGGAGTTGGGCATCTCGTCGAGCTGCGGGTTGAGCTTGTACTCGCCGGCGAAATAGCCCACCCGCGCGCCGCCGATCGGCCCCAGGAAGGGAATGCCGGACAGGGTGAGCGCGGCGGAGGTGCCGATCAGGGCGACGATGTCGGGATCGTTCTCCAGATCGTGGCTCAAGGTGGTGCAGACGATCAGCGTCTCGTTGCGGAAATCGGGGTGGAACAGCGGCCGGATCGGGCGGTCGATCAGGCGCGAGGTCAGGGTCTCCTTCTCCGTCGGCCGGCCTTCGCGCTTGAAGAAGCCGCCCGGAATCTTGCCGGCGGCGAACGTCTTCTCCTGGTAGTGCACGGTGAGCGGGAAGAAATCGAGGCCCGGCTTGGGCTGTTTCTCGGCGACGACGGTGGCCAGCACCGTGGTTTCGCCGTAGGTGCACATGACGGCGCCATGCGCCTGGCGGGCGATCTTGCCGGTTTCCAGCACCAGCTTGCGGCCGCCCCACATCAGTTCCTTGCGATGAACCTGGAACATTTCTCTTTTCATCCTTCCTATTGTCGAACCTGGCCGCGCCCCATGCGCGGAGATCCGCCCGAGCGACCCCATGTCGCGCGGGACCGACCCTTCAATGCGTTTGCCTTCAGCGGGTCGGCGTTGCTGCAAAAAGCCGAAGGCCGCCAGCGCGTCTTGCTTCTGGCGGCCCGGCCTGTGTCGTCCGTTGCGCTAGCGGCGCAGTCCCAGACGGTCGATCAGTTTCTCGTAACGCTGCGCGTCCTTGCGCTTCAGGTAGTCCAGCAGGCTGCGCCGCTGGCTGACCAGCTTCAGCAGGCCGCGGCGCGAGTGATGGTCCTTGTTGTGGCCCTTGAAGTGCTCGGTGAGATTCTTGATGCGCTCGCTGAGAATGGCGACCTGGACTTCCGGCGAACCGGTGTCGCCCTGCTTGGTCGCGTACTCGTTGATCAGTTCGGTCTTGCGCTCGGCAGTAACCGACATCGTTGGCTCCTGTGGTTCAGGGGTTTATGACGCGCACCGGACGGATTTCGCCGTCATGGCTCCTGACCAAAGCCACCAGCCGATCTCCCGCCATGGCCCGCAAGGTTGCGGCGCTGTCGGAAATCGGCGGCACTCGGTCGCGGAGCCCGGTACGGAGCATCGGCAGAGGCTGGCCCATCCGCAGACGGGTCGCTTCTTCCTCGGTCACGGCCAGTGCCGGGATGTCGTCCAGCACGGTCTCGACCGGGAGCAGGTGCTCAAAGCGGGCCGGACTATGGCTCAAAGCCTCCAGGTTTGCCAGTGAAATAGCCTGTTTTTCGCCGAACTTGCCGACCTGCGTGCGGCGCAGGGCGGCGACATGGCCGACGCTGCCCAGCGCCAGGGCGATGTCGCGCGCCAGCGACCGGATATAGGTGCCCTTGCCGCAATCGACCTCAATATCTGCCAGGTCGGGCGCTGGCAGGCCGACCAGTTCGAGGCGGAAAATCTCGACCCGGCGGGGCTTTAGCACCGGCGCCTGGCCCTGCCGGGCCAGCTCGTAGGCCCGCTTGCCGTCCACTTTCAGGGCCGAGAAGGCCGGCGGCGTCTGCTCGATGGCGCCGGTGAAGCGGGGCAGGACGGCGCGAATGGCGTCGGCGCCGGGGCGGATGTCGGAGGTGGCGACGATGTCGCCCTCGGCATCGTCGGTCGCGGTCTGCTGGCCGAAGCGGATGGTGAAACGGTAGGTCTTGCGCCCGTCCATCACCAGGCTGACCGTCTTGGTGGCCTCGCCGAAGGCCAGCGGGAGAACGCCGCTGGCCAGCGGATCGAGCGTGCCGCCATGGCCCAGCTTGGCGGCGTTGAAGGCGCGGCGGGCAATGGCGACGGCCCGGGCCGAGGAAATGCCGGCCGGCTTGTCCAGCACCAGCCAGCCGTCGACGCGGTCGCCCTTGCGCTTGCGGCCCACGCCCCGGGGATCGAGCTGGCGGCTCATTCCCCGGAGCGGTTCTTGTCGGCGCCCTGGTCCGGTTCCGGTTGCAGGTCGCGCGCCACCTCCGGGTCGTGCAGCAGCCGGTCGATGCGGGCGGCGTGGTCGAAGGAGCGGTCGAGCTCGAAGCGGATCTCGGGCGCGAAGCGCAGATCGACCATCTTGGCCAGGCGGTTGCGGAAATAGGGCGCCGCCCGGCGCATCGCCGCCAGCACTTCGTCCGCATGCTCGCCGCCCAGCGGCACCACGAAAGCCAGCGCGTTGCGCAGGTCGGGACTGACATCGACCATGGTGACGGTGATGCGCGCCTCGCGCAGCACCGGATCGCGCATGTCGCCGCGCTCCAGCAGCTCGGCCAGGCCGTGCCGCAGCTCCTCGCCGACGCGCAGCTGGCGCTGCGAATGTTCGCGATTGCGTTGCTTGCTCATGGTCCGGCCTCCGCAGGAACAGCGCCCGGCGACCGTTCAGGCCGCCGGGCAGGTCCGGTCCGGATCGCGCGCGACTAGAGGGTCGCGGCGACCTGTTCGACGTCGAAGCACTCGATCACGTCGCCGACCTTGAGGTCGTCGTAGTTCTCGAACGCCATGCCGCACTCGAAGCCCTGGTTGACCTCGCGCACCTCGTCCTTGAAGCGCTTGAGCGTCTTGAGCGAGCCTTCGTGGATGACGACGTTGTCGCGCAGCAGGCGCACCTTGGCGCCGCGTTTGACGCTGCCTTCGGTGACGTAGCAGCCCGCCACGGCGCCGACCTTGGTGATGCGGAACACCTGGCGGATCTCCGCCGTGCCGAGGAAGTTCTCCCGGTAGGTCGGGTCCAGCAGGCCGGCCATCAGGTTCTTCACGTCGTCGGTGACGTTGTAGATGATCGAGTAGTAGCGGATATCGACCTTGTCGCGCTTGGCCATCTCGCGCGCCTGCGGGTTGGCGCGCACGTTGAAGCCGATGATCAGCGCGTTGGACGCCTTGGCCAGCGTCACGTCCGACTCGTTGACGCCACCGACGCCCTTGTGCAGCACGCGCACCGCCACCGATTCGGTCGCCAGCTTGCTGAGCGCGCCCTCAATGGCCTCGACCGAGCCCTGCACGTCGCCCTTGATGACGACCGGCAGTTCCTTGGCCGTGCCCTCCTTGATGTCCTTCAGCATCTGCTCCAGCGAGGAGCGGCCGCTGGTGGCCACCTGCAGGCGGTCGCGGCGCTGGCGGAACTCGGCGATCTCGCGGGCGCGGGCCTCGGATTCGACGACCACCATGTCGTCGCCCGCCGCCGGCGTGCCCTGCAGGCCCAGCACCTCGACCGGCATGGCCGGGGTGGCGCTGTCCAGCGTGTTGCCGCGATCGTCCAGCATGCGCCGCACGCGGCCCCACTGGCTGCCGGTGACCAGGATGTCGCCGGTCTTCAGCGTGCCGCGCTGCACCAGCAGCGTCGCCACCGGGCCGCGGCCCTGCTCCAGCTTGGCCTCGATCACCACGCCGGAGGCGGCGCGGTCGGGATTGGCGCGCAGTTCCAGCACTTCGGACTGCAGCAGGATCGCCTCTTCCAGCTTCAGCAGGTTCAGCTTCTCCTTGGCCGAGACCTCGACGTCCTGCACCTCGCCGCCGAAGCTTTCGACCTGCACCTCGTGCTGCAGCAGCTCGGTGCGCACGCGCTGCGGATCGGCCGAGGGCTTGTCGATCTTGTTGATGGCGACGATCAGCGGCACCTTGGCCGCCTTGGCGTGGTGAATGGCCTCGACCGTCTGCGGCATGATGCCGTCGTCGGCCGCCACCACCAGCACCACGATGTCGGTCGCCTTGGCGCCGCGGGCACGCATGGCGGTGAAGGCCTCGTGGCCCGGCGTGTCGAGGAAGGTGATCTTCGCCCCCGACGGCAGCGTCACCTGGTAGGCGCCGATATGCTGGGTGATGCCGCCGGCCTCCTTGGCCGCCACGTCGGTCTCGCGCAGGGCGTCCAGCAGCGAGGTCTTGCCGTGATCGACGTGGCCCATGATGGTGACCACCGGCGGGCGCGGCTGCATCTGCTCGGGCCGGTCCTCGCTGCCCTCGATGCCCAGCTCGACGTCGGCCTCGGTGACGCGCTTCACGGTGTGGCCGAATTCGGTGACGATCAGTTCGGCGGTGTCGGCGTCGATGTTCTGGTTGATCGTCACCATGACGCCCATCTTCATCAGCGACTTGATGACGTCCGCGCCGCGCACGGCCATGCGGTTGGCCAGCTCCTGCACGGTGATGGTTTCCGGAATCGTCACTTCGCGGACGAATTTCTGCTGCGACTGGTCGTCGTAGGCGCCCAGCACCTGCTTGCGCTGGCGCTGCATGGCACGCTTCTGCGCCGCCATCGAGCGCACCTTGAAATCGTCCTCGCCCGAGATCGCGCGCTGCACGTCGAGCTTGCCGCGCCGCTTGGGCTCCTCGCGGCGGCCGACGGTCGGGCGCTTGACCTCGACCTTCAGGCCACGCTTGGGCGCCGACGCCGGCTCTTCCGGCTCGGTCAGCTCGGCGATGCGGCGGGCGGCGGCGGTGCCGGGAGCGGCCGCACCCGGCGGCGTGGCCTGCAGGCGCTTCTGCACCTGTTCCTCGGCCTTCTTCTTGGCCTCGGCCTCGGATTTCTTGCGCGCCTCCTCTTCGGCGGCGCGGCGGGCGGCTTCCTCGCGCTGGACGGCGAGGCGCTTTTCCTCTTCGGCGCGGCGGGCCTGGTCCTCGATGGCGCGCTGGCGCGCCAGCTCGGCGTCGCGCTTGGAGCCCTCCAGCGCCTTGGCGCGGGACAGCCGCTCTTCCTCGGTCAGCGAGCGCAGCACGATGCCCTGGCGGTTGCCGCCAGCAGGTCGCGCAGGCTGGCCGGAAGCCGGCCCGCCGCCGCCACGCGGCCGCAGCGCCGTCGAGCCGCTCATCGTGCGCGCCGGCCGCGGCGCCTGTTCGGCGGCGGGCGGCGCTGCGGGCGCGGCTACGGGTGCCGGTGCGGGGGTCGCGGCCGGGCCGGCGGCGCCGGCGACGCGCTTCTTCTTGACCTCGACCGTCACGGCCTTGGTACGGCCATGCGAGAATTTCTGGCGCACCAGGCCGGCCTCAGCCTTCGGCTTCAGCTCGAGCTTGCCCGCGCCGGAAAGGCTCAGGGGTTTGGTCGCTTTGGTTTCCTTGGTATCGCTCATCTAAGCCTACTTTACACCTGTTCCCGGGGCGCTGTCCGGCTGGCCGCGCAGGCCCTGCAGACGCGCCGCATCCACCATCAGCCGCTGCGCCAGCCTGCCCGGCGCCACGGCCACGAATACCGCCTGATCGCGCGAAAAGATCGCGCCCTGCTCGATGGCGTCGAGCGCCGTCACCACCGGCAGGCCGCGCGCCAGCGCGCCGATCCTGCCTTTTGCGTCGGCGCCGGCGTCGCGGGCCAGCAGCAGCAGGCCGGCCCGGTCCTGGGCGACGAAGTCCCGCACCTTATCATGCCCCGCCACCGCCTGCCCGGCGCGGCGCGCCAGGCCCAGCGTGTCGAGCAGGCGCTGCAGCAGCAGGGCCTGCAGCCGCGCCGGCAGATCCGGCGGTACCTCGATCTTCCGTCGCGCGGCGCGGGCGAAGAGGTTCTTCGCCACCGCCTTGTCGATCGCCGCGCGCTCGGCCGCCACCCACATGCCGCGCCCCGGCAGCCGCCGGTCGAGATCCGGCGTCAGCGCGCCATCGGGCGCCACCACGAAACGGATCAGCCGTTCCGGCGCCAGGCTCTCCTGCGTGGCGATGCAGCGGCGCAGCGGGCTGGCCGCGGCGCTGTCGGGCATCGCGCCTTCGGGCATTGCCTTGCGCGTCATGGGGTCGGTGCGCAGCAAGCGGGCGTCTCTCCTATTGCTCTTCCTGCTCTTCGGCCGCGGCTTCCTCTTCCTCGTCGCCGAACCAGCCGGCGGCGCGGCGGGCGGCCATGATGATCTCGTTGGCCTGCTCCTCGCTCAACTCCAGGTCGGGCAGCATCTCGCGCAGCTCGTCGCTGGCCAGGTCGGCCAGGTCCTCGACGGTCTTGACGCCGCCCTTGCCCAGCAGCACCAGCGCCTGCTTGTCGAACACCTCGATGCCGGCGATGTCGTCGCTGACCCCCAGTTCGAGCCGCTCCGCTTCCAGCCGTTCGTCGCGCTCCTGGATGAAGGTCTGGGCCCGCCGTTGCAGCTCGCCGGCGATGTCCTCGTCGAAGCCCTCGATGGAGGTGAGGTCCTCCAGCGGCACCAGGGCGACGTCCTCGACCGAGGTGAAGCCCTCGGCCACCAGCAGATGGGCAATGACCTCGTCCACGTCCAGCGCTTCCTTGAATTCTTCCGAACGCTGCTTCATCTCCGCCTGGCGGCGCTCCGATTCCTCGGCCTCGGTCATGATGTCGATGTCCCAGCCGGTGAGCTGCGAGGCCAGACGCACGTTCTGGCCGCGCCGGCCGATCGCCAGCGACAGCTGCTCGTCGGGCACCACCACCTCGATGCGCTCGTTCTCCTCGTCCAGCACCACCTTGGAGACTTCGGCCGGCGCCAGCGCGTTGACCACGAAATTGGCCTGGTCGGGCGACCAGGGGATGATGTCGATCTTCTCGCCCTGCAGCTCCTGCACCACCGCCTGCACGCGGCTGCCGCGCATGCCGACGCAGGCGCCCACCGGATCGATGCTGCTGTCGTGCGAGAGCACGGCGATCTTGGCGCGGCTGCCCGGATCGCGCGCCACCGCCTTGATCTCGATGATGCCGTCGTAGATTTCCGGCACTTCCTGGGCGAACAGCTTGGCCATGAACTGCGGATGGGTGCGCGAGAGGAAGATCTGCGGCCCGCGCTGCTCCTCGCGCACGTCGTAGATATAGGCGCGCACCCGGTCGGAGGGGCGGAACACCTCGCGCGGGATCAGCTCGTCGCGGCGGATGATGGCCTCGGCCCGCCCGCCCAGATCGATGATGACGTTGCCGAAATCCACCCGCTTGACGGCGCCGGACACGATCTCGCCGACCCGGTCCTTGAATTCGGCGTACTGGCGCTGCCGTTCGGCTTCGCGCATGCGCTGGGTGATGACCTGCTTGGCGGTCTGGGCGGCGATGCGACCGAAATCGATCGGCGGCAGGATGTCGGTGAGGAAATCGCCGAGCTGCGCGTCCGGGTTGCGCCGCTGCGCCTCCTTCAGCGAGATCTGGGTCGCCTCGTTCTCGACCGTCTCGACCACCTCCTGGTAGCGCAGCAGCTTGATGTCGCCGTTCTTGCGGTCGATCTCGGCGCGGATGTCGTGCTCCAGGCCGTATTTGGAGCGGCCGGCCTTCTCGATCGCGGTTTCCATCGCCTGTAGCACCTGCTCGCGGTCGATGCTTTTCTCGCGCGCGACGGCGTCGGCCACCTGCAGCATTTCGATGCGGGGCATTTCCGCCGCGACTGAAACCTTCGTCGCCATGATTTTCTCCAGCGCCTCTATTTAAGCCTTGTGTGCCGCCAGCAATTCGTCGGTCAGCACCAGTTTCGCCCTGACGATCGCGTCCAGCGGGATCGCCGCCTCGCCGCCGTCATCCAGAACCACCACCGCCGCCCCCTCGCGCACGCCCTTCAGCGTGCCGACGAAGCGCCGGCGCCCGTCGATCGCCTCGCCGCTCTCCACCCGCGCCCTGAACCCGGCGAAGCGCTCGAAATCGCGCGCCTTGGTCAGGGGCCGGTCGATGCCCGGCGAGGACACTTCCAGCCGATAGGGCCCGTCGATCGGATCGTCCACTTCCAGGATCGCCGACACGGTGCGGCTGATGTCGGCGCAATCGTCCACCGTCATGGCCTTGCCGTCGTGCCGTTCGGCCATCACCTGCAGGGTCACGGACTGGCCGCCGGCGATCATCACGCGCACCACCTCGTAGCCCATCGCCTCGACGGCGGGCGCGATCAGCGCTTCGACCCTGGCGGCCTGTTCCTGCCCTTTGACGACCATCAATCCTTCCGATTTGCGTCCAGCCCGGCCCGCCGCACACCCGCCAAAAGCGAAGGGTGGGCTTTTGGCCCACCCTTTGGTTTTGGGGCCCGGCGGCGACCGAACCCTATGTTGGGCAAGGGTTTATGCCAGGAACCCGGCCGGCGCAAGCTGATTCTGGCCGGTTTTCGGGCAACGCCGGAATCGCAATGGACTCAAGATGCTGGCGTCGCGGTACGGGGCCGGCGGCGCAGCCGCAGGAACAGCGGCGTGCGGCCCTGGGTGATCGCCTTCTGCTCGTAACGGGTCGGCGGCCAGTCGGCCGGCCGCTGTTTCCAGTCCGCCGCGCGCTCGGCCAGCCATTCGAAATCGGGGTGCTGGCAAGCATGTTCGACCATCCACGGCTGGTAGGAGGGATCGTCGGTGGCGCAGCGCAGCTCCGCACCGTCGGCCATGGCGCCGGCCAGGAGGTCCAGGGTCGGCCGCGCCACGAAGCGACGCTTGTGATGGCGCAGCTTGGGCCACGGATCGGGGAACAGGATGAACACCCGCTCCAGCGCCGCGTCGGGCAGGGCCTTGACCAGCAATCGCGCATCGTCGGCCATGAAGCGGATATTGCCCAGCCCGCGCTGCTCGGCTCCCGCCATGCCGCGCGCCAGCCCGTTGATGAAGGGCTCGCAGCCGATGAGGCCGACATCCGGGTTGTGCTCGGCCTGCCACAGCAGGTGCTCGCCGGCGCCGAAGCCGACCTCCAGCCACAGCGCCCGCTTGCCGGGGAAAATGTCGCGCGGATCGATCCGCTCGCCCTCGGCAGGGGCGGCGATGGCGCGCTCGCGCAGGGAGCGTTCGAGGATTTCCTCCTGCCCCGGGCGCAGCTTCTTGCCCTTGCGCCGGCCATAGAGGGTGCGCCGGCGGGCGGCCTGTTCGGGCGTTTCGTCGCTCATGGCGCGGGGTATAGCGCAAGGGATCGGCGCGTCAATGCGGCGCTCGTTCTTCTTCCGTCCTCGCCCGGATTTCTTGTCGGTGCGCGCCCGGACGCTACATCCACACTTCGATCAGTCGCGGCCCGCGCTCGGCGAAGGCCGTCTGCAGCGCCTTAACGAACTGGTCGATGTCGCTGACGCGCACGGCGCCGACGCCCATGCCCTTGGCCAGCGCCACCCAGTCGGGATCGGGCCGGTCCAGGGTCAGCATGTCGATGGCCTTGGGGCCGGGATTGCCGGCGCCGACGCCGGCCAGCTCGCCGCGCAATATGGCGTAGGAGCGGTTGGCGAAGATCACCGTGACCACGTCCAGCTTCTCGCGCGCCATGGTCCACAGCGACTGCAGCGTATAGAAGGCGCTGCCGTCGCCGGTCAGGCACACCACCTTGCGCTCGGGCGCGGCGATGGCGGCGCCGACCGCGACCGGGGTCGAAAAGCCGATCGAGCCGCCCATGTTGGTGATCCAGTCATGCGGCGGCGCGCCGGCGGTGAAGGGCGCGAAGCCGCGGCCCGAGGTGACCGATTCGTCGATGACGATGGCGTTTTCCGGCAGGGTGGCGCCCAGCGCGGCGCCGAGCTTGTCCAAGGTGATGGCGCCTGACGGCGTTTCCGGCCGTTCCGCCTTCTGCAGCAGCGGCGTGGCCTTGTGCGCGTTCAGCGCTGTGGCCAGCCGCTCCAGCGCATCGACCAGGTCGTCCTCCAGCCCGGCCATGCCGTGGATGGCGCAGCCTTCCGGGGTCAGGATGCTGGGCTTGTCGGGATAGGCGAAGAAGGCCACCGGCTGGCGTGCGCCGCACAGCACCAGATGCCTGACGTCCTTCAACACCGCCAGGGCGGGATCGACGGCATAGGGCAGGCGCGGGATGAAGACACGGCCGGCGCCGCGCTGCATGCGCACGTTGGACCATTGCGCCGAGAGGCGGCAGCCGGTGGTGGCGGCGATGCGGCCGGCCAGTTCCAGCGGCCGCTCGCGCAGGGCTGGTCCGGTCAGCATCAGCATCGCGTCCCGGCCGTTGGCCTTCAGCACCCGCGCGGCGTTCTCGACCGCCGCTTCGTCGATCTTCCGCCGCGGCGCGGGCGGCGGCGTTGCGGCGATGCCGCCGCCTTCGTTCCACGCCGTGTCGGCGGGCAGGATCAGGGTAGCGATGCGGCCGGGTGCGGCGCGCGCAGCCGCGATGGCGGCCGCGCCGTCCTCCGCCACGGCCTTCGCATTACGGGAAGTCTTCACCCAGTGCGACACCGGCCGGGCGATGCCCTCGATGTCGGCGGTCAGCGGCGAATCGTATTCGATGTGATAGGTGGCATGCTCGCCCACGATGTTGACGATGGGGACATTGGCCTTCTTGGCGTTGTGCAGATTGGCCAGCCCGTTGCCCAGGCCGGGCCCCAGATGCAGCAGCGTCGCCGCCGGCCGGTCGGTCATGCGCGCATAGCCGTCGGCGGCGCCGGTCACCACCCCCTCGAACAGGCCCAGCACGCAGCGCATGCCCTCGACGCGGTCGAGCGCGGCGACGAAATGCATTTCCGACGTGCCCGGATTGGTGAAACAGACATCGACGCCGCCCGCCACCAGGGTGCGCACCAGGCTTTCCGCTCCGTTCATCGCCGGCTCCCGTTTTTTGCGGCTGCCAGCATAGGCCGCGCCTGGCGGGCAAGGCCAGCGCGCAGGGCCATGAGGCATGACAGGGGAGGCATGACAGGGGAGGCATGACACGGCTGGGGCCGGACCATAGAATGGCCGGCGACTGTTTGCGGATCATCGATGTCTTTCGACATTCTCCTGCAGTACGGGCTGGTGATCGGCGCGGTGGTGCTGCCGCTGCTGGTCATTCCCGACCTGCTGCGCACCCGCCGGGCGCCGACCGCCTCGCTGGCCTGGCTGCTGGGCGTGGTGCTGCTGCCTTATCTGGTGGTGCCGCTCTATCTGGTGTTCTCCGGCCGCAAGCTGCCCGGCGTGCGGCGCAAGCGCATCAAGGGCCGCATGCGCCTGGCCGACGCCGGCAAGCTGGCCGAGAAGGACGCCTGCGACCTCGACCGCCTGCTGCGCCGGCTGCAGCTTCCCGGCGCCACCGGCGGCAACCGGGTGACGCTGGAGCGCGACGGCATGGAGGCCTATGCCGCGGTGTGCCGCATCATCGACGGCGCGCAGCGCAGCCTGCATGTCGCCATCTACATCCTGGCCGACGACGAGGCCGGCCGCGACATCGTGCAGCGCCTGGCGGCGCGGGCACGGCTGGGCGTCGACGTGCGGCTGCTGATCGACGGCGTCGGCTCGATCGACCTGCCGGAATCGGCGCTGGACGGCCTGCGCGCCGCCGGCGGCAAGGTGGCGACATTCAATCCGCTGCTGCTGGGCGTGTTCCGCGGCCTGGCCAACCTGCGCAACCACCGCAAGATGATCATCGCCGACGGCGCCGTCGCCTGGAGCGGCGGCCGCAATTTCTCGGTCGACTACCTGCGCGCGCAATGTCCGCCCGACTGCTGGACCGACCTGTCCTTCACCATCGTCGGGCCGGCCGCCCTGCTGCTGCAGGAAGTGTTCTGGTCGGACTGGAGCTTCGCCGCCGGCCAGCCGCCCGACAGCGCCGTGCTGCCGCCGCCGGCGGCGCCCTCGGGCGAGGCGCAGGTGCAGATCGTGCCGTCCGGACCGGACGTGCCGGACGATCCGCTGTTCAGCGCCCTCTTGGCCGCCAGCTTCGCGGCCCGCCAGCGCATCTGGCTGGTGTCGCCCTATTTCGTACCCGACGATTCGCTGATGCATGCCTGGCTGCTGGCGGCGCGGCTGGGGGTGGACGTGCGGGTGGTCGTGCCACTACGGTCCGATTCGCGGCTGGTCGATATCGCGCGCATGACCTATCTGCGCGACCTGCAGGCGGCCGGCGCCAAGATCCTGCTGCACGGCGGACCGACCCTGCATCTGAAGGCCTTCGTCATCGACGACGAGATCGCCGGCATCGGCACCGCCAATCTCGACGCCCGCAGCCTGTTCCTGAATTTCGAGGTGACGGCCATGCTCTACAGCCGCGCCGACGTGCGGAACGTGATGGAAATGCTGCAGATGGTGATGGACGCCAGCACCCAGGGCGTACGGCCGGCCGGCCGCTATCGCGGCCTGATCTCGGGCGCGGCGCGGCTGTTCGCACCGCTGCTGTAGGGGTCGCGCTGCAGCCTTGCTTCAACCGCTCCGCCTCGTCCTGAGGAACGAGCGCAGCGAGTGTCTCGAAGGACAAACGACGCGAAGAACCTTACTGCATCATGCCCTTCGAGACGCGGCCCTGGCGGGCCGCTCCTCAGGGCAAGGGGAGTATTGGAGCGGATTGGCAGGTTCTGACGACATCGCTTGCGGTGCCGTCAGAACGCGATTTGCCTAGGCGCCGAAGGCCGACTTCAGATCCTTCACCAGATCGGTCTTCTCCCAGGAGAAGCCGCCATCCCTCTCCGCCTTGCGGCCGAAATGGCCGTAGGCGGCGGTGCGGGCGTAGATCGGGCGGTTCAGCTTCAGGTGCTCGCGGATGCCGCGCGGCGTCAGGTTGACGAGCTGCTGCAGCACCTTCGACAGCTTGGCCTCGTCGACATTGCCGGTCTCGTGCAGGTTGACGTAGACCGACAGCGGATGCGACACGCCGATGGCGTAGGAGAGCTGGATGGTGCAGCGCCCGGCCAGCCCGGCGGCGACCACGTTCTTGGCCAGGTAGCGGGCGGCATAGGCGGCAGAACGGTCGACCTTGGTCGGATCCTTGCCCGAGAAGGCGCCGCCGCCATGCGGGGCGGCGCCGCCATAGGTGTCGACGATGATCTTGCGGCCGGTCAGCCCGGCATCGCCGTCGGGGCCGCCGATGACGAAGCGGCCGGTCGGGTTGATGTAGAGATGGTCCTCCGGCGGCATCCAGCCTTCGGGCAGCACCTTCTCGATATAGGGCCGCACGATGGCGCGCACCTCGTCCTGGTCGACCTTTTCGGCGTGCTGGGTCGAGAGCACCACGGCGGTGGCGCGCACCGGCTTGCCGTTGACATATTGCAGCGTCACCTGGCTCTTGGCGTCGGGGCCCAGCATCTTCTCCTTGCCCGAATGGCGGGCGGCTGCCAGGTCGCGCAGGATGTTGTGCGAATACTGCAGCGGCGCGGGCATCAGCTCGGGCGTCTCGTTGCAGGCGTAACCGAACATGATGCCCTGGTCGCCGGCGCCCTCGTCCTTGTTGCCCTTGGCGTCGACCCCCTGGGCGATGTCGGCGGACTGGCCGTGCAGGTAGATGCTGACCTTGGCCTTCTTCCAGTGGAAGCCCTTCTGCTCGTAGCCGATGTCCTTGACGGCGCGGCGGGCCAGGGCCTCGATCTTCTCCGCCTTCACCTTGCCGCTCTTCTCGACCAGGCGGCGCGGTCCGCGCACCTCGCCGGCGATGATGATGCGGTTGGTGGTGGTCAGCGTCTCGCAGGCGACGCGGGCGTAAGGATCGGCGGCCAGGAACAGATCGACCACCTCGTCGGAGATGCGGTCGCACACCTTGTCGGGGTGGCCCTCCGAAACGGATTCGCTGGTGAAGAGGTAATCCTTGAGCGCGGCCATCTAATGACGTCTCCCATCGATCGCTGGACACAGGGATCGACGGCGTCGCCGCCCAATCCGCTTAGCGTTTTTTTGCGTGGTCGCAAGTCGTCCAAATTCATCCACGGCCGGAAGGGGGCCCTTCCGAAAAGCGCCCTATTTGCGGCGGCCATGCCGAAAAAATCAAGAGGGCAGGGGATATCCCGCCCGTGACCGGATTGGTGCGGAAAACGGGTGGGACGCGGCGTGGAGCAAACCGCGTGAATCCGTTCCATGTCGGGGACAGCGTGGGACGGTGCCGGCGCCGTCCCCAAGACCGATCGGTCCAGAGCAGATCATGCTTTGACGGCACCGCGAGTGATGCCGTCAAAGCATGTGAATTTGCTCTATGTCCTTTGGAAGTAGAGAGCGATCCGCTTTAGCGCCTGCCCTTGCGGGCGGGGGTGGCGCTGGTCTGGCCGACCGTCTTGACCATCTCGAAGATGCGCTTGCGCACGCGCGGCTCGGAAATCTTGTAGTAGGCGCGCACCAGCTCCAGGGTCTCGCGCTTGGCCAGCGGATCCTTCTCGTGCTGGAAGTCGGACGCGCTCGCCGACAGGCCCTTGCCGCGGCCGCGGCCGCCGGGGCGGCCGACCAGGACGTTCACCGGCATTTCGTCGAAGAAATAGGACACCGGCACGTCCAGCACCTTGCTGAACTCGTACAGCCGGCTGCAGCCGATGCGGTTGGTGCCGCGTTCGTATTTCTGGATCTGTTGGAAGGTAAGGCCCACGGCGTCGCCGAGCTTCTCCTGGCTCATTCCCAGCAGGGTGCGGCGCTGACGCACGCGGCTGCCGACATGTACATCGACCGGATGTGGCCTGCCCATCTCAACTCCTCTCTCAATCTGTCTGGCGGATTTTCAGTCAGTTGCAGGATGCGTCCGCAGGACAACTACAGGACCGTGATGCAATTTACCCCAATCGCATACAAATGTATGCGTTCAATTTTGCATGTCACGCAAAAAAAACACTGTTCAGTTTATTCCGGCGATTTAATGGCGCGCCATTTGACGCATGCCAGCGCAACCACGATGAGAAGCAGCGCAAACATCGCATCGCCGAACCGGGCGTAGGGCGTCGGCGAGAGCGCACGCGGCAGAGTCGTATCGATCACGCCCGCTTTTTCCAGACCAAGCCGGGAAATTATGCGGCCATAGGGATCAATCGCCGCTGAGATGCCGGTGTTCGCTGAGCGGACCAGCGGCAATCCCTCCTCGATGGCGCGCATGCGCGCGTTGGCGAGATGCTGATAGGGACCGCTCGATACGCCGAACCACGCATCGTTGGTGACATTAACAATCCATTGCGGCCGGGCGGCGGGATCGACGATGGCGCCGGGGAAGATGATCTCGTAGCAGATCAGCGCGGTGAACGCCGGCATGCCCGGCAGGCGCAGCGTGCGCGGTCCGGGCCCGGATTCGAACGAGCCGCGGCCGACCGTATCCTCCAGCGGCAGCCAGTTGCGCAGGGGGATGTACTCGCCCAGCGGCACGAGGTGGAACTTGTCGTAATCGGCGACAATGCGGCCGCTGTCGTCGAGCACGTGCAGCGAGTTGTAGGCCTGGCGCCGCCCGTCCGGCCCGGTTGTCATGCGCACCGCGCCGGTCAGCAGATAGCCGCCTTTGGGTACAACCTGCGCGATCGCCTCTCTTGCCTGGACGCTGGAGTCCAGCGGAAACGAAGTGGCGGTTTCCGGCCACACCACGACGGTCAGCGGCCGGTCCGACGGCAGGGCGGTGAGGCGCAGCGTCTTGCCGAAATGCGCGTTCGCCAGATTGGCCAGCCATTTTTCCGCCTGGTCGATATTGGGCTGCACGATGCGGACATGAACCCCTTCCTGGTCGCCGCCGTCGTTCAGCGCCAGGCGCAGCCCGCCGCCGCCGGCCAGCACGGCGAGCAGGGCAAGGGCGGCGGCCGTGCCGCGCCAGCCCGCCGCCGGCAGGGTGAAAAGGAGCAGGCTGAGAAGGCTGAGGCCATAGATGCCGAACAGCGCCACGCTCTGCGACATGGCATCGGACAGGTTCCAGGCATGCCCGACCTGGTTCCAGGGGAATCCGGTCAGCACATGGCCGCGCAGCCATTCGAAGATGGCAAAGCACAGCGCGAACAGAACCACCCGGCGCCAGGGCGCATCGAAACGCGCCGCAAAACGCGTCGCCAGCATGTGGAAAGAGCCGCAGGCCGCGCCGACGAACAGCGCCAGCAGCACCGCCAGGCCGAACACGGTGGGCGGGCCCATCAGCGCGAAATCGGCCGGCGGCACCAGATAGGCGAAGACGATCCAGTACAGGCCGGTGCCGAACTGGCCGGTGCCCCAGAAGACTCCGGCCCAGAATGCCGGCCAGAAGCCGCGGGCGGCCTGCGCCATCAGGAACAGCACGGGCAGCGACACCAGCATGGCCGGCGGGAAATCGACCGGCGGCATGGCCAGCGTGCCGACGGCCCCCGCCAGCGTCGCCACCAGCAGGCGCCGCCAGCCGGTCAGGGCGGCGACCCAGGCGGTGGTGGTCTGCAGGGGAACCGGAACGGGCAGGGCGGGCATGGGAGAGGCTTATGCGGCTAGTCGCATCGGTGCGCAACCGCGGCGACACTTACCGGCACATCATGGCGACTTCGTGAACTTGTCTTTCATCCGCCTTACGACCGAACCGCTGCCAGGCACGACCTGACAGCGTGCACCCTTTCCTAAGCGCGGGCCGCCTGGGCGTCGGGGAGCTGCGGGATGTTGCGGATGCGCAGGCGGCGGATGCGCCGTGGATCGACGTCCAGCACCTCGAACTCGACGCCGGAGGGGTGGCGGATCAGCTCGCCGCGTTCGGGCATGCGGCCGGCCAGCGCGAACACCAGCCCGCCCAGCGTGTCGATGTTGTCGCGCTCGTCCTCCTGGAAGACGTTGCCGAAGCGGCGCTCGAACTCGTCGATGGTGGCGCGGGCGCGGGCATCGACGGCGCCGTCCTTGCGGATCACCAGCGGCGTGGCTTCCTCGATGTCGTGCTCGTCGTCGATCTCGCCGACGATCTCCTCGACCAGGTCCTCGATGGTCAGCAGCCCGTCGGTGCCCCCGAATTCGTCGACCACGATCGCCATGTGGATGCGCGTGCGGCGCATCTCCAGCAGCATGTCGAGCACCGGCATGGTCGGCGCCACGAACAGCACGCGGCGCACGATGTCGCTGAGGTTGAAGCGCTTGTGGCTGCTCCAGTAGGGCAGCACGTCCTTGATGTGGACCATGCCCGACACGTCGTCGAGCGTCTCGGCATAGACCGGCAGGCGCGAATGGGCCTCGCGGCCCATCAGCTCGACCAGCTTCTCCAGCGGCGTGTCGGCGGGGATGGCGACGATGTCGACCCGCGGCACCATGACGTCCGAGACGGTCAGGTCGCGCAGGGCCAGGATGTTGTGCAGCATCGTACGCTCGTCGGCGTTGATGCCGCCTTCCTCGGCTGGCTGCTCCTCGATCAGCTCCTCGATCGCATCGCGGATGGCGTCCTCGGGTTCGCGGCGGCGCAGCAGGCGATGGACGAAACGGCGCAGGCCGGTCGGCCTCGTGGCGACGGCGGAGGGCGTGGCGAGCGGACTGGGCGAGGATGACGGGGCGGCCGGGGCAGGGTCTGCCGGAGGCTGCGAGGCGCTGCCGGCTTCTTCCGGGGAGGAAGCCGGCTTGCTTCGGTTACTGTTCATAGCGGCCGGACTTTAGCACAAACCCGGGCGAGCGCAGGCAAATCGCTTTACTTCTTTGGTTTAGCAAGGTTTTTCGCCGATCTCGGGCGCCGTTTCGGGGCCAGTGGCCGATAGGGATCGGCAATGCCCAGGCCTTCCAGCACCCGCCGCTCCAGCCCCTCCATGCGGCGCGCTTCGCCGGCAGCCATGTGGTCGTGGCCCAGCAGGTGCAGGGTGCCGTGCACCACCAGATGCAGGAAATGGGCTTTCAGCGTCTTGCCCTGCGCCCGCGCCTCGGCCTGCAGCGTCTGCAGCGACAGCGCGATGTCGCCCAGCCGGTCCGGCTCGCCGGTTGCGAAGGACAGGACATTGGTCGGCCGGTCCTTGCCGCGATAGCGGGCATTGAGATCCTGCAGCAGGGCATCGTCGCCCAGGGCGATGGCGATGCCCCGGCTCTCCGCCGCCGCACCGGCGCCGTTGAGGGCGGCGCGGGCGGCCTGGCGCGCCAGTTTCGGCGCCTCCTTCAGCGCCCGCCGCCAGGGAGCGTGCAGGACGACGATCTCGATCGGCGTCGCGGTCATTCCTGGTCGCGCGTCCGCTTGCGGCTGGCGTCGCGCGCGTCGTAGGCGCGCACGATTTCGGCCACCAGGTCGTGGCGCACCACGTCGGCGGCGGAGAAGCGCACGATCTCCAGGTTGCGGATGTCGGAAAGCGTGTCGACCGCATCGCGCAGGCCGGAGGTGACGCCCGACGGCAGGTCGATCTGCGACAGATCGCCGGTCACCACCATGCGCGAGCTCTCGCCCAGCCGGGTCAGGAACATCTTCATCTGCATCGGCGTGGTGTTCTGCGCCTCGTCGAGGATGATGAAGGCGTTGGCGAGGGTGCGCCCGCGCATGAAGGCCAGCGGCGCGATCTCGATCTCGCCCGAGGCCAGCCGGTTGATCACCTGGTCGGCCGGCAGCATGTCGTAGAGCGCGTCGTAGAGCGGGCGCAGATAGGGATCGACTTTCTCGCGCAGGTCGCCCGGCAGGAAGCCCAGCCGCTCGCCGGCCTCGACGGCGGGACGCGACAGCACGATGCGGTCGACCGCGCCGGTGATGTGCAGCGCCACCGCCATGGCGACGGCCATGTAGGTCTTGCCGGTGCCGGCCGGCCCCAGGCCGAACACCAGCTCCTTGCTGCGCAGGGCGCGCACATAGGCCTCCTGGCCCGGCGAACGCGGCATGATCACCCGCTTGCGGGTGCGGATCGCCAGCGCCTCGGAGGCGCCGCCGGCATGCGACAGGCGCACCGCGGCATCGACCTCGGCCATGTCGACTGACTGGCCGCGCTGCAGGCGCTCGTACAGCGCGTTCAAGGTGGCGCGGGCGGCGGCCACCATGGTGGGGTCGCCCTCGATGGCGGTCTGGTTGCCGCGCGACTGGATCGACACGTCGAGCAGCTGCTCGATGCGCGCCAGATGCCGGTCGTGCTCGCCGTAGAGCGCGGGCAGCAGGGAGTTGTCGTCGAATTCCAGCCGCACATTGCCTTCGCGCTCCGGACGGGCGGCCTGTTTACCGGCGGCGCCACGCGATGTCTGGGCGCGCTTCACGCGGTGGCCATGGCGTGCAAAGGAGTCGCCGCAAATTCGCCGGTCACGATCTCGCCGGCCAGCGAATTGGGCAGCGCTGCCGTGATGCGCACGTCGACGATGCGGTTGAGCAGCCGCGCCGGGCCTTCGGCATGGACCGACTGCAGCCACGGGCTCTTGCCCAGCAGCTGGCCGGGGCGGCGGCCGGGCTTGTCGAACAGCACCGGCAGCATCCGCCCGACCTTGGCGCGGTTGAACTCGATCTGCCGTTCGGCGATGGCGGACTGCAGGCGCTGCAGGCGTTCCTCCTTCACCGTTTCGGGCAGTTGCCGCGCCAGCATGGCGGCGGGCGTGCCCGGCCGGGGGCTGTACTTGAACGAGAAGGCGGCGGCGAAGCCGACGGCGCGGATCAGCGCCAGGCTGTCCTCGAAATCCTTCTCGCTCTCGCCTGGAAAGCCAACGATGAAGTCGGTGGAAAGTGCCAGGTCGGGCCGCTGCGCGCGCAGACGCTGCACGATGTCGAGGTAGAAATCGGCGCCGTGCTGGCGGTTCATCGCCTCCAGGATGCGGTCGGAGCCGGACTGCACCGGCAGGTGCAGATAGGGCATCAGCGCCTCGATCTCGCCATGGGCCGCAATCAGCTCCTCGTCCATGTCGCGCGGATGGGAGGTGGTGTAGCGCAGGCGGCGCAGGCCGGGCAGTTCCGCCAGGGCGCGGATCAGCCGGGCGAAGTTCCAGGTGCGGCCGTCCGGCCCCGCGCCATGCCAGGCGTTGACGTTCTGGCCCAGCAGCGTGATCTCGAGGGCGCCGCTGCCGAGCAGCCGGCGCGCCTCGTCGAGAATGGCGGCGGCGGGGCGGGAATACTCCGCCCCGCGCGTGTAGGGCACGACGCAGAAGGTGCAGAACTTGTCGCAGCCTTCCTGCACCGAGAGGAAGGCGCAAGCCGCGCCCTGCGCCGAGGGCGCCGGCAGGAAGTCGAACTTGGGTTCGGCGGGGAACTCGGTATCGAGCACGCCCGCACCGCGCCGTCCCTTGCCGCCGGCCCGGGCGGCCTGCGCCACCATCTCCGGCAGGCGGTGATAGGCCTGCGGGCCGACCACGATGTCGACGAAGGGGGCGCGGCGGACGATCTCCTCGCCCTCGGCCTGCGCCACGCAGCCGGCGACGGCGATGATCATGCCGCGGCCGTCTTGGCGCGCGTTGCGCTCCTCGCGCAGCCGGCCCAGTTCGGAAAACACCTTCTCCGACGCCTTCTCGCGGATATGGCAGGTGTTGAGGATCACCATGTCGGCGTCCTGCGGCGCGTCGCAGGCTTCGAAGCCGAGCGGGCCCAGCACGTCGGCCATGCGCGCCGAATCGTACACGTTCATCTGGCACCCGTAGGTGCGGATGAAGAGTTTCTTGCGGGCGCGGTCGGTCACGGCGGTGCGTCTGTCAGGGCGGCAAGGGTTGCGATGGGCGGTACATGACGCCCGTCGCCCGTGGAGTCAAGCCGCCCCTCACGCCGCCTGGCGCGGTTCGGGCAGCAGTTCGAGCCGGCCCGCATTGGAGGCGGAGACGCCTTCGTAGACCACCTTGTGGCAGTACTCGGCCAGCGCCTTGCGGTCGGCGAAGTCGGCCAGGCTGACCGGCTGGTGGAAATTGACGATCACTTCCACCTCGCCCAGCCCGGCCATCTGCCAGGCATGCGGCGCCAGTTCCATGTCGCCGAACCAGGTGTAGAACGGCCGCCAGTGCCTGCCCAGCGGGATACCGTCCAGCCGCGTATAGGACAGCGACACCGGCTGCACCGTGATCGGCTTGCCGCTGCGGTCCTTGACCTGGGCCACGGCGAACAGCGCGCTGCGGAAAGGCAGCACGCGGGTGCCGTCGCCGGAGGTGCCCTCGGGGAACAGGATCAGGTTGTCGCGGTCGCCCAGCCGCTGCAGCATCTGGTTCTGCCCGTCCTTGGTCGCCGTCATGCGCCGGTCGACGAAGACGGAGCGCTGCAGCTTGGCCAGGGTGGAGAAGAACGGCCAGGTCGAGACCTCCTTCTTGGCGACGAAGGAGCCGGGGATCAGCGCGCCCAGCACCTCGATGTCGAGATAGGAGACGTGATTGACCACGAACAGCGTCGGCCGCGTGCGCGACATGCGGCCGTTCACCTGCAGCTTGATGCCCAGGATCCAGCACACGGCGCGGTGATAGACCACGGGCAACCAGCGCGCCAGCGGCGGGATCGCCAGCACGCCGATGAGCTGCACCGGCAGCAGCGGCAGGGTGAGTGCCGCATAGACGATGATGCGCAGCAGGGCGCGGGCCGGAGAGCCGATCAGCATGGTCAGCCGGCGGGCGCTTCGGCGCCTTCGCGCGCGGTCCGTTCGTAGTGCTTGAAATACTTGTCGGTGACCAGGTCGGTCTTCACCACGATGCAGACATCGGTGGTGTTGAACTGCTCGTCGATCACCGCGCCCTCGCCGACGAAGCCGCCCAGCCGCAGATAGCCCTTGATCAGCGGCGGCAGCGCGTTGATGGCGGCGCGGGTGTCGATGGCGCTGGGCGGCATCAGGTCCATGCCGACGAAGCGCGACGCCAGCGCGCGCGGCCGCAGCTCCGGCGGCGCCAGGTGATGGTGGTGCAGGTAGGACAGCGGCATGGCCAGCGTCTTGGGATCGGTGCCGGGCAGGCTGGCGCAGCCGAACATGACGGCGATGTCGTAGTGGAACACATAGGCGGCGATGCCGCGCCACAGAAGCTGCATGGTCGGCCGGGTGCGGAACGCCTGGTCGACGCAGGAGCGGCCCAGCTCCAGGATCTCGCCGGGATATCGGGTCAGCACGTCGATGTCATATTCGGCGGCCGAGTAGAAGCGGCCGAGCTGCTGGGCGGCGGCGCGGCGGATCAGCCGGTAGGTGCCGACCACGCCCTCGGCGCCCAGGCCGCGCTTGTGGTCGATCACCAGCAGGTGGTCGCAATAGGCGTCGAACTCGTCGAAATCGCGCTTGCGGGCGGCCATCTCCGGCGTCGGGTGCGCCGCCATCTCCTCGTAGAAGACGCGATAGCGCAAGGCCTGGGCGGCGTCGATCTCGGCCGCGCTTTCCGCCAGCCTGACCTCGACTCCATTGGCAACGATCGGCGCCGGCCGATCGCCGTGCAGGCGCTGGGCAACGCTAGGCGTCACCGCTCTCCCCCTTCAGCGGCACGGCGTAGAGCTCGAGCCTGTGGTCGACCAGCTTGTAGCCCAGCTTGCGCGCCACCGCCCGTTGCAGCTCCTCGATCTGCGGATCGGTGAACTCGATCACCTTGCCGCTCTGCACGTCGATCAGGTGGTCGTGGTGCTCCTCCGGCGCTTCCTCGTAGCGGGCGCGGCCGTCGCCGAAATCGTGCTTCTCCAGGATGTCCGCCTCCTCGAACAGGCGGACCGTCCGGTAGACGGTGGCGATCGAGATGCGCGGATCGATGGCGGTGACGCGGCGATAGAGCTGTTCGACGTCGGGGTGGTCGGTCGAATCCGACAGCACGCGGGCGATGACCCGGCGCTGCTCGGTCATCTTCAGCCCGCGTTCGATACAGCGTTTTTCAAGCCTTGAGGGCATGGCACTCCAATAACCGGCCGTTGGGCCCGATCGTCCCGACAGTCACACAGCCTGAGTATAGGGCAAAGCGGTGGCCGCGCCTATCCCATGGCGGCGGCCGGAAAGCGGCAGTATTCGCCGCGACTTAGCGCCGTCCGCGGCCCCGCGCGCGCAGCCCCAGCCCGCTCTTCTTGGCGAGCGCGCTGCGGGTCCTGGCGTAGTTCGGCGACACCATCGGATAGTCGGCCGGCAGGCCCCACTTTTTCCGGTACTCGTCGGGCGTCATGCCGAACGCCGTCTTCAGGTAGCGTTTCATCATCTTGTGCTTGGAGCCGTCCTCCAGGCAGATGATGTATTCGCTGGTCACCGACCGCTTGACCGGCACGGCCGGGTCCCGGGTCGCCACCGGAGCGGCATTGCCGCCGGCCAGCGACTGCAGCGTGGCGTGCACCCGCTGGATCAGTTCCGGCACGTCGTTGATGCCCATCGCATTCTTGGAGAGATGGGCGGAAACGATCTGCGACGTCAGGGTCAAAAGACTGTCGGCGGATTTGTCGGCGCTCACGGCAGGCCTCGCTGCAGGTGAAAATCAATGGCTCAAGTGGCGCGGATTATGGACGGCGGGCCTGGAAAAAGTCGAGTATCATTTAGCAAATACCTCGTTACTTGTTTCATTCACTTTGCGATGAGTTTCCCTCATTGGCCGAACGTCTCGATATTACCGGCGAAGTCTGTCCCATGACATTCGTGCGGGTAAAACTGAAGCTCCAGGCGCTGCCGCCGGGGGCGGCGCTGCAGGTGCGCCTGCGCGCCGGCGAGCCGTTGCTCAACGTGCCGCGCGCCCTGCGCCAGGAAGGTCACAGCATCGTTGCTCAGCACGAGGAGGGCGGCGGTATTCACGTGCTGGAGATCAGGAAGAAAATCTAGAGAGGCCGCGCCATCAGGATGGCGGCGGCGTTGCCCAGCGCGCCGCGGGCGTAGTAGCCGGCCCGCTTGCCGACCGGCTCGAACCCGCTGCCGGCATAGAAGCGGCGGGCGGCGAAATTGTCCTCGGCGACTTCCAGATGCAGGCGGCGGGCGCCGCGGCTGCGTGCCTCGGCGATCGCGGCCGCCATCAGGGCGGTGCCGATGCCGCCGCGCCGCGTGTCGCCGCGCACGCCGATGGTCAGCACTTCGGCTTCGTCGGCGGCGACCCGCACCACGACCAGTCCGGCCGGCGCGCGCTCAGGCGCAAGATGCGCCATCAGTCCGAACGTGCCGGGCATGGCCAGCATCTCGGCGAAGGCCTGGCGCGACCAGGGCTGGTCCCATTGCTGGGGGAAGCAGAGCCGGTGCAGCGCCTCGGCATCGGCCAGGTCGAGGCCGCCGAACGCGCGCACCGCGCAGGCTGCCGCATCGTTCATCGCCTGGCGGTCTTGGGCAAGGTCACGTCGGCCGGGCGCAGATAGAGCGGCCGCGGCAGGCCGTCGCTGGCATTGCGCGCGCGCCAGTGCTCGACCCCGGGCGCGACCAGCGCCGGGCCGAAATTGGCGGCGATCGGCGGGCGCAGGTCGGAGAAGGCGATGCAGGCGTCGCGCCGGCTGGCGGCAAAGGCCGCGCCCAGCGCCGCCGCCCCGTCGCCGAGCAGGCCATAGAGGCCGGCTGGCAGCGACGCGACGACGGCGTCCGGCGTCGCGATCGAACTCGTCATCGGCGCGCCGCGGGCGATGAAAATCTCGTCGCGTCGGCTGTCGATGGCGAGGATGAGATCTACCTCGTCACGCCGGCGCTGCAGGGGCGAGCGGTTTTCCAGCACGGCCGCGAAGGTCGAGCACGAGGCCAGCGGCACTTTCAGCGCCAGCGCCAGGCCGCGCGCCATGGCGAGGCCGATGCGGATGCCGGTGAAGCTGCCGGGGCCGGTGGTGACGCCGATCAGCGACAGGTCCCTGGCGCCGATGTCGGCGCGCGCCAGCACGTCCTGGATCGCCGGCGCCAGCCGAGCGGCTTGGCCGGTGGCGGCGGTCTCGGCATGGTCGGCCACGACGTCGCCGTCGCGCAGCACGGCCAGCGACAGGCCAGAGCAGGCGCAGTCGAAAACCAGGGCGAACGGCGAAGACGTCTTCATCGCGGCCAATCGATCATGTTAGGTACAGCGGCGCAAGGTCGCGCTGCGAGGATCACCGGTGTTGCAGCTTGTTCCCATCGCCAGGCCGCGGTTCGACGTCGAACTCAGCCTTGCCTACGCCACCGCCGACAACATCACCGGCACGCCGGTCTATGCCCGCGCCGACTGCTACCTGCTGCAGCCGGCGGCCGATGCTCTGCGGCGCGCTATCGCGCAGGCGGGGCGGATCGGCCTGCGCCTGCGCATCTTCGACGCGTTGCGGCCGACCGAGGCGCAGTGGAAATTGTGGAACTTCAATCCCGATCCGCAATTCCTCGCCGATCCCAGGCGCGGTTCGCCGCATTCGCGCGGCGTGGCGGTCGACCTGACCCTGATCGGCTCGGACGGGCGCGATCTCGACATGGGCACGCCGTTCGACGCTTTCACGCCGCTGTCGCATCACGGCAATGCGCAGGTGTCGGCGCAGGCGCAGCGCAACCGGCTGCTGCTGCTGGGGCTGATGAGCGAGGCCGGTTTCGACTTCTATCGCAACGAGTGGTGGCACTACCAATTGTTCGACGCGCGCCAGTACCGGCTGTGGAACGACGCCGACCTGCCGCGGCCGATGATGCAGGCGCCCTGACGCTTCGACGCCTCAGCGTTGCAGCCGCGCCTCGTCGAGCGTGCGCAGCTTCTCTGTACGCATGATCAGGCGCAGGAAGTCGATATAATCCTGGCCGCGCTCGGAGTAGGCGGTCAGCGTGCCGGCCAGCGCGTAGCCATCGATCAGCGCCTCCTGCTGGCGCATCTGGGCGCGCTGTTCGCGGAACTTGCGATAGGCCAGATGGGTGTTGAGGTTGCGCGCATAGGCGACGACCGAATCGACGATGCTGTCGAAGGCGCGGATCTGGAAGCGGCCGGGAACATGCGGACCGACCACGGTGGCCGGATTGCTCGAGGCGATGTGGTACTGGCCGAACAGCGCATTGCCGGCGCGGGCGGGATAGGAAGTGCCCCAGCCGCTTTCCGTCACCGCCTGCGCGATGGCGAGGGCGGGCGGCACGACATCGACGCGGCGCAGCAGTTCGGCGAAGTTGCCGGGCTCCACGCCGTAGCGTTCGGCCAGATCCTCCAGCCAGTCGCTGTCGCGTTCGCCGAGCGGCTCGCCGCTGTCGCGCTGCGCCTGCAGCTTCGCCAGATGGCGGCGGTCGGCGGAGATCTCCTCGTTGGCCTGCAGCACCACCGGCAGCAGCGCCTTGATGAACAGGCGCTTGCGCTTCTCGATGTCGACGATCTTGCCCAGGTCGGAAGGCATGCGCATCAGCGCGATCGCCGGCACCGGCAGGCGGCCGCTCATCACGTCCTTCAGCGTGTAGTTGTGCTGGTTGAACAGCAGGGCGAGCTGTTCGCTGCGCTCGACCACGACCGGCGTCGCCGGTGGCGGCACGTCCGGCAGTTCCAGCGCCACGGGCGGAGCCGGCTCGGTCGGCTGCAGCGGCAGGAGCAGATGGCTGGGGGCGTCGAGCTGCGGCAGCAGCAGGGCGATTTCCGCCGGGGCGGCGACGACGCGATGGCGGGCGGTGTTGAGGGATACGAAGGCGAAAACGCCGACGGCGACCAAGGCGAGCGGCACTGAACCGTGGGCGCGCAGTCGCGCCAGAAAACGCGGATCAATCGGCATTTCCAACCGTTCTGTTGTGTGGCCCCCTGGCGGAGCCATCGCATCAAGCGGGCGGCCGGCCTTGCGGCTGCCGCCCGCGCGGGGTTTTGACGTCGATCAATCGACGGCGCGAACTTCGGTCACCTCCGGCACGTAGTGCCGCAGCAAATTCTCGATTCCCATCTTCAGCGTCGCGGTCGAGCTGGGGCAGCCCGAGCACGAGCCCTGCATGTGCAGGTAGACGATGCCGTCCTCGAAGCGCTGGAACACGATGTCGCCGCCATCCTGCGCCACGGCCGGCCGCACCCGCGTGTCCAGCAGGTCGCGGATCTGCGCTTCGACTTCGCTTTCACCTTCGGGGGCAGCGACGTCGCCGCCGGCCTCGCTGTCGGTCAGTACCGGCTCGCCGGAGGTGAAGTGCTCCATGATCGCGCCCAGCACCGCCGGCTTCAGCACCGGCCAGTCGATGTCGGCCGCCTTGGTCACGGTGACGAAGTCGCCGCCGAGGAAAACGCGGGTGACGCCATCGACGTCGAACAGGCGCCGCGCCAGCGGCGAGCGGGCAGCCGCCTCGGCGCTGGGAAAATCGAACGTGCCGTTCTCGAGCACGGCCCGGCCGGGAATAAACTTCAGGGTCGCCGGGTTGGGGGTCTGTTCGGTTTGAATGAACATGACCGTCTCCTTTTGCCTTCCGGCCGGCGCCTGACAGGAACGCGCGCTGGGCCGGATCATCAAAAAAGAGCGCCTGAGCGCCCAATGAGGTGTTGCCGACATAGGGAAACGCGGTTCCCCGATCAAGCGATTTTTCCGCATCCGGCCCGATGGTTTTCATACGGAGCGGATTAATTTATTGATTCCTAAAGATTCATTTAGTTGAGCAATACTGTCGGAATTGCGGGGAAAGCATGGCTTGCGCCCCAATCAGACGCGCCAAAAGACCTTATTTTCAAAAGGCCATCAGGTGATGGCGTCGACCTGCGTTTCGGTCAGGCTGCCGGGGACGATGGTGATCGGCACGCGCAGCGTGCCGGCATATTTCCCGGCCAGCGCCGTCACCAGCGGGCCCGGACCGTCGGCGCTGCTGGCCGCCCCCAGCACCAGGATGGAGATGGTGGGATCCTCGGCGATCAGCTTCAGCAGCTCCTCGCGCCGGTTGCCTTCGCGCACCACGGTGCGCGGCAACTGGCCGGTCAGCGACACCACCAGTTCCGAGAAGCGATGCAGCACTTCCTCGCCCTGCTGGCGCGCTTCCTCGCGCATCAGTTCGTTGATCGAAGAGGAAAGCTGCTGCTCGATCGGCTCGATGACGTAGAGCATCGCCACCAGCCCGCCGGTGCGCTTGGCGCGCCGGCTGGCGTAACGCAGCGCGGTCAGCAGTTCGGGCGTGTCGTCCACCACCACGAGGAAGACGCGCTCGGCGGGAAGCTCGGCCTGTTTTGCGGCCGCTCTGTTCTCCGATTCCTGGCTCAAGTTTCCCTCCCGGGCGGTCGTCCTAGCTGCGGCGGAACGCGTAGCCGCTGAGCAATCCTGCCATCGCGGCGACGGCGATGGCAAACAGGCCATAGAGCAGGCCCTGGCGTTCGGCCCAGTACGACAGGGTGGCGCCGACCCCGACCTTGTCGACCAGCAGCGCCCGCTCGATCGATTCGACGATGCGCCCGTCGAGCAGCTGCACCACCTTCACCCGGTAGCGGCCCGGCGCCAGCTGGGCCGGGAAATGCAGCGTGGTGCGGAACAGCCGGTCGTCCCTGAACTCCACCTTGGCCGGCAGCGACGAATAGAGGCCCAGCCGCTGCTTGGCGCGGATCAGCCCGGCGCGGAAATCGTCGAAGGTGGGATCCTGCGGCTCGATGTCGAGGAATTCCAGCCCCAGCCGGTTGTCGCGGCGCAGCGCGCGCGGGGCGACATCGGCCAGCGGCCGCGTGCTGGCATAGGTATAGAGCGGCGGCACGCGCGAGAATTCCGCGCTGCCGCGATTGAGCCAGATGCCGAGCACCCGCTGCTTGCGCACCACCGTCTGGCGCTCGGTGTCGAGGCTGGTGACGACCACGATAATGTCGCTGCGCTGGTCGACGGCGCCGAACAGCAGCAGGTCGGTGCCGCTGAATCCGGAGCTGATCGACACCCGGTCGCGCGCCAGATCGACGCTCAGCGAGCGCTGCGCCAGGGTCAGGCCGGGCCAGAGCAGCAGCGGCAGCAGCAGGCAGAGCAGTTTCCTCATCGGACCGCCTCGCCCAGCACGTAGATCTCCTCCGGCGTCACCACCATGTCGATCAGCAGCTTGATCGCCATGCCGACCAGCAGCAGCGCCAGCAGGGCGCGCAGGTGCTCGCCCGGCAGCTTGGTGGACAGCCGGCTGCCCAGCGGCGCGCCGATCACCCCGCCGGCGATCATCATCAGCGACAGGAACAGGTCGACCGTCTGGTTCTGCCACGCCTGCAGCACCGTGACGTTGGCCGCCACGAACACGATCTGCAGGGCGGAGGTGCCGATCACCAGCAGGGTCGGCATGCCCAGCAGGTAGATCATGGCCGGCACCAGCAGGAAGCCGCCGCCGATGCCCATGATCGCCGACAGGATGCCGCCGCCCAGGCCCAGCAGCAGCGGCAGGAAGACCGAGATGTAGAGCCGGGACTTGGGAAACCGCACTTTGAGCGGCCAGCGTGCCACCCAGTAATGCTGGTGCAGCTTGTGCCGGACGGGCGGTTTCTTGCTGTGCTGGCGCAGGATCTTGCGGCTGCTCTCGATCAGCATCAGCACGCCCATGACCGACAGCATGATGACGAAGGCCAGCGCGATGACCACGTCGATCTGGCCGATTGCCTTCAGGTAGCCGAACAGCTGCACCCCCAGGGCCGAGCCGATCAGGCCGCCGGTCAGGATGGTGAGGCCCATGCGCAGGTCGACATTGCCGCGCCGCCATTGCTGGTCGAGCGAGGAGACCGAGGTGGCGAGGATTTGCGGCGCCTGGCTGCCGACGGCGACGGCGGCCGGCACGCCGATGAAGATCAGGGCCGGGGTCAGGACGAAGCCGCCACCGATGCCGAACAGACCCGAAAGAAAGCCGGCAAGCAGCCCCAGCGCCAGCAGCCACAGCGCGTTGACCGACATTTCGGCGATCGGCAGGTAAAGTTCCACTCCAAACCCCGGCGCGGCGCGGTTTTTCAGCCTTTTTGCGCTTCATGCGCCGCCGGTTCAAGCTTTGCATGCCCGCCAGAGGCGAATGGCCGCTATTTGCGGCAAAGGAGCCACAGACGGAGGCGGGCGCTACTTGAGAAGGATGTTGATGGCTTCGTAGAGCTGGAAGCGGGCCCGCATCAGGTAGAAGCCCTGCGCCGCCAGGTGGCTGGGCACGAGCTGCGCGTCGGGCCGGCCGTTCATCACCACCAGCGGTTCGAGCTGCGAGGCGGCGCGGAAGCTCTCCACCATCTGGTTCCAGACGGTGCCCATGTTGCGCTCCCGGATCACCGCCTCGTAGTCCAGGCCCAGATCCCGCAGCGCCAGGTAATAGACGTAAAGCCGCCCCTTGTTGGCGTAGAAGATGTCGTCGACCTTCATGTCGAACAGCGAGCCGGCATGGCGGGCGATGTGCTCGTCCACCGTCGCCGACATCGAGCCGGTATCGGAGGCGATGCGGTCCAGCGCCGCCTGCAGATTGTCGGCCCGGCGCTCGAACACCGCCTGGCCCTGGCCCAGCCGCTTGTTGTAGGCGATCAGCGCCCGCATGCCGGCCTGGTACTGCTGCTCCGACGTCGCCGTCGGCCAGATCGAGATCGAGGGGTCCCAGACCCAGATGTCGGGCGGATATTTCAGGCTGCCGGCCGCCCGGTCCAGATCGGGGTCGGCCTGGCTGGTGCCGCGGGCGCGGCCGATATGGTCGGTCAGCTCGACGGCGATGCGGGCCATCGCCGCCATCATGCCCTTCTGGTAGTTGGGCATGTTGTCCAGCATCCAGGACGGGATGAAGAAGGGGTCGTTGGGGGTCCAGCGATGCTGGTTGGTCTCGCGGTCGATCAGCGCCACCATCGTCGCCACGGTCCGGCTTTCGCCCGGGGCGGTGGCCGGCGCCTGGAAATCGGGACTGTCGGCGATGGTGTGAATCCACAGCATGCCGACCGGATAGTAAAGCAGCAGCACGATCAGCACGGCCAAGCCGACGCGGCGGACGGTCCGGCCGCGTCCCGGGCTGGCGGGGGCGCTGCGTCCGGTCGTCAGGCGCTGGCGGGTACGCTCCCACCATGACAGGCGCGGGGCGGGTTCGGGGGTGAATTCGGGCTCGAAGGTCATGTCGGCTCACCCTATGTGGGGCGCGCAGGGCCGCCGTCAACTGGCGCGGGCTTGCGCGCGAAAACCGCCGGGGCGATCATCGCATCAAACCGGTTGGTTATCGACAGTGACGGGGAACATCATGGCGCTCGATCCGCAGGTGGCGGCCGTTCTGGAAGCGGCGGCCAAGGCCGGCAGGCCGCTGATGCACACGCTGTCGCCGGCGGAGGCGCGCCAGATGTTCCGCGACACGCGCGTGCCGCTGCAGCCGCCGCCGCCGCAGATGGCGCGGGTCGACGATCTGGTCGCCGATGCCGGCCACGGGGAAATTCCGTTGCGCTGTTTCCGTCCGCGCGGCCATGCCGAGAACGAGCTGGTGCCGGCCCTGGTCTACTACCATGGCGGCGGCTGGGTGATCGGCGATCTCGACACCCATGACGTGACCTGCCGGCAGATCGCCGAGGCCTCCGGCTGCGCGGTGGTGTCGGTGAACTACCGCAAGGCGCCGGAGCATCGGTTTCCGGCGGCGGTCGAGGACGCCTATGCGATCGCGGCCTGGCTGGCGGCCCAGGGCGGCAGCCTGCGCATCGACGGCCATCGCCTGGCGGTGGGCGGCGACAGCGCCGGCGGCAACCTGGCGGCGGCGGTGGCGCTGATGGCGCGCGATGCCCTGGCCAGAGGCGACAACGCGCCCGCTTTCCGCCTGCAGTTGCTGATCTATCCCGCCACCGACATGACCATGGCGCACGAGTCGCTGGACCGCTTCGCCGACGGCTACCTGCTGACGCGCGCCGCCATGGCGTGGTTCATCGACCACTACATGGGCGCGGCCGACCGGCGCGATCCGCGCGCCTCGCCGCTGCTGGCCGCGTCGCTGCAGAACCTGCCGCCGGCCTACGTCATCACCGCCGGCTTCGATCCGCTGCGCGACGAGGGCCTGGCCTATGCGCGGCGGCTGGCCGCGGCCGGCAACACGGTCGATTACGTCGAATACGGCGGCATGGTGCACGGCTTCATCGGCATGGGCGGCGTGATCGCCACTGCCAACCGCGCCGTCGCCGCCGCCGGCGCGGCGCTGCGGCAGGCCCTGTCGCAATAGAGCGGATCACGATTGGATGGAAGCGCAAGCGCTCTCATCCAATCGTGTGAATCCGCTCTATTCCTCAATATTTGGAGCAAATTCACACATTCTGACGGAAGCGCGAGCGCTTCCGTCAGAATGTGATTTGCTCCAGGGCTCAGGCCTGCGGCCGGCCCGCCTCGTAGGCCTTCAGCGCGGCGTAGGAGACGCGCAGCAGCGGCGCGCTGACGCCCAGGGCGCGGGCGCGCGCCAGCATGTCGCCGACGATGTGATCGGCCTCGACCCGGTTGCCGCGCTCGATGTCGCGCGCCATCGAACCCTTGCGCGGCGCGCCCTTCTCGACCAGCAGCCCGCCGATGCGGGCCAGGAAATCGGCGCGCGGCGCGAAGCCGGAAGCGGCGGCGACCGCCGCGCACTCGGCCAGGCACTCGCCGATGATGGCCTCGCCCTCGGGCGCGGCGACGATGTTGCCAACGGTGTTGCGGAACAGGGTGGACATGGCCGCCAAGGTGCAGAGGAAGACGAACTTCTCCCACATCTCCTGCAGGATCGCCTCGCTCTGGCGCGCCTCGGCCTTGGCGCCCTTGAAGGCGGCGGCGAAGCGCGCCAGCCGTTCACTCGTGCCGCCGTCGCGTTCGCCGAACACCAGGCTCTGCGCGATGTCCAGATGCACGACCTCGTTGTCGGGCCCCAGCGTGGCGCCGATCAGGCACAAGCCGCCCGCCACGCGCGCCCGCCCGAAGCGGGCATCGAGCGCTTCCAGGTGCCGCAGCCCGTTGAGCAGCGGCACGATGGTGGTGTCCGGCCCGACGCCGCCGGCGATGGCGTCCATTGCCGAGTCCAGGTCGTAGGCCTTGCAGGCCAGCAGCACCACGTCGTAGGGC
Source organism: Alphaproteobacteria bacterium (assembly GCA_037190765.1). GTDB lineage: Bacteria > Pseudomonadota > Alphaproteobacteria > Reyranellales > JAQSWP01 > JAQSWP01. The sequence goes on from JBBCJW010000088.1 coordinate 78,183, forward strand.
CCGCCGGGGTGTTCGGCGCCGGCGGTCTTCACCGCCAGCGTCGCATCGCCCAGCGGGCTCTTTATGACGAGGCCGCGCGCCGTCAGTTCCGCCTGCCGCTTCGGCCGCACCAGGAAGGTGACGTCGCCGCCGATCTCCGCCAGGCGGCCGCCGAAATAGCCGCCGGTGCCGCCCGCACCCAGGACCAGAACGCGCATGGCCGCTCCACTTGTTAATGTTTAGAGCAAATTCACATGTTGTGACGGAATCGCGGGCAATTCCGTCACAACATGATTTGCTCTAGGGCCGCAAAAAACCGACGATGTCGTAGACCTCGTCGAGGATCGGTCCGGCGATGGCGCGCGCCCGCATCGCCCCGTCCTTCAGCACGGAATCGACATGGCCGGGATCGGCCAGCAGCCGCTTCATGTCGGCGTTGATCGGCCCCAGCTTCTCGACGGCAAGGTCGGTCAGCGCTTTCTTGAAGGCGGAGAACTCCTTGCCGGCGAATTCGGCCAGCACCTCCGCTCGCGGCCGGTCCGACAGGGCAGCGTAAATGCCCAGCAGATTGTCGACCTCCGGCCGGGCGCCGGCGTCGGCTTCCGTTTCCGGCATCGGCAGCGGGTCGGTCTTGGCCTTGCGGATCTTCAGCGCGATGGCGTCGGCGTCGTCGGTCAGGTTGATGCGCGAATAGTCCGACGGATCGGACTTGCTCATCTTCTTCGAGCCGTCGCGCAGGCTCATGACCCGCGTCGCCTCGCCCAGGATCAGCGGCTCGGTCAGCGGGAAGAAGCCTGGCGCGTTGAAGTCGTTGTTGAACTTCTGCGCGATGTCGCGCGTCAGCTCCAGATGCTGCTTCTGGTCCTCGCCCACCGGCACGTGCGTGGCCTTGTAGGCCAGGATGTCGGCCGCCATCAGGTTGGGATAGACGTAGAGGCCGGCCGAGGCGTTCTCGCGGTCCTTGCCCGCCTTCTCCTTGAACTGGGTCATCCGGTTCAGCCACCCCATGCGGGCGACGCAGTTGAACACCCAGGCGAGCTGGGCGTGCGCCGGCACCGCGCTCTGGTTGAAGACGATGTGCTTTCTGGCATCGACGCCGGCGGCGATGAAGGCGGCGGCCACCTCGCGCGTGGCGCGGCGCAGCTCGGCCGGCTCCTGCCACATGGTGATGGCGTGCTGGTCGACCACGCAGTAGATGCACTCGTAGTCGTTCTGCAGCCGCACGAAGTTGCGGATGGCGCCGAGATAGTTGCCGAGATGGAGATTGCCGGTGGGCTGCACGCCCGAGAAGATGCGACTCACGGTTTGGACCCTCGCTATATGGTAACGGGCCAACGGTTTGGCGTGCCGCCGGCCGGCGCGGGTTATCCTCCCGCCTGTCGCGGAGGTCAAGGAGTAAGGCGTCAGCGCCCGCCGCTGTCCTCGGGCGGCATCGGCTTCACGCCGGGCTGGCGCTTGAGGCTGTTGCGCAGGGCGGCGATGCTGCCCGCCTTCAGCGCCAGCACCAGCCCGCCATAGAGCAGCGCGCCGCCGCCGATCAGGCCGGCCAGCACCGCGACCTGCGCGGTAAACCGCAGGTGGCCGAAACCTTCCAGCGCCACCACGGCGGCGAACAGCGCCCCGCCCATGGCCAGGGCGGCCAGCAGCAGGCGCGGGACGCGCCTTGCCAGCAGCGCGTCGATCTTCAGATGGCCGCGGCGATGCAGGATGAAGCCCATCAACATGACGTTGAGCCAGCCGCTGATCGAGGAGGCGAGCGCGATGCCGACATGCCGCAGCGGCCCGATCAGCGCCAGGTTCAGCGCGATATTGGCGACGATGGAGACCGCCACGATGTAGAGCGGCGTCTTGGTGTCGCGGCGGGCGGAGAAGCCGGGGATCAGCACCTTGATCAGCACGAAGGCCGGCAGGCCGGTGGCGAAGGCGGCCAGCGCATTGGCGGTGGCGGCGGTCGAGACCGCGTCGAAGGCGCCGCGCTCGAACAGCACGCGGATGATCGGCTCGTGCAGCGCCACCAGCCCGGCGGTGGCCGGCAGGGTCAGCAGCAGGGCGAATTCGATGGCGCGGTTCTGGTTGGCCAGCGCCGCGTCGTGGCTGCCGGCCCGGATCTGGCGCGACAGCAGCGGCAGCAGGGCGGTGCCGATGGCGACGCCAACCACGCCCAGCGGCAACTGGTTGATGCGGTCGGCATAGTAGAGATAGGCGATCGAGCCCGAGGGCAGGAACGAGGCCCACACCACGTCCAGCATCGAGTTGATCTGCTGCAGCCCGCTGCCCAGCGCGGCCGGCGTGGCCAGCAGCAGCAGGTTGCGCACCCGGGGCGTGAAGCGCGGCAGGATCGGCGTCAGCGGCATGCCGGCCCGGGCGCAGGCCACGGCCAGCCACAGATACTGCAGCACGCCGGCGGCGAACACGCCCCAGGCCAGCGCATGGCCCGCCGTCGGCACGAAGGCGGTCAGGCCTAGGGCGGCGGCGATCAGGGTCAGGTTCAGCAGGATCGGCGCGGCGGCGGCATGGCCGAAGCGGTCGAGCGAATTGAGCACGCCGCCCTGCAGCGACACCAGCGAGATGAACAGCAGATAGGGGAAGGCGATGCGCGAAAGCTCGACCGCCAGCTCGTAGGTCGCCTTGTCGCTGTAGATACCCGGCGCCAGGGCCGCCACCACCCAGGGCATGAACAGCATCATCAGGGCGAAGATCGGCAGCAGCAGCGCCAGCAATGCGGCCTGCGCCTCGCGCGCGAAGCGCAGGGCGGCTTCCTTGCCGCCCTCGTGCAGGGCGCCGGCGAAGAGCGGCACGAAGGCCTGGTTGAAGGCGCCCTCGGCGAACAGGCGGCGGAAGAAATTGGGCAGCTTGAACGCGATCAGGAAGGCGTCGGCCACCGGCCCGGTGCCCAGAATCGCCGCCGTCACCATGTCGCGCACGAAGCCGGCGATGCGGCTGAGCATGGTGAAGCCGCCAATGGAGGCGACGGCGCGGGCAAAGCTCATGCGGCGGGGCTCATGGAAGGTTCAGTCATAGCCCTGCATCGGTCGCTTGGAAAGCCTCACCGCCCGAACGCCCGCTGCAGGAACGCCGCCACGTCGCGCTGTGCGGCGGCCAGGGCGTCGGCGTTGCCGCCATAGGTGGCGCCGTATTCGACGCAGCTTCGCAGATAGGCGTTGACCGCCGCCTGGTCGGCCATTTCCTGGCCCGTATCCAGCCGTGTCATGCGCCCGGTGTCGGCCGAGACTTCGGCGCGGCAGTTGCGGGCGCTCTGCAGGCCGGCATAGCGGCGCGGCGGGGCAGGGATGTCGAAGTCGTGATGGGCGCCGGCATAGAGGCGGGTCTCCACCGGCGCGCCGCCGCGGCGGAACCAGTCGGCGTAGTCGAGGCAGGACGGGGCGGGCGTGTAGTCGTCGGCCTCGCCCAGCAGCATCAGGATCGGCGCGCCGCTGACCGCCGCGGCGCGATAGGGGATGCTGCAGGAGGGATAGAGCGCGACATGGGCGGCGAAGCGCAGCCCGTCATCGATCGCGCTTTGCCGCAGCGGTTCGAGGGCGGTGTAGAGCGCCACCTGGCCGCCGCGCGAGAAGCCCATGACGGCGATGCGCGCGGCATCGATGCGCGGATGGGTCGCCAGCAGCTTCAGCGCCGCCAGCGCATCGGCGACATTGGCCATGGTGGAGAGCCGCGACTGGTCGCGCCCGGTCGAGCGCAGGCCGCGGCCGGAAAAACTGTCGACCACGAAGCTGGCATAGCCCAGCGCGTTCAGCCGCGCCGCCCAGTCATGCTCGCGCCCCGCCATGATGCCGCCGCTGCCATGGGCCAGGATCACCGCCGGCACGCGCCCGTCGCCGGGCGGCAGCACCAGCCGGCCGGAGATTGCGGCCTCGGCCATGGCCGGGTTGCGCGTCACCAGATCGCTGGGGCCGCGCGGGGTGCGGGAGGCGAATTCGATGTCGCCGCTGTGCCCGTCGGCCAGCGAGGCTGCAGGCTGCGCCTGGGCGGGCAGCGGGGCGAGAAGGATGGCGGCGAAGAGCCAGCGGGCGAGAAGCATGGCGCGGCAGGGTCGCGGCCGATTGCGCCCGATTTGCGGCCGCTATTCGGCGGCCGTGCGGGCCCGCCGCTGCGGGCGCTCGACCGGCGGCGCCGGTGGCGGCGGCGCCAGGCCTTCCTTCAAATCGGCTTCCTGCAGCACGCTCTCCAGCTTCTCCCGGATCTCCGCCAGCTTGCCGGCATGGACGATCTTCAGGCCGAACAGGTCCTTGACGTAGAACACGTCGACGGCGCGCTCGCCATAGGTCGTCACATGCGCCGACGAGATCTGCAGGTTGAGCTGCGAGAGGGTGCGGGTGACGAGATAGAGGAAGCCGGGCCGGTCGCGGCCGTTGACCTCGATGACGGTGTGGGTGTTCGACGCGTTGTTGTCCACCAGCACGCGCGGCGCCACGGTGAAGACGTTGGTGCGGGTGGGATAGTTGGGCTTCTGCCGCGCCAGCTGCTCGGCGATGCGCAACTGGCCCGACAGCGCCTGCTCGATGCGGGCGGAGAGGCGGGCCAGCTTGTCCGGCCGCTCGAAGGCGCCGCCTTCGGTGTCCTGGATGGCGAAGGTGTCGAGCGCCATGCCGTTGGACATGGTGAAGATCTTGGCGTCTACGATATTGGCGCCGGTCAGCGCCATGGCGCCAGCGATGCGCCAGAACAGGCCGGGGCTGTCCTGGGTGTAGATCGTCACCTCGGTGATGGCGCGCACCGGGTCGACCCGGTGCTCGACCATCAGCGGCGCGTTGTCGCGCTCGGCCCGCCGCATCAGGTCGGCGTGGCGGGCATGGGTGGCGGCGTCGAACGATTGCCAGTAGGCGGCATAGCCGTAGCCGAAGATCTTCTCGCGCTCCTCGGCCGGCCAGTCGGCCAGCAGCTTGGCCGCTTCGTCTTGCGCCTGCTTCACGCGCCCGGCGCGGCCGCCGCCCAGCGTGCCGCCGGACAGCACCTCCTCGGCGGCGTAGTAGATCTGGCGCAGCAGGGCCGCCTTCCAGCCGTTCCACACATTGGGGCCGACGGCGCGGATGTCGCACACGGTCAGCACCAGCAGCAGGCGCAGCCGCTCGGGCGACTGCACCAGGGCGGCGAAATCCTGGATCGTCTTGGGGTCCTGCAGGTCGCGCTGGAAGCTGGTGTAGGACATGGCCAGGTGGTAGCGCACCAGCCAGGCGACGGTCTCGGTGTCCTGCGGCGACAGGCCCAGGCGCGGCCCCAGATGGTTGGCGACGTCGGCGCCCAGCACCGAATGGTCGCCGCCGCGGCCCTTGGCGATGTCGTGCAGCAGCACGGCCAGGTACAGCACCTCGCGCGACAGCACCTTGTGCACGATGTCGCAGGCCAGCGGATGGTCTTCCTTCAGCTCGCCGCTTTCGATGCGGGCGAGAATGCCGATGGCGCGGATGGTGTGCTCGTCCACCGTGTAGGTGTGGTACATGTCGTGCTGCGTCTGCGCCACGACCCGGCCGAAATCGGGCACGAAGCGGCCGAACACGCCGGCCTCGTTCATCCGCCGCAGCGCCGTCTCCGGGTCCTTGCGCGAGGTCAGGATCGCCATGAACAGGCGGTTGGCCTCCGCGTTGGCGCGCAGGCCGTGGTTGATCAGGCGCAAATTCTGCGTCACCAGCCGCAGCGTGGCGGGATGGATGTCCAGCCCGTTCTCCTGCGCCACGTGGAACAGGCGGATCAGCTTCACCGGATCGCGCGCGAAATCCTCCTCGTGCGCCAGCTTCAGCCGCTCGCCGTCGACCACGAAGCCGTCGAGCTGCTTGGGCCGCAGCGAGGCCAGCCGGAACAGGCCGAAGCGCGGCTTGCGCTTGTGCGCCTCGTCGAGCGCTGCGCAGAAGATGCGCGTCAGGTCGCCCACCGTCTTGGCGTGCAGGTAATAGTGCTTCATGAAGCGCTCGACCCCGCGCGCGCCGGCGTGGTCGGTGTAGTGCATGCGCCGGCCGATCTCGGCCTGCAAGTCGAAGCTCAGCCGCTCCTCGGCGCGCCCGGTCAGGAAATGGATGTGGCAGCGTACGGCACGCAGGAAATTCTCGGCGCGGTCGAACTTGCGCGCTTCCTCGGCCGTCAGCACGCCCTTGTCCACCAGCTCGGCCGTGCTGTCGACGCGGTAGAGGTACTTGGCGATCCAGTACAGCGTCTGCAGGTCGCGCAACCCGCCCTTGCCGTCCTTGACGTTGGGCTCCACCACGTAACGCGAATCGCCCATCTTGCGGTGGCGCAGGTCGCGCTCGGCCAGCTTGGCCTCGAGGAAGTCGCGGCCGTCGCCGGACAGGAAGGCCTGGGCGAAGGCGCGCTTGAACTGGTGGTAGAGCTCGGGCACGCCCCACAGGTATCGGCTCTCCAGCAGGGCGGTGCGGATGGTGTGGTCGGCGGTGGCCAGGCGGATGCTTTCCTCCACCGTCCTGGTCGCGTGCCCCACCTTCAGCCGCAGGTCCCACAGCGTATAGAGCATGTATTCGACGATCTGTTCGCCGCGTGGCGTCTGCTTGTAGGGGCGCAGGAACAGCAGGTCGATGTCGGACTGCGGATAGAGTTCGCCGCGCCCGTAGCCGCCGACGGCGACCAGGGCGATCTGCTCGGCGGAAGTCGGGTTGGGGGCGGGGAAGACGTGCTGGTTGGCGACGTCGAACAGCACCTTGATGATCTGGTCGGTCAGGAAGGCGGTGCCCAGGGTCACCTGCTGCCCGTCGCTGTCGGCCTCGAAGCGGCGGCGGATCTCCGCCCGGCCCGCCTCCATGGCGTCCTTGAGCACCGCCAGCACCGGCGCGCGATCGCCCTGCAGGTCCGATGCGTCTTGCGCCACCGCCTCCAGCGCTGCGATCAGCGCGCGGCGGTTTACGATGGCGCGGCGGTCGCGCAGTTTTTCGGGCGGGCGGTCCATCGGTCTTATATGGGGTGGCGGGCAGGCCATTGTACCTGCCGCCCCGGCCGGTCCACAATCGCCGCAAAACGGCCGAAACGGCCGGAAAGCGGGGGTTGTCCGGATGGGAGGCGACTTTCTCTACTGGCTGGAACTGGCGGGGGTGGCTGTTTTCGCCCTGACCGGGGCGCTGGCCGCCGCCCGGCAGCGGCTGGACATATTCGGCTTCGCCCTGTTCGCCAGCGTCACCGGCATCGGCGGCGGCACGCTGCGCGACCTGCTGCTGGATGTCGGGCCGGTGTTCTGGATCGCCGCACCGGTCAACATCGCCGTCTGCATCGTGGTGGCGAGCCTGACCTTCTTCTTCGCCCCGCGCCTGGCGCGCGGCGAAAAGCTGCTGCTGTGGGCCGACGCGCTGGGCATGGCGATGTTCTGCGTGCTGGGGGCGGAGCGGGCGCTGGAACACGGCGCCGGGGCGCTGGTGGCGCTGGTGATGGGGGTGATGACGGCGACTTTCGGCGGCATCGTGCGCGACGTGCTGGCGGCCCAGGTACCGCTGATCCTGCGCCAGGAAATCTATGCCACCGCCGCGGCGGTCGGCGCCGGCCTGTTCCTGGCGCTGGCCGCGCTGGGCGTTGCCGCCACGATCGCCTCCCTGGCCGGTTTCGCGCTCGCCTTCGCCATTCGCGGCGCGGCGCTGAAATTCGGCTGGTCGCTGCCGGCCCATCCCGGTCTGGGCAGCCGGTAGAACGGATCACGACCAAGGGGGGAGCGTATGCGCTCCCCCCTTGGTCGTGTGAATCCGTTCTACTCATTAATATTTGGAGCGGATTCACAGAGCGTAATCTCCTCCAGTTCTATCCCCAGCGCCTGTCACAAAACCAAAACACCTCCTGTGTATGACGCGGAACGGCGCCAGAGCACGCAGGGGAATGTCAGGTGGCGAACGCGATCGCGGTACGGCAGCTCAGCAAGAGCTTCAGCGGCGGCAAGCGCGCGCTGTCTGCGGTCGATTTCACCATAGCGCCGGGCGAGATGGTGGCGCTGATCGGCGCTTCCGGTTCGGGCAAGTCGACCCTGCTGCGCCACATCTCCGGTTTCATCGCCGGCGACCGCAGCACCGGCGCGGTCGAGGTGTTCGGCCGCCAGGCGCAGGCCGGCGGGCGGATCGCGCGCGACATTCGCGACATCCGCGCCGGCATCGGTTTCGTGTTCCAGCAGTTCAACCTGGTCAACCGGCTGTCGGTGCTGGCCAATGTCGCGGCCGGCGGGCTGCATCGCATGAAGCTGTGGCGCAGCCTGTCGATGCGGTTCTCGCAAGAGGAGATTGCGGCCGCGCTCGACGCGCTGCGGGCGGTCGGCATCGCCGAAACCGCCTGGCAGCGCGCCGCCACCCTCTCCGGCGGCCAGCAGCAGCGGGCGGCAGTGGCGCGGGCGCTGGTGCAGGGCGCGCGCATCATCCTGGCCGACGAGCCGATCGCCTCGCTCGATCCGGAATCCGCCCGCAAGGTCATGGACATACTGGCCGAACTCAATCGCAGCCGCGGGCTGACCGTGCTGGTGTCGCTGCATCAGGTCGAGACCGCATTGCGTTACTGCCCGCGCGTCATCGCCCTGCATGCCGGCGCCGTCGTCTATGACGGGCCGGCCGCCGCCCTGACGCCGGCCGTGCTGCGCCGTCTCTATGGCGCCAGCGCCGAGGAGCTGCTGGCCACCGATCATTTGTCTCTGGTCAACGAGCCTTCCGGGCCGGGGCACAGGACCCTGGCTGCGGTCGGCTGAATTTCCACAAGGAGGAATAGAATGTTTCGCAGACTTTGCCTGGCGCTGGGCGCCATGGTTGCCCTGGCGGCGCCGGCGGCGGCGCAGCAGCAGGAGCTGAATTTCGGCATCATCGCCACCGACGCGGTGAGCGTGCAGCGCGACCGCTGGCAGCCCTTCCTCGACGACATGCAGAAGGCGACGGGCTACAAGATTACCGCCTTCTTCGCCCCCGACTACAACGGCGTCATCGAGGCCATGCGCTTCAAGAAGGTGCAGGTCGCCTGGTTCGGCAACAAGTCGGCGATGGAGGCGGTCGACCGCGCCGACGGCGAGGTCTTCGCCCAGGTGGTCTTCGCCGACGGCTCGGTCGGCTACAACTCGCTGCTGATCGTCCATCGCGACAGCCCGCTCAAGTCGCTGGACGACCTGCTGAAGGCGCCCAAGCAGTACACTTTCGGCAACGGCGATCCCAACTCGACCTCCGGCTTCCTGGTGCCCTCCTACTACGTGTTCGCCCAGAACAAGATCGACCCGACGACGCATTTCAAGGCGGTGCGCGCGGGCAGCCATGCCTCCAACATGCTGGCGGTGCTGAACAAGCAGGTCGACGTCGCCACCAACAACACCGAGCAGTGGCACGTGCTGGAGACGCAGCAGCCGGAGAAGGTGAAGGAGCTGCGCGTGATCTGGGAATCGCCGCTGATCCCGTCCGATCCCTTCGTCTGGCGCAAGGACCTGCCGGCGGAAACCAAGCAGAAGCTGAAGGACTTCGTCTACGGCTACGGCAAGACCGACGAGCAGAAGGCGGTGCTGAAGAAAATCTACAATTACGGCTCGTTCCGCCCCTCGACCAACGCCCAGCTCCTGCCCATCCGCCAGCTCGAAATGTACAAGGACCGGCAGAAGATCGAGCAGAGTACGACGATGGGCGCCGACGAGAAGAAGGCCAAGCTGGCCGAGATCGACGGCAAGCTGGCCGAGCTGGCCAGGCAGGCCGCCCAGGTCACCAACTAAAGGCCAGGGCTCCGGCGGCGCTGTGCCGGCCGGAGCCCTTTGCGTTTCCCGCATGACGGCACAAACTGCCCCCCTGCCGCTGCCGCTGCCGCCGCGCAAGCGCGGCCTGCTGTGGGCGCTGGGCTGGGGCGGGTTCGCGCTGCTGATGGCCTGGGCCTGGCAGGGCGCCGACATCCGGCCGGTCGAGCTGATCCGCGATTCGGCCAACATGGCGACGCTGGCGGCCGACTTCATGCCGCCCGATTTCACCGACTGGCGCATCTTCCTGCGCGAGATGATCATCACCGTGCACATCGCGCTGTGGGGCACGTTCCTGGCGGTCATCAGTGCTGCCTTCTTCGGCCTGCTGTCGGCGGCCAACATCGCGCCGCCCTGGGTCTACCAGCCGGTGCGCCGGCTGATGGATGCCTGCCGCGCCATCAACGAGATGGTGTTCGCGATGATCTTCATCGTCGCGGTCGGGCTGGGGCCGTTCGCCGGCGTGCTGGCGCTGTGGGTGCATACCACCGGCACGCTGGCCAAGCTGTTCGCCGAAGCGGTCGAGGCGGTCGATCCGCGGCCGGTGGAGGGCATCCGCGCCACCGGCGCCAACCAGATCGAGGAGATCGTCTACGGCATCATCCCGCAGGTGCTGCCGCTGTGGATCTCCTTCACCCTGTACCGCTTCGAATCCAACGTGCGCTCGGCCTCGGTGGTCGGCATGGTCGGCGCCGGCGGTATCGGGGTCATCCTGTTCGATACGCTGCGCGGTTTCCAGTATCCTCAGGCCTGTGCGGTCATCCTCATCATCATCGTATCGGTGACGCTGATCGACATGGTTTCGGCGAGGATCAGGCAATGGGCGATCTGACGGCGGCGAACGGCTTTACCTGGCACAATCCGGTGGCGGTCGAATTCGCCTGGGGCGGGCTGCAGCGCCTGCCGCGGATCGTCGGCGACAAGCCGGTGCTGCTGGTGCTGTTCCCCGAAGCGCGCGACATCGGTCTGCGCGCCGAGCTGGAGCGGCTGCTGCCGCGTCTGGCGGGCGTGGTCGATGACGTACGACCCAATCCGGCGCTGCGCCATATCGAGTCCCTGCACCGCCGCTTCTGGACCGAACAAAAGCATGCCGAACTCATCGTCGCGATCGGCGGCGGCAGCGTCCTCGACACCGCCAAGTGCCTGTCGGTGACGACGGCCACCGGTTTTGCCGGCGCGCTGGAGGCGGCGCAGCCGGTCACCGACTGGCGGACGCTGATCGCCGTGCCCACCACCGCCGGCACCGGTTCGGAGGTCACGCCCTGGGCCACGGTGTGGGACCCCGACGCCGCGCCGCCGCGCAAGCTGTCGCTGCACCGCCAGCAGACCTGGCCGCAGACGGCGCTGGTCGATCCGTCCCTCACCAGCAGCCTGCCGCGCGGGGCGACGGTGGCGGGCGCGCTGGATGCGCTGTCGCACAGCCTGGAGGCGATCTGGAACCGCAACGCCAACCCGGTGTCCGACCGTCTGGCGGTCGGGGCGGCGCGCAAGGTGATCGCGCATCTGCCGCAGGTGTTGGCCGCGCCGGCCGATCGCGCGGGGCGCAGTGCGCTGTCGCTGGCGGCGACCATGGCCGGCCTGGCCTTCTCCAACACGAGAACCGCGCTGGCGCACGAGATTTCCTATGCGCTGACCCTGCAGCGCGGCATCACCCATGGCATCGCCTGCAGCGCCCCCTTGCCGCTGGTGTGGCGGCTGGCGCAAGGCTGCGATGCCGGCCGCGACCGGGTGCTGGGCGAGGTGTTCGACTGTCCCGCCAGCGAAGGGGCGGCGCGGCTGGAAGCCTTCCTGCAGAGCATGGAGGTGGCGACCGACCTGCGGCGCTACGATTTCTCGGCCGCCGAGATCGACGCCATTCTCGACCGGGCGCAATCTGGCGCGCGCGGGCGCAATTTCATCGGCGCGAAAGCCGCCTGATCCTATTCCTCTTCCTCGCGCCGCAGTGCGACGAGCTGGTAGATCAGGTCGAGCGCGGCTTTCGGCGTCAATTCGTCGGGCGCGATCTGCGACAGCGCTTCCAGCGCGGCCGATTTCTTCGCCGCGGCGCGTGGGGCAGGGGCGGGTGTGGCGGCGAACAGCGGCAGGTCCTGCGCCAGCCTGGTCACCGCGCCCGACTGTTCGCCGCTTTCCAGGCTGCGCAGCACTTCCTCGGCGCGCGCGATCACCGCCGGCGGCAGGCCGGCCAGCTTGGCGACATGGATGCCGTAGGAGCGGTCGGCCGCACCCGGCGCCACCTCGTGCAGGAACACCACCTCGCCCTGCCATTCCTTGACCCGCATGGTGTGCGGCGCCAGCGACGGCAGGCGGCTGCCCAGCGCCACCAGCTCGTGGTAGTGCGTGGCGAACAGTGCGCGGCACTGGTTGACGTCGTGCAGGTGCTCCAGGGTCGACCAGGCAATGGAGAGGCCGTCATAGGTGGCGGTGCCGCGGCCGATCTCGTCGAGAATGACCAGGCTGCGCCGCGTCGCCTGGTTGAGGATGGCGGCGGTCTCGACCATCTCGACCATGAAGGTGGAGCGGCCGCGCGCCAGGTCGTCGGCAGCCCCGACGCGCGAGAACAGCCGGTCGATGGCGCCGATATGGGCGGTGTGCGCCGGCACATAGGCGCCGATCTGCGCCAGCACGGCGATCAGCGCGTTCTGGCGCAGGAAGGTCGATTTGCCGGCCATGTTGGGGCCGGTCACCAGCCACAGCCGCCGCTCGCCCGACAGCGTGCAGTCATTGGCGACGAAAGCGCCCTCGCCGCGCGCCTTCAGCGCGGCCTCGACCACGGGATGGCGGCCGGCCGCGATGGCGAATTCGGCGCCGTCATCGACCAAGGGCCGCACCCATTGCCCGTCGCCCGCCAGCTCGGCCAGGCCGGTGGCGACGTCGATGCCGGCCAGGGCCGAGGCGGCGGCGGAAATCGGCTCCGAGCGTTCGCCGGCGGCGGTCACCAGCTGGCCGAAGATTTCCAGCTCCAGGTTGAGCGCCAGATCGGCGGCCCGCCCGATCTTGCTCTCCAGCTCGCCCAGCTCGACGGTGGTGTAGCGCACCGCACTGGCCAGCGTCTGGCGGTGGATGAAGCCGTGGGCGTTGGCGTCGAGCTTCTCGGCGTTATTGGGCGACAGCTCGATGTAGTAGCCGAGCACGTTGTTGTGGCGGATCTTCAGTGCGGTGATCGCAGTGGCGCTCTTGTATTTCTGCTCCAGCCCGGCGATCAGCTTGCGGCTCTCGTCGCGCAGGGTGCGCAGCTCGTCCAGCTCCTGGCGATAGCCCGAGGCGACGAAACCGCCGTCGCGTGCCAAAAGCGGCAGCTCCTGCGCCAGCGCCTGGTCCAGCAGCGCCACCAGATCGCCATGGCCGTCGAGCTGCCGCACGGCATCGGCGATCTGGCGTGGCTGCACCGAAAGCTCGTTGTCGTGGGTCAGCAGGGTCGTGCGCAGTGCCGCGCTCTGGCGCAACCCCTCGCGCATTGCGGCCAGGTCGCGCGGACCGCCGCGGCCCAGGGTCAGCCGCGCCAGCGCCCGCTCCATGTCGGGGCAGCGGCGCAAGAGATCGCGCACGTCCTGGCGCAGGCGTGGCTGCTCGACGAACAGGGTCACCACGTCCAGCCGCTCGCCGATCGCCTGCGGGTCGGTCAGTGGCGCCGCCAGCCGCGCCGCCAGCAGCCGCGCCCCCGGTCCGGTCAGGGTGCGGTCGATGCTGGCCAGCAGCGAGCCGGCGCGCGCCCCGTCCAGCGTGCGCATCAGTTCCAGATTGCGCCGCGTGGCGGCGTCGATCTCCATCGTGTCGGCGCTGCCCACCCGTTGCGGCGGCGCCAGCCGCGGCAGCCTGCCGGCCTGGGTCAGCTCGACATAGTCGATCAGCGCGCCTGAGGCGGCGAGTTCGGCGCGGCTATAGGCGGCGAAGCCCTCCAAGGTGCCGACCTTGAAGATCTCCTGCAGGCGGCGGCGGGCATTGTCGCTGTCGAAGCGGCTGCCGGGCAGCGGCGTCAGCACCTCCTGCCGCTCCTGCAGCGCCGCCTGCAACTCCTGGCGCGCCAGCAGCCGGTCGGGCAGCAGCAATTCGCCCGGCTCCAGCCGCGCCAGCGCCGCCCCGGCCTGCGCCGCCGCCACGGTCTGCACGGCGAACTCGCCGGTCGACAGGTCGAGCCAGGCCAGCGCCAGCTCGCCCTGGGCATCGGTCAGGGCGGCCAGGTAGTTGTGGGCGCGGGCATCGAGCAGCGCATCCTCGGTCAGCGTGCCCGGCGTGATGACCCGCACCACTTCGCGCTGCACCACCGACTTGGCGCCGCGTTTCTTGGCCTCGGTCGGGTCCTCGGTCTGCTCGCAGATCGCGACCTTGAAGCCCTTGCGGATCAGCCGCGACAGATAGGCCTCGTGGCTGTGGGCGGGCACGCCGCACATGGGGATGTCCTGCCCGGCATGCTGTCCCCGCTTGGTCAGCGCGATGTCGAGGGCGGCGGAGGCCTGGGCGGCATCGTCGAAGAACAGCTCGTAGAAATCGCCCATGCGATAGAACAGCAGGTGGTCGGGATGCTGACGCTTGATCGCCAGGTACTGCTGCATCATCGGCGTCGCCCCGGCCAGGCTGGCGCCGGGATCGGTCTGGGTCGGGGCGGCGGGGGCGGAGCGGGAGGACACGTCGGGTTCCGGTCGGCGAAAAAGAGCGAAAAAACCAATGGCGACCGTAGCATGGCCGATTTTTTCCCGCCATTATGCCGACCGGAACGGTTACACTGCGAATCCGCTGTTTTCAGCCTAAAACAAGACGTCTGGAGTAAGCGCCATGGCGACCGCGCGTCGCGATACAGAAGCAATGGTCAGCGAATCGGGCAGCCTCGACGACGAATCGCTGATCATGCATGCCTCGGGCCGGCCGGGGAAAATCGAAGTCACCCCGACCAAGCCCCTGACCACGCAGCGCGATCTGGCGCTGGCCTATTCGCCGGGCGTCGCCGCGCCCTGCCTGCGCATCCATGCCGACCCGTCCCTGGCCTACGACTACACGGCCAAGGGCAATCTGGTCGCCGTCATCTCCAACGGCACCGCCGTGCTGGGCCTGGGCGACTTGGGCGCGCTGGCCTCCAAGCCGGTGATGGAGGGCAAGGCGGTCCTGTTCAAGCGCTTCGCCGACGTCGACGGCATCGACCTGGAGGTCGATACCACCGACGTGGACCAGTTCATCAACTGCGTGCGCTATCTCGGCCCCTCCTTCGGCGGCATCAATCTCGAGGACATCAAGGCGCCCGAGTGCTTCATCATCGAGCAGCGCCTGCGCGAGCTGCTCGACATCCCCGTCTTCCACGACGACCAGCACGGCACCGCCATCATCTCCGCCGCCGCCCTGATCAACGCCCTGCACCTGACCGGGCGCAAGATCGAGGAGACGCGCATGGTGGTGAACGGCGCCGGTGCCGCCGGCATCGCCTGCATCGAGCTGATCAAGAGCATGGGCATGCCGCACGAGAACGTCGTGCTGTGCGACACCAAGGGCGTGATCTACCAGGGCCGCAGCGAGGGCATGAACCAGTGGAAGTCGGCCCACGCGGTGCGCACCAAGGCGCGCACGCTGGAGGAGGCGCTGAAAGGCGCCGACGTCTTCTTCGGCCTGTCGGTCAAGGGCGCCGTGACGCCGGCCATGGCGCAGTCGATGGCCGCCAAGCCGATCATCTTCGCCATGGCCAATCCCGATCCGGAGATCACGCCGGAGGACGTGAAGACGGTGCGCAAGGATGCCATCGTCGCCACCGGCCGTTCGGACTATCCCAACCAGGTCAACAACGTCCTGGGCTTTCCCTACATCTTCCGCGGCGCGCTGGACGTGCGCGCCTCGACCATCAACGACGAGATGAAGATCGCCGCCGCCCAGGCCATCGCCAAGCTGGCGCGTGAGGACGTGCCGGACGAGGTCGATCGCGCCTATGCCGGCCGGCGCCTGCGCTACGGGCCGGACTACATCATCCCGGTGCCGTTCGACCCGCGCCTGATCTCCGCCGTCTCCTCGGCGGTGGCGCAGGCGGCGATGGATTCGGGCGTGGCGCGGCGGCCGATCGTCGACATGGCCGATTACCGGGCGCAGCTTTCCGGCCGCCTCGATCCCACCACCGCCTGGCTGCAGCGCATCATCGATGCCGTGCGCGCTCGGCCGCAGCGCGTGGTCTTCGCCGAGGGCGAGGAGGAGCGCACCATCCGCGCCGCACTGGCCTTCCGCAACGCCGGCTACGGCACGCCGATCCTGATCGGCCGCGAGGAGCAGGTGCTGGAGACCATGGCGCAGATCGGCATCGCCGGCGACACCGCGGGCATCGAGATCCACAATGCGCGGCTGTCGAAGTCGAACGCCCGCTACACCGACCTGCTCTACCGGCGCCAGCAGCGCAACGGCCTGCTGCGCCGCGACGCGCAGCGCGCCGTCAACCAGGGCCGCAACGTCTTCGCCGCCTGCATGGTGGCCTCGGGCGACGCCGACGCCATGGTCACCGGCCTGACGCGCAGCTTCGGCGAGTGCTTCGGCGACGTCACCCGCGTCATCGACGGCCAGCGCGGCCACGTCACCTTCGGCCTGTCGATCGCCGTGTCGCGCGGGCGCACGGTGTTCATCGCCGACACCTCGGTGCACGAGACGCCGACCTCCGAGCAGCTTGCCGGCATTGCTCGCCAGGCGGCGACCCTGGCGCGGCAGATGGGCAACGATCCGCGCGTCGCCTTCCTGTCGTTCAGCAATTTCGGCGGCCGGCTGATGGAGCGCACCGAGCGCATCCGCGACGCCATCCGCCTGCTCGACAGCCACGAGGTCGATTTCGAGTACGACGGCGAGATGCAGGCCGACGTGGCGCTCGACTACGACCTTATGAAGAGCGTCTATCCGTTCTGCCGGCTGGGCGGGGCGGCCAACATCCTGATCATGCCGGGGCTGAACGCGGCCAATATCGGCTCCAAGCTGGTGCAGCAGCTCGCCGGGGGCACGGTGATCGGTCCGATCCTGCTGGGTCTGGCCAAGCCGGCGCAGATCGTGCAGATGGGCTCGACCGTCAACGATCTGGTCAATGCCGCGGCCCTGGTCGCCTACGAGGCGCTGAGCGCCTGACGCCGCGTTCGGGCGCCGCCATGCCTGCGTAACGGGAAGCTGGTATACTGGTCTCCCGTTGTCTTTCTTGCGCGGTCGCGACCGGACATGCTGCGTCCCAACCTGCCGGCCAGTCGCCAGTTCCTGGCGACCTTGCTCGTCTGCCTGCCGGGTTTCGCCGTGCTGGCCGTGCTGGCGTTCGCCGCCTATCTCGGCTGGATCGCCGCCCTGCTGGGCGCGGCGGCGCTGTTCGTCCTCGCCTGGCCGCTGGTCCGGCTCTATCTCGGCGACATCGCCGCCTTCTCCGCCTTCATCGCCCGCCTGTCCGGCGACGCCGCGCCGCAGCCGCCGGCCTTCCGGCTGTCGGTGGCGGCCGAGGATCTGTCGCGCGCCGCCGCCGCCCTGCACGCCAACTGGCAGCGCCAGCAAGCCGCCCTGCTGGCCGCGTCCTCCGCGTCCAAGCGCATCCTCGACGGGCTGCCCGACCCGCTGATCGCCGTCGACCGCGCCCGCCGCATCACCCACATCAATGCCAGCGCCGAGGCGGTGTTCGGCGCCCAGGCCGGCGGCCGCGACCTGGCCGCCGTGCTGCGCCAGCCGCGCGTGCTGGCGGCGGTCGATGCGGCACTGGCGGGCGAGAAGCCGGCGGCGGTCGAGTTCACCCTGTCCGACCGCGTCGAGACGGCGCATATCGTGCATGTGGTGCGGCTGGAGCAGACCGCCGGCGACGGCACCGCGGTGCTGCTGGCCTTCCACGACGTGACGGCGCTGCGCCGCACCGAGCGCATGCGCGCCGACTTCGTGGCCAATGCCAGCCACGAGCTGAAAACCCCGATCTCCACCCTGCTGGGTTTCATCGAGACCTTGCGCGGGCCGGCGCGCGAGGACGAGGCTGCCCGCGACCGTTTCCTGGCGATCATGGACGAGCAGGCGCAGCGCATGTCGCGGCTGGTCAACGACCTGCTGTCGCTGTCCGACATCGAATTGCGCGAACACACCAGGCCGGAGCATCCGGTCGACGCCGTCGCCGTGCTGCGCTCGGTGATGGACATGTTCGAGCTGCGCGCCCGCCAGCGCGGCATCGCCCTGAAGCTGGAGATCGAAACCGACAGCACGCTGGTGCTGGGCGACCGCGACGAGCTGGGACAAGTGTTCCAGAACCTGGTCGACAACGCCATCAAGTATGGCCGCGTCGGCGGCGGCGTGTACTGCCGCGCCGGCAGGGCGCAGCTTGCCGGCCGCGATGCGCTGCGGCTGAGCGTTACGGACGAGGGCGAGGGCATCCCCGATTCGCACCTGCCGCGGCTGACCGAACGCTTCTACCGCGTCGACGATGCCCGCTCGCGCAAGCTGGGCGGCACCGGGCTGGGCCTGGCCATCGTCAAGCACATCGTCAACCGCCATCGCGGCCAGCTCCAGATCGAGAGCCGGCTGGGGCAGGGGACCACCGTCTCGGTGACCCTGCCGTTGGCGCCGCCGGGTGCGGTGTTACAGGATGCCGCGGGCGGCGCCCGCCGCAGCGCCTGATTCATCCACAGGAAAATCCTGCAGTCTTTTCAGTCGTTTGCAGACAAAGCCGTGGATTTCCGCGGCCCCATATTTCATAAATCCGTAACAAAACTGCAGTAAATTGATGACGCCCGATCTCTATGAGTCGCAGCGCGACCAGCGGCCCGTCGCTTCGATTATGAGGGCCGCCAGCGAACTCCAGGAGGTTGATCAATGCGGATTTCCACTGCAGCACTGGCGACGGTTGCCGCGCTGACCCTTGCCGCTGGAGCGGCGCAGGCGCGCGACCAGGTCAAGATTGCCGGCTCGTCCACCGTTCTGCCCTTCTCCAACGTCGTGGCGGAGCAGTTCGGCAAGTCCAATCCCCGCTTCAAGACCCCGGTGGTCGAATCGGGCGGCTCCTCGGCCGGCCTGAAGACTTTCTGCGCCGGCGTCGGCGAGAACACCATCGACATCGCCAACGCCTCGCGTCCGATCCGTCCCACCGAGCTGGAAGCCTGCAAGGCGGCCGGCGTGAGCGACGTCATCGAGGTGAAGATCGGCTATGACGGCATCGTCTTCGCCAGCAGCGTCCGCAGCGCCTCTTTCGCCTTCGAGCCCAAGCACCTGTACCTGGCGCTGGCCCGCGAAGTGCCGCAGGACGGCAAGCTGGTCGCCAACCCCTACACCAGCTGGAAGCAGATCGACGCTTCCTTCCCGGACCAGGAAATCCGCGTCTTCATTCCGGGCGAAAAGCACGGCACGCGCGAAGTGTTCGAAGAGAAGGTGATGAGCATCGGCTGCAACGAGTTCGCCGAGGTCAAGGCCCTCACCGACGCCAAGGCCAAGCATGCCGCCTGCGTCTCGGTGCGCAAGGACGGCCGCTCGATCGACATCGACGGCGACTACACCGAAACCCTGGCGCGCATCCAGAGCACGCCGACCGGCATTGGCGTCTTCGGCCTCAGCTTCTACGAGCAGAACCGCGACAAGGTGAAGGTCGCCCCGGTGTCCGGCGTGGTGCCGACGGTCGAGGCCATCGCCTCGGGCCAGTATCCGGTCTCCCGCCCGCTGTTTTTCTACGTGAAAAAGGCGCATCTGGGTGCCATTCCGGGCCTGAAGGAATACGTCGACTTCTTCCTCTCCGACCGCATGGTCGGGCCCGAGGGCGCCGTGGTCGACAAGGGCCTGATCCCCATGCCCGCCGCCGAGCTGAAGGCCGAGCGCGAGAAGTTCACCAAGGGCGTGACGGTCGGCAGCTAAACGGACCTGTCGCCGGGGCGGGCTGCCGCCCCGGCGATTTCCTTGATCTCCAGTCGAGTTCCCCCCATGAGCCTGCCCATCATCCTCGCCGTCCTTCTGGTCCTGACGGCCATCGGCTACCGGCTGGGCATGGGCCGCTCGCTGAGCCTGGTCAACAACCGCGCCCAGGCGCTGCATTCCCGCCCCGGCTATTACGGCTCCTATGTCGCGCTGTGGGCGCTGCTGCCCGCCATTGCCATCCTGGCGCTGTGGCTGCTGTTCCAGCCCCTGATCATCCAGGGCATGGTGCGCGCCGCGCTGCCGCCGGAGATCGCCGCGCTGCCGGAGACCCGGCTGGGCCTGATCATGAATTCGATCGACAACCTGTCGCGCGGCCGCATCGTCGCCGGCCAGGTCGAGCCCTACATGACCGAGGCGGCCGCCCAGCTCAACCGGCTGCGCGGCATCGGCTCCTGGGCCATGGCCGCACTGGTGCTGTTCTGCGCCGCCGCCGGTCTGCTGTTCGCCCGCGGCCGCGTGCAGCCGCGGATGCGGGCGCGCAACACCATCGAGCGCGTCATGCGCTACGGGCTGATCGTCTGCTCGACCATCGCCATCCTGACCACCATCGGCATCGTCATGTCGATGCTGTTCGAGACCATCCGCTTCTTCACCTTCGTCAATCCGGTCGATTTCTTCCTCGGCACGGTCTGGGATCCGCGCTTCGCCGCCTCCGACAATCCCGGCGCCTCGGGCCAGTTCGGCCTGCTGCCGCTGCTGTGGGGCACGATCTTCATCTCGCTGATCGCCATGCTGGTGGCGGTGCCGATCGGCCTGCTGTCGGCGATCTATCTGTCCGAATACGCCAACAGGAAATTCCGCGCCACGGCCAAGCCGCTGCTGGAGCTGCTGGCCGGCATTCCCACCGTGGTCTACGGCTTCTTCGCCCTCACCACCGTCGGCCCGTTCCTGCGCGACTTCGGCGCGTCGCTGGGACTGGAAGTATCGGCGACCTCCGCCCTGGCGGCCGGCGTGGTCATGGGCATCATGATCATCCCCTTCGTCTCCTCGCTGTCGGACGACATCATCAACGCCGTGCCGCAGTCGCTGCGCGAGGGCTCCTACGGGCTGGGCGCGACGCAGTCGGAAACCATCAAGCGGGTGATCTTCCCGGCGGCGCTGCCGGGCATCGTCGGCGCGGTGCTGCTGGCCATCTCGCGCGCCATCGGCGAGACCATGATCGTGGTGATGGCCGCCGGTATCGCCGCCAACCTCACGCTCAACCCCTTCGAATCGGTGACCACGGTGACGGTGAAGATCGTCAGCCAGCTTACCGGCGACCTGGAATTCACCAGCCCGCAGACGCTGGTGGCCTTCGCGCTGGGCCTGACGCTGTTCTTCATCACGCTGGGGCTGAACGTCTACGCGCTGCACATCGTGCGCAAGTACCGAGAGCAATATGACTGAGATCGCCGCGCCCACGCCGACCCTGTCGAAACTGGCGACGCCGTCCGAACGGCTGCGCAAGCGCTACGCCGCCGAGCGCCGCTTCCGCCTCTACGGGCTGGGCGCGGTTATCCTGGGGCTGGTCTTCCTGACCGTGCTGTTCACCAGCATCGTCTCGGCCGGCTACGGTGCTTTCGTGCAGAACGCGATCCGCCTCGACGTCACCTTCGAGCGCGAGACGATCGACCCCTCCGGCGAGAAAATACCGGAAGTCCTCGCGGCGGCCGACTACACGCTGCTGGCCCGCACCGCCCTGCGCCAGGCGCTGGGCATCGGCGAGGACCGCCAGGAACGGCGGCTGGCCAACGCCCTGCTCAGCAACGGCGTCGACGTGCAGCTGCGCGACATGGTGCTGGCCGATCCCGCCCTCGTCGGCACGACCAAGTCGGTATGGCTATGGGCATCGGGCGACGTCGATTCGATCCTGAAGGATTCCGGCCTGCGCCAGATCGCCTCGGAGAACCGCCGCCTCAACGACCAGCAGCTCGGCTGGCTCGACCGGCTGGCCGCGCAGGACCGGTTGTCGTCGCGGTTCAACTCGGTGCTGTTCACCTCCGGCGCCTCGAGCGAGCCGGAACTGGCCGGCATCGGCGTGGCGGCGATCGGTTCGCTCTACATGATGCTGATCGTGCTGCTGACGGCGCTGCCGATCGGCGTCGCCGCCGCGATCTATCTGGAGGAATTCGCGCCCAAGAACCGCTGGACCGACCTGATCGAGGTCAACATCAACAATCTGGCCGCCGTGCCGTCGATCGTGTTCGGCCTGCTGGGCCTGGCGATCTTCATCAACTTCCTGCACCTGCCGCGCTCGGCGCCCATTGTCGGCGGGCTGGTGCTGGCGCTGATGACCCTGCCGGTCATCATCATCGCCACGCGGGCGGCGGTGAAGGCGGTGCCGCCCTCGATCCGCGAGGCCGCCCTTGGCGTCGGCGCCTCGCACATGCAGACCGTCACCCATCACGTGCTGCCGCTGGCGCTGCCGGGCATCCTGACCGGCACCATCATCGGCATGGCCCGGGCGCTGGGCGAGACCGCGCCGCTGCTGCTGATCGGCATGGTGGCCTTCGTGGTCGAGCGTCCGGGAACGCCGCTCGATCCGGCCACAGCCCTGCCGGTGCAGATCTATCTGTGGGCCGGTGCCTCCGAGCGCGGCTTCGTCGAGCGCACCTCGGCCGCCATCATCGTCCTGCTCGTCTTCCTGGTGCTGATGAACGCGCTGGCCGTGTTCCTGCGCCGCAAATTCGAACGCCGCTGGTAGCGGCCCGGAGTTGACCATGACCGACATGCGTACCGCCGTCACCGCCGCCGCATCGCCGCTGTCGCTTTCCGATGACGCGACGCCCAAGATCCAGGGCCGCGGCGTTAACGTCTTCTACGGCGCCAAGCAGGCGCTGTTCGACGTCAACCTCGACATCCTGCCCAACCAGGTCACCGCGCTGATCGGTCCCTCCGGCTGCGGCAAGTCGACCTTCCTGCGCTGCATCAACCGCATGAACGACGTCATCGAAACCTGCCGCGTCGAAGGCGAGATCATGCTGGACGACGAGAACATCTACGATCCGGCCATCGACGTGGTGCAGCTGCGCGCCCGGGTCGGCATGGTGTTCCAGAAGCCCAATCCGTTTCCCAAGTCGATCTACGAGAACGTCGCCTACGGCCCGCGCATCCACGGCATGGCCCGCGGCAAGGAGGAACTGGACGAGATCGTGCAGTCCAGCCTGACCCGCGCCGGCCTGATCAAGGAAGTGCACGATCGGCTGGACCAGCCCGGCACCGGCCTGTCCGGCGGCCAGCAGCAGCGCCTGTGCATCGCCCGCGCCATCGCCGTCTCGCCCGAGGTGATCCTGATGGACGAGCCGTGCTCGGCGCTCGATCCGATCGCCACCGCCATCATCGAGGAGCTGATCGACGAGCTGCGGCGCAACTTCACCATCGTCATCGTCACCCACTCCATGCAGCAGGCCGCGCGCGTCTCGCAGCGCACCGCCTTCTTCCATCTCGGCAAGATCGTCGAGGTCGGCGACACCGAGACCATCTTCACCAACCCGCGCGAAGAGCGCACCCAGGCCTACATCACCGGCCGCTTCGGCTGAGAGCGCTGGCGCCAGGAGAGAACCGCACATGGCATCCGAACACCTCGTCAAGTCCTTCGACGAACAGCTCGAGAAGCTGAACGCCAGCATCAGCGAGATGGCCGGGCTGGCCGAGGCGCAGCTTCAGATGGCGCTGGACGCGCTGTCGCGCCGCGACACCGAGCTGGCGCAGCGCGTCATCGCCGGCGACGCCCGGGTCGATGCGCTGGAGAAGGACGTCGCCAACCAGGTCGTCCGCCTGCTGGCGCTGCGCCAGCCCATGGCCATCGACCTGCGCGCCATCGTCTCGGCGCTGAAAATCTCCTCCGACATCGAGCGCATCGCCGACTACGCCGCCAATCTCGCCAAGCGTTCGCTGGTGCTGTCGCAGCTGCAGCCGATCCGCAGCATGGGCGGGCTCGACCGGCTGGGAAGGCTGGTGCTGGGCATGCTGAAGGACGTGTTCGACGCTTTCGCCCACAACGACGTGCAGAAGGCGCACAGCGTGTGGCTGCGCGACGAGGAGGTGGACGACATGTACACCTCCCTGTTCCGCGAGCTGCTGACCTACATGATGGAGGATCCGCGCAACATCACGCCCTGCACCCATCTGCTGTTCATGGCCAAGAACATCGAGCGCATGGGCGACCACGCCACCAACATCGCCGAGCTGATCCAGTTCAAGGTCACCGGCAAGGAGATGACCGAGGCGCGGCCCAAGGGCGACAAGGCCAATTACGTGAAGGCCGAGGCGGTGTGATGGACGGGACGCCGGCGATGAACGCGGTCAAGCCATCGGTCCTGATCGTCGAGGACGAAACCGGCCTGGTCGAGCTGCTGCGCTACAACCTGGAGCGCGCCGGCTTCGAGGTCGGCATCGCCAATGACGGCGAGGAGGCGATGACCGCCATCGCCGAGCACCGGCCCGACCTGGTGCTGCTCGACTGGATGCTGCCGCTGATGTCGGGCATCGAGGTCTGCCGCCAGATCCGCCGCCAGGCCGACACCGCCAACCTGCCGATCATCATGCTGACGGCGCGCGGCGAGGAGGGCGACCGCGTGCGCGGGCTCGATGCCGGGGCCGACGACTACGTCGCCAAGCCGTTTTCGCCCACCGAGCTGATCTCGCGCATCCGCGCCGTGCTGCGCCGCATCCGCCCGGCGCTGACCGACCACGTGCTGAGCTATGCCGACCTGCGCATGGACCTGACCGCCCATCGCGTCACCCGCGGCGGCCGGAACATTCATCTGGGGCCCACCGAGTTCCGCCTGCTGCGCTATCTGATGGAGCATCCCGGCCGCGTCTTCGCGCGCGAGCAGCTGCTCGATGCGGTGTGGGGCAAGGACGTCTATGTCGAGGCCCGCACCGTCGACGTGCATATCCGCCGCCTGCGCAAGGCGCTGAACGGCGACGACGGCGTCGACCTGATCCGCACCGTGCGCGCCGCCGGCTATTCGCTGGACGAATCGGAGCACTGATTCTTCACGGTCCTGTCATGGGTTGTTCACGCCCGAGTCGCCGGGGATTTACCGACGGGGCGTAGGGTGAGGCCATCAAAGCCAACCCACTCAGGCAGCCATGACCGAACTTCGCTACGCCGATCCGCAGGATGACGTCGGCAGCAACCGTTCCGACAATCCCGATTTCAATTCCATCGTCGCCCGCCGGCTTAGCCGCCGCGCCGCCCTGCGCGGGCTGATGGCGCTCGGCGCTGGGACGGCGCTGAGCGGTCCGCTGGGCGCGGCCCTGGCCGGACCGGCGCGGGCCGCCGATCCGACCGGCTCGAGCCTGACCTTCGAGGAGATCGCCCACGGCGCCGACGAGCGCCACCACGTCGCCAAGGGCTACGATGCCGACGTGCTGATCCGCTGGGGCGATCCCGTCGCGGCCGGCGCGCCGGCCGTCGATCCCGCGCAGCAGACGCCCGCCCGCCAGGCGCAGCAGTTCGGCTACAACAACGACTACGTCGCCTTCCTGCCGCTGCCCCTGGGCTCCAGCAGCTCCGACAGCGGCCTGCTGTGGGTCAACCACGAATACACCAATACCGACCTGATGTTCGCCGGCGTCGACCGCAAGGGCGCCAACGTCACGCGCGAGATGGTCGAGATCGAGCTGAACGCCCATGGCGGCTCGGTGGTCGAGCTGCGCAAGAGCGGCGGCAAATGGCAGGTGGTGCGCGACAGCCGCCACAACCGGCGCATCACCATGAACACGCCGATGCGCGTCTCCGGCCCCGCCAGCGGCCACGAACGGATGAAGACGTCCGCCGACCCGACGGGCCGGCTGGTGCAGGGCACGCTGAACAACTGCGGCGGTGGCAAGACGCCGTGGGGCACGGTGCTGACCGCCGAGGAGAATTTCCACCAGTACTTCGCCGGCGATCCGGCACTGACCCCGGAAGCCGACAATTACCGCCGCTACGGCGTCGGCCGCTCGGTCTACACCTGGTGGGCGCAGAACGTCGACCGCTTCGATCTTGCCAAGGAGGCGCGCGAGGCCAACCGCTTCGGCTGGGTGGTGGAGATCGATCCCTACGATCCCGACGCGGTGCCGGTGAAGCGCACCGCCCTGGGCCGCTTCAAGCACGAGGCCGCCACCTGCGTCGTCAACAAGGACGGCCACGTCGTGGTCTATAGCGGCGACGACGAGGTCAACGAGTACGTCTACCGCTTCGTCACCGAGGGCCGCTACGACCCGCAGGACCGCGGCGCCAACATGAACCTGCTCGACAGCGGCACCTTGTCGGTGGCCCGCTTCGATGCCGACGGCTCGCTGACCTGGCTGCCGCTGGTGTTCGGCCAGGGCCCGCTGACGCCGGCCAACGGCTTCAACAGCCAGGCCGACATCGCGATCGACACGCGCCGCGCTGCCGACCTGCTGGGCGCGACCAAGATGGACCGGCCCGAGGATGTCGAGGCCAATCCGGTGACCGGCGCGGTCTATGTCATGCTGACCAACAACACCCAGCGTACCGCCGAACAGGTCAACGCGCCCAATCCGCGGCCCAAGAGCGAGTTCGGCCATATCGTGGCGCTGGTGCCGCCGGGCGGCCGCGGCGCGGACGCCGACCATGCCGCCAGCCGCTTCACCTGGACCATCCCGATCCTGGCGGGCGATCCGGAGAAGCCGGAAGTCGGCGCACGCTACGGCCAGGGCACCTCGAAGAACGGCTGGTTCGGCTCGCCCGACAACGTCGCCTTCGATCCGCGCGGGCGCATGTACATCGCCACCGACCAGGGCGGCGCCTGGCCCAAGACCGGCACGGCCGACGGCATCTGGGCCTGCGACGTGGACGGGCCGGCGGCCTATGCCACGCGTTTCCTCTATCGCGTGCCGATCGGGGCGGAGATGTGCGGGCCGGAATTCACGCCCGATGGCCGCACGCTGTTCGTGGCCGTGCAGCATCCGGCGGCCGACGGCGTCAAGGACTCGACCTACGACAACCCGGCCACGCGCTGGCCCGACTTCCAGCCCGGCATGCCGCCACGGCCTTCCATTGTCGCCATCACCCGGCAGGACGGTGGCGAGATCGGTACCTGATTTCTTCGCGTCGCAAGTGATGTCCCCTACTTGGGGGCGCCGCAGCCAGCGTACCGGCTGTCGCGCCCCTAATTTTTTTCCGGCTGCAGGGCCAGCACCACTTCCACCAGCGACGGATCCTCCGGCACGCCGCGCAGGGCGAAGCCCAGTTCGCGGCAGATCGCCAGCATGCGCTCGTTCTCGCGCAGCACCACGCCGAATATCTCGCCGATGCCGCGCTTGCGGGCGTAGTCGATGATGGTCTGCATCAGCACGTAGCCCAGCCCGGTGCCCTTGAGGTCGGAGCGCACCGTGACGGCGTACTCGGCGCGCCGGTTGTCGGGATCGGCCGAGATGCGCACCACGCCCCAGCCGTCGTCCCGGCCTTCGGCGTCCTTGCCGAAGGCGACGAAGGCCATCTGCCGGTCGTAGTCGATCTGCGTCAGCCGCGCCGCCAGGTTGTGCGGCAACCTGCCCATGGGCGCGAAGAAGCGCATGCGCACGTCCTCGCGGTCGAGCATGGCGAAATAGGCGTGGATCAGCGGTTCGTCCTCCGGCCGCACCGGGCGCAGGAACACCTGGCGCCCGTCGCGCAGGCGGGCGATGTGCTCGAGCTGGCGCGGATAGGGGCGGATGGCCAGCCGTGCTTCGCCCGAGAGCTGCGTCGGCGTCACCCGCGCCCGCGCATCCAGCGCGATCACGCCGCGGTCGTCGGCCAGGAGCAGATTGATGTCGAGCTCGACGATTTCCGGCAGTTCGATCACCGCCTGCGACAGCTTCATCAGGGTCAGCGCGATGGCGTCCAGCGCCGCCGGCGGTCGGTCGCGATAGGCTTCCAGCAGCCGGTGCACGCGGGTACGCCGCATCATGTCCTGCGCCAGCGCCATGTTCAGCGGCGGCAGGCCGATGGCGGCGTCCTGGATGCGGTCGACGGCGATGCCGCCATAGCCGAACAGCAGCACCGGCCCGAAGGTGGGATCGACGTTCATGCCCAGGATCAGCTCGTGCGCGCCCTCGCGCCGCACCATGGCTTGTACCGAGAAGCCCTCGATCCTGGCGCCGGGCTGGCGCGCGCGAACGCGGTCGAGCATGGCGGCGGCGGCGGCGCCGACCTCATCCTGCTGCAGGTTCAGGATCGCGCCGCCGACATCGCTCTTGTGGGCGATGTCGCGCGAAACGATCTTCAGCGCCACCCTGTCGCCCAGGCTGCGGGCGGCCGCCGCCGCTTCGGCCGCGTCGCGCACCAGCAGGGTGCGGTTGACCGGAATGCCGCAGGCGGCCAGCACCGATTTGGCCTGCGGCTCGCTCAGCAGACCGCCACCCTGCGCCAGCACCGGCGCCATGGCGCGCCGCGCCGCCGCCACGTCGACCGCGATTTCCTCCGGCGCCGAGACCGGGGTTTCCATCAGCGCTTCGCGGTTGCGCTGGTAGTTGACCAGATGCAGGAAGCCATGCACCGCCTGGCGCGGCGTTTCGAAGGTCGGCAGGCCGGCGGCGATGAACACCTGCCGCGCCGGCCCGGCCGCCCGGGCGCCGACCCAACTCGTCAGCACGGGCCAAGGCGCCTTCTTCGCCCGCTCCGCCACGATGCGGGCCGCGTCGGTCGAGGAGGCGACGGCGCTGGGCGCGTTGATCGCCAGCACCGCATCGATGCCGGGATCGCCCAGCAGCGCATCGAGGGCGGCGCCGTAGCGCTCGGCCGGCGCATCGCCGACGATGTCGATCGGGTTGGTGCGCGGCCAGGAGGCCGGCAGCACCAGGTCCAGCCGCTCGACCGTGTCCGGCGCCAGGGTGGCCAAGGTGCCGCCCAGTTCCACCAGCGCGTCGGTCGCCAGCACGCCCAGCCCGCCGCCATTGCCGAGTATCACCAGCCGCTCGCCTAGGATGCGCTGGCCGCTGGCCAGGGTGGCGACGGCCTCGAACAGCTCGTCGATGTCCTGCACCCGTAGCATGCCGGCGCGGCGGAAGGCGGCGTCGTAGACCGCATCGGACCCGGCCAGCGCGCCGGTATGCGACAGGGCCGCGCGCTGCGCCGCCGCCGAACGGCCGCCCTTGACCACGATCACCGGCTTGGAGCGGGCAGCGGCGCGCGCCGCCGACATGAACTTGCGCGGATGGCGGATGGCCTCGATGTAGAGCAGGATGGCGCTGGTGCCCGAATCGAGCGCCAGCCAGTCGAGCATGTCGCCGAAATCGACGTCGCTCATGTCGCCCAGCGATACCACCTGCGAGAAGCCGATCTTGCGTTCGGCCGCCCAGTCGAGCACGGCGGTGATGATGGCGCCGGACTGGGTGACGAAGGCCAGGCTGCCGGGCTGGGCGTGCACATGCGCGAAGGAGGCGTTCAGCCCCACGGCCGGCACCTGGATGCCAAGGCAGTTGGGCCCGATGAGGCGCATGCGCGTCGGCCGCGCCGCTTCCAGCATGGCTTGCGTGCGGCGCGCGCCGGCCTCGTCGCGGCCTTGCGCGAAGCCGGCGGTGATGACGACGCAGGCCTTGGTGCCGCGCCGGGCTAGCGCCTTGACGATGTCGGGGATGGTCTTGGGCGGCGTGGCGATGACCGCCAGCTCCGGCGCAGCAGGCAGGGCGGAAATATCGGCATAGGCCTTGAGCCCGGCAATCTCGCTGGCCCGCGGGTTGACCGGCCATACCGGGCCGGTGAAGCCGCCGCTGGTCAGGTTGCGCGCCAGCACCGCGCCGACCGAATTCTGCTGCCGCGACGCGCCGACCAGCGCCACCGATTGCGGCGCGAAGAAGGATTGCAGATTGGCAATCGACATGCCGCCAGCTTACCGCGTTTGCCGCTCCCGCGGCACCCGCTCAGCCCGCCGGCGGCAGCCGCTCAGCCCGTCGGCGGCGGCTGCAGTTCAGGCTGTCGCCGGTGCAACGCCATGTAGGCGACCAGCAGCGACAGCAGCAGGGCGGGGATGCCAAGGGCGGTGGTGTAGAGGAAGAACACGAAATAGCCGGCGAAGTCCTCCGCCGCGCCGAAACCGGTGGCCAGTCCGCGCAGCCAGCCGGCCTGGCCGTCGGCGGCTTTCTGCACCACGTCGACGATGGCGCCGGAGAAGCCGCCGGTGAACTTGCCGGGCAGGGTCATCAGCGAGGAGAACAGCGCATACTGTGTCGCCGTGTAGGCGGTGTTGGTGAGGCCCGACAGATAGGCGATGAACACCGAGCCGGCGATGCCGCCGGCGAAATTGTCGGCGCTGATCGCCAGGGTCAGCAGGCCCAGATCGGGCCGGCCGTGGAAGGCCATCAGGGCGAACATCAGGTTGGTGCCGGCGGTCAGGATCACCGACAGCGCCAGCAGGCGCGGCGCGCCGACGCGATAGACCAGCACGCCGCCCAGGAAGGCGCCCGCCATGGTCAGGGCGAAGCCGTAGATCTTGGCGATGTCGGCGATCTGGTCCTTGCTGAAACCGAGATCGATGTAGAAGGGATTGGCCATCACCCCCATGGTGATGTCGCTGAGCCGGAACAGGCTGATGAAGAGCAGGATGGTCAGGGCGGCAAACAGGCCGTTGCGCTGGAAGAAGTCGACGAAGGGGCAGACCACGCCGCCATAGAACCAGACCAGCCCGCCGCGCAGCCATTCCGGCGTCGAGCTTCCCAGCCCCTGCGCGTATTCCAGCACGCGCCGCTCGCGCGCCACGGTCTGCGGATTGCTGAGGATCGCCGGTTCGGAAATGATCAGGGTGGCGACGATGCCCACGAAGCCCAGCGCCGCCATGCTCTGGTAGGCCGCTCGCCAGTCGACGAATTCGGCGATGTAGAGCGTGCCCGCGCCGGCGGCCAGGATGGCGATGCGGTAGCCGAACTGGTAGGCTGCCGCCATCGCGCCCTGGATCGAGTTGTCGGCCGCCTCGATGCGGAAAGCGTCGATGGCGATGTCCTGCGTCGCCGAGGCGAAGGCCACCAGCAGCGCCAGCAGGGCGATGGCGACGGTCGAAGCCTTTGGATCGACCAGCGACATGCCGAACAGGCCGGCGACGATGACGGCCTGCGCCAGGAACATCCAGCTACGGCGCCGTCCCAGTCGGTTGGTGAGGAAGGGCAGCTTCAGCCGGTCGACCACCGGCGCCCAGACGAACTTGAAGGAATAAGTGATGCCGATCCAGCTGAAGTAGCCGATCTCGGTGCGCGACACCCCAACCTCGCGCAGCCAGGCCGACAGGGTCGAGAACACCAGCAGGAACGGCAGCCCGGCGGCGAAGCCCAGGAACAGCATGGTCGCCACGCGCGGATGGCGATAGACCCCGATCGCTTCCGACCAGCGCCGCTTGCCGGGCCGCGACCCGGCCTGCTCTTGCGCGGTCGTGTCGGGCAGCGTGCTCACGCCGGCCCCAGCTTCGCCCTGGCCAGCGCCTGCAGGTCCTGCTGCGGGCGGGCGCCGACATGGGAGATGATCTCGCCGGCGCACAGGCTGCCGAGCCGGCCGGCGCGCTCCAGGTCGCCCGAGCGGCAGTATTCGGCCAGGAAACCGGCGGCATAGAGATCGCCGGCGCCGGTGGTGTCGACCAGCTTGCCGACGGGCATGGCGGCGATGTGGTGCGTTTCGCTGCTGCCGTCCTGCCGATTGTTGCGGCCGCGCAGCACCACCGAGCCTTTCTCCGAGCGGGTCAGGGCGGCGATGGCGCAATCCTGCTGGGCGTGCGCGGCGGCGGTGTCGAAGTCGCGCGTCTGGTAGAGCGCGGTGATCTCGCTTTCGTTGGCGAACAGGATGTCGACATGGCCGCGCACCAGGTCGAGGAACTCCTCGCGCCAGCGCTCGACGCAGAAGGAATCGGACAGGGTCAGCGCCACCTCGCGCCCCGCCTCGTGCGCTGCCCGGATCGCCTTGCGGCAGGCTTCCTTGGCCGCCGGCTGGTCCCACAGATAGCCCTCGATGTAGAGCACCTTGCCGGCCGCGGCCTGCTCTTCGGCCACGTCGCCCGGCTGCAGCTCGACGCAGGCGCCGAGATAGGTGTTCATGGTGCGCTGCGCGTCGGGCGTCACCAGGATCAGGCAGCGCGCGGTCGGCGGCCCGTCCTTGGCCGCCGGCGTCTCGAAGCTGACGCCGCCCGAGCGCATGTCGTGGGCAAAGACGGCGCCGAGCTGGTCCTCGCGCACGCGGCCGATATAGGCCGCCCGGCCGCCCAGGGCGGCGATGCCGGCCATGGTGTTGGCGCAGGACCCGCCCGACATTTCCGTGCCCGGACCCATGGCGCCGTAGAGCCGCTCCGCCTCCGCCGCATCGATCAGCCGCATGCCGCCCTTGGCAAGGTGATGGCGGGCGAGGAACTCGTCGGTGGCGCTGGCGATGACGTCGACGATGGCGTTGCCGATGCCGACGACGTCGAAACTTGGTACTGACTTCATAAGCGCTGGATGCTCCGACCGGACATGCAGGCGGAGTATGGCCATAGCCTGCCCCCTCGACAAGGCGCGCGGGACTTCCTATCTGTGCCAGCGCGCGCGTTCCCGCGCGGGAGACCCGGCATGATCTCGGCCTTCGTCAAAGCCTTCCGGCAACTGGGCGATCCGCGCCTGCGCCGCTTCATTTTCCTGTCCCTGATCGCCTCGCTGGTCGCCCTGGTGGTGCTGGTGGTGGGGCTGAACGTGGCGCTGTCCTTCCTCGAGCTGGTGTCGCTGGGCTGGCTCGACACGCTGATCGCCTGGCTGATGGGGATCGGCTCGGTGGTGCTGGCCTTCCTGCTGTTTCCCGCCGTGGTGGTCATCGTCATGTCGCTGTTCCTCGACGAGGTCGCCAACGCGGTCGAGGCGCGCCACTATCCCGAGCTGCCGAGAACGCCGGGGCAGGGCACCATGGCCGGCATCTGGACCGGCATCAAATTCGCCGGCCTGCTGATCGGCGTGAACATCCTGCTGCTGATCGTCTACCTGATCATGCTGGCGACGGTGGTGCTGGCGCCGCTGATCCCGGTCGTCTTCTATCTGGTCAATGGCTGGCTGGCGGGGCGCGAATATTTCGAGACCGTGGCCTTCCGCCGGCTCAGCGAGCAGCAGGCGCGCGAATTGCGCCGTCCCTTCACCGTGCCGCTGACCATCGCTGGCGCGGCCATCGCCTTCCTCGCCGTCATCCCGATCGTCAACCTGATCGCCCCGGTGCTGGCGACAGCGGTGATGGTGCATCTGTTCCAGGATTTCAGCCGCAAACGCGAAGTTGCGCTGGCTCGGTAGATCGCTACCCGCCGCTCCAGGGACCGGTCCCGGGCGGGACGATTGCACGTGGCAGCCCCGGCCGATGCGTGGTAAAAATACAGCCCGGAACAGGCTCTTAATGCTGTCCGGTCAAGCAACCTGGTAATTATTGGCAAGGGAAGCCGATGTTCGGACGTAAAAAGCCCGAGACGCCGAGAAACGAATCCGCTCTGACCGACCATGCGCCGCCGCTGAAGCTGCGCAGTACCGCAACGCCCCCCGCGCCGGCGCCGTCCGCCGCTCCAACCAATCTGGTGGCCCCCGTGCAGCCTCGATACGAAATTCCCAAGCGTTCCACCGACACCGCCCCGCGCCCCGCCGCCTCTGCCGTGGCCCAGCCGGCCCGCGCCGAACCCTCGACGCCGCCTGCGCCGCCGCCCAGCAGCGTCAGCGAAGGCAAGCGCCTGCTGGTCGGTCGCGACATCGTGCTGAGCGGCGAGATCACCACCTGCGACCAGTTGGTGGTCGAGGGCCGTGTCGAGGCCACCCTGACCGACAGCCGCGTGATCGAGATCCGCGAGACCGGCTATTTCAAGGGCACCGCCGAGATCGACGACGCCGAGATTCGCGGCGTCTACGAGGGCGATCTGATCGTGCGCAACCGCTTGCTGATCCGCGCCACCGGCAAGGTGACCGGGGAAATCCGCTACGGCATGCTGGAAGTCGAGTGCGGTGGCCAGTTGAGCGGCGACATCCAGCTCATCGCCGCATCGGCGCAGCCCCAAACAGCCGCCGCCAGCGCCGGCAACGGGCTGGCCGAGGAAGAGCCGGCCGATGACGAGCCCAGTCTTCTCGACAGCGAGGAGTCCTGGCAGATGCCGGCGCGCCAGTAGCCGGCCGGCCGGGGGGGGAGAGCGGGGGAATGGACGCGGCGATGCCACAGGCCCGAGCGGGACTGAAGCTGCCGCGCTTCCTCCTCAGCAGCGGCTTCGTGCTGGTGATGGCGCTGGGAAGCTGCAATCTCGGTTCCGACGATGGCGCCACCACCTCGGCTCAGGACATGCGCCTTGCCGTCGCTTCCGCCCCCTCCGGCCCGACCCGACTGCACAACATGAACGGGACGCAGATCGTCGCCATGTTGGGCGAGCCCCGTTTCAAGCGCGAGGAGAATCCGGCCCAGGTCTGGCGCTATCGCAGCGAGTCCTGCGTGCTGGAGCTGATGCTGTACCGGCTCGACCGCGACCTGCAGGTGCGCCATGTCGAGGCGCGCGACGACAAGTTCCGCGCCGTCGCGCACAACGCCTGTATCGACAGCATCGCCGCCGGCCGGCAGAACAAGCCGATGCTGCGCAGCTGATCCCTCTATTCATTGATGTTTGGAGCAAATTCACACGTTCTGTCGGAATCGCGGGCGATTCCGACAGGCCGTGATTTGCTCCAGGCTACAACTCCTTCGTCTTGTCCCTGAAGCGGCAGATGTCGCGCACGACGCAGCGCGGGCATTCCGGCTTGCGCGCCTTGCACACGTAGCGCCCGTGCAGGATCAGCCAGTGATGCGCGTGCAGGCGATAGGCCTGCGGCACCACCTTTTCCAGCCGCGCCTCGACCGCCTCCACCGTTTTGCCCTGCGCCAGGCCGGTGCGGTTGGAGACGCGGAAGATATGGGTGTCGACGGCGATGGTCGGTTCGCCGAAGGCGATGTTCAGCACCACGTTGGCGGTCTTGCGGCCGACGCCGGGCAGGGTGACCAGCGCGTCGCGGCTGCTGGGTACCTTGGCGTCGAACTCGTCGATCAGCCGCTGCGAGAGGGCAATGACGTTCTTTGCCTTGGTGCGGTAAAGGCCGATGCTCTTGATCAGGTCGCGCACCTTCTCCTCGCCCAGCTGCACCATGGCGTAGGGATTGTCGGCCTGGGCGAACAGCGCGGGCGTGGCCTTGTTGACGCCGGCGTCGGTGGCCTGGGCCGACAGCACCACCGCCACCAGCAAGGTGAAGGCGTTGATGTAGTGCAGTTCGCCCTTCGGTTCGGGGTTGGCCGCCTGCAAGCGGCGGAAGAATTCCTCGATCTGGGCGCGGGTCAGTGTGGCGGCCATCTCACAATCCTGTTACCGGCGCGGCAGGTTGCCGCAATCCGCGCTTATGCGAAAGTCGTAGAGTCGATTTCCTGCGAAAATCGCAGGTCATGCGTTCCCTCTGCAGTTAGACTTGGTTATGGATCAGGATACCGGAAAGCCCTGCTATTTCGATGCCGAACTGCTGCCGCACCGCAGTCTGGGACGGCGCGGATTTCGCCTGCTGATCGCAGCGGTGGCGGTCGCCAATCTCGGCGTCGGCGGCGCGTTCTTCTATTCCGGCGCCTGGCCCGTCTTCGGCTTTATGGGTCTCGACGTCGCCCTGCTTTATTTCCTCTTCCGGTTGAATTACCGTGACGCCCAACTAAAAGAATTGGTCCGGCTGACGGACGACGAACTGACCGTGCGGCGCATTGCCGGCAACGGGGAGGAGCAGAAGTGGTCGCTGGAGCCGTACTGGCTGCGGGTGGAGATAGACGATCCGCCGCGGCACGACAGCATGCTGGTACTCGCTGCCCGCGAGCGGCGTCTGGTCGTCGGTTCCTTCCTGGCGCCGGAGGAAAAGCTGGAACTGGCGCAGGCGCTGCGCCGCGCCCTGCATCGCCAGCGCCGCCGCGACTACCCGCTGCCGCAGCCGCTCTAGAGTTCCGCCTTGCGCCGGGAGCCGGTGCGGGCAAATGAATCGCGCGCTGGCTCTGGTCCTGCTGCTGTCGGTGGTCTGGTCGCTGTCGTGGCCGCTGATCAAGTACATCACCGCCTATTTCGGACCGGCCAGCATCGTGGCCGCCCGCATGGCGATCGCCGGCGTGGCGCTGGTCGCCTTCCTCTATCTGCAGGGGCGCCGCCTGCCCTGGCCGCTGGCGGCCTGGCTGCCGCTGGTGCCGATCGCCCTGTTCGGCAACGCCATTCCCTATTCCCTGGTGGCTTTCGGCCAGCTCACCGTCCCCTCCGGCCTTTCGGCGGTGCTGGTCGGCACCATGCCGGTGTGGACCGTGCTGCTGACGCATTTCTTCTCCGGCGCCGGGCGCGAAGGCGAAAGGCTGAACGGCGTCAAGCTTCTGGGCGCGTTCAGCGGCCTGGCCGGCATCGTGCTGCTGGTCGGCCCGACGGCGCTCGACGGCATGAGCGCGGCACTGATCGGCGAACTGGCGCTGCTGGCGGCAGCATTGTGCTGGGCCATCGGCACCATCTACACCAGCTTCGTGAAGTCGGTCACGCCGGACCAGTCGGCCACGGTCACGGCCCTGCTCGCGTCGCTGTTCATGATGCCGGTGGCGTGGACCTGGGAACTGCCGCTGGCCGACGATATTCCCTGGCAGGCGGTTGCCGCGCTCGCCAGTCTCGGCCTGGTGGCGACCGCGTTCGGCACGCTGCTGATGTTCCGCATCATCGCCGGGTTCGGGCCGACCATCGTCTCGACGGTGATGTACCTGAACCCGGCTCTGGCGCTGTGCTGGGGCGCGCTGTTCTTCGGCGAGACGCTGGAGCTGCGCCATTTCGTGGCGTTCGCCTTCATTCTCGCCGCCGTCTGGCTGATCAATCGCGGCCGTCGCCTGGCGCTGTCGCGCGCAGCACCGGCGGAATGAAAGAAAGATTGCCGGCAAACACCGGATAGAGCCGGCCCGCGTCAGGCCATATATGGAAGGCCTCAACCGAAGGAGGTCTTGTCATGTCGTTTCAGCTTTCCACCACCGAAGCACTGCGTTACGCCACCGGGCAAAGCGTGCTGGGTCCGTTTGCCGTGGCCGTTTCCGGCAACGACGTCGTCGCGGTCGTCTTCGGCAAGGACCGCCAGGCGCTGACGGAGGATCTGCGGCGGCGCTTCCCGGGCGAACAGCGCGAGGATGCGCCGGCCCTGGCGCCGGTTATCGGCCGCGTCGCGGCACTGATTGCCTCGCCGGCCCGGCGCGCCGACCTGAAACTGGCGCCCTCGGGCAGCGCGTTCCAGAAGCGCGTCTGGCGCGAGTTGCAGCGCATCCCGGCCGGCCGCACCGCCAGCTACGGCGACATTGCCCGTCGCATCGGTGCGCCGCGCTCGGCGCGGGCGGTGGCGCAGGCTTGCGCCGCCAATCCCATCGCCGTCGCCATACCCTGCCACCGGGTGGTGCGCGACGATGGCACGCCGGGCGGCTATCGCTGGGGGCCGCGGCGCAAGGCGCTGCTGCTGCAGGCGGAAGCCGGGGTATGATCGCCGGCATGATGCGCAAGCAGAAGCCGGCAACGGCTGAGGTCGAGCAACGGGTGAGCGGGATGGACTGGACGGGTCCGTCCCGCTCCCTCGACGAAACCGGCCACGCGGTTCTGCCCGGCCTGCTGTCCGCCGAGGAATGCCGCGCCATGGCGGCGCTGTACGGGGCGGAGAGCGGATTCCGCAAGCGGATCGTCATGGCGCGTCACGGCTACGGCCAAGGCGAGTATCGCTATTTCGACTATCCGCTGCCCGATCTGGTGGCGCGGCTGCGGACCGCGTTCTATCCGCCGCTGGCGGGGATCGCCAATCGCTGGCACGAGGCGCTGCGGCTGCAGACGCGCTTTCCGCCCACGCATGAGGAATTCCTGCGCCGCTGCCACGACGCCGGCCAGATCAGGCCGACGCCGCTGCTGCTGCAATACGGCGACGGCGACTACAACTGCCTGCATCAGGATCTTTACGGCGAGCACGTCTTTCCCCTGCAGCTCGCCATCCTGCTGTCACGGCCGGGCGAGGATTTCGACGGCGGCGAGTTCGTGCTGACCGAGCAGCGGCCGCGCATGCAGTCGCGCGTGCGCGTGGTGCCGCTGCGCCAGGGCGATGCCGTGATCTTCGCCGTCAACCACCGGCCGGGGCAGGGCGCGCGCGGTTTCTACCGTCTCACCATGCGCCACGGCGTCAGCCCGCTGCGGGCCGGCCATCGCCACACGCTGGGCATCATCTTCCACGACGCCAAATAGCGAATAGCGGGAAACGGGCGGATAGAGCCCATTTACCGCCATCGCCATGCTGCGCCCAGAGCAAATCACGTTCTGACGGAATCGCGAGCGATTCCGTCAGAACGTGTGAATTTGCTCTGAACATTAGGGAATGGAGCGGATTCACACGATTGGATGGAA
>JBBCJW010000089.1:0-31769 GCA_037190765.1 Alphaproteobacteria bacterium
TTGGCGCGCACCTTCAGGTTGACGTCCTTGACGGCATAGAAGCCGGCGAACTCCCGCGTCAGCCCCTGCGTCTCCAGAACGTAGTCGCCATTCATGCTCGCACTCCCCGAACTCTCCACGTCGCGAGAGGCGGCGATCATCCGCTGCCCGGTTCCGGCTGACAAGATGCTGTGGGAAAATTATCCCATAAAAATTGATATACTAAATTATAATGGAAAAAACTTCGATAAAAATGGGATAAAATCCCCGTAAAACGAGAGTAACCCGTTGAATCGGGCCGGGCCGCATCCTACTCTGCCGACCGAGGAAACGGGCGGATCGGGGAAATGCAAAAGAAAATTACCGCTGAAGCGCTGAAGAAACTGCTGCAGAACCGCCAGGAAGTGGCGATCGTCGACGTGCGCGAGGAAGACACTTTCTCCAATCGCCATCTGCTGATGGCGTCATGCCTGCCTCTGAGCCGGCTGGAAACGGTGGCGCCGCGGCTGCTGCCGCGGCCGGGTCTGCCGATCGTGGTGTGCGATGACGGCGGTGGCCTGGCCGAGCGCGGCTATGCCCGGCTCAAGGCCGCCGGCTACACCGATGTCGCGATCCTGGACGGCGGCGTCGAAGCCTGGGCGCTGGCCGGCTATCGCCTCTACAGCGGCGTGCACGTGCCCTCGAAGGGCTTTGCCGAGGTGGTCGAGCACGAGTGCCACACGCCCTATCTCAGCGCGCAGGAGGTCAACGAGCTGATCGGCAAGAAGGCCGACATCCTGATCTTCGATAGCCGCTCCTACGAGGAATTCAACAGCAACAGCCTGCCCACCGCCCGCAGCGTTCCCGGCGCGGAGCTGGTCTACCGGTTCCACGAGCTGGTGCCGTCGGCGGACACGCTGGTGATCGTCAATTGCGGCGGGCGCACGCGCAGCATCATCGGCGCGCAATCGCTGATCAATGCCGGCGTGCCGAACAAGGTCTGCTCGATGAAGGACGGCACCATGGCCTGGCACTTGGCCGGGTACGAGCTGATCCACGGCGCGACGCATTACGTGCCGCAGGTGTCGTCCACCGGCCTGGCGCAGGCACAGGCGCGCGCCGAGCAGGTGGCGCGCAAATTCAACGTCAAGGAGATCGATCACGCCCAGCTCGCCCACTTCCGGGCCGAGGCGGCGGACACCACGCTTTACGTGCTCGACGTCCGGACGCCCGAGGAATACGCCGCCGGCCACCTGCCCGATACCGTCGGCGTGGCGGGCGGGCAGCTGGTGCAGGAGACCGACAACTGGGTGGCGTCGTGGGAAGCGCGGATCGTGCTGGTCGACGACAACGGCGTGCGGGCGCGCATGACGGCGTCGTGGCTGAGCCAGATGGGTTATGCCCATGTCTTCGTGCTGAAGGACGCCATGGCCGGGCAGCGGCTGGAGAAAGGCGAGGGGCCTGCGCCGGCCGACAGGTTCCCGCTGGCGGGACCGGCGCCGCAGACGCTGACGGTGGCGCAGCTCGAGCGGGCGCTGAAGGCGGGCGCGGCGGCGGTGATCGATGTCGGGATCAGCAAATCCTACGGCAAGGGCCATATTCCGGGCGCCTGGCACGCGGTGCGCTCGCGTCTTGAGCAGAATCTCGCCAGCCTGCCGCCGGTCGATCTGCTGGTGTTCACCGCCGCCGACGTGACGCTGGCGCGGCATGCGGCGGCGGAAGTGGCGGCGTTGGGCCGCAAGGTGGCGCTGCTCGACGGCGGCAACGCGGCGTGGAAGGCGGCGGGTCTGGCGCTGGAGACCGGCCAGGACCGCATGCTCGACGAGCCGGACGATATCTGGCTGCCGCCGCGCGAGCGCAAGAGCGACCGCGAGCGGCACATGCGCGAATACCTTTCCTGGGAGATTGACCTGGTCAACCAGATGAGCACCGACGACGACAGCCGCATCGGTGCGGTGAAGTAGTGCCTGACGGCAAGCATAGCCGCGAGGGCGTGGCGCCGGACACGGCGCTGTCGCCCCTGCGGCGCGTGCAGCAGCAGGAATTCATCCTGGGACTGTTCCTGCC
The DNA here is from genome assembly GCA_037190765.1 of Alphaproteobacteria bacterium. Lineage (GTDB taxonomy): Bacteria > Pseudomonadota > Alphaproteobacteria > Reyranellales > JAQSWP01 > JAQSWP01. The sequence goes on from JBBCJW010000089.1 coordinate 2,026, forward strand.
AATCCAGGACGGCGGCTGGACCCCGTCCACGGCCGAGCGGGCAACCGAGTGGAGTTTCGGCTACAACGCGCGATTGACGCAGCAGGCCGAGGCGCTGGGCTTCGATCTGGTTTTCGCCCTGGCGCAGTGGATGGGCAAGGGCGGCTATGGCGGGCAGATGCACTACCGCGAGCAGTCGCTCGATCCGCTCACCGTCACCGCCGGGCTGGCGTCGCTCACCGAGCGCATGCTGCTGATCTCGACCGTGCACATACTTTACGGCTGGCACCCGCTGCACATCGCCAAGTTCGGCTCCACGCTCGACGACATGACCGGCGGCCGCTGGGGCATCAATATCGTCACCGGCTACAAGAAGCCCGAATACACCATGTTCGGCATGGAAATGCCCGAGCACGACCGCCGCTACGAGATGGCCGAGGAGTTCGTGGCGGTCGTCGAGCGGCTGTGGCGGGAAAACGAGAATCTGGACTTCGACGGCCGCTTCTGGAGCGGCAAAGGCGCCTATGTCGCGCCCAAGCCGCGCTACGGCAGGCCGGTGATCGTCAGCGCCGGCACCTCGGCGGCCGGCATCGACTTCGCCGCGCGCCGCTGCGATCTGATGTTCGTCACCAGTCCCGGCGGCGGCGACATCGAGCAGGCCGTGGCGACCCTGGGGCCGCACATCGCCCACATCAAGGCGCAGGCGGCCCGCTACGGCCGCGACATCAGGTGCATCGTCAACCCGCACATCATCTGCCGCCCCAGCGAGCGCGAGGCGCAGCGCTACCTGCAGCATATTCTGGACGGCGAGGACGACGAGGCGGTCGATAATTTCATGGCCAGCCTGATGGGCGGCGACACGCGCAGCTGGCGCCAGCACGAGCGCTCGGCCTGGACGACCGGCGGCAACGTGCGGATCGTCGGCTCGCCCGAGCAGGTCGTCGACTGGCTGGTGAAGCTGAAGGCGATCGGCTGCGACGGCATCCAGGTCAACTTCTTCGATTTCGAACCCGACCTCCGATACTTCGGCGAGCAGGTGCTGCCGCTGATGCATCAGGCCGGTCTGCGAAGGGCGTAAAGACCAAAAGAGCCAAGGGAGGATGGAAATGGCATTCGCGAAAGGCAGTCTGATATCGCTGGCCCTGGCGGCCTCGCTGGGCCTGGCCGCGCCGGCTGTGGCGCAAGGGGTGAAGATCGGCGTGCTGTCCGACATGTCGGGTCCCAATGCCGATCTCGGCGGCAAGGGCTCGGTGGTGGCGGCGGAAATGGCGGTCGAGGAGTTCGGCGGCAAGGTCCTGGACCAGCCGATCCAGCTGGTTCAGGCCGACATGCAGTCCAAGCCCGATATCGCCGTCGCCATCGCGCGGCGCTGGTACGAGAACGAGGGCGTCAACGTCATCGTCGACATCAACAATTCGACGGCGGCGATCGCCATCAACAAGCTGGCGGCCGAGTTCAAGAAGATCAACATGGTCAACCAGGCCGCGACGACGCAGATTTCGCGCGAGCAATGCACGCCCTACAGCTTCCAGTACGGCTGGAACCTCTACGCCCTGGCGGCCGGCGCGGCGCATGCCATCGTGAAGAGCGGCGGCAAGAGCTGGTATTTCCTCAGCGTCGACTACACCTTCGGCCACGACATGCAGAAGATCGCCGAGGGTCTGATCACCAGCGACGGCGGCAGCGTGGTCGGCTCCAGCCTGCATCCGCTCAACACCAACGACTTCTCGACGCTGGTGCTGAAGGCCAAGAACTCCAGGGCCGACGTGGTGGTGCTGAACAACTCGGGCCAGGACCTCAAGTCGTCGCTGCGCCAGGCGCAGGAATTCGGCATCACCGGCGGCAAGCAGCGGCTGGCGGCATTCGTCGTCACCATTGCCGACGTCAACTCGCTGGGACTCGACGCCGCGCAGGGGCTGACCTTCGTCGACTCCTTCTACTGGGATCGCGACGAGGCGACCCGCGCCTGGTCGAAGAAGTTCTTCGACCGCTTCCGGAAAATGCCGACCGCGGTGCAGGCTTCGGTCTATTCAGCGGTGCGTCACTACCTGAAATCCGTGCAGGCGGCCGGCACGGCCGACAGCGACAAGGTGGTGGCCAAGATGAAGGAGCTGCCGGTCGACGACATGTACGGCAAGGGCGTCGTCCGCGCCGATGGCCTGTTCGAGCACGACATGCTGCTGGTCGAGGTGAAGAAGCCCGGCGAGTCGAAGTATCCGTGGGACTACTACAACGTTGTGGCGACGATCCCCGGCAAGGACGCCTACCAGCCGGTCGATCCCACCCTGTGCAAGATGCTGGCCCGGTAGTCCGGGCCAGGCAAGCCGGCGCCGGCGGCGCGGAGGAGGGATCGTGGGCATCGAACTGGCATGGGACGTAATCGCCCAGGCGATAATGCTGGGCCTGATGAACGGCGCGTTCTACGCGCTGCTCAGCCTGGGCCTGTGCATCACCTTCGGCATCCTCGACATCGTGAACTTCGCGCACGGCGCGATGTATATGATGGGCGCCTTCGTCGCTTGGATGCTGATGGCCTATCTCGGCATCGGCTTCTGGCCGGCGCTGATCATCGCGCCGCTGGCGATCGGCCTGTTCGGCATCGTGATCGAACGCACCATGGTGGCGCGACTATACGGGTTGCACCACATCTACGGCCTGTTGTTGACCTTCGGCATGGCGCGGGTGATCGAGGGCATGTTCCGCATCGGATACAGCGTGTCTGGCCAGCGCTATCCGGTGCCGGAGGCGCTGCGCGGCGGCGTCGATTTCGGCTTCATCTACATGCCGATCTACCGGCTGTGGGTGATCGGCGCCTCGCTGGTCATCTGCGCCGGCATCTGGCTGGCGATCAACAAGACGCGGCTGGGCTCCTACCTGCGCGCCAGCATCGAGAATGCCTCTCTGGTCCGCGCCTTCGGCATCAACGTGCCGCGGCTGGTGACCCTGACCTTCGGCCTGGGCGCCGGGCTGGCGGGGCTGACCGGCGTGCTGGCGGCGCCGATCTTCTCGGTCTCGCCGCTGATGGGCTCGCACATCATCGTCGTGGTGTTCGCGGTGGTGGTGATCGGCGGGCTGGGCTCGATCATGGGTTCGATCGTCGGCGGCTTCGCGCTGGGCATCGTCGAGGCGCTGACCCAGATGTTCTATTCGCAGGCCTCGCATGTCGGCATCTTCATCGCCATGGCGCTGGTCCTGCTGTTCAAGCAGGGCGGCCTGTCCGGCACCACCGCCCGGGCGATGTGACGCCATGACCGTGACCTCCCTCGACACGGAAGCGGCCGGACTGCGCCGGCTGCGCGCGCGCTACTGGGTGCTGGCCGGCTTCAGCCTTGCCGCCGCACTGGCCGCGCCGCAGTTCCTCTATTCCGTCTTCCTGATGATGGCGCTGTGCTTTGCGCTCTTCGCTTCGGCCTTCAATCTGCTGTTCGGCTATCTCGGGCTATTGTCCTTCGGGCATGCCGCGTTCTTCGGCGGCGCCGCCTATGCCACCGGCTGGTCGATCCGCGAATGGGGCTTCACGCCCGAACTCGGCATCCTGTTCGGCGGCGTCGTTGCGGGGCTGATGGGCCTGGTGGTGGGCGTGCTGGCGGTGCGCCGCAGCGGCATCTACTTCGCCATGATCACCTTCGCCATGGCCGAGCTGGTCTACTTCCTGGCCAACCAGCTGCCGTTCACCGGCGGCGAGAACGGGTTGACCGACGTGCCGCGCCGCCCCGTGCTGGGCTTGATCGACATCAGCACGTCGGAGCGGCTCTACTACTTCATCCTGCTGGTCGTCGGCGTGTCGATATGGGCGCTGTGGCGCATCGTGCATTCGCCGTTCGGCAACGCGCTCAAGGCGATCCACCAGAACGAGGCGCGCGCCATCTCGCTGGGCTACAACGTGCAGCGCTACAAGATCGTGGCCTTCGTGCTGTCGGCCTTTTTCAGCGGCATCGCCGGCAGCGCCAAGGTCCTGGTGTTCCAGTTCGCCGCGCTGGCCGACGTCCACTGGTCCAATTCCGGCGAGCCGGTGATGATGACCCTGCTGGGCGGCATGGGCACCACCCTGGGGCCGGCGATCGGCGCCTTCTTCGTCATGGCGCTGCAGTTCTACCTCGCCGAGCTTGGCGAATGGGTGACGATCATCTACGGCGGCATCTTCATGATCTTCGTGCTGGCGCTGCGCCGGGGCGTGCTTGGCGAGGCGCCGGACCTGATCCGCAAGGCCCGCCGCTGGCTGGCGCGGCGGAACGCGCGGAGCAACGCATCGTGATCCGTCCCAGCACCGCACTGCCGCTTGCCGACGACCGCACGCCGCTGCAGCGGCTGAAGGCGCAGCCTTTCATCCTGGGCCTGTTCCTGCCGACCCAGAGCGGCGGCTGGACGCCGTCCACCGCCCCGCGCGGCACGTCGTGGAGCTACGACTACAACGCCCGGCTGACGGTCCGGTGCGACGAGCTGGGCTTCGACCTGGCGTTCGCGCTGGCGCAGTGGCTGGGCAAGGGCGGCTATGGCGGCAAGACGAAGTATCGCGAGCAGGCGATCGATCCGCTGGTCACCACCGCCGGCCTGGTGCCGCTGACGCGCAACATCGTGCTGATCTCGACCGTGCATGTGCTGTATGGCTGGCACCCGCTGCACCTGGCCAAGATGGGCGCCACGCTCGACCATATGAGCGGTGGCCGCTGGGGCCTGAACGTGGTGACCGGCTACGTGCCGACCGAGGCGCCGATGTTCGGGCTGAAGCATCCCGAGCACGATCTGCGCTATGCCATCGCCGCCGAATTCCTGCAGGCCATGGAAACCTTGTGGCGTTCCGACGCCAATTTCACCTTCGAGGGCGCGCATTACCGGATGAAGGACGCCTTCATCACGCCCAAGCCGCGCCACGGACGGCCGATCATCGTCAATGCCGGCTCGTCGGAGGCCGGGCTGGACTTCGCGGCGCGCCATTCCGATCTGCTGTTCATCACCAGCCCGGCCGGTGCTGAGTTCGAGGCCGCGGTCGCCTCGCTGCCCGATTTCAACCGCCGTATCAAGGAGAAGGGGCGGGCCGTCGGCAACCAGGTCACCACCATCATCAACCCGCACATCATCTGCCGCGACACGGAGAAGGAGGCGCGCGAGGCGTTCCGCGCCATCGCCGAGCAGGAGGATGCGGAGGCGGTCGACAATCTGATGCAGTCCTTCACCAAGGGCGACAACAAGTCGTTTCGCGGCCACAAGCGTGACCAGCGGATCGTCGGCGGCAACATCCAGATGATCGGTACGCCCGAGCAGATCGTCGACGGCATGCTGCGGCTCAAGGCGGCCGGGTGCGACGGCATCCAGATCAATTTCTTCGATTTCGCGCCCGACCTCGAATATTTCGGCGCCCGCGTTCTGCCGCTGATGCGACAGGCCGGCCTGCGTTCCTGAGACAGGGGCGATGCCATGTCGGCTTCCGGGACAATTGCCGCGGCATGCATCGCCAGACGCCGTGCGCTCCCGCCGGGTGCCGGCCGATGAAGCGGCTGGCGATCGCCGCGACCTGGCCGGGGGCATAAATGTCCGAACGCGCCGCACGCGAGAACTGGCGCCGGCGGCTGGGCCGGCGCTGGAACGGCAGCGCGCTCGGCCGGCTGCCCTTGCCGACCTATGTCGCCTATCTGATGGTGCTGGTGCCGTCGATCTTCTGGGCCTCCAACGTGGTGGTAGCGCGCGCCGTCGTGGAGACGACGCCGCCCGTCGCCATGACCTTCTGGCGCTGGGCCGGCGCCATCCTGGTGCTGGCGCCGTTCGCGCTGCCCAAGGCGATCCAGCAATGGGCGCTGCTGCGGCGGCACTGGAAGTCGCTGCTGGTGTTCGCCATCCTGGGCGTCTGCGGCTTCAACCTGCTGGTGTACCTGGCGCTGGTGGACACGACGGCGATCAACGCCACGCTCATTCAGGGGTGCATTCCGGCGGCCGTGCTGTGCACCTCCTGGCTGTTGTTCCGCACCAGGGTGTCGGCCCGCATGATGGTCGGCACCGTCGCTTCGTTCGTCGGCCTGCTGGTGGTGATCTCGACCGGCAGCCTGGTGGTGCTGGCGGCGCTGCGGTTCAACCATGCCGACCTGCTGATGAGCGGGGCGGTCTGGGTATGGGCGCTCTATATCGTCCTGCAGAAGCGCATGCCGGCGGCCATCGATCCGCTGGTGTTCCTGTTCGCCACCGCCGTGATCGGCGAAGTGCTCATCGGCGCCCTCTACCTTTCGCAGGTCGCCGGACCGATCGGTTTCGAGGCGCCGCCATGGAAGATCGTGGCGCTGACCTACATCGCCGTCTTCCCGACGGCCCTGGCCTATTATCTCTGGAACCAGGGCATTGTCAGGCTGGGCGCAAATGCCGGCGCGCAGTCGCAGTATTTGATCCCGGTGTTCGGCTCGCTCTTCGCCATGACTTTCCTGGGAGAGAGTTTCCACTGGTACCACGCCGTCGGCATCGCGCTGATCCTGTGGGGCATCTACATGGCGATTTCCAGACAGCCGGGCGCGGGAAAATAGGCCGGACAGCGCACCGGCGCGGGCTGCCGCCGGTTGCATCGCTTGACGGGATCGGCGCGCCGGACCGGCGCCGGGGAGGCTGACATGGGAATCTCGGATCGACTGGCGTCGCATATCGCGTCCATCCGCTACGAGGATCTGCCGCCAACGGCGCTGGCGGCGGCAAAGCGTCTGGTCATCGACACGATCGCAACCGGCTACGCCGGCACCACGGAACCGGGTTGCGCCGAAGTAGCCGACATGGTGCTGGCGGACGGTGCCGCGCCGCACGCGACCCTGTGGTCGGGAGACCGGCCGACATCGGTTGCCGGCGCGGCGCTGGCCAACGGCACGTTCGCCGCGGCGCTGGACTACGACAGCCTGCATTTCGATGGCGTCGTTCATCCCGAGATCGTCACCCTGCCGGCCGCCCTTGCCCTTGGCGAGCGCGAGAAATGCAGCGGCCGCACCCTGCTGCAGGCGATTGTGGTCGGCGGCGACCTGATCGGCCGGCTGGCGATGTCGACCGGGCGGGATGCGGCCTGGTTCGGAACCTCGACCCATGGCGCGTTCGGCGCCGCCGCGGCCGCCGCCGTGATGCTGGGGCTGAACCGGGAGCAGGTGCGCCACGCGATCGGCCTGGCGCTGTGCCAGGCCAGCGGCACCTATCAGGCGGTGATCGAGAAGACCCTGGCGAAACGGATGCAGTCGGCCTTCGCTGCGCGCAATGGCGTGGTGGCGGCCGAACTGGCCCGGCGGGGTGTTACGGGGCCGGTTGCCGCCATCGAGGGGCCGGCCGGCTTCTATGCCGCGTTCGAATCCGGAGATCCCGAGGTGCTGCTGGCCGATCTCGGACGGCGTTACGAGATCGAGAACACCGGCATCAAGAAATACCCCAGCTGCGGCTGCAATCACGCCCCGGTGCAGGCGGCGATCGAGCTTGGCCGCGAGAACGCCGTCCCGGTCGAGAGCATCGAACGGGTCCGGGTGCGCATAACGCCCTACATGCACAAGCTGGTCGGCGGCGAGTTCAATCCAATGTCGAACCTGCAGGTGGCGGCCCAGTTCAGCGTCAAGTACTCGGTGGCCTGCGGTCTGCTGCGCGGAGAATTCAGACTGGCTGATCTCGGGCGCGAGCGCGTGCTGGAGCCGCGCGTGCGGACGCTGGCGGAACGGGTCGAGATAGAGGTCGATCCGGTCAATGCCGGTTTTCTCGGACCGGCGACCGTGTTCGTGCAGACCGGCGGCAGGACTTTGGAACGGACCGTCGCCCTCGTTCCCGGCTCGATGGATGCGCCGCTGACGGATGACGAAGTGGCGGAAAAATTCCACGACTGCATGGCGCACGGCGCCGTGACAGGCCGCAAGATCGACGCTACGCTGCTGTTCGAAAGTCTTTCGTCGCTGGAGCAAGTGGACGATCTCGGCGCCATGATGCGGGCGGTTTTCAGGCCGGATCGTCGTGGCAACGAAACGACGGGGGCAAAGAGGGACGCTGTTGCGCGGCACAGCCTGTAGGGCGCGCCACGGTCGGGCCCGCGAGGGGATGGTTGTGGCATGCGACGAAATGTTGGGGAATGTCTGGCGAGCCAATCCGTGAAGGCCTCCTGTCGCCGTGCCGGCAGATCCTGCCGGGCGCGGTCTGCTCTGGTTCATGATCGCTCGATGCCGGTAAAGCGCCTGCCCAAATCGTATTGACGGAGCCTGCTCCATGGCCGGGGCGCTGGAAGGAATCAAGGTCGTCGATCTGACCGCCGTACTGCTGGGGCCCTACGCCACGCAGATGATGGCCGACATGGGCGCGGACGTGATCAAGATCGAGGCGCCGCAGGGCGACCTGCTGCGCCAGTCCGGCCGCGGCCTGACCGACGGCATGGGGCCGATCTACCTGGCCGCCAACCGCAACAAGCGCTCGCTCTGCCTCGACCTGAAGCAGCCCGAAGCGATCGCGATCGTGAAGCATCTGGTCAAGGATGCCGACATCTTCATCCACAACAACCGGCCGCAGGCGATCGAGCGGCTGAGGCTGGGCTACGAGGATCTGAAGGCGATCAATCCGCGCCTCATCTACGCCTATGCCACCGGCTACGGCCGCAAGGGGCCGTATGGCAACAAGCCGGCCTTCGACGATCTGGTGCAAGGCGGCACCGGGGCGGCGACCTTGCAGTCGCGCGTCGACGGCTCGCCGCCGCAATACCTGCCCAGCCTGGTCGCCGACAAGACCACCGGCCTGCATCTGGCCATCGCCGCCCTGGGCGCGCTGGTGCATCGCCTGCGCACCGGCGAAGGGCAGATGCTGGAAGTGCCGATGTTCGAGACCATGACCTCGTTCTGGCTGCTCGAGCATCTTTACGGCGAAACCTTCCGCCCGGCGCGCGGCGGCATGGGCTACAACCGCATCATCAACCGCTATCGCCATCCTTTCGCGACCAAGGATGGCCATGTCTGCGTGCTGCCCTATACCGACCGCCACTGGGAGCGCTATTTCGAGATCGTCGGCCGGCCGGACCTGGCGGTGGACAAGCGGTACACCAGCCAGCGGCAGCGGGCGCGCCGCTACGACGAGCTGTACCAGATCATGGACGAGGTCATGCGCGCGAAGACGACGGCGGAATGGGTCGAGCTGATGGAAGCGGCCGACATCCCCGTCACGCCGGTGCGCTCGCTGGAAGACATGCTGGACGATCCGCATTTGCAGGCCGTCGGCTTCTACGTCGATCGCGAGCATCCGACCGAGGGGCCGGTCCGCACCATGCGCAGCCCGCTGGAGTTCGAGAAGACGCCGGTGGAGTTCCGCCGGCACGCGCCCAAGCTGGGGCAGGACGGGCGCGAGATTCTGACCCAGGCCGGCTATTCCGCGGAGCGGATCGAGGCGCTGGTCTCCTGCGGCGCGGTGATCCTAGATGTTACGGATTAGCTTGCCTTGCACGGTCCAAGCCGGCTGATACTATCGGCGGCGAATGAAAAATGAGCGTGCCGTCACCGGCGTTCCGCCGGGCGAGACCGCAGACCGGACCGGGAGCAGGAGGAAGGCGCCATGGATCTGAAATTCACCGAAGCCGACCAGAAGTTCCGCGCCGAGATCGTCGACTTCATCAAGGCCAACCTGCCCGCCGACATCGCCGACAAGGTGAAGAACGGCAAGCACCTGGGCAAGGACGACCACATGCGCTGGCAGCAGGCGCTGGGCCGCAAGGGCTGGCTGGTCTATTCCTGGCCGAAGAAATACGGCGGCCCGGGCTGGACGGCGACGCAGAAATACATCTTCGAGAATGTCTGCGCCGAGATGAACTGCCCGCCGATCATTCCCTTCGGCACCAAGATGGTCGGGCCGGTGATCTACACTTTCGGCAACGACGAGCAGAAGCAGCGCTTCCTGCCCGGCATCCGCGAATCGACCGTGTGGTGGTGCCAGGGCTATTCCGAGCCCGGCTCCGGCTCCGACCTGGCCTCGCTCAAGACCCGCGCCGTGCGCGAGGGCGATCACTACATCGTCAACGGGTCGAAGACCTGGACCACGCTGGGCCAGCACGCCGACTGGATCTTCTGCCTGGTGCGCACCGACGTGAACGCCAAGCAGCAGGAGGGCATCTCCTTCCTGCTGATCGACATGAAGACGCCGGGCGTCGAGGTGCAGCCCATCATCATGGCCGATGGCGGGCATGAGGTTAATTCGGTGTTCTTCACCGACGTCAAGGTGCCGGCCGAGAACCTGATCGGCAAGGAAGGCGAGGGCTGGACCTACGCCAAGTTCCTGCTGGCCAACGAGCGTTCGGGCATCGCCGCCGTGCCGCAGTCCAAGCGCGGCGTGGAGGCGCTCAAGCGCATCGCCGCCGCCGAGCAGCAGGACGGCAGGCCGCTGATCCAGGACGGCGCCTTCCGCGACAAGATCGCCGATCTGGAAATCCAGCTCCAGGCGCTGGAATTCACCGAGCTGCGCATTCTCTCCTCCGAGGCCGCCGGCGGCGCGCCGGGACCGGAAGTGTCGTTCCTGAAGATCCGCGGCTCGGAAATCCAGCAGCGCATCACCGAGCTGGTGGTGGAGGCGGTGGGCTACTACGCCAACCCCTACCTGCCCGGGCTGCTGTGGCAGGGCAGCAACGAGGAGCCGGTCGGCCCCGCCTATGCCACGACGGCGGCGCCGCGCTATTTCAACGTGCGCAAGACGTCGATCTATGGCGGCTCGAACGAAATCCAGAAGAACATCATCGCTAAGATGGTGCTCGGTCTTTGATCGAATGACGTTCAATCAAGCAGAATGAAAGTACCGTCGGCGGGACGGTTTGGGAGTGTGACATGGATCTTTCGCTGAATGACGACCAGAACATGCTCGAGGACAGCGTCGAGCGGTTCGTGCGCGAGAACTACGCGTTCGAAACCAGGCGCAAGAACGCCGCCACCGCCACCGGTTGGCTGGAGAGCAACTGGGCGAAATTCGCCGAGCTGGGCTGGCTGGGGATTCCCTTCGCCGAGGAGGCGGGCGGCCTGGGCTGGGGCATGGTCGAGGTCTCCGTCGTGATGGAGCAGTTCGGCCGCGGCCTGGTGCTGGAACCTTATATGCCGACCATCCTGCTGGGCGGCGAAGCCATCGCCCGCGGCAGCAGTGCCGCACAGCAGCAGGCGATCCTGCCGGCGGTGATCGAAGGCAAGAAGCAATTGGCGCTGGCTTATGCCGAGAAGCAGTCGCGCTACAATCTGGCCGACGTCGCCACGACGGCGAAGAAGGAAGGCGCGGGCTACGTGCTATCCGGCCACAAGGGCGTAGTGTTCAACGGACCCGCCGCCGATCACATCATTGTCGCCGCCCGCACCTCGGGCGGTCAGCGCGACGCCAAGGGCGTTACCCTGTTCCTGGTCGACAAGGACGCCAAGGGCCTGAGCCGCCGAGACTACCCCACCCAGGACGCGCTGCGCGCCTCGGAGGTCACGCTCGACAACGTGTCGGTCGGCGCTGATGCCGTGGTCGGCCAGGTCGATGACGGGCTGTCGCTGCTGGAAGAGGTGATCGACCGCGCCACGGTGGCGGTCTGCGCTGAGGCGGTCGGCTGCATGGATGCGCTGAATGCCGCCACGCACGAATACATCAAGACCCGCAAGCAGTTCGGCGTGCCGATCGGCAAGTTCCAGGTGTTGCAGCACCGCATGGTCGACATGTTCACCCATGCCCAGGAGGCCCGCTCCATGGTGCTGATGGCGACCTTGAAGATCGACGATGCCGATCCGGCGGCCCGCCGCAAGGCGGCGTCGGCCGCCAAGGTGCAGATCGGCAAGTCGGGCCGCTTCGTCGGCCAGGGCGCGGTGCAGCTCCATGGCGGCATGGGGGTGACCGACGAGCTGAACGTCAGCCACTATTTCAAGCGGCTGACCATGATCGACAGCATCTTCGGCAACCAGCAGTTCCACCTGACCCGCTACGGCCAGATCATGGCCGAGGCGGCATAGGCGCAATGCCCGGTTTTGCGGCCAAAGGCGGGAAAATTTGCCCGCCTTTTCGCTTTTGCAACGGGTTTCGCGACGCAAAACTGCATGTCCCATTATTGCATACGTGCAAAAATTCGAGGGGACTTGCCCCTGTCGGCGCAGTAGCATAAACGCTTGTTCACGCCGCGCTTGTCGCGGCTGGGATCGTTTGTCTTCGAGATCGAGTGAGGGAGAGGGAAGCTATGGTAGGCATTACCGCTTATGGCGGCTACGTTCCGCGCCTGCGGCTGGACCGGCAGGCCGTTTACGCCGCCAACAAGTGGTTCGCGCCTGGTCTGCGGGGCGCCGCCAAGGGCGAGCGCGCGATGGCGAACTGGGACGAGGATTCCATCACCATGGCTGTCGAGGCCGTGCGCGACTGCCTGGCCGGCGGCGAGGCCGACATGGACGGGCTGTATTTCGCCTCCACCACCCAGCCGTTCAAGGACCGCCAGAACTCGGGCGTGATCGGCACCGCCCTGAACCGCGAAGAGGGGCTGGCGGTGGCCGATTTCGCCGGCTCGCAGAAGGCCGGCACGTCCGCCCTGATGGCCGCGCTCGATGCCGCCAAGGCCGGGCGCAAGGTCATGGTCGCCGCCTCCGACAAGCGCAAGGGACGCGTGGCGTCGGCCCATGAGCTGCAGTACGGCGATGCCGCCGCGGCGCTGATGGTCGGTACCGACAAGGTCATCGCCAAGTTCCTCGGCGGCTATTCGACCTCGGTCGACTTCGTCGATCACTTCCGCGGCGAGGACTCCGAATACGACTACGGCTGGGAAGAGCGCTGGATCCGCGACGAAGGCTACGCCAAGATCGTGCCGCCGGCCCTGAAGAAGGCGCTGGCGCAGCTCAAGCTGAAGGGCGCCGACATCGCCCACTTCATCATGCCGAGCCTGATGGCCGCGGTGCCCAAGCAGATGGCGAAGCGGGCCGACATCCCCGAGACCGCCGTGCGCGATCTGATGCAGGAAAAGATGGGCGACACCGGCTGCGCCCACGCGCTGGTCCTGCTGGTGCAGGCGCTGGAAGGCGCCAAGGCCGGCGAGAAGATCATGGTAGTCGGTTTCGGCCAGGGCCTCGACGTGCTGGTGTTCGAAGTCACCGGCGAACTGGCCAAGCTGTCCAAGCGCAACGGCATCTCGGGCTGGCTGGCCCGCGGCAAGCCGGAAAAGAACTACATGAAGTTCCTGGCGTTCAACGACATGCTGCCGCTGGAGAAGGGCATGCGCGCGGAGTTCGACAAGAAGACCGCGCTATCCATCCTCTACCGCAAGCGCGACATGCTCTACGGCCTGGTCGGCGGCAAGTGCAAGGTCTGCGGCACCGTGCAGTTCCCGCGCAGCCAGGTCTGCGTCAATCCCAACTGCCACGCGGTGGACAGCCAGGAGCCGTTCTCCTTCGCCGGTCTGGAATGCTCGATCATGTCCTGGTCGGCCGACTCGCTGACCTTCACCCCGGACCCGCCGGCCTATTACGGCATGATCACCTTCCCCGAGGGCGGGCGTTTCATGGCCGACTTCACCGACTGCGACGCCGAGCAGGTGCAGGTCGGGCAGAAGATGCGCATGACGTTCCGTCTGCGCGACGTCGACAACATGCGCGGCTTCAAGCGCTATTTCTGGAAAGCGACGCCGGTCTGATCCGGCCGTTCGAGTTGGGAGCTGTTGCGTAACGAACCGTTCACCGGTTCATAGCCACGAAAGGATCTTTGCCATGGCAAAGGGTATCAAGGACAAGGTCGCCATTCTGGGCATGGGCTGCTCGAAGTTCGGCGAACGCTGGGATTGCGGCGCCGAGGAGCTGATGCTGGAAGCGTTCCTCGAGTGCCTGCAGGACGCCGGCATCGACAAGACGCAGATCCAGGCGGCCTGGTTCTCCACCGCCATCGACGAGGTGCATGTCGGCAAGTCGGGCATTCCGCTGTCGACCACGCTGCGCCTGCCGAACATCCCGGTCACCCATGTCGAGAACATGTGCGCCTCCGGCACCGAGGCCTTCCGCGGCGCCTGCTACGCCGTTGCCTCGGGCGCGGTGGACTTCGCCATGGCGCTGGGCGTGGAGAAGCTGAAGGACACTGGCTACGGCGGCCTGCCGGGCGGCCGCGGCGCGCCGCTGCAGCAGCTCTGGGCGGCCAACTCGACCGCGCCGGGCAATTTCGCCCAGCTCGCCTCGGCCTACATGGCGCGCCATGACGTGCAGTACGACGACCTGAAGCGCGCCATCGGCCACGTGTCGTGGAAGAGCCACCAGAACGGCGCCAAGAACCCCAAGGCCCACCTGCAGAAGGCGGTGGACATGGACACCATCCTGAAGGCGCCGATGATCGCCTCGCCGCTGGGGCTGTTCGACTGCTGCGGCGTGTCGGATGGTGCTGCCGCCGCCATCGTCACCACGCCGGAGATCGCCAAGGCGCTGGGCAAGAAGGACCTGATCAGCGTCAAGGCGCTGCAGCTCGCCGTCTCCAACGGCTCCGAGTCGGGCCACAATTCCTGGGACGGCAGCTACTTCCACACCACCCGCATCGCCGCCAAGCGCGCCTACGAGGAAGCCGGCATCAAGGCCCCGCGCAACGAGGTCTCGATGTTCGAGGTGCATGACTGCTTCTCCGTCACCGAGCTGGTGACCATGGAGGATCTGTTCATCTCCGAGGAAGGCAAGGGCTGGAAGGACGTGCTGGACGGCTTCTACGACGCCGACGGCAAGGTTCCGTGCCAGATCGACGGCGGCCTGAAGTGCTTCGGCCACCCGATCGGCGCCTCCGGCCTGCGCATGCTGTACGAGATGTACCTGCAGCTGCAGGGCCGCGCCGGCGCCCGCCAGCTCAAGGACCCGCGCATCGGCATGACCCACAATCTGGGCGGCGCGCCGCGCGAGAACGTCTCGAGCATCTCGATCATCGGCCGCTACGAGTAGCCGGCCGGGAAATCCAGGCCCGGTCCGCGCCTTGCGGACCGGGTTTTTTCATGCCGCAAAGGCAGACCGAAAAGGGAGACACGCTCCATGGCCGAATTCGCCATCGACAAGAAGCATATCGGGCACGCGTTCCAGCCGTTCAGCGCCACCGTCGAGGCCGGCAAGATCCGCCTCTTCTGCAAGGCGGTCGGCGAGGAGAATCCGATCCACACCGACGAGGCCGCCGCCAGGGCCGCCGGCTATCGCACCATCGTGGCGCCGCCGACCTTCATCACCGCCGTCACCAACGACGATCCCAACAAGGGCGGGTTGCTGCGCCTGATCGACGTCAATATCGGCTGGATCCTGCACGGCGAGCAGCATTACGAGTATTTCGCGCCGATCTACGTCGGCGACAGGCTGACTTGCCAGCAGCGCGTCACCGACATCTACGACAAGAAGGGCGGCGCCCTGTGGTTCGTGGTCAGCGAGATCGACGTCACCGGCCAGGACGGCAAGCCGGTCGCCAAGGCGCGCTCGATCACCGTCGTCCGCAATCCGACCAAGCAATAGGGAGGGGAACATGGTGAAGACTCCGAAATTCGACCAGGTGAAAGTCGGCGACGAACTGCCGCCGCTGAAGCTGCCGCCGATTTCCCGCCACCAGCTCGCCCTCTATTGCGGCGGCTCCGGCGACCACAACCCGATCCACGTCGACATCGATTTCGCCAAGAAGTTCGGCATGAAGGACGTGTTCGCCCACGGCATGCTGTCGATGGCGTTCCTGGCGCGGCAGGTGACCTCCTTCGCGCCGCAGACGCAGCTGCGCAAGCTGGGCACCCGCTTCTCCGCCATCACCTGGGTCGGCGACGAGATCACCGTCACCGGCAAGGTGGTCGGCAAGCGCGAGGAGAACGGCGAGAAGCTGATCGACCTCGAGGTCAACTGCATCAACCAGGACGGCAAGCCGACCCTGCAGGGCAACGCCACGGTCGCAGCCGCTTAAGAACAGGAAACGAGGAGAACGCATATGGGTCAACTGGACGGCCGGGTGGCCATCGTTACCGGATCCGGCCGCGGCATCGGCCAGGAAATCGCCTTCCGCCTGGTGCGCGACGGCGCCAAGGTCGTGGTCAACGACATCGACGAGGCGCCGGCCAAGGAAACCGTCGCTGCCATCGAGAAGATGGGCGGCAAGGCGGTGGCCTATGTCGGCGACGTCGCCAAGCCCGATTTCGGCGACCAGATCGTCAAGAAGGCGGTCGACGCCTTCGGCGCCTGCCACATCATCGTCAACAACGCCGGCTACACGTGGGACAGCGTCATCCAGAAGATGACCGACGAGCAGTGGCACGCCATCATCGACGTGCACCTGACCGCCCCGTTCCGCGTGCTGCGCGCCTTCCAGCGCCACTTCAAGGACGCGGTGGAGAAGGAGCGGGCCGAGGGCAAGCGCATCGTGCGCAAGGTGGTGAACATCTCCTCGACCTCCGGCGTCAACGGCAATGCCGGCCAGTCCAACTACTCGGCCGGCAAGGCGGGCATCGTCGGCCTGACCAAGACCCTGGCCAAGGAGTTCGGCCGCTACGACGTGACGGTCAACGCCGTCGCCTTCGGCTACATCCAGACGCGGCTGACCAAGCCGCTGACCGAAGGCGAGAGCGGCACCATCGAGGTGCAGGGCCGCACGGTGAAGATCGGCGTGCAGGGCGGCCGCATCGCTGCCATGAACCAGATGATCCCGCTGGGCCGCGGCGGCCTGCCCGAGGAGGCGGCCGGCTCGGTCTATCTCTTCTGCTCGCCCGACAGCGACTACGTCTCCGGCCAGTGCCTGGTGGTGACCGGCGGTCTGTGAAGGGCAAGCCATGCAAATGCCGAAAGGGCGGCCTCCGGCCGCCCTTCGTTTTTCCGGCGGCCGATCCGTCTAGAACAGGCCCGGATCGCCGCCAAGCCGTGTCGTCAGATCGCGCGCGGCGGCCAGCAGCAGTTTTTCGCACTTGCTGATCATGGAAGGGGAAAAGCGGCTGCTGGGGCCGGATACCGCCAGGGCGCCGCGCAGGGACGGGCCCGGCCCAAAGACCGGCGCCGCCAGGGCGGCGATGTCCGGCTCCCGCTCGCCTATGGTGAGGATCACCGGCGGATCGGGCCACTGGTTCCGCTTTTTCGACGGATCGAACACGATCAGCGCGCGTCCGGCCGCGCCGCGATCCAGGGGCAGGATATCGCCGGCGCGGACATGGTCGCGGATCGACCGCGGCGAATCGACCCGGAACAGGCACAGGCGCGACTGGCCGTGCCGGGTGAAGAAGGAGGCGCCTTCGCCCGCGTCCTCGACCAGCTTGCGCAGGATGGGCACGACATGCGCGTCGAGCCGCAGCGAGGCCTGGTATACCGTGCCCCAGTGCAGCACCACCGGGCCGAGTTGATAGCGCCGGTCGGCAAGCTGCTGGATGCAGCCTTTGCGCTCCAGCGATGCCAGCAGGCGCAGGATGGTGCTTTTGTAGAAACCGGTGCGCTCGGCGATCTCGTGCAGCGACAGCGAGCTGTCCTCGATCCGGAAGGCGTTGAGGATGCTGAGCGCGCGTTCCACGGCGGCAACGCCGGAAGCGCTGGCCGCACCGGAGGGGCTTCGTTGTTTCGGGGGCATTGCTCTGGCTGTCGGTAAGGAACTGGCAGTGGAATTTTCTTACACCGATACAAGAAACCCGCATACCCGTCCACCGACGCGACATCCCTGTCCGGAACTGCGGAATATTGTCAAAGGGCCGCGGATCGGATAAAGTACATTCTGTAGAACAGAACGCAATTCTGTAATTTCAACAGTTCTTGCGAGGAGGCTCCGGTGGATACGAACGCGGATCTCGGCAAACGGCCTGCAACGAACGGGGTGCGGATTGCGCCTGACGTCTATGCCCAGACGATCGCGCCGCTTGATCGGGCGGTGCATACGCCGGGCATGGTGTATGCCTCCCCGGAAGTCTTCCAACTCGAGAAAGAGCGCATGTTCATGCGCGACTGGCTGTTCGTCGGCCGTATCGAGGAACTGCCCAATCCCGGCGACTACATGACCCACAACGTCATGGGCGAGCCGATCATCGTCGCGCGCGACAAGAGCGGGGCGCTGAACGCCTACTACAACCAGTGCGCCCATCGCGGCGTCGAGCTGATCGAGGGCAGCGGCAACACCAACCGCCTCAAGTGCCCCTACCATGCCTGGACCTACGATCTGACCGGCAAGCTGATCGGCGCGCCCTTCATGCGCGATACGGCCGACTTCGATCCCAAGAACTGCCGGCTGAAACAGCTTCTGATCGACACCTGGGCGGGCTGCATTTTCATCAGCTTCAATCCCGACGTCGAACCGCTGGCGAAGTTCACCGAGTTCTGGGAGCAGGAATTCGGCTTTCTGCGGATGCAGGACTGCCGGCTGGGCTACAAGTTCGTGATGGAATTCGACTGCAACTGGAAATTCGTCTACGAGAACCTGCTCGATATCTACCATGTCGGCACCACCCACGCGCAGACCATCGCCAAGTTCCACGACGAGGACAGCTACAAGGTCAAGCGCGGCGAGGGCGGGCGTCTCAGCATCGCCTATCAGACCCAGACCATGACGCCGGACGGCAAGACGCGCTTCGGCAAGATGCCGTGGCTGGAGAACGAGACCGAACGGCTGGGCCGCATCGGCTTCCTGCCGCCCAATCTGACGCTGCTGGCGCGCTGCGACTACGTGCGTCCCTTCGCCCACTGGCCGATCAGCCCGACCCGGACGCGGTCGGTGGCCTATTTCCTGCTGCCGGCCGACCGCGTCGAGGATCCGGAATTCGACAGCAAGATCCAGCCCTATATCGAATACGTCACCAAGGTCCTGTCGGAAGACACCGGCATGGTGATGTCGCTGCAGCGGGCCATGTCTTCACGCGGCTTCGTTCCGGGACGCATGTCGACCATGGAGCACTCGCTGCACCACGTTATCGGCAATCATCTGCAGCGGGTGCTGGGCCCGAACGTAGGCTAGGGGCGTGAGCCAGGCGCTGCTGCGCGTGATCGTTCGCGCCAGGACCGATCTGGCGGAACGGATCGTGCTGCTGCGGCTGGGGGCGGCGGAGGGTGGCGCATTGCCGCCCTTCTCGCCGGGGGCCCATATCGATCTCCATCTGGCGTCCGGTCTGGTCCGCCAATACTCGCTATGTGGTGACGCGCAGGCGCTGGCGGGCGAGTATGAGATAGCCGTCCTGCTTGAAGAACGGTCCCGCGGCGGCTCGCTGGCGGTCCATCGCGACCTGCAACCGGGCATGACGCTGGATATCGGGGCGCCGCGCAATGCCTTTGCCCTGCAGGACGCGACGGGACCGGTGACGCTGATGGCCGCCGGAATCGGCATCACGCCGCTGCTGCCCATGGTTCTGGAGCTGCAGCGGCGCGGCGCCGACTTCCACCTGCACTACTGCGTGCGTTCGAGGACCCGGGCGGCGTTCCTGGACCGGCTGCAGCAATGCCTGCCAGGCGAGCGAATGGCAGTGCATGTGGCGACGGAAGGGGAACGTTTCGACGTCGAGCGCGACGTGCCGACGCCAGTGCCGGGTGGCAGCCTGTATCTGTGCGGCCCGAGCCGTTTCATGACGGCGGTTCAAGAGCGTGCCGGCGTGCTGGGGTGGGACGGGAGCGCCATTCACAGCGAGGCCTTTACCCTCGCAGCAGCCCCGGCCGAGGCCGGCGGCAGTTTCAAGGTCGAGGCTGCCGCAAGCGGCGTCACGGTCGAAGTCGGGCCGGAGCAAAGCATCGCTGCCGCCCTGGAAGCGGCAGGCGTCGACGTGCTGACATCGTGCGAACAGGGTATTTGCGGCGCCTGCCTGACGCCGGTGATCGCGGGACAGCCGGAGCATCGCGACCGCTATCAGACGGATGCGGAAAAGGCCGCCAATACCCACATCACCATCTGCTGCTCCCGCTCGCGCGGTCCGCTGCTGGTTCTCGACATATGACCGTCGTTCTCAGTGCCGGCCCAGCGCCAGCATCTGCTGCACCAGGTCGCTGTCCGGATCGCCCAGTACCTCGCGGATCGTGAAATGGTCGTGATCCGTCTCGACGCCGAGCCGCGTCGGTACGCCCTGGACACCCCAGGCTCTGGCGAACTCGGAGGATTGCCGCAGATATTCGTCGCCCTCCCGGTCGCCGACGCAAACCAGCAGTTCGCATCGTTGCCGTGACTGCAGCAGAATCGGGCTGTTGCGTGCCGCCGTCTGCGGATCCAGACCAAGCGTGCGGTTCAGGAACGACAGCCTGATCGGTTCGAGATCGTAGATGCCGCTGATGGCGCAGGCGCCGACGAAGTTCTGCCGCCAATCGGCAGCCATCATCATTGCCACCAGATGGCCGCCGGCGGAATGGCCGGAAATGGAAACCCGGTCCGGCGAGCCGCCAAACTGCCCGATATTGTCGAACGTCCAGCGCACGGCACGGCGGCATTGCGTCACCAGCTCGTCCATGGAAACGCTCGGTATGAGGCCGTAATTGGCGATCACCGTGACGACGCCGTGCGGCACCAGACCATTTGCGACATAACTGAAATCGGCCTTGTCCAGCATCCGCCAGTAGCCGCCGTGAAAGAAGATGTCGACGCGCTCTTCGCGGGCATTGGCTGGAATGAAGATGTCGAGCTTCTCGGCCGGCGTCATGCCGTACGGAACGTCGAGAACGCAGTGGTGGGTCTGGCGCGCCCGCTCCGACTGCTCGGCGCAACGCTTCAGAAAGCCTTCGAAATCGAAGCCCGGCGTCTTGGTCCGGTTGTCGTACTCACGATCGAGTGCGGTCTGGCTGTATCGGCCGTAGACGGGAGTATCCATTCGCCCCTCGTATCACTCCCAGCAGAAAATAGAACAGTTTTCTGTGGAAGGAAACATGATCGTGCTATCGCCACGATCAAGCCGCAGAGGGATTCGAGCGATGTGCTGGCGTTTCTGCTGCCGGCGCATCCCGGCGCGATCCCGCGCAAGCGATCTTGACTCGGTTTCCAGAGCGGCCGTACCCTACTCAAAATAGTACAGCATTCTGCTTAACAGAAAGTTGGCTTGATCGCGATCCGGGATGTTCGGGCGCCGCCGTGGCGTCGGCATGCTTCATGCATGGACCAGTCCGGCACTCCGGCGCGATCGGGAAAAGGGCGACTGACAAACAAGGAGATGCTGATATGAGACTGACACTGAGAACCGCTCTTCTGGCCGCATCGCTGGGGCTTTGCTCGACGGCCGCGTCTGCCCAGACCGTTTTGACGCTGACATCCTGGGAACCGCCCAACCATCCCTACGTGACGCACGCGCTCAAACCGTGGGCAGAGATGGTGGACAAGGCCACGGAAGGGCGGGTGAAGATCAACATCCTCGCCAAGCCGGTGGCCGCGCCCGGCGCCACTTTCGATGCCGTGCGCAACGGTCTGGCCGATATCGGCTACAGCGTCCATGGCTATTCGCCGGGACGCTTCGTCCTGACGCGGGCGGTGGAACTGCCCTTCATGGGCAGCAATGCCGAAGCCATGTCAGTGGCTTACTGGCGCATCCATGAGAAATACCTCGCCAAGTCCGACGAGCACGCGGGCGTCAAACTTCTGGGCGTGTTCGTGCACGGGCCCGGCGCGATCCATGCTTCCCGGCCGGTGAACACGGTGGCGGATCTCAAGGGCATGAAACTGCGCGTCGGCGGCGGCACCGTCGCCGATGTGGCGACCAAGCTGGGGGCCGTGGGGCTGCTGAAGCCGGCGCCCGAGGCCTACATGCTGCTGCAGAACGGCGTCGCCGATGGCGTCATGTTCCCGATGGAGGCGATAAAGTCCTTCAACCTCACCAAGCTGGTGCCCAACACGACCCAGGTTCCGGGAGGACTGTTCAACACGAGCTGGTTCTTCGTGATGAACGAGCAGAAATTCCAGAGCCTGAGCAAGCAGGATCAGGATGCCTTGCTCAGCGTGTCGGGAGAGGCCCTGGCGAAGCTGCACGGCCAGTCGTGGGACTGGGCGGATGAGCAGGGCATCGCGGCGGCGAAGGAA
Organism: Alphaproteobacteria bacterium; assembly: GCA_037190765.1. Taxonomy (GTDB): domain Bacteria; phylum Pseudomonadota; class Alphaproteobacteria; order Reyranellales; family JAQSWP01; genus JAQSWP01. Next base: position 23,884 of record JBBCJW010000089.1, read on the forward strand.
GCCGGCAACAAGGTCGTGGTAGCCGGCGATGCCTTCGTGAAGGAGGTCAGGGAACTGACCGCGTCGGTGGAGGCCGACTGGGTTGCGGCCGCCAAAGCCAAGGGCATCGACGGTGCGGCGGTTCTGGCGGAGTTCCGTCAGGAGGTCGACAAGCTTGCGCCCCGCTGAATCGGTTCCGGAGGACGACGACGCGGCAGAACGGCCTGCCGCGCGCTCGCCGGTCGAGCGCGCGGCCGTCGCCTTTCCCGCGCTGGTTCTTCTGGCGCTTCTTCTGTGCAGCTTCATGGATGTGGTCGGGCGCGGCTTGTTCAACAGCCCGCTGCCCGGCGCCGTCGAGCTGAGCGAACTGATGATGGCGCTGCTGGTGGCATCGGCACTGCCGCTGGTGACGGCCAAGCGGGCGCATATCGTCGTCGATTTTCTCGATCCGCTGCTGGGTCGCCGGCTCAAGCTGATCCAGGAAGCGCTGGTCTCCGTGGTGAGCGTCGTCCTGCTGGCAATTCTGGCGTGGCGGCTGGCCATCCAAACGCTCGACATGGCCGCCTACAACGCGATCACCGCGTTTCTGTCGGTGCCGACATGGCCCGTGGTGGGGTTCATGGCTGCGATGTGCGCCATCGCCGGTGTCCTGCACCTGGCGCTGCTGATCAGACTCCTGCGGCACGGGGATGATCGATGACCGCCTCGCTGATCGGTTTCGCGTTTATCGTCGTCCTGATGATGGGCCGCCTGCCGATCGGCTTTGCCATGATGCTGGCCGGATTCATCGGCTTCGGGACCATGGTGTCGTGGCCGGCATCGCTGGCGATGGTGGCCCAGACCGCCAGCGACACGGTGATGTCCTACGAGCTGACCGTGGTGCCGCTCTTCATCCTGATGGGCGCCTTCGTGACGCGCTCGGGTCTGTCGCGAAAGCTGTATGCGGCCTCCTACGCGTTCCTAGGCCATCGTCGCGGCGGGCTGGCGATGGCGACGGTGGTGGCCTGCGGTGGCTTTTCCGCGGTGTGCGGCTCAAGTCTCGCCACCGCGGCGACCATGACGCGCGTCGCCATGCCCTCCATGCGCCGCTATGGCTACGCCGACAGCCTGGCCACCGGCAGCATTGCCGCCGGCGGGACCCTGGGGATTCTAATCCCGCCCAGCGTCATCTTCATGATCTTCGGGATTCTCACCGAAACCGATATCGGCAAGCTTTTCATGGCCGGCGTCCTGCCGGGACTGGTCGGCATCGCCGGCTACGTCCTGGCCGTGTGGGCGGCGACCTTGCGGCACCCGGAAAGAGGGCCGCCGGGCGAGCGGACCGGCTGGAGGGGCCGTTTCGAGGCGGTAAGCCGCGTCGGCGGGGTGCTGTTTCTTTTCACGGTCGTCATTGGCGGCCTCTACGCCGGACTGTTCACCCCGACAGAAGCGGCCGGCGTCGGCGGCGCCTCGGCGCTGGGCCTGGGATTGCTGCAGCGCCGGCTGACCTGGCCGCTGATCCTCGACGCGCTGGCCGAGACGGCCCAAACCACCGGCGCCATCTACTTCGCCGTGATCGGCGCGGCGATATTCGCGACCTTCGTCAACATCACCAACATGCCGCGCGAGCTGACGGACTGGGTGATCGGGCTGGAGGTATCGCCGATCGTCGTCGTGCTGGTGATCGTGGCGATCTACATCGCGCTCGGCTGCATTCTCGAAAGCCTGTCGATGATCATGCTGACCGTGCCGGTTTTCTATCCCGTCGTCGCCGCGCTGGAGTTCGGCGGCATGTCGCCGGCGGAAGTCATGATCTGGTTCGGCGTCATCGTGGTGGTCGTCACCGAGATCAGCCTGATCACGCCACCGGTCGGAATGAACGTTTTCGTGCTGCGCAGCATGCTTCCGGACGTGCCGGCGCGCACCATCTTCGCCGGCATCATTCCGTTTCTGTGGTCCGACATCGCGCGGCTGGCGCTGATCGTCTTCGTGCCCTGGCTGTCGCTGTTCCTGCCGTCGCTGGTGCGCTGAGGACAGGTGGCGGTGGCGTCCGCAGGCATCGGATCACGATCGATCTTGACTCTATTGTGCGTCGGGTTATCTTAAAATAGTACACTGTTCTGTTAGATAGAACTTTTAACGCAGAATCTGGCGAACCGGCAGGCAGCGAAAGGAACCGGACGAAAGCCACCGCGGCGGTATGCGCGATCCAGAAGAGGAGAGGCATGGGATTCCATCAATTCTTCCTGCGGCGGCTGCTCCAGACGGTATTCACCGTGTGGGTGGTGCTGACCCTGATGTGGATTCTGTTCCGGATCGTGCCCGGCGATCCGACCATGGTGTTCATCGGCAGCGGTCGTCTCACGCCCGACGACATCCAGGCGATGCGTCAGGCCTGGGGTCTGGACCGGCCGCTGTGGGAGCAGTACTTCTCGTACCTCTCCAACCTGGTGATGGGCGACTTCGGCATCTCCTTCCAGTACCGGCGGCCGGTGCTGGAGGTGATCTGGCCGATGCTGCAGAACACCCTCATCCTGATGGCGCCGGGCCTGACGCTGGCGGCGCTGGCCGGCATCGGCGTCGGCGCCTGGCTTGCCTGGCACCAGGGCACGAAGCGGGACAGCATCGTGACGGTGCTGTCGCTGATCCCCCGTTCGGTGCCCGTGTTCATGATCGGCATTATCGTGCTGATGGTGTTCGCCTACTGGCTGCAGTGGTTCCCCATCGGCGGCATTCGCACCCCCGGTTTCTATCCCGAGACGCCGATCCAGAAGATCCCGGGCTATGACCTGGCGCAGCACCTGGCTCTGCCGGTCCTGGCCGCCTTTCTCTATTTCGTTTCCGATCCGCTGCTGATCATGCGCGCCAGCATGCTGGAGGCGAAGGGCGAGGACTTCATGAAGTTCGCGCGGGCCACCGGCATGCCGGAGAAGCAGCTCCGTCGCATCGCCCGCCGCAACGCCGTTCTGCCGGTCATCACCTACATCGCCATCATGGTCAGCTTCGCCTTCGGCGGGCAGGTGCTGCTGGAGGTGGTCTTCTCGTGGCCCGGAATGGGCTCGCTGATGGTGACCGCCGTGTCCTTCCAGGACTACCCGGTGGCGCAGACGGCTTTCTTCCTCATGTCGGTGGCGGTCATCGTGACCAACTTCTTCATCGACATGCTCTATGCCTTCCTCGATCCGAGAATATCGCATGCTTAGTCTGGCGAGCCTGCGCGCCATCGGCGCCTATCTGCGGCAGCTCTGGTCGACCCCCAGCGGCAAGATCGGCCTGACCCTGTTCGCCTTCTTCGCGGTGCTGGCGGCGGGCGGCGCCTCGTTCGCGCCGCACGATCCGATGCAGATCCACTACAAGGCCGAGCGGCGCCAGGTGATGCAGCTCGAGCCGCCGTCGCAGCAGTTCCTGCTCGGCACTACCTATTACGGCCGCGACAATCTCAGTCAGCTGATCGCCGGCGCGCGCATTCCCTTCCTCGTCGGCGTCATCGCGGCCCTGACGATCACCCTGGTCGGGACCACCATCGGCATCGTCGCCGGCTACATGGGCGGCCGCATCGGCGACGTGCTGATGCGCATAACCGATGTCGCCTTCGGGATTCCCTTCCTGCCTCTGGCGGTGGTGCTGGTGGCGCTGGTGCAGCCGTCGCTGTGGAACATCATCTTCGCCATTTCGCTGCTGATGTGGCGCACCACCGCCCGCGTCATCCGTTCGCAGGTCCTGACGATCAAGCAGTTTCCCTTCATCCGCGCCTCGCAGGTCGCCGGCGCCGGCAACCTGCGCATCATGGTCACCCACATTTTTCCCAACGTGCTGCCGATGTCGCTGCTCTACGTGGCCTTCGGCATCGCCTGGGCGGTGGTGGCCGAGGCAAGCCTTTCGTTCCTGGGCCTCGGCGATCCCAACTCGGTGAGCTGGGGCCAGATGCTCTACGGCGCCTATCTCACCGGCTCCGTCCGCGAAGCCTGGTGGACCACGGTGCCGCCCGGACTGTGCATCTCGCTCTTCGTCCTGTCCGCCTTTCTGATCGGCCGCAACATCGAACGCATGTCCGATCCCCGTTCCGCGAGGCCGAGCCAATGAAGCTTCTGGAGATAAACGGTCTCGACGTCTCCTACCGAACGGCGGCGGGCCCGGCGCGGGCGGTGCGACAGGCGACGCTGGCGCTGGAGCGGGGCGAAACGCTGGGGCTGGTCGGCGAATCGGGATGCGGCAAGACCACGCTGGCACTGGCGCTGCTTGGCCTGCTGCCGGCTTCGGCCACGATGACGGGTTCGGTGAAATTCGGCGGCGAGGAACTCGTCGGCAGCGACGCCCGCAAACGCCAGTCGCTGGCCTGGACGCAGATCGCCTATGTGCCGCAAAGCGCCATGAACTCGCTCGATCCGACCGCGACGCTGGGGCGTCAGTTCGAGCGCATCTGGCTCACCCACAACGGCGGAACGCGGGCGCAGATCAGGGAGAAGGCGCAGGCACTGTTCCGCGAAGTCGAACTGGAAGCCACATGGCTCGATTCCTATCCGCATGAACTGAGCGGCGGCATGCGCCAGCGCGCCATCATGGCGTTTGCGCTGATGTTCGAGCCGCAGCTTCTGCTTGCCGACGAACCGACCACCGGTCTCGACGTCATCGTGCAGCGCCAGATCCTCAGCCTTCTCAATCGCCTGCGCGTCGAACGCAACATGGCGATGATCTTCGTCAGCCACGACGTCGGCGCGGTGGCGGAGATGTGCCAGTCGGTCGCGGTCATGTATGCCGGAACGGTTGCCGAAAAGGGGCCGTCCGAAACGGTGCTGCTCGCGCCGCATCATCCCTACACGATGGGGCTGGCGCGCGCCTTCCCCGACATACGCGATCCGCTGCGGCCGTTGGTCAGCATACCGGGCGCGCCGCCGCGGCTGGATGCGGCGATTCCCGGCTGCGCCTTCGCGCCGCGCTGTCCGTTTGCCCAGCCCCGGTGCGAGGCGCCGCCGCCGCGCGTGCGCAGCGAGGGGGGCGCTCATGAGGCGGCCTGTTGGCGCGCCGGCGAGGCGGCTCTGCTCTGGGCCCGCAGCGCGAATGTCGCGCTCTGGGGGCAGGAAAGGCGGTCGGCATGAAGACGCCTGTCCTCGAGCTGCAGAATGTCAGCCGCACCTTCCGCCGCCGCCGCGGCCTTGCCGAGATATTCACCCGCCGCGACGACGAGAAGAACGCCGTGCGGGCGGTCAAGTCGATCTCCCTGTCGCTCGTTCCCGGCCGCGTGCTGGGCATTGTTGGCGAGAGCGGCAGCGGCAAGAGCACGCTGGCCAACATGCTGGTCGGGCTGGAGAAGCCGGACGAGGGCGCGCTGCTCTTCCGCGGGCTGCCCGTCAACCGCGCCGACCGGGCGGGCTTTCGCGTCTATCGGCGGGCGGTCCAGATGGTGTTCCAGGACCCGTTCGGTTCGCTCAATCCGCGTTTCAGCATCGGACGCACGGTCGAAGAGCCGCTGGCCATCAACCGGATCGGCAACGCCGAGGAGCGGCGGCGGCGGGCGATAGCCGCACTGGAAGAAGCCGAACTGCGCCCCGGCGCCGACTATTACGGGCGCTATCCGCACGAACTGAGCGGCGGTCAGCGTCAGCGGGTCGCCATTGCCCGCGCCCTGGTGCTCGAACCCGAAGTGCTGGTCGCCGACGAACCGGTGTCGATGCTCGACGTTTCGGTGCGCGCCAGCATTCTGCGCGTGCTCAAGGATCTGGTGCGCAACCACGACATGGCGCTGGCCTTCATCACGCACGACCTGTCGCTGGTCGGCCTGATCTGCGACGAGGTCGCCGTCGTCTACAAGGGCGATCTGGTCGAACACGGCGCCGCCCTCGACATCCTGCAGCGGCCGCAGCACGCCTATACGCGTTCGCTCATCGCCGCCATCCCCCTTCCGGATCCGCGAGCCCGCTCGATCGGCGCGCCGCACCCGTCTTCACGGCCGGCCGCAGAAGCCGGCGACATAGCAGCAGATCAAAAAACACGAGCAGTCAGATAGGAGAAGGTTTCATGGCATACGACATCGATCGCAGGGATTTTCTCGGATTTCTTGGCGCCCTTGGTGCGGGCGCGGTTCTCGGCGTCAAACCGTCGGCAGCCCAGACGGCTCCCGGCGGCCCGGTGCCGAACCTGACCGTCTACCTGCCCAACTGGTCCGACCAGATCGAGATCTGGCGCCAGGTGGCGCGGACCTGGAAGGAAATTGGCGTCACGGCCGAACTGCAGCAGGGCGACATGTCGGTCTGGCGCACGCAGATCGCCGGCCAGCACAAGACGCCGCACTTCGTGTCGATGAACTACGGCAGCACGCCGGACCGGCTCGATCCCGATTTCTACCTCTCGATCCTGCACTCGCGCGCCGCCTCGCCGGGCGGCCTCAACTACGGCCATTTCCGCGACGCCAAGTACGACGAACTGGTCGATGCGCAGCGGGCGGAAATGGATATTGCCAAGCGCGTCGTGCTGGTCAAGCAGGCGCAGGCGCGCGCCGCCGAACTCGACCCGTCCTTCATCCTGTTCTATCGCGACTACATCACGGCGTTCAATTCGGAGCGCTGGGACGACGTGCCGCCGACCAAGGGGTCCGGGTTCTTCTACCTGCCCTGGGGTTTCATGCGCATGAAGCCCAAGGCCGGACGCGAAATGGCGCGCGCCACCTTCCCGTACGATTTCGACACGATGAACCCGTTCACCGCCCTGGGCGTGACGAACCAGAACATCGTGCGCTGGATCTATCCGACGCTGACCTACTTCGATGCCGACACCAACCTGATTCCCTGGGTCGCCGAGTCGTGGACGGTTGTCGATCCGACCACGGTCGACATCGTGGTGCGGTCCGGCATGAAGTGGGACGACGGCAAGCCGCTGACGGCGGAGGACGTCAAGTTCACCATCGACTTCGCCATGGAGAAGAAATTCCCCGGGCTGCGCATTTACTCGGAGGTGATCGAGAGCGTCGAGCAGACCGGACCGATGGCCGTCCGTTTCAAGCTGAAGAAGCCCTACGCGCCGTTCCTGTCGACGGTGATGAGCTTCGCCTTCATCGCGCCCAAGCACATCTGGTCGCAGGTTGCCGATCCGCTGAACTTCCTGAACCTCAACCCGGTCGGCGCCGGCGCCTTCAAGTTGGTGGAATGGCGCAAGGGCGAATACCTGCGCTACGAAAGCAATCCGCATTTCTTCGTCAAGCCCAACATCAAGACGCTGTTCCTGCTCATCGTTCCCTCGTTCGAGAACCAGATGAACATGCTGGAGCAGGGCGCGTCCGACGTTCTTGCCTACGCCATCGACAACAAGCAGGGCGAGCGCCTGGCGAAGAACAAGCACATCACCGTGGTCAGGACGCCTTCGATCGGCTTCCACGAGATACGGGTCAACTGCGATCTGGCGCCGCTCGACGATCCCGCCCTGCGCAAGGCGCTGCAGTTCGCCATCGACAGGCAGGGGCTGCTGGACACTATCTTCGGCGGCGCCGGCATCCTTGCCAAGAATTCCATGATCACGCCCTCGCAGACGCAATGGGCCAATCAGGATATCCCCGAGATTCCCTACGACCCGGCCCAGGCGAAGAAGATTCTTGCCGATGCCGGTTACTCGTGGGCGGGGGACGGACAGCTGCTCCTCCCGAAGAAGGGGTGACAGCGGATTGCCCCGGAACCTTTCGGGTGCAGGTTAGAGGGCGGATAGAACAATGGAGGCCAGGATGTCCACCGCCAGCAGGAAAATGGTTCTTACGACACTGCTCAGCTGTTCACCCTACAGCTGGGTCCATGACGGCATCATGGGCATGGGCGACATGGATTTCGATGTCTATGCCCATATGGTCGCCACCGCCGAGCGAGGAAGGCTGCATGCAGCCTTCCTCGCTCGGCGGTGGCGACCATATGGGCATAGACATCGAAATCCATGTCGCCCATGCCCAT
>JBBCJW010000090.1:0-3500 GCA_037190765.1 Alphaproteobacteria bacterium
AGAATTGCTGCGCCGGCGAGGCCGCGGGCTGCGGCGTCCCGGTGTGCGAGCCCCAGCGTGAATCCATCGTCCGTAAACGCAGCAGAGGAGTAACCCGCCAATGAAGCGCCTTCACGTTCACATGGCCGTCGCCGATCTCGAAAAGTCGATCCGCTTCTACGCGACCTTGTTCGCGGCCGAGCCCACCGTGGTGAAGTCGGATTATGCGAAGTGGATGCTCGACGATCCGCGGGTGAACTTCGCCATCTCCACGCACAGCGGCAACGCGCCGGGCGTCGATCATCTCGGCATCCAGGTCGAGGACGGTGCGGAACTGCAGGAGGTCTACGGCCGGCTCAAGCAGGCCGAGGGGCCGGTGCTGGAGGAAGGCAACACGACCTGCTGCTACGCCAAGTCGGAGAAGAGCTGGATCACCGATCCGCAGGGCATTTCGTGGGAAACTTTCCATACGACTGGTGAGAGCACGGTCTACGGCACCAGTGCGCCCCTTCCCGGCCGCACCGCCGACAAGCCGGCGCGCGCCTGCTGCGGTTGAGACAGCGATGACCGACCGGACCTACAACATCCTCTTCCTCTGCACCGGCAATTCGGCGCGGAGCGTGCTGGGCGAGGCGATCGTCAACAATCTGGGCGTCAACAATCCGGGCGGTGGCCGCTTCAAGGGCTTCAGTGCCGGCAGCCAGCCCAAGGGCCAGGTCCATCCCTACACGCTGGATCTGCTGAAGGGACTTCGGCTGCCGACCGAGGGCCTCTTCTCCAAGAGCTGGGATCTCTATGCCGTCGCCGGTGCGCCGCAGATGGATTTCATCTTCACCGTCTGCGACGACGCCGCGGGCGAAGCCTGCCCGGTATGGCTCGGCCAGCCGATGACGGCGCATTGGGGCATTCCCGATCCCGCAGCAGTCGAAGGCAGCGAGATCGAACGGCGCGCGGCGTTCCGCAACGCCTATGCCGCGCTGGAGAATCGCATTCGGCTGTTCCTCAGCCTGCCGCTCGGCAGCCTCGACCGGATGACCCTGCAGAACCGGCTGAACGCGATCGGCCAGCGAACACCCTCCTCCGCCGCCGCCTGATGCGTGCTGCTCTTGTCGCCGAGGCCGTCGGCTCGGCGCTGCTGCTCGCGGGTGTCGTGGGGTCGGGCATCATGGCGGAACGCCTGTCGGGCGGGAACACCGCGCTCGCCCTCCTCGCCAACGCCGTCGCGACCGGCGGCGTTCTCTATGCGCTGATCGTCATGTTCGGACCGATCTCGGGCGCACACTTCAATCCCGTCGTGACGCTCGCCCTCACTCGTCGTGGCGACAGCGCCCCGGCCCGCGTCGTGCCCTTCCTGGCCGTGCAGCTCGCCGGCGCCGTGCTGGGCGTCTGGCTGGCGCACCTCATGTTCGACCTGCCGATCCTGCAAGCCTCGACCAAGGTGCGCACCGGCATCGGCCAATGGACAGCGGAAGCCACGGCGACGTTCGGCCTGGTCCTGCTCATTCTGGTCGGCGTGCGCCGCAAGCTGGCGGCACTGCCCGCCGCCGTCGCCGTCTACATCGTCGGCGCCTACTGGTTCACGGCCTCGACCTCGTTCGCCAACCCGGCCGTCACGGTGGCCCGGGCGCTGTCCAACACCTTCGCCGGCATCGCGCCCGGCGATGCGCCGGCGTTCATCCTGGCCCAGGCGATGGGCGGACTTCTGGCGCTGCTGCTCGCCCCGCTGCTCGACGAGTGAACTTCGCGGCATAGGGAACCCGCACGCCGCAACCCGGCTGGCAGGCCGAGCGTTCCCCCTGCAGAGGAGGCGCTCCATGACTCTCCCGGCGAAGCTTGCGGCTGCGTTCGTTGCCAGCACGATGATGTTGGCGGCGATGATGTTGGCGGGTAACGGCTTCGCGCAGACCGCGGCCCCCGCCCGGTCGGACAGCCTCGCGGTCAATCCCATTCCGCCAGAAACACAGGCCGAGGAAGCCAACCTCATCCGCGCGAAGATAGAGCGCGCCGGCTACTCCGACATTTCCGTGCTCGAGCGCGACAGCTGGGGCGTCTGGCGGGGCCGCGCGAAGAAGGGCGACAGCGTCGTGAACGTCGTCGTCGACAAGGGCGGCCGGATCAAGACGGAGCCGTCGCGCTGACGCTCAGCCGCCCTCGTCGTCCCAAGTCAGCGGCGGCTCTGGCGGCGGCGGCTCCAGCATCTTCATGGTGAACCCCATCGTCACGATGATCGCGCCGACGGAAATCACCGTTGCCACCAGCGACGGGCCGATCTCGTTGTGCAGCGCCTTCATCCACATCCAGAAGATGCCGACGGTCAGGATCAGCGGAATCCCGATCATGAGGAGTGTGGGGGTCGCCGGCATGGCGGCTCTATATCGCAGGTAGACTGCAGCCTTCAATGCGGCGCGCTGCGACCGTTTCGCATTTGGCGATATTTTCACCAACGCGTCACATCTGGAACGGAATTCCCCCGGACAGGCGAATCTGGCCACATCCTGGGGTATCAGGGGTCCTCAGTGGCCGCGGCGATTGCCGTGGAACATCAACGCCATCAGGCCGATTCCCAGCGCCAGCGTCGCAATGACGCCCAGCGCCATGGCAATGAAGCCCGAATTGCTTACCTGGGCCGGTCCGACGCCGGCGGTCTGCCAGCCGATCACGCTGAAGGCGACGGCGAGCGCCAGGAGCACGAACAGGACGGTGATGGTTCCCCACGTCCCGGCATTCCGGAAAGCCATGCGCTTCTCCTCCTTGCCTCAAGGAGAAAAAGGGCGATGCGGCATCAGGTTCCCTGCCGGACCGGAATTTTCTCAGGCGGGCCGCAGCCAGGGCGCGAGCACCTCGTTCGCCGTCTCCTGCGCCCGAACCGTCCTGGACTGCTCCTCCATGCCGGCCGTGCTGCGTCAGACCACGGTAATGCCCGGCGTGCCTGCCGAGGCGTGGCCGATGATCGCCGTCGCGGGATAGCCCGCGGCCTGGATCTTCTCGACGATCTCGCCAGCGCGCGCCGCGTCGCAGCCGACAAGGAGGCCGCCCGAAGTCTGCGGATCGCTGAACAGGTGGCGCTGCCATTCCGGCATGGCCGCCGGCAGCGCGACGTGATCCTTGTAGCTCGCCCAGTTACGGTGCGAGGCGCCGGTGACGAAGCCCTGTTGCGCGAGCGACGCGGCCTCCGCGAGCAGCGGTACCCTGCCCGCGTCGATGGTGAGGGCAAGGCCCGAGCCGCGCGCCATTTCGAGTGCGTGGCCCAGCACGCCGAAGCCCGTGACGTCGGTGATGGCGTGCACCGCCGGATCCTTCGCGAGGTCAGCGCCGACCTTGTTGAGGAGCGTCGTCGTCGCGATCATCTCGGGATAGCCCTGCGGCGGCAGCGCGTTCTTCTTGATGGCGGCGGAATAGATGCCGACGCCCACGGCCTTGGTGAGGATCAGCGAGTCGCCCGCGCGCACATCGGCGTTGCGCCGCACGTCGGACGGCTTGCAGAGGCCGATCACCGCGAGCCCGTAGACCGGCTCGGGGCA
>JBBCJW010000091.1:0-28885 GCA_037190765.1 Alphaproteobacteria bacterium
CCGGTGCGCGTGCCGCAGCGGAGGGCCAATGAGTTCGCCTAGCGGCCCGCCGCACGCCCCGCCGCCGCATGCCGGGCTCGGCAGCGGCGGGTTGGCGCGCGCGTCCGGCGCGCCGTGGGCGGGCAGGGGGAGCGGCTTGCCATGAACGAAAAGCCTCGCATCGGCGGTGGCGGCAGTCCCGACACCAGGTCGTGGATCAAGCGCGTCGAGACCCTGCGCGGTCCCCGCTATCTGGCGATCCTCGCCTGCCTGGAGGATGCGATCAGGACCGGCGAGCTGCCGCCGCAGACGCGGCTGCCGCCGCAGCGCCAGCTTGCCACGCTGCTGGGGTTGACGGTCGGCACCGCCGGCCGCGCCTACGCCATCGCCGCCGAGCGCGGCCTGATCACCGGCGAGACCGGCCGCGGCACCTTCGTCGCCGACAACCCGTTCGGCGGCGCCGAGGGGTCGATCAGCCCGCTGCGCGGCGCGCTGGCCGATGTCGGCCGGCTGCGGGCCGAACTGCCGGCCAGCCCGCCCGAACGGCAGATGATCGACCTGGCGCTGCCGGCGGCGCCCGCACCGCAAGTGTCGGCCATCGTGCGCGACGCGCTGCGCGAGCTGGCTGCCGGCGAACGCCTGCTGGGCTTGCGCAAATACGTCACCTACCGCGCCATGCCGCGCCATTTGGCGGCGGCGGCGCGCTGGATCGCCGGCCTGGGGATCGAGGCCGATCCCAGCCGCATCGTGGTGCTGGCCGGCGCCAACCAGGCGCTGGCCGCCGCCATCCTCAGCAATATCGTGCGCGGCGAGTCGGTGCTGACTGACGCGCTGACCTATCCCGGGTTGAAGGTGCTGGCCTTCAACTACGGCTGGCGGCTGGAGCCGCTGGAACGGGACGAGGAGGGCATCCTGCCGGATGCGCTGGAGCGGGCGGCGATGGAAGGGCGCGGCCGCATCGTCTACCTGCAGAGCGAGCTGCACAACCCGACCGCGGCGGTGATGCGGTCCGACCGCCGCCGCATCGTCGCCGAGATCGCCCGCCGCTACGACCTGGTGCTGATCGACGACCATGCCGCGCTGTCCGAGCTGGTCTCCTCGATCACGCCGCTGGCCGTGCTGGCGCCGGAGCGCACCTTCGCCGTTTTCGGCGCCGGCAAGTCGGTCAGCGCCAGCGTGCCGGCGGCCTATGTCGTGACGCCGCCGGGCTGGGGCGAGCGCTTCGAGCAGCAGACCCGCGACCGCTATTTCCACGTCAGTCCGCTGGGGCCAGAGATCATGAGCCATCTGATCGAAAGCGGCGCCATGGCCGAGGTGGCGCGCGCCTACCGCACGGCGATCGCCGGCCGCCGCGCCCTGCTGCGCAGCCATCTGCCCGACGCCGATTTCACCGCCGATGCGCGCGCCTTCTTCGTCTGGCTGCGGCTGCCCTCGCACTGGCATTCCTCCGACTTCGCCTCCGCCGCCGTCCTCAACGGCGTCACCGTCGCCGCCGCCGCCAATTTCGCCGTCGGCATGACCATGCGCATGTCGGCCGTCCGCCTGTCGCTGCTGGGCGCGCCCAGCGATGCCGCCTTCGTCGATGGCCTGACCCGACTGCGCAGCCTGATGACCGCCGACAGCGTCAGCGCCGGGGTCATCGTCTGAGGGGGTGGGCCGGCGCCATCGCCGGGCATTGCCCGGCCGGAATGTACCAATTTTGCCTTTTGGCGCATAAAAATTGATACAATTTAGCCCAAAAATGCTCTAATCGGCTAACAACAGGGACGTCGAGAGTAGGGAGAACGCCGTGCTGGGCGAAAGAAACGGATTCCAGGACCTGGTCCTGTTCAAGACCACCATCGACCAGATCTTCTCCCGCGCGGTGAGCCGCTGGCCCGACCGCACATTTATCGTCGCCGACGGCCGCAGCTTCACCTATGGCGAGATGAGCGCCGAGGTTGAGCAGGTGGCGCAGGGCCTGCTGGCGCTGGGCGTGCAGCCGGGCGACCGCGTGGCGCTGTGGATGTCCAACATCTGGGAATGGGTGGCGATCCAGTTCGCCGTCACCCGCATCGGCGCGGTGCTGACGCCGCTCAACACCCGCCTGCGGGTCGAGGACCTGCGCCACACGCTGCGCGATTCCGGCGCCAAGGTGCTGCTGACCCAGGCCAGGTCGCAGGAATTCTCCTATGTCGAGGTGATCCGCGAGATTATGCAGGACCGCGCCTCGGTGCCCGACCTGCAGCATGTCGTCGTCGCCCGGCCGGCGGCGCAATACGCCGCGCCCTATGTCGGCTGGGACTATTTCATCGCCCGCGGCAAGACCGGCCCGCAGGCGCCGCAACCGGCCACCGATCCCAACGCACTGGCCTATATCCTCTACACCTCCGGCACCACCTCGCGGCCCAAGGGCGTGATGCTCTCGCACGCCAACCTCAACAACGCGCTGCGCATGGCGCACGACTACCTGGACGGCGACTGCACCTTCCTGATCTATCCCATGTTCGCCATCACCGGCTGCCACAACGCCATGCTGCCGACGCTGATGGTGGGCGGCTCGATGGTCATGCAGGAGCGCTTCGACGCGGCCGAGGCGCTGGACCTGATCGAGCGGCATCGCTGTACGGTGATCGGCTGCATCATCTACATCCTGGAGGAGCTGGTGAACGCGCCCGGCTTCGCACCCGGGCGCGTCGCCAGCCTGCGCTTCGCCAACGTCTTTCCGCGCCGCCCGCACCATCGCGACCTGCTGCTGAAACTGGGGCTGAAGGGCGCGGCGACCGGCTACGGCATGACCGAGACCAGCGGCCCGGTGGTCTATGTCGTCGATCTCGACCCCGACAGCATGACCAGCGAGGGTGTCGCCTGGTCGAATGTCGAGGTGCGCACAATCCTGGAGGACGGCAGCGATGCGGCGCCCAATCAGGAAGGCGCCATCATCGTGCGCGGGCCGCAGGTGATGCTGGGCTATTTCGGCCTGCCCGAGGCGACCGCCAGGGCGATCGACAAGGACGGCTGGCTGCACACCGGCGATGTCGGCTTCTTCGACGAGAAGAAGCGGCTGACCTGGCTGGGCCGTTACACCGACATGTACAAGTGCTCCGGCTTCAACGTCGCCTCGCAGGAAGTCGAGGCGTTTCTCGGCCGCCATCCGGGCATTGCCGAAGTGGCGGTGCTGGGCGTGCCCGATGCCGGCAAGGGCGAGATCGGCGCCGCCTTCATCATCGCCAAGCCGGGCGCGGCCATCGACAGGACGGAGATCGGCAAGTTCTGCGCCGGCAAGATCGCCTCCTACAAGATCCCCGGCCACGTCTTCGTGCGCGACGAGCTGCCCAAGACCGCCAGCGGCAAGGTGCGCAAGGTCGAGCTGAAGGCCTTCTTCAACGAGCAGGCGGCGCGCGGCTGAACGCCCGCCCCGCCGCCGCCGGCATCGTCTCTGCCGCCGGCCATGCCACCAATTTCAATCAGGGAACGCCCCACATGGAAAAGCTGACCGAGGCCGGACAGGATTTCGTCGACGCCGCCAGGCTCGCCTACGAGCGGCGCTATCGCGCGCTGCTGGCGGATGGCTCGCCGGCGGCGTTGAAGCGGCTGAAACTGCAGATGGGCGAGGACGGGTTCTGCGGCATGACCCTGCCGCGCGCCTATGGCGGCATGGAGGCGCCGCTGCTGACCGTGCTGCGCGTGACGCAGGCGTTTCAGGTCTGCGACGTGCGCCTGGGCGGCCTGTCGCACCGCTTCAACACCGGTCCGATGGGCGCCGTCGCCGCGCTGGCGCCCGAGTCCCTGCGCCGGCGCTACGTGCCGGCGCTGTGCCGCGGCGAGATCACCATGTCGATCGGCATCAGCGAACCCCATGCCGGTTCGGCGGCGACGGCGATGACCACCCGCGCCCGCATCGAGGGCGATGACGTGGTGATCAACGGCAGCAAGATCTTCGTCAGCTTCGCCGACGAATCCGACTGCACGCTGCTCTATTGCCGCTTCGGCAACACCGGCACGCCCGGCGACATCGGCGCGGTGATCCTGCCGCACGACGCGCCTGGCTTCTCGCTGGGCGCCGGCTCGCGCAACATGGCCGGCGAGCTGCAATACGAGCTGTTCATGGACGATTGCCGTCTGCCCGCCGATCACGTGGTGGTGCAGAGCAACGCCTTCGGCAAGTTGATCAAGCACTATAACGGCGAGCGCTTAGGCAGCGTCGCGCGCCAGCTCGGCAACGCCGAGTTCTGCCTCCACTACGCCATCGACTACATCAAGCAGCGCCAGCAGTTCGGCCGCGAGCTGGCCGATTTCCAGGGCCTGCAATGGATGATCGCCGACATGAAGGTGAAGCTCGACGCCGCCCAGCTCCTGGCCTGGCGCGCCGCCGCCAACGCCCATGGCGAGGAGGCCGACGCGCTGGAAACGTCCGTCGCCAAGGTCTACGTGGCGCAGGCCGCCAAGGAGATCTGCGACGACGCCCTGCAACTGCTGGGCGGCTACGGCTACATGATGGAGTACCCGATCGAGCACCGGCTGCGCGAGACGCGCGGCGGGGCGATCTATGGTGGCACCACGCAGATCCACAAGAACATGATCGCCGGCCACATGCTGGGCCGCGGCAACAGCCAGTGGAAGAGGTGAGAGCCGGCCGGCCATCCCGGACGCCATCGCTTTTATGCGTCGTGGCTCGTGCAATGCATTGCGGCATGGTGCGAGCTTCCACGCTGTCGCATTGGCGGAACAAAGAGATCGTCATCCCGCGAAAGCAGCATCCATCGCCGCAAAAGAAATCGTCCGGCTTATTGAAATCTATTGATGCAATTGCATTACCGCCTGTGGCTCTTCGTAGTTGAGCCCTAGGCGGGGCGGGTCGTGTGAACGACTGTGCAAATCAGCAAAATTGTCTCATATGAACTATAAAAATATCTTTTCTATAGATTTAATTGACTAATTGCTGCGACGTGTGTGAGGCTCCCTTTCATCGGCGGGTTTTGGTCCGTCTTTTCGAACGGAGTTTTCCATGATTCAGCACCATTTCTTCCCGCTTTCTATCGCTAAGCGGAATTTGCCAAAAATAGCGCAAACGGCAGATTGATATAAAATTAGATCAAATGCCCTATGCAATTGGAGCGATCTTCAGTAATTTTCTCTGAAACGCTCACTCAGAAGGCTTCGAATAGAGCGCAGGAGGGAACAATGATGACGTCGCTTTGGACGAAATTGCTTCGCCAAAGCCGGACCGCGACATGCGTTCTGGCGCTGGCTTTGGGCATCGGGTCGGTGGCGCAGGCCGACAGCCTGCCCGACCGGCTTACCGTCGGCGGGCTGCTGCCGCTGACCGGCAATGCCGGCTTCATCGGCGAGGAAATCCGCCAGGGCCTCGACACCTACCTGGCCGAATACGCCAAGACGCGCGCCGCCGAGGGGCTGCCGGAGATCAACCTGGTCTATGTCGATTCGCAGGCCGATCCGCGCGTCGGCTTCCAGGGCTACCAGCTGCTGCGCTCGCGCCACGGCGCCCAGCTCATCTACCTGACCTATACCAGCGTCGCCATCGCCGCCGCGCCGCAGGCCAACCGCGACCAGGTCGCGATGCTGAACGTGACCCAGGGCGAAGTCACCAAGCTCGGCCCGCTCTTCACCTCCATGCTGCCGGCCTATTCGATCCAGGGCGAGATCATCGTCCGGGAGGCGATGCGGCGGGGCGTCAAGAACATCGCGCTGCTGTACGAGAACTCGGAAGCCTTCGTGGTGCAGGCCAAGGCGATCGAGAACGACGTCTGCCCGCGCCTGGGCTGCAAGGTGGTATCGTCGGAGCAGATCCCCGCCGGCAGCACCGACGTCGCCGCCCAGGTGACGGCGGCACTGGCGGCGCGGCCCGACGGCATCTTTCCCATCGCCATCGCCACCCAGATCGTGCCGGTGGTGCGCGAGCTGCACACCCGCAGCTACAAGGGCAACATCTTCGGCATCAGCGACATGGGCGGCGTCGCCTCGACCGGCAACGCCAACCTGATCGAGGGCGCCTACTACACCAACTTCGCCTTCGACGATGCCGATCCCAACTACAAGAACCTCAGCGACGGCTACCGCGCCCGGCACGGCAAGGAGCTGACGCAGTACGTCGCCATGGGCTACCAGGGCGGCCAGATCATCGCCGAGACGCTCAAGGTGATGAAGCGCGACAACAAGGGCTGGAGCGGCGCCAACTTCGTCGAGGCGCAGAAGGCGGGCGAGCTGCCCACCATCGCCGGTCCCGTCATCTTCCTGCCGGACGGCCGCATCGTCGAGCCGATGGCCCTGGTCGAAATCAAGGACGGCAAGCCCGTGCCGACCAGGCGCATCAGCCTCAACGACTGACGCGGACGCCGGACTGCGGATCATCGCCAGTACGCGCTTTCTCCCCGCCCGCCGCTGCCGGCGGCGGGCGGGCGGGAGCCGCGCCATGGGAGAGCGGACGTCATGAGTGAGCAGCAGACGCGCGAAACCGTCCTGGAGGTGCGCCAGCTCTCGGCCGGCTATCGCGGCTGGGAGGTGCTGCGCGGCATCGACCTGGGCTTCTTCCGCGGCGAGACGGTCGGCATCCTGGGCCATAACGGGGCGGGCAAGACCACGCTGCTGCGCTGCATGGCCGGGCTGGTGCCCGCCGCGCAGGGCAAGGTGATGTTCCAGGGCGGCGACATCACCGGCGCCTCGGTGCCCTCGCGCGTCAAGAAGGGGCTGGTGCTGGTGCCGCAGGGCCGCGCCCTGTTCGCCGAGATGAGCATCCGCGAGAACGTGATGCTGGGCGCCTTCACCCGCACGCGCGAGGAGGCGGCCGCCTCCTGGGACCAGCTTTCCGGCAGCGAGGAGCTGCTGGCGAAGCGGCCGGGCGAGATCGTCTCCCGGCTCAGCGGCGGCCAGCAGCAGATCGTGGCCAATGCGCGCGGCCTGGCGTCGCGGCCCTCGGTGCTGATGGTCGACGAGCCGTCGCTGGGCCTGTCGGGCCTGGCCGTCGCCGCCCTGCTGGAGTTCCTGCAGGGGCTGAAGGCTTCCGGCATGACCACGGTGCTGGTCGAGCAGAATGTCGGGCTGGCGATGAAGGCGTGCGACAGGTTCGCGGTGCTGAAGGGCGGCGCGCTGATCGGCGTCTACGAGAAGGACGCCTTCCCCCGGGAACAGCTTTGGTCACTCTTCTGAAACGGGATCGCTGCCAGCCGCGCCGGAACCCAACCCCGGACACAAGCCCAGACATGAGCCGGAACATGGTGTCGAAGACATGACGCATTTCCTCGAAATTCTGATCCAGGCCTTCTACACCGGCGCCGAGTGGGCGCTGATCGCCATCGGCTTCGGCTTCATCGCCCGCACCACCAACATCTTCCATCTGGCGCTGGGCGCGCTGTTCAGCGTCGGCGGCTACAGCGTCTACCTGCTGTCGGTGCGCAACGGCCTGCCGATCCCGCTCGGCATCGCCGGCGGCGTGGTGCTGGCCGGGCTGATCGGCTCGGCCATCGACCGCTTCATCTACCAGCCGGTCACCGGCCTCTACGGCCAGCGCAAGATCAACCACCTGGCGCCGTTCGTCACCTCGCTGGGCATCCTGATCGTGATCCAGAACCTGATCCAGGTCTGGTTCGGCGCCTCGCCGCTCTACGTGCAGCCGCCGGAGCTGGGCGTGACCCAGATCGGCGAGACCCGCGTGCTGACCTGGAACCTGCTGAAGGCGGCGCTGTCGCTGCTGGCCTGCATGGCCTTCGCCTTCTGGCTCAGCCGCACCCGCACCGGCGCCAGCGCGGTGGCGCTGGGCCAGAGCGCGGAGGGCGCCAGCGTGGTCGGCGTCAGCGAGACCTCGGTGCGGTTCCAGATCTTCTTCGCCACCGGCATGCTGGCTGGGCTGGGCGGCAGCCTGGCCATCCTCAGCCATCCGACCCTGCCGGGCGACGGCTTCCCCATCGTGCTCTACGGCGCGCTGATCTCGCTGATCATGCCCAAGGCCGGCATCATGACGTGGTGGTTCGCCTCGGTGGGTGCGGCCTTCATCTACGCCCAGTCGATCGCCTCGATCGGCGGCGGGTGGCAGGACACCATCCTGCAGTCGGTGCTGATGGGCGGCATCGTGGTGTCGCGCATCATCATCCCCTGGCTGCAGCGCCGCGCCAGGTTGCGCGCCAGCGTCGTCACCGCCGGCCCGGCGCGTGCCGAACCCGCCGCCGAGCCCGACGCCAAACCCGATCAGGCAAGGAGCTAGGCCATGGAATACTGGATCACGGTCCTGACCTTCGCGCTGATCTTCGCCTCGCTGTCGGTGTCGTACAACATCTCGGTCGGCTATGTCGGCATGCTGTCGATCGCCCATGCCGCCTTCTTCTCGGTCGGCGCCTACACCTACGGCTATCTCGGCACCAAGCTGGGCGGCGGCGAGCTGTTCCTGCCGGCGGTCGGGCTGGCGGTGCTGATCGCGCTGGCGATCTCCATCACCATCGGCGCCATCATCACCCTGCTGCCCGAGCATTTCGTGGTCATGGGCACCTTCGCCCTGCAGGTCATCTTCACCACCTTGCTGATCAACACCACCGCCATCACCAACGGCGTGCAGGGCCTGGCCGGCATTCCCGCGCCGATCATCGGTCCCTACGAGTTCATCTCGCGCATCGACACCTTCGTCCTCACCCTGGTGCTGGCGGCGGGCTCGCTGCTGATCGCGCTGGCGATCCTGCGCAGCAATGTCGGCCTGCGGGCGCGGGCGGTGCGCGAGGAGCCGGCCGCCGCCCTGTCGCTGGGCGTGCCGGTGCGGCTGATCCAGGTGTCGTTCTTCGCCGTCGGCGCCTCGCTGGCCGCCATCGCCGGCTGCGTCTATGCCGGCGTCATCGGCTTCATCGACCCCTCCAGCTTCACCATCCACACCTCGGTGCAGCTCCTGGCCATGGTGGTGATCGGCGGCATGGGCAATCCCTACGGCGCGCTGGCCGGCGGTTTCGCCATCTCGGTGCTGCCCGCGCTGCTGATCGAGGCCGACATCGGCGAAAGCGCGGCCGCGGCGCTGCAGCAGATCCTGTTCGGCGCGGTGATGATCCTGGTCATCATGCTGCGGCCCAGCGGCATGTTCCCGGAAGGGAAGATCGCCAGGAAACGGCCCTAGCGGCGCGGGAGGACGCAACATGACCAACCCCGACAGCCTGCGCGTGGAACGCCTCTCGAAGCGCTTCGGCAACGTTATCGCCTGCAACGAATTGTCGATGGAATTCCGGCCCGGCACCTGCACCGCCGTGATCGGCCCCAACGGCGCGGGCAAGACCACCATCCTCAACATCGTCGCCGGCTCGCTGCTGCCCGACCTGGGCTCGGTGCAGTGGAACGGCATCGAGCTGGTGGGCCGCAGCCAGGACGCCATCGCGCGGCTGGGCATCGTGCGCATGTTCCAGGACCTGAAGGTGTTCGACAGCCTGACGGTGTACGAGAACCTGCTGGTCGCTGCCGGCCGCGCCCCCGGCCTGGCGCGCACCTGGTCGCTGGGCAAGGTCAGGGCCGCCGCCGACGCCACCATCGACGCGGTGCTGGCGCGGCTGGGGCTGACCGGGTCGGCCAACCGGCTGGTGCGCGATCTCTCCTATGCCGAGCGCAAGCTGGTGGCGCTGGGCCGCGTCATGTGCAGCGAGGGCAAGATCCTGCTGCTCGACGAGCCGGCCAGCGGCATGGACAAGACCAGCCTGCAGGTGGTGCTGGACGCGGTCAGCTCGCTGCGCCAGTCGGGCGCCATCATCATCGTCGTCGAGCACAACCTGTCGATCGTGCAGGAACTGGCCTCGCACGCGCTGCTGCTGGAGGAGGGGCGGATCATCGCCGCCGGCGAGCCGGCACAGCTCTACCGCAATTCCAATTTCGGCCGCGTCTATTTTTCCATGCAGCAATAGTCGAGGAGTACCGCCGGCATGACCACCAGCGACCAGCGCGAGGCCCTGATAGCGGCGGCCCGCCGCCTGACCCCGAAATTCGCCGCCCGTGCCGCCGGCTACGACAAGGACAACGCCTTCCCGCACGAGGATTTCGCCGATCTGCAGGCGGCCGGCCTGCTCGCCACCTCGGTGCCCCGGGAGCATGGCGGCCACGGCGTCTCGGTGAGCAACGGCGATCCGCTGACGCAATGGCGCATCACCTCGGCGGTGGCGGCGGGCGATCTGTCGCTGGGCCGCTGCTACGAGGGCCACGTCAACACCGTCGACCTGATCAACGATTTCGGCAGCGAGGCGCTGAAGCGGGAGGTCTTCCCGCAGGTGCTGGCCGGCAAGATGCGCTTCGTCATCTGGGGCTCCGAGCCGATCCGCCAGGACACGCAGGACCTCTACCAGCGCCTGTCGGGCCAGACGGTGGCGAAGAAGGTCGATGGCGGCTGGGTGCTGAACGGCGCCAAAGCCTTCGCCACCAGCGCCGGCGGCGCCACCCATGTCGTCATCACCGCTGCCCTGGAGGACGCCAGCCTGCCGCCGCTGGAGCAGCAGCAATGGTTCCTGGCCGATGCCAGTTCGCCCGGCATCGCCATCGACCCGTCGTGGTGGCATTCGCTGGGCATGCGCGCCACGGTCAGCCATCGCGTCGATCTCAAGGACGTGTTCGTGCCCGAGCGGTTCCGGCTGTTCTCGACCGAGCAGTATCTGGGCCGGCTGTGGCAGGCGCGCTTCATCCCGCATTTCTCCGCCAGCTTCCTGGGCGCGGCGACCGCGGCCTACGACTTCGCCTGCGCCTATCTGCGCCAGCGCAACAAGGCCGACGATCCGGTGCTGCAGAACCTGATCGCCCAGGCGCGCGTCGCCCTCGACCTGCTCGATGCGCATCTGGTGGCGACGGCGCAGTCCTGGACTTCCGGCGACCGCGATGCCGCCGCGCTGCGCTCCAACATGTGCCGCGCCGCCGGCGAGAAGCTGGCGATGGAGGCGGTCGGGCTGGCGATCCGCGTCTGCGGCGCCACCGCCCTGCTGGAGCAGTATCCGCTGGGCCGCATCATGCGCGACCTGCAGACCTATGTGCGGCACGAGAGCATCGACCGCATCCTGACCGCCATCGGCAAGGGCTGCCTGGGCATGGATTACGATCCCAACTTCGCCCGCTCCAACGCCGGCGCGATCGAGGCGGCGTCCGGCGCGCGGGCGCAGCGGGCCTAGTGAAGATCGGCTTCCACATATACGGCACGCAACTGCCGCCGGCCGCCGGCACGGCGGGCATTGCGGCGGATCATGCCGGCGCCGACGTCTACCGGCTGGTGCGCGAGGGCCTGGTCGGCGGCGAGAAGGGCTGCGATTTCCTGCTGGTCGGCGGCGGCCCGGCGGAAGCGGCGTCCGACATGGGCCGCGCCTCGCAACTCATCGTGCCTTGGGGGGCGGCATCGCTGTGCATCGCTGCGCCGCAGACCGAGATCGTCACCCGGCTGAACGCCTGGGCCTTCGATCCCGCCCATATCGCGCGGCTGGGCGCCAATCTGTGGGAACTCTCCGGCCATCGCTGGGCGCTGTGGCTGGATGCCGATCCTTCGTTCTGGCCGGAAGCCAGCACCGGACAGACGCCGCCGAGCATCGCTGCCCGTTCGCGGGAAACCATCGCGATCGTGCGCCAGCACTGGCAGGGCCGTGCCGCGTTCGCCGGTACCCAGCTCGCCTCGACCGGGCGGATGGTGGGACCGCGGCCCGGCGAAGCCCGCCCACCCTTGTGGCTCGACGCCTCCATGGCGGCAGACGGTATCGACTGCGACGGGCTGGTGCAGGGCTGGGATGAAAGCCCGGTTGCCGGCGGCGGCGAATCGCTGCTGACCTGCGCCGTGGTGCTGGGCCGCACGGCGGCCGAAGCGCAATCGGTGGCCGGCGAATTCCGCGCCCTGTCGCCGGCGACCTGCCTGGTCGGCGACGTCGACCGCGTCGGTGGCCTGATCGTCGAGGCGCTGCAGGCGCGCCGCCCCGATCGCATCGCCATCGGCCTGCCCAGCCTGCGCGCCGTCGAGTGCGCGCTGCTGCGCGAGCGGCTGGTGCCGATGCTGCGGGCGATCCTGGGGCCAATCCCGGGACAGGAACCCCGCCCATGATCATGCGCCGCTCCGAAGATTCGCTGCTGCGGCTGGGCATCTTCTACCCGTCCTCGACCGGCATCCACGTCATCTCGCCCGAGGTCTCGGCCGGCAATCCCGATCCGTTCGATCCGCAGGTGCAGTGCCGGCTGGCGTCGGCCTGCGAGGAAGCGGGCCTCGATTACATCTTCCTGGCTGATCGCTGGGCGCCGTTCGGCGAGCGCTGCACGGCGGCGCGTTTCCAGGACCCGTTCTGGTACGCCCCGGTGCTGGGCGCGGCATTGGCCAGCGCCACCCGCCGCGTCGGGCTGGTCAGCACGGTGCACACCACCTATCACCGGCCCGAGCAGGTGGCCAATCTCGGCGCCATGCTCGACCAGCTGAGCGGCGGGCGCTGGGGCATGAACATCGTCACCGGCTTCAGCCCCAACGAGGCGGCGATGTTCGGCATGGCCAATATCGGCCACGACGACCGCTACGCCATGGCCGAGGATTTCATCGACGCGCTGAAGCATCTGTGGGCCGGCCGGGCGGGCGGCTACGACGGCCGCTTCTACAAGGTCGATGCCAACGCCCGGGCGCTGCCGCCGCTGCAGCGCGATCCGCTGATGATCAATGCCGGCGCCAGTGCCGCCGGCCTCGACTTTGCCGCCAAGCAGGCCGACTGGATCTTCCTCACCGGCACCGATGCGGCGGAAGTCACCGGCAAGATGGCCAAGGTCAACGCCATCGCCCGCGACAACGGCCGCTCCGACCGGGCGATCCGCGCCATGATGCACGCCAACCTGATCGTGCGCGACAGCGACGAGGAGGCCCTGGCGCTGGGCGAGAGCATCCGCGGCAAGGTCGATCTCGACGCCGCGCGCGAATTCGCCGCCGAGCTGATGGGCGGCATGGACACGTTCCGCCGCATGCTGGGCGCCCAGAGCGAGCGCGACCGGCTGATCCGGGTCGGCAGCCGCGGCGGCGGCCAGCTTTTGCACGGCTCGCCGCGCACCGTCGTCGCCGAGATCGTGCGCTTGCACCGCGACTACGGCATCCGCGGCCTGGCCTTCTCCTTCCCGATCTGGAGCCCGGAGGAGGTGCGCCGCAGCCTGCTGTCGATCATGCCGCTGCTGGTCGAGGCCGGCATCTGGATCAGCCCGCACGAGCGCGGCTGGTCGTGGTGAGAACTGCGGCGCTGTGGCGCGGGCGAACCGGTAATTTCCACATTGTTTTTGCTGAATAGATCAATATTATATCAAAATTATATCATTACGGTATCGGGTTACATCATGCCGTACCAGAGCTACCAGTTCGGCTCCGCGCCATTCCTGCTTGGCCTGACGGTTCCCCGGCATTGGGGGCTGGACAGCCGGGAGAGCGATGCTGCGACCGCGCTGATGCAGCGGGCGGCCGCCCGGGGGTTCGATTTCCTGCTGGCGCCGCATACCCTGGCGGCGGTCTATGCGCCGGCCGTGGCGGCGCCCTGCGCCCTGTCCGACCGGCACCGGCAGATGCCCGAGGCGCGGGACGCGATCGAGGCCGAGGACCGGCGCGACCTGATCTGGCTGCAGCGGCCGCTGATGGCGGCCGAGGGCGGCATCGTCGTCTCCTCGACCGAAGGCGCGCTCGACCGCCAGCGCGCGGCGTTCCTGAAGGACAGGATCGCGACGACACGCAAGGCCGGCGAGGGCGGGCGGGCGCGCTGCATCCTGCTGGAGGTTGGCGTCGAGGGCATCGGTCTGGGTGACGATGCGCTCGATTTCGCCGCCAGCGACGAGGACGACATGCTGGAGAGCTTCGTCATCAGCCTGGGTCGTCGCCTGGGCGGCCGCCATCTGGGAGGCCGCCACGCCGCACCCTGCGCCGCGGCCGGGACGGCCGATCCGGAGAAACTGCACCAGTTCCTGCTGCTGCTGCGCGAGACCGGCTGCGACGGCGCCAGCCTGGTGCTGCCCGATCCGCTGCGCGACATGGAAACCTTCGGCGACTACGCCCTGCGCCGGATCGTCGCCGCCTGAGACATCGCTGTTCCCCCTGCGACGGGCCGCACCTGCCGGCCGTTTTCGTTTGCCAGCCGCGCCGCCGGCCGCTGAAATCGGGACCGAACCCGAAGGAGCGGCACCAATGGATTTCACCATCGAACGGCGCGAGGGCGGCGCCGTCTTCACCCTGACGCGGCCGGCCAAGCTCAACGCCATCACCAGGGCGATCCTCACCGGGCTGGCCGATTGCATCGACACGCTGGAGCGCGAAGAGGCGCGCTTCCTGATCGTTACCGGCGAAGGCGAAAAATCCTTCTGCGCCGGCACCGATCTGGGCGAATCTTCGGGTCTGTCGGAGCTTGAGCGCGTCGCCAAGAACGACGGCGCGCGGGCCCTGTTCGTGCGCCTGTCGCGCTCGAAGCTGCTGTCGGTCGCCGCCGTCAACGGCCTGGCCTATGGCGGCGGGCTGGAACTGGCCATGGCCTGCACCTTCCGCCTCGCCGCCCCGCATGCGAGGTTCTCGCTGCCCGAAGTGAAACTGGGCGTGCTGCCGGCCTATGGCGGCACCCAGTTCCTGCCCGCCATCGTCGGCAAGGCCCGCGCGCTCGACATGATGCTGACCGGCGAACCGGTCGAGGCGCCGCAGGCGCTGGCCATGGGGCTGGTCACCCGCCTCGCCGCAACCGATACGCCGCTGGTCGATCAGGCCATCGCCTATGCCCGCTCGATCACCCGCTTCAGCCCGGTCGCCATCGCCGGCATCCGCCGTGCGGTCGAGGCGGCGGGCGACAGCGTGACGGAGGAGGGGCTGCGGGCCGAGCAGCGCGAAATGGCCATCGCGCTGGCCAGCGAGGACGCCAAGGAAGGCGTCGCTGCCTTCCTCGAGAAGCGGCCGGCCAAGTTCAAGGGGCGGTAGGCGCTCTGCTGCCTGGCCGCCCCTCACCCAGCCTCTCCCCGCACGCGGGGAGAGGAGCATGAGATGCGTATCACACCTCGCCCCGAGACAACGGGGAGAGGAGCAAAAGCACGGGCCTCTCGATTCCCTCTCCCCGCTTGCGGGGAGAGGGTTAGGGTGAGGGGCGGCTACAAGAGTGACGCGCAAACAAAAAGGCCGCCCGCAGGCGGCCTTCTTCGATCCCGTCAGATGATGCTTACGCCGCCTGCAGCTGCACGCCGCGGCTCTTCAGCACCTGCTCCAGTTCGCCGGTGGCGAACATCTCGCGCACGATGTCGCAGCCGCCGATGAACTCGCCCTTGACGTAGAGCTGGGGGATGGTCGGCCAGTTGCTGAAATCCTTGATGCCCTGGCGCAGCGAGGGGTCCTGCAGCACGTCGATGCCCTTGAACTTCACGCCCAGCTCGCTCAGCACCTCGACCACCGCGGCCGAGAAGCCGCATTGCGGGAACACCGGGTTGCCCTTCATGAACAGCACGACGTCGTTGCCTTCGATGTCGTTCTTGATGCGGCTGGTTACGGATGCGTCGGCCATGGAGAACTCCTTCACTTGCCGTCTGGCGGCATAATAGACGATTGCGAACCTGTCGGCACTAGCCCTGCGCCGGCGTCTGGGTCTGCAGGGCCAGCGCATGCAGCTCGCCGCCCATGCGCCCCTTCAGCGCCTGATAGACCATCTGGTGCTGCTGCACCCGGGTCTTGCCGATGAAGGCGGCCGAGATCACGGTGGCGGCGTAATGGTCGCCGTCGCCGCGCAGGTCGCGGATTTCTACCGTCGCGTCCGGCAGCGCCGCCCGGATCATGGCCTCGATTTCCTCCGCCGCCATCGCCATGAGTTACCCCCTCGAAACCCGGTTCCCGCCTGAAGAAGCGATTCTAAAGC
The DNA here is from genome assembly GCA_037190765.1 of Alphaproteobacteria bacterium. Classification (GTDB taxonomy): domain Bacteria; phylum Pseudomonadota; class Alphaproteobacteria; order Reyranellales; family JAQSWP01; genus JAQSWP01. Next base: position 15,783 of record JBBCJW010000091.1, read on the forward strand.
TCGCCCGCCATGTAGCGTGGCAGCCAGCCTTCGTGCGCCTCTTTCAGCGCCGTCAAGGATATGGCCCCGTGCCCGGCCACGGTCAACTCCGCCCCGCCGGTGCGGCCCAGCAGGCTGGCCGGTACCCCGGCCTTGCCGGCCGCCGCCAGGATGGCCTCGGCCTGGCCCGCCGGGACGGCCAGCACGTAGCGGGCCTGGTCCTCGCCATAGGCCATGGCGAAGGCGTCGCCCTCGGGCAGGGTAATGGCAGCGCCGATGCCGCCGGCCATGGCCATTTCCGCCACCGCCGCCAGCAGCCCGCCATCCGAGCAATCATGCACCGTCCGGACCGCGCCGGAGGTGATCAGCCCGCGCACGAAATCGCCGTTGCGCTTTTCGGCCGCCAGATCGACCGGCGGCGGCGGGCCTTCCTCGCGCCCGCACACCTCGCGCAGGTAGATCGACTGGCCCAGATGGCCCCTGGTGTCGCCGATCAGCAATATGGCCTCGTCCGCCGCCTTGAAGGCGACGCTGGCCATGCGCTTCACATCGTCCACGACGCCGACGCCGCCGATGGCCGGGGTGGGCAGGATGCCTCTGCCGTTGGTCTCGTTGTAGAGCGAGACGTTGCCGGAGACGACCGGGTAGTCCAGCGCCAGGCAGGCCTCGCGCATGCCCTCGATGGCACCGACGAACTGGCCCATGATCTCCGGCCGCTGCGGGTTGCCGAAATTCATGTTGTCGGTGATGGCCAGCGGCCTGGCGCCCACGGCGGTCAGGTTGCGCCAGGTCTCGGCCACCGCCTGACGGCCGCCCGCGACCGGATCGGCGAGGCAGTAGCGCGGCGTGCAGTCCACCGTCATCGCCAGCGCCTTCTGGGGATGGTCCTCGACCCGCACCACCGCGGCGTCGCCGCCGGGGATTTGTGCTGTGTCGCCGCGCACCAGGTGATCGTACTGCTCCCAGATCCAGCGCCGCGAGCACAGATCGGGCGAGCCCACCAGCTTCACCAGCGCATCGGTCAGCGACAGCTTGTGGTTGACCGGCGACAGCGGCTTGGGCGGCGGCGTTTTCGTCCAGGGCCGGTCGTATTCCGGCGAGGCCTGCGCCAGCGGATCGATCGGCAGATCGCCGACCTGCTCGCCGTGGAACTTCAGCACCATGCGGCCAGTGTCGGTCAGGTGGCCGATGACGGCGAAATCCAGCTCCCATTTCCGGAAGATGGCTTCGGCCTGCGCTTCGGAGCCGGGCTTGAGGATGATCAGCATCCGCTCCTGGCTCTCCGACAGCATGAACTCGAACGGCGTCATGCCGGTCTCGCGCGCCGGCACCTTGCCGAGGTCGATCTCGATGCCCATGCCGCCCTTGGACGCCATCTCGAACGAGGACGAGGTCAGGCCGGCGGCACCCATGTCCTGGATGGCGACGATCGTGTCGGTCGCCATCAACTCCAGGCAGGCCTCGATCAGCAGCTTCTCGGTGAAGGGATCGCCGACCTGCACGGTGGGCCGCTTCTCCTCCGAATCGTCGCTGAACTCGGCCGAGGCCATGGTGGCGCCATGGATGCCGTCGCGGCCGGTCTTGGAGCCGACATAGACGACAGGATTTCCGATGCCGGCGGCGGCGGAATAGAAGATGCGGTCCTTCTTCGCCAGCCCCACCGTCATGGCGTTGACCAGGATGTTGCCGTTGTAGGAGGGGTGGAAATTCACCTCGCCGCCCACGGTCGGCACGCCGACGCTGTTGCCGTAGCCGCCGATGCCCTTGACCACGCCGGCCACCAGGTGCCGGGTCTTGGCATGGTCGGGCGCGCCGAAGCGCAGCGCGTTGAGATTGGCGATCGGGCGGGCGCCCATGGTGAAGACGTCGCGCCGGATGCCGCCGACGCCGGTCGCCGCGCCCTGGTAGGGCTCGATGAAGGAGGGGTGGTTGTGGCTCTCCATCTTGAAGATGGCGGCCAGCCCGTCGCCGATGTCGATGACGCCGGCATTCTCGCCCGGCCCCTGGATCACCCAGGGCGCCTTGGTCGGCAACTGCCGCAGCCATTTCTTGGACGATTTGTAGGAGCAGTGCTCCGACCACATCACCGAGAAAATGCCCAGCTCGACCTGGTTGGGCGTGCGGCCCATGATCTGCACCACCAGATCGTACTCGTCCTCGGTCAGGCCCATCAGGTCGTTGGGGCGCTTGGCCTGCGCCGCCGGCTGCTGTGCGCTCATTATTGCAGCGCTCCGACCAGGTGCTTGAACAGGGGCATGCCATCCATGCCGCCGCAGATCTCGTCGGTGGCGTTCTCCGGATGCGGCATCAGCCCCAGCACCGTCTTGCTCTCGTTGAAGATGCCGGCGATGTTGTCCATCGAGCCGTTCAGGTTGGTCTGCGGCGCCACCGTGCCGGCGGCGTCGGAATAGCGGAAGGCGATGCGGTCCTGGTCCTGCAGCTTCTTCAGCGTGTCGGGATCGGCGTTGTAGTTGCCGTCGTAATGGGCCACCGGCACCTTGATCACCTGGTGCTTGCGATAGCCGCCGGTGAACTCGCTGTCGGCGGTTTCCACCCGCATGTCGATCTGGCGGCAGATGAATTTCAGCCCGGCATTGGTCATCAGCACGCCCGGCAGCAGGCCGGCCTCGCAGGCGATCTGGAAGCCGTTGCACACCGCCAGCACCCGCACGCCCTCGGCGGCCCGGCGCTTGACCTCGCGCATGATCGGCGAGTGCGCCGCCATAGCGCCGCAACGCAGATAGTCGCCGTAGGAGAAGCCGCCGGGCAGTACGATCAGGTCGACTTTGGGCAGATCGGCGTCGCCGTGCCAGACCTCGACCGGCTTCTTGCCGTCATTGGCCTTGGTCAGCGCCAGCCGCATGTCGCGGTCGCGGTTGGAGCCGGGAAAGACGATCAGGGCGGCCTGCACGGATCAGCCCACCAGCTCGATGGAGAAATTCTCGATCACCGTGTTGGCCAAGAGCTTCTGCGCCATGTCCTTGACCGTGGCCTCGATCTCGGCGCGCGGCTTTTGCGCCAGCGCGTCCTTGATCTCCAGTTCGATCAGCTTGCCCTGGCGCACCTCGCCGACGCCGTCGAAGCCCAGCGAATGAAGGGCCTGGCCGATGGCGCGCCCTTGCGGGTCCAGCACGCCGTTCTTCAGGGTCACATGCACGCGCGCCTTCATGACTGCTCCGTCCTGAATCTTTCTACTGCACCGCCGTGGGACCGCGCACGTCGCCCGGCCCGCCTTCCAGCAGGATGCCCAGCCGCCGCGCCACTTCCAGATAGGCCTCCTCGACCTTGCCCAGGTCGCGGCGGAAGCGGTCCTTGTCCATCTTCTCGTTGGTCTTGGCGTCCCACAGGCGGCAGGAATCGGGGCTGATCTCGTCGGCCAGCACGATCCGCATCATGTCTTCTTCGAACAGCCGGCCGAACTCGATCTTGAAGTCGATCAGCTTGATGCCGATGCCCAGGAACAGTCCGACCAGGAAGTCGTTGATGCGCAGCGCCAGCGCCATCATGTCGTCGATGTCCTGCGGTGCGGCCCAGCCGAAGGCGGTGATGTGCTCCTCGCTGACCATCGGATCGCCCAGCGCATCGTTCTTATAGTAGAACTCGACGATGGAGCGGGGCAGCACCGTGCCCTCGGCGATGCCGAAGCGGGTCGACAGCGAGCCGGCGGCGACATTGCGCACCACCACCTCCAGCGGGATGATCTCGACCTCGCGCACCAGCTGCTCGCGCATGTTGAGGCGGCGGATGAAATGGGTCGGCACGCCGATCTCGCCCAGCCGCATCATCAGGTATTCCGAAATGCGGTTGTTGATGACGCCCTTGCCCGTGATCACGCCCTTCTTCTGGTTGTTGAACGCGGTGGCATCGTCTTTGAAATACTGTACCAGGGTGCCCGGTTCGGGCCCCTCGAACAGAATCTTGGCCTTGCCTTCGTAAAGTCGGCGCCGGCGGGACATGGCAGGCTCCCTGGAAAATCAGCGCGAGGCGCGCTTTGCAGGCGCGATATGCGTCAGAAGGCGGCTTATAGCGTCTGGTTGGGGGCATCGCAACGCGCCCGCGCCGTTTTCCACAGACAGGCGGTATTTCAGGCGCTTGGCCCGCTCGCCGGGCGGTTTTCGGCCCGCTGCCTGCGGCGGAAAACCGCTTATACTGAAGAAATATGACACCTGCGTCATTTTATGAGACGCTGAAACCAGTTTGCCGATGGCCGGCCGTGGAGGAGAGTGGTCGGCCATGCCCGCAGGAGACAAATTATGACCGACCAGCTTACCCGCGATCCGGCCTACGACGCCGTCGATCCCGAAGATTTCGGCTCGATGATCCAGACCGCCCGCTATGGCCGCCGCTCGGGCGCCTTCGACAAGATCATCGCCTCGACCCACGACCATTTCTGGGACCCGCTGGACCCGGCCTATATCGACTACAGCATGCCCTTCGACAAGGAGAACACCCCCATCATCCCGTTCGAGATGGTGGCGGAGATGCAGACGGCGGTGGCCGACCGGCTGGACGAGAAGCAGAAGATCGCCCTGGTCAACGCCAACGCCCACTGGGCCCTGTCGGGCATCCTGCACGGCGAGCAGGGCGCGCTGTCGCTGTCGGCCAGCCTGTGCCACATCCTGGTCGATCCCGGCGCCCAGGAATACGCCGCCAACCAGGCGCGCGAGGAAGCCCGCCACGTCACCGCCTTCACCAAGTACATCGAGACCCGCTTCGGCGAGCCGCTGCCCTGTTCGCCGACCCTGGCGCATCTGCTGGGCGATCTGGTCTCCGCGCACGAGGTCTACAAGAAGCTGATCGGCATGCAGATGCTGATCGAGGGCCTGGCCATGGGCGCCTTCGCCACCTTCCACGCCAAGTCGGCCGACCCGCTGCTGGTGCGGCTGACCCAGCTCGTCATGACCGACGAGGCCTTCCATCACCGCTTCGGCCGCATCTGGGCGCAGAAGACCATCCCGAACCTGACCGAGGACGAGCACAACCGGGTCGAGGATTGGGCGGCACAGGTGTTCCAGATGCTGCTGTTCAACCTGGTCAACCCGGAGCAGAAGCAGGTCATCTACCAGCAGTTCGGGCTCGACTGGCAGTGGGTGCGGGACGCGGTGACCGAGGCCTACACCGACGACGTGCGGCGCCAGAAGATGCAGGAAGGCACCGACATTTTCCGCGTGCTGATCAAGACCATGCTGCATGCCGGCATCATCACCGACCGCACCAAGTCGATGTACGGGGTGTGGGTGAACATGGACGAGCTGAAGGCGGAGGGCGAGGAGATGGTCGGCGATCCCATCGCCGAGCAGGGCATCGCCTATCTCAAGGAAATCAACGCCAAGCGCCGCCGCCTGGGCAACAAGGTTGCGGCCGAGTAACGGCCCCGCTATTCGGTCTCGCCGCCGGCCGCCGTTCAGGCGGCCGGGCGGATCGAATACTTGTTGCGCGGGAAGTGGACGATGACGTCGCCCACGCTCTCGTCGTGGCGGGCCAGCGCCACCTCGTCGACATCGCAATAGACCACCTCGCCGACCACGATCTCCTGGCTGTTGTCGGCGGCGCGGATGCCGATGCGGCCCGCCAGCCGGCATTCCGGCGGCACCTGCGGGCTGGGCGGCGGCGTCTGCGGCGTCGCCTGGCGGGCGATCGCCAGCGCCTCCTGCGGTTCCATCTCGCCGCGCGTGCCGTGGCCGATCGCCGCCACGCGCTGCATCCAGGCGGTGATGTGGCGGTAATCGGCCAGGCCGGGCCAGGTGTCGGGCTCGAAGCCGTCGAGGAACCACGCCGCGTGATAGCAGGTGAAGTCGAGCAGGCCCGGCTGCTCGCCCAGCATGAAGCGGCGTCCGTCGGCCAGCATGTCGTCCAGCCAGGCGAACTGGATGCGCATGGCGGGAAGCTGCTTGTCGGCGTCGGCCTTGATGCGCGCGATGCCGGGATCGGGCTTGCCGCGCATGGCGGCGCGGTCGGCGTGGAAGGTGGCGCCGGCCTTCTCCGCGTTGCGCCCGGTGACGTAGCGCGCCATCGGCCAGAAGAACGGCTCCTCGATCCACATCGCCAGGGCGGCGGTCAGGCCGCGCTGGTCGCCGGGAAACAGCGTCGGCGTCGGAAAGCGCCGCTCCAGCTCGCGCGCGATCAGGGCGGTGTCGCAATAGATGTCGGCGCCGATCTGCAGCACCGGCGTGCGCCGGTAGCCGCCGGTCAGCGGCGTCAGGTTGGGCTTGGGCGCCACGGCGGGAATGATCACCGAGCGCCAGGCCAGCGACTTCAGCCCGAAGATCAGCCGGACCTTCTCGGAGAAGGAGGAATAGTCGTAATGGTGCAGGATCAGTTCGTGGCTCATGGCCGCCGATCCTGCGCCTGGAGCAAATCACGTTCTATCGAAATCGTGGGCGATTTCGATAGAACGTGTGAATCCGCGCTAGCACAGCAGCGTTTCCAGCCGCAATCGGGCGATCTCGTACACTTCCCGCAGGGCGGTCTCGAATTCCGCGTCCGCCGCATTGCCCAGCCGGCGCTCGAAGGCGGCGAAGATGCCGTCGCGGTCGTGGTTGCGCACGCAGATGATGAAGGGGAAGCCGAAGCGGGCCCTGTAGGCTGCGTTGTTGCGCGCGATCGTCTGCATCTGCTGGCGCGTCAGCCGGTCCAGGCCAGCGCTTTTCTGCTCGCTGGTGGACTCCTCGGTCAGCGTGCCTGCCTCCGCCTCCTTGCCGGCCAGCTCGGGATGGGCGCGCAGCAGCGCCAGCCTCGCTTCGTGCGGGGAGGCGGCCACCGCCGCCGTCATGGCGCGGTGCAGGGCGGCCAGGTCGGCGAAGGGACGCTGCCCCGCCACCGCCTCGGCCACCCAGGGCGAACGCTCGAAAACGCCGGACAGAATGTCGCGGAACTCGCCCGCAGGCAGCCCGTTCAGGGCCTGTATGGTCAGGGTCGCCATGGCGGCTGGACCGTAGCGAAAAAGCCCAAGGACGTCGATTGGACGCGATTCCCGGCCGTGGCGATGGCTCCGGGCAAGGGGTGGCGGAAGCCGCCTTGCGCCGCTATATAAAAGCCGCCATCACGCCAAACTGGGAGTGCGTCCATGTCGATGTTCGACGATCGGGAAAAGGGTTACGAGGCCAAGTACAAGCACGATCAGGAAACCCTGTTCAGGATCACCGCCCGGCGCAACAAGCTCCTGGGGCTGTGGGTCGCCGGCCAGCTCGGCAAGTCGGGCGCCGACGCCGAGGCCTACGCCAAGGAGGTCGTGGCGGCCGATTTCGAGAAGCCGGGCGACGACGACGTGATCGTGAAGGTGCTGAAGGATCTCGAAGCCAAGGGCATCGACCTGGACATGGACGCGATCCGCAAGAAGCTGCTCGCGTTCGGCGCCGAAGCCCGCACCCAGATCGAGGCCGAATTGAAGAAGTGACGGCGACGGGCGCTGCTTCGGCGGCGCCGCGGCCTGCATCCGGGTCTTTGTTTCAGGAGCAGGGGACGCCGTCAGGCGTCCCTTTGTGTTTGTGGTCCGCGTAAAGAGGAAAGGAAAGAGCATGACTGCCGCTCGCAAGATCGAAACCAAGGCCGAGGACTGGTCCCCCTTCGACGACAAGGCGACCGTGCCGTTCGAGCTGCCGCCGCTGCCCTACGACAAGAAGGCACTGGAGCCGACGGTCAGCGCCGAGACGCTGGGCTTCCATCACGGCAAGCATCACAAGGCCTATATCGACAAGACCAACGAGCTGGCGCCGAAGGCGGGGCTGGAGAAGAAGACGCTGGTCGGGATCGTCAAGGCCACCGCCGGCAAGGGCGACAAGGACAGCAAGACGCTGTTCAACAACGCCGCCCAGGCCTGGAACCACACTTTCTACTGGCACAGCATGAAGCCCAAGGGCGGCGGCAAGCCGACCGGCGCGCTGGCCAAGGCGATCGAGCGCGATTTCGGCGGCTACGAGGATTTCGTCAAGGCCTTCACCGAGGCGGCGACCACCCAGTTCGGCAGCGGCTGGGCCTGGCTGATCGTCGACGGCGGCAAGCTGAAGGTGGTGAAGACCGGCAATGCCGAAACGCCGCTGGCCGACGGCAAGACGCCGCTGATCACGCTCGACGTGTGGGAGCACGCCTATTATCTCGACTACCAGAACAAGCGTCCCGACTACATCAAGGCCTGGCTCGACAAGGTGGTGAACTGGGACTTCGCGGCGGAGAACTTCGCCAGCGCCAAGTAAGCCGGTCGGCGATCAAAAGCGAAGGGGGCGCCGCGGCGTCCCCTTTTTCGTTGCGCCTGGCCCGCAGTCAGGCGGCGCCGAATACCCGCCTGAAAATCGTATCGACGTGCTTGGTGTGGTAGCCCATGTCGAACAGCTCGGCCAATTCGTCGTTGGACAGGAACTGTCCGATCTCCTTGTCGGCCTTCAGCAGCGCCAGGAACGAGGCGTTGCCTTTCCACACCTGCATGGCGTTGCGCTGCACGGCGGCGTAGGCGTCCTCGCGGCTCATGCCCTTCTGGGTCAGCATCAGCAGCACGCGCTGGGAGAACACCAGCCCGCCCAGCAGGTCCAGGTTGCGCTGCATGTGCTCGGGATAGACCAGCAGCTTCTCGACCACGTCGGCCAGCCGGTTGAGCGCGAAGTCGAGCGTCACTGTGGCATCGGGTCCGATCATGCGCTCGACCGAGGAATGCGAGATGTCGCGTTCGTGCCACAGGGCGACGTTCTCCAGCGCGGGGATCACCGCGGCGCGCACCACCCGCGCCAGCCCGGTCAGGTTCTCGGTCAGCACCGGGTTGCGCTTGTGCGGCATGGCCGACGAGCCCTTCTGGCCGGGCGAGAAGAATTCCTCCGCCTCGCGCATCTCGGTGCGCTGCAGATGCCTGATCTCGATCGCCAGCCGCTCGACCGAACTGGCGATCACCGCCAGCACGGCGAAGAACATGGCATGCCGGTCGCGCGGGATGACCTGGGTCGAGACCGGCTCCACCGCCAGCCCCAGTTTCGCCGCCACATGCTCTTCCACCCTGGGATCGACATTGGCGAAAGTGCCGACGGCGCCGGAAATGGCGCAGGTGGCGATCTCCGCCCGCGCCGCCACCAGCCGCTCGCGGCAGCGGGCGAACTCGGCATGGTGGCCGGCCAGCTTGACGCCGAAGGTGGTGGGCTCGGCATGGATGCCGTGGCTGCGGCCGATGGTCAGGGTGTGCTTGTGCTCGAAGGCGCGCTTTTTCAGCGCCGCCAGCAGCCGGTCGAGATCGGCCAGCAGCAGGTCGGCGGCCTGCGTCATCTGCACCGCCAGGCAGGTGTCCAGCACATCGGACGATGTCATGCCCTGGTGCACGAAACGGGCATCGTCGCCGATGAACTCGCCCAGCCAGGTGAGGAAGGCGATGACGTCGTGCTTTGTGACGCGCTCGATCTCGTCGATGCGGGCCACGTCGATCTTCGCCATCGCCTTTTTGCCGCCTTCCCAGATATTGGCGGCGGCGGATTTGGGGATGACGCCCAGCTCGGCCAGTGCGTCGCAGGCATGCGCCTCGATCTCGAACCAGATGCGGAAGCGGTTCTCCGGCTCCCAGATATCGGTCATCGGCTTGCGGCTGTAGCGGGGGATCATGGCGTCCTGCGGCAGGCTGGAAAACGGCGCTAAAATAGCGTGCTGGTGCTGCATTGCCAGTGCTATCCGCGCATGGCTGTTGCCGCTATAGTCCGGCCGTTTTCGAGCCGGCGGAGAAGGCGATGGCGAGCGAAAGATTGCAGCCCCTGGCGGAGTTTCCGCGCCCCGCCCTGGCCGCCGTCAGGGCCGTGCTGCTCGACATCGACGACACGCTCACCAGCGAGGGAAAGCTCACCGCCGCCGCCTACGCCGCCCTGGAGCGGCTGCAGCAAGCGGGCCTTCTGGTGGTGCCGATCACCGGCCGGCCGGCCGGCTGGTGCGACATGATCGCCCGGTTCTGGCCGGTCGATGCGGTGGTGGGCGAGAACGGCGCCTTCTATTTCTGGCACGACCATCAGGCCGGCCGGCTGCGCCAGCGCTTCCTGCAGGGCGAGGCTGAGCGGGCCGAGGGGCGGCGCCGGCTGGAGGGGCTGCGCCAGCGCATTCTGCGCGAGGTGCCGGGGGCGGGCATCGCCTCGGACCAGCCCTATCGCGTCGCCGACCTGGCGATCGATTTCTGCGAGGACGTGGCGCCCCTGCCGCGCGCTGCGGTCGACCGCATCGTGGCGCTGTTCGAGGCCGAAGGCGCCACCGCCAAGGTCAGCTCGATCCACGTCAACGGCTGGTTCGGCAGCTACGACAAGCTGGGCATGACCAGACTGGCGTTGCAGGAGCTGTTCGGCATCGATGCCGAGGCCGAGCGCCAGCGCATCGTGTTCGCCGGCGATTCGCCCAACGATGCGCCCATGTTCGGTTTCTTCCCCAACGCCGTCGGCGTCGCCAACGTGCGCGACTTCGCCGACCGCATGGCCAGCCTGCCGCGCTGGATCACCCCGTCGCGCGCCGGCGCGGGCTTCGTCGAGCTGGCGCAGGCGCTGCTGGCCGCCCGCGCTTGACCGGCCGGTTTCCCTGCGCGAGGCTCCGGCGGCCGGAAGGCGGGTAGCCAGAACGGGTTCAGCCACAACGGGGAGAAGTCCATGCGCTTCGTGAGTTTCAGCAAGGCCGGCGTCGCGACGGTCGGCCTGCGTCAGGGCGACAGCATCATCGACCTGTCGGTGGCCGCACCCAAGCTGCCGCGCAGCCTGGCCGGCATCCTCGCCGCCGGGGCGGTGGCGCGCACCGAGCTGAAGCAGGTGGCGGCGAAACCGCGGAAGAACGCGGTGCTGAAGGCGTCCAAGGTCAAGCTGCTGCCGCCGATCCCCAACCCGGGCAAGATCGTCTGCGTCGGGCTGAACTACAAGGACCACGCCGCCGAGACCGGCAATCCGCTGCCGACCTATCCGGTGATCTTCACCCGCTTCGTCAGCACGCTGGTGCCGCATGGCGGCCGCATGCTGGCGCCGAAAGCCTCGCAGATGCTGGACTACGAGGCGGAACTGGCCGTGATCATCGGCAAGCGCGGCCGCAACGTCGCCAAGGCCAAGGCGCTCTCCCATGTCGGCGGCTATGCCTGCTTCAACGACGGCTCGGTGCGCGACTACCAGGCGAAGACCTCGCAATTCACCCTGGGCAAGAATTTCGACGCCACCGGCGGCTTCGGCCCCGACCTGGTGACGCCGGACGAGCTGCCCAAGGGCGCGCACGGGCTGGCGGTCAAGTGCCGGCTGAACGGGCAGACCCTGCAGGACGGCAACACCGCCGACCTGGTGTTCGACGTCGCCGCCCTGATCGCGGAGATCTCCGTCGTCATGACCTTGGAGCCGGGCGACGTGATCATCACCGGCACGCCGGCCGGCGTCGGCATGGCGCGCAGCCCGAAGGTTTTCATGAAACCGGGCGACGTGTGCGAGGTCGAGATCGAGGGCATCGGCACGCTGCGCAATCCGATCGCGCAGGGCGCCTGACAAAGTCAGGTTTTTCTCAGGATTCCGTTCAGCACCAGGCCGGCGGCGAACTCGGTCGCCGCCTCGGGATCGACCGGGTCGCGCGCCACCATCACCATCGACACCTCGAAGGCGATGCCGGCCAGCGCGGCGGCGAAATAGCCGACGTCGAGATCGGGCAGCAGGCCGCGGGCGATGGCCTCGGCGATGTCGCTGCGCAGGTCGTCGAACAGCGGCGTGATCTCCGGCTGGTCGAGCAGGGTGCGGATGGCGCCGGCACTGCGGCGGGAGAAGTTCACCAGGTCGGGATCGCCGGCGATGAAGGTGAAATAGGCCTTGAAGGTGCCGTAGACGAAGCCTTCGACGGTGGTGGCGCTGCGGCGGCCGGAGGAGTGCTGGTTGCGCAGCTCCTGCGCCAGCTCCTCGACCACGGCGCGGAAGATCGCCTGCTTGTCGGTGAAGTAGTTGTAGAAGGTGCCGGCCGCCAGGTCGGTGCGGCGGATGATGTCGCGCACCGACGCCGCGCCATAGCCCATTTCGGCGAACACCGCCTTGGCGGCGACCAGCAGCGCCTGCCGGTTGCTGGCCTTGTTGCGCTCGCGCTTGGTGCTCAGGGGAATGGCGTCCGTCATGACTGCCTGTCGATACTGGCGCTGTTTTAGAGCGGATCGCGGGGGGAGGGAAGCGCCGACCCTTCCACCCACGGATGCGAATTTGCCCTAACTGGCGGTTGCAATGCCGGCGTCCGGCGTCTCGTTCGGCGCCTGGTCCGGTGCTTGATCCGGCGCCTGGTCCGGCTCCAGCGCCTGGCGCAGCGCCTGGGCGATCTCGTCCATGGCCCGGGCGGCGGCCGATACCGTGCCGGTGAAGCCGACGAAGCCGTGGATCAGGCTGTCGAACTCGCGATAGGTCGCCGCCGTGCCTTCCGCCTGCAGCCGTTCGGCATATTCCTTGCCCTCGTCGCGCAGCGGATCGAAGCCGGCGGTGCAGACATAGGCCGGCGGCAGACCGGCCAGGCTGGCGGCCTTCAGCGGCGAGACGCGCCAGTCCTCGATCTCGGCCTCGCTGTTCAGGTACTGGCTGCGGAACCAGTTCATCATCGGCCGGGTCAGCAGGTAGGAATCGCCCAGTTCGGCATGCGAGGGGTGGCGGCCGGAGAAATCGACCGCCGGATAGATCAGCAGCTGGAACGCCGGCTGCGCGCCGGCCCCATCCCGTGTCACCCCGTCCTGCGGCGCCCCATCCTGTACCGACCGGTCGCGCGCCATCAGCGCCACCACCGTCGCCAGGTTGCCGCCGGCCGAATCGCCGCCGACCCCGACATGGGCAGGCGCGCCGCCCAGCGCTTCGGCATGGGCGTGGACCCAGTCGAAGGCGGCCAGCGCGTCCTCCAGCGCCGCCGGGAAGCGGTGCTCGGGCGCGCGCCGGTAATCGACCGCGACGATGATGCAGCCCGACTTGCTGGCGAGATAGCGGCAGACCTTCTCGTAGGAAGGGATGTCGCCGACCACGAAGCCGCCGCCGTGATAGTAGACCAGGATGCCGCGCCGGCGCTGCGCGGCGCCGCGCGGCCGGTAGACCCGGATCGGCAGCGGCCCGGCCGGGCCGGGAATGGTGCGGTCGATCATCTCGCCGATCGGCTCGGGCCAGCCGCCCAGCGCCAGGGTCGAGAGGGCGAATTCGTGCCGC
>JBBCJW010000092.1:0-16899 GCA_037190765.1 Alphaproteobacteria bacterium
GAGGGCCAGGAAGGGTGACGACGGTTTCACGTCACTTCTCTGAAACGGGCAGGGCGGCATGACCTCACACTTCTCGGCGTGCAACAGGGAGAGCGGCAGAGGTAGCAGATCGTGTCGCGCGGATAGGGGCGGACACGCAGACGTGCCGGTTGCGCTTTGTTCCGTGCCTCCGTCCTCTGTGTCTCTGTGCCTCTGTGGTTTGCGTTCCTCCGTCATGCCGCGAGGTGCAAGGCGCACGCCTCGTTGACGGGTGACGGCGGCGGGGAGAGCGGCGGCGGTGACGGGGGTGGATGCAGGTGGCGGCGGTGGAGAGCGAGCAGGCGGTGCTGGGGGCGGTGCTGGCGAAGGCGGACCGCTACTGGGACTGCGCCCAGGCCGGGCTGCGGGCGCGGCACTTCTCCTGCGACCTGCACGCGCAGCTCTGGCAGGGCATCGAGGGCGCCCTGCACAGCGGGCTGCCGCTGACGCCGACCGCACTGGCGCAGCGGCTGGGCGTGCGCGCCGGACTGGAGGCGATGGGCGGCGCGGCGTGGCTGGTGCGGCTGGCGACGGGTGCGGCCGGCATGATGGCCTCGGCGCGCGACCATGCGCTGCTGGTGATGGACTGGGCGCGGCGGCGCGACATGGTGGCGCTGGCGCAAGCGCTGCTGAGCGAGGCGCAGGACCCGGCGCTGCCGACCAAAGAGGTGCTCGACGCGGCCGAGGCCGGGCTGCTGGCGCTGCGCGGCCAGGACGAGGCGCGCGGGCCGGTGACCCTGGCGGCGGCGACCGAGGCGGCGCTGGCGGCGGCCGAACGCGCCTTCCAGCGCGGCGCGGTGCCGGGCGTGGCCTCGGGCCTGGCGGCGATCGACCGCAGCCTGGGCGGGCTGGCCGATTCCGACCTCGTCGTGCTGGCCGGGCGGCCGGGCATGGGCAAGTCGGCACTGGCGGCGACCATCGCCCAGCATGTGGCGCGCGAGAGCCAGGTGGCGCTGTTCTCGCTGGAGATGTCGGCGCTGCAGGTGGCGTCGCGGCTGGTGGCGGCGCAGGCGCAGCTCGATCTGGCGCGATTGCAGCGCGGGGAGATCACGGCCGCCGAGCTGCGCCAGGCGATGGCGCGCGGGCAGGCGCTGAAGCCGCTGCATCTGGCGATCGACGAGACGCCGCTGATCCGGCCGGCGCAGATGCGGGCGCGGCTGAAGCTTCTGGCGCAGCGGGCGCCGGTGCGGCTGGTGGTGGTCGATTACCTGCAGCTTATGCAGGGCGACGGGCGCTACGGGCGCGAGGCGTCGCGGGTGCTGGAGGTGGCGGAGATCACCGCGGCGCTGAAGGCGCTGGCGCGCGAGTTCGAGGCGCCGGTGCTGGCGCTGTCGCAGCTGTCGCGCGCGGTCGAGGGGCGCGAGGACAAGCGGCCGCTGCTGGCCGATCTGCGCGATTCGGGCGCCATCGAGCAGGACGCCGACCAGGTGTGGTTCCTCTACCGCGACGAATACTACGCCCGTCGCGAAGAGCCGCCGGCGGGCGCGGCGGGCGAGCGGGTGCAGCGGTGGCAGGCGCGGCTGCGCCAGGGCGCCGGCCAGGCGGAGCTGATCGTGGCCAAGAATCGGCACGGGCCGGAGGCGGTGCTCAAGCTGCGGTTCGAGGCAAGGCTGGCGCGGTTCGGGGATGTGGGGTGAGGGGTGGTTGTTGGTGGTGTGGGCGAAGTGGTGCGGGGTGGATGAGGAGGCGAACCACAGAGGCGCAGAGGCACACAGGGAGAAGGACACGGAGGCACAGAGGGAGAAGGGCACAGAGACACGGAGAGGAGCTTAAGGCTGCTGGCTGCGTCTTGCTCCGTGCCTCTGTGGCGTGCGGCGACTTTCTTTTCCGTCATTCCCGCCTTCGAGCGGCGCTGCGCGCCTGCCCCTCACCTTAATCCTCTCCCCGCAAGCGGGGAGAGGAGACATGAGGTGGTGGTCGGAAGGAAG
Source organism: Alphaproteobacteria bacterium (assembly GCA_037190765.1). GTDB lineage: Bacteria > Pseudomonadota > Alphaproteobacteria > Reyranellales > JAQSWP01 > JAQSWP01. The sequence continues at coordinate 1,947 of JBBCJW010000092.1, forward strand.
AGCGAGTGTTTTTTCCCTCGCCCCGTGACCACGGGGAGAGGGAGGGGCCCGTCGCCGAGCGGCAGCGAGGCGATGGGAGGGTGAGGGGCGTGGGTGAGGCGGGATGTGGTGCGGGGTGAGAGCGCGCGTTCTCCTCTGCGCGCAGGAGTGACGAGCACAGGAAGGAATGCGAGCGGCGCTGCGCGCCTGCCCCTCAGCCCCGATCAAGTCGGGGCCAGGCTCTTGATCCTCTCCCCGCACGCGGGGAGAGGAGGCATGAGGTGGATCGCTGGCGCGGGGCTTGTCGGGGGCGAGGGGGAAACGGAAGCGAGGGCGGGACGATGGCGAGAATCAGGAGCGTGCATCCGGGGCTGTTCACCGACGAGGCGTTCGTGCAACTCGACGCCCAGGCGCAGATCCTGCTGATTGGGCTGTGGACGCAGGCCGACGACAACGGCGTGTTCGAGTGGAAGCCGCGGACGCTGAAGATGCGGCTGCTGCCGGCCAGCCGCGTCGATGTCGAAGCGGTGCTGGCGAAGCTGGAGCGCGGCGATTTCATCCGCCGCATCGAGGTCGGCGGGCGCGGCTTCGGCCTGGTGCGCAATTTCGGCCGCTATCAGAAACCCAAGAAGCCCAGCTACGTCCATCCGCTGCCGCCCGAGGCGCGCGATTACGTGGTTTCACGGGCGCCGGTTTCCCCACCGGTGGAGAACCCGGATGGCGGCGCGGGCGAATTCGATCCGCCGGGGGAGGGGAGAGGAGAGAAGGGAAGCGAAGCGGAGGGGAGTGCAGGGGAGGGGAGCACAGGCGCGCGCCATGGTTTGTTCGAGGTGGGGGAAGACGGCGAGCATCACCCGCCCTGCCGGCTGCCGGCGGATTTCGCCGTCGGTGCGGCGATGCGCGCGCTGGCGGCGCGGGAGGCGCCGCTGGTCGATCTCGAACGCGAGACGGCGCAGTTCCGCGACTACTGGTGCGCCAGGCCTGGCGCGGCCGGCATCAGCAGCAACTGGACGGCGGTGTGGCGCCGGTGGATGCGCCGGGCGCAGGACGATCTGATGCGGGCTGGATCTGGTGCGGCGTCGGGGGCCGTTGCACGGGCGGTGGCGAGAGGGGCGGCGGCGTCGGATGGCGAGACGCCGTGGGCGCGGCGGGTGCGGGACTTCGCCGCCAGCGGCTTCTGGATCGAGAACTGGGGCGCGCCGCCGGGCCAGCCGGGCTGCGTGGCGCCGGCGTCGGTGCTGGCGGCGCACGGGTTTGCGGCGATGGGCGCTGGCGGTGAGGGTCGGGGCGAGAAGGCGGCGGACGGGAAGACAGGAGGCGCTGCGGAAGAGGCGGCGGCGAAGGCCGATGCCGGGGCGGCGGCTGACGGGATGGAAGCCGGTGCCGAAGCCGGTGCGGGAGAGACGGCATGAGCGGGGCGCGGCCGGGCGGGGTGGCGCGGGTTCCTGCAGGCGAGGGCGATGCGGCGCGGGTGTTGCGGCTGACGCTGCGGCGCGGGCTGGAGGCGGTGGGGCGGGAGATCGCGCGCGCCGCGCTCTATCGCCAGACGCAGCGGACGGTGCTGCGGGCGCGGGTTGATGATGGTGGTGACGATGGTGGTGGAGGGCGTGAGGGGGCGCGTGATGTCGCACGTCATGACGGCGGGCGTGGGGGAGGGCGGAAGGGGAAGCAGCGCGAGGGCGAGGGCGAGCGGGTGGCGGCCAATGCGCCGACCCTGGAGCGGTTCCGCCATGGCGATACGATCGAGCGCTATGACGGGGCGGTGGTCGAGGCGGGGCTGGCGGGGCATCGCGTGGTCGAAGCCTGCCTGCTCGACCGCTTGCGCGAGCGCGGCGTGCTGGGGCGCGGGCGGGCGGCGCTGCTGCGCCATTCGGCCGGGCTGTGGCTGCGGGCGCTGTTCGAGGCCTCGGGCATGCAGCAGGCGCTGGCGGTCGATCTCGACGGCGTGCCGGCGGGGACGCAGACGACGAGCGGTTACGCGGCGGGGTTCGAGCGCAGCGCCCATGCCAGCCGGGCGATGGCGACCTATCTGGCGGTGATAACGGCGATGGAACGGCGCGTGCTGTATGGGCGCGATCGCGATGGGCTGGGGGAGATGGGGCTGGGGGAGGACGGCGATGAGGTGGGCGAGGGGATGGGGCGGGCGCAGGACGATCGGGCGCGGGCGAAGGGGCGGGTGATGGACCGGCCGATGGATCGGGTGATGGACCGGAGGGCGCGGCGGCGGGCGGCGCATCTGGTGCGCGAGATCTGCTGCTGGGACCGGCTGCCGCCGGGCTTCGGCGTGGCCGAGATCCGGGCCGCGTTCGACCGGCTGATGGCGATGGAGGAGGTGGAGGCGGTGGAGTGAGGCGGCATCGGCATCCGGTTGCCGCATCCGGATTCACCTCTGCCCTTGTTATTGGCCGGCGTACATAAGGAGCGGATCGAAGGCCATGTCGATGGCAGGCGTTAACATGGCTGGTGATCGCTGACGCCTCGGGCGGCGGCGACCGGCGGGTTGCCGGCATTGGTACTGAGGATCATCATCAGCAGCGGCGTCGGTAGCGGTCGTGGCGCGCCGGGGCGTCGGGGGAGGATGATCATCAGCATGCGGCCGATGATGACGATGATCCTGGCAATCGTTGCCATGACGGCGGCGGGCGCGGCGATGGCGGCGAGCCAGCTCTCCGACGCGGAGGTGCGTCGGCGCATCATCCAGCAGTCGATCGCCGCCTATCCCGGCCCGTGCCCCTGTCCCTACAACGTCATGCGCAATGGGCGGCCGTGCGGGACCAACAGTGCGTATTCGAAGCCGGGCGGGCGGTCGCCGGTGTGCTACGAGCGGGATGTGACGGCGGCGATGGTGCGGGAGTTCAGGGCGCGGATGGGGCGGTGAAGAACAGGTTGCATGCGGGAATGTGCGAAAGTGTAGCGATTCGGGATTTCAATGCTGTTTTTGAACGTTAACAGCATCCTCAGCCAGATCGTATCGTATCGTGCTGACCAGGTAATCGATAGCTTCAAGTTTGGCAATTGGTTGAAGTATCTCATAAATTTGCTACGGTATCGCTGAATGGTTCAATTACAGAACAAGCAAGAGGCATGGCGAAAGAGGTTATTCATTCCCAATTATCAAATTGGGGAAGCTGCTAGGTACGCTCAAATCTCTCCACAGACTGTTCGGAGTTGGCATCAAGGTGACGAAAGTCGCACGCTCTCCCGGCGGGCTAATCGTACGTCCCTTTCTTACCTTCAATTGATAGAAGTTGCCGTTGTGGCAGCAATGAGAAAATCGGGGATTACACTAAAAACTATTAGATCTGCTAGAGACTATGTGCAGAAACAACTCCATAGCGAGTATCCATTTGCTGAGTATAAGTTCAAAGCCGATGGAAAAAGTCTATTTATGGATTTTCAACAGATTGCTGGAAAAAAAGGAAAGGGAATGCTTTTGAGGCCTGACCGAAATGGTCAATTGGCTTGGGCTGACATAATTGGCCGCCTCGATCAGTTTGACTATGAACGGGGTAAGCTGGCAATTAAATGGCATCTCGCTGGTAGAAACTCTCCTGTCGTCATTGATCCAAAGGTTGCATTTGGCGCCCCTTCCGTAAAAGGTATCGCAACGTGGGTGTTGAAAGGGCGTTGGGAAGCGGGCGAAGATATTTTGGAGATTGCCAATGATTTTAACTTGAAAGAGAGGGAAGTTGTTGCTGCGCTCAAATTTGAGCAAATAAACATGAATGAATCACGACAGAAGCAGTGGCGCCACTAACTTTCTACTTTGATCGCAATTGCGGCACGCGCTTTCCGGGCGCGTTAATGATGCTTGAGCCACCGGTTCATGTTGACTATCAGCACAATAAAAAGAGCAAATTTCGATTTAATCATAATACCCCGGATGACGTTTGGTTGGCTGTCGCTGGACAACAGGGTTGGGTTGTCTTTAGCCATGATCGCAAATTCCATTTGGAGGAAGCTGAAAGATACGCGATCAGGCAATTTGGCGTTGCGTGTTTCTATCTTTGGGGGAGTAATGCTTCGACATTTGAGAAAATGCGGTCCTTCTGTCGCGGCTATGACCGGATAGTTGAAGCGGCAACGAATACAGCGCGGCCATTTATTTTTGATGTTCAGCGTGATGGTCGACTAGTTCCAATAAAGATTCCGTAGACGTTTCAGGGAGAAGCGTGAATGACCAACGTGACGCCTTGTGGTCGGATTGTGTCGGTTTGAACCAGGCATCTCGATGATAATCAACTGCCTTTGCTTGGGCTGTATGTCGCGGAATTTAAGAATTCAGATGACGCGATCGAGGCTGTAAAACGTCGCGCAGGTGCTCTCGAAGGAGATAGTATTGGGAGAATCTTTCCAAATATCTACTTCGACTGCAGAGGCATTTGGAATCTTGCCATGTATGTTTGGATGCTCTAATAAGAATTTAAGAAATTGAACAAAAATTCATCGCTCGTAATGCGGCATGGCGGTTGTTGCTACTGCAGTGATACCGGTGCTTCGCATATTTTCTCGAGTCTGACCGGGAGGTCTCCGATCTCGCCGCTGTAAGGCATGGAAGAGGGGCTGAGAAGCGGGCGGGTTTTTGGATCGATGATGACGAGTTCGGCGCGATTGTCAGCGGGATCGCGCGTATTGAACACGGAGCTACGGCCGAACCAGCCGAGTTTCTGGCGTGCATTCACTTCGGAATAGGCATTGGAACTGAGATAGTCGATTAGGAGAATGTCGTTGCCATATTGGGCGCGAACGGCATCCGCCAGTGACTTGAACTGATACCCGTTCTCGAATGGAATCTCTCGCGCAATGCGGTAGACCGTCAACGTGCCATCAATCAGACGTAGGCCAACAATCGTCGGATGTCCGCTTTCGCTGCTGCGAAACGCGCCGATAAAACGCCGCTGTCCGGAGTTTCGCGGTTGTGGATTGCATTCATAACGGTAGCGCCGGAACACCCGTAGTGTTTCAGTGGTGATGATCGCATAGTCTTTGACGTTGCCAGCGGTGAATACCCATGAGAAGGCGCTGGCCAGCGCAACGCGGTCGGCTGGTGGATAGCCACGGAATGCAATATCGGGCTGACAAGCACGGGCTTCGCAAGGAACTTGCCGCAGTTGCTCTGGCTTGAGCCAAGTCACTTCATCGAAGCGCGCGGCGGAGATCGGCTGTCCAATGCAGAATCCGTCAAGGCACAGATAGGTTTTTGTCGACTGCGCAATGGCAAGACCCGGAACGGCAAAGGTAAAGATGACAAAGATGATCAGCCAACGCATTCCGACTCCATGCGTAGCGGTTTCCAGTTGCGTTGAATGCTAGCAAAGCAGATATCGAACGCCTACAGGTCGAATGGTACAGGTGCCGGTTTGCAACGCTGGATTGCTCGCCGCCTACCCCCGCTTCCTATCGCCGCCCGGCGGCAGATCGTGCAGCCCGTACAGCCTGGGATCGTCGGGGCCGTTCTTCCAGGCGATGAAGAGGGTGCGCAGGCCGCGCAGGCGCAGCGCGATCGAGCCGACATAGTCGTGCTGGCGCCATTTCAGGCGCGCCAGCCGCGCCGTGCCGGCCAGCAGGCCCGCTCTGTGCGCCGCCTCGTAATAGGCGTGAGCGCGGCGGGTCCAGTGTTGCGGCTGGTGATGGTGACGATGCTGCGGCTGGTGGTCGGGATGCGCCGTGGCCTGCGCTTGCGTCTGCTGCGCCAGATAGAGGCAGAAGGAGCCGGCCATGACGCTGGCGTGCGGGTGGTAGCCATGCGTGCGCTCGGCCAGCGCGAAAGCCTCGGCGATGTCGGCATGGTCGGGCGGCAGATCCAGGGCGGCGACGCGGGCGAAGCGCGTCTCCAGCAGCGCCAGGCGTGCGGCATCGTCGTCCTCGGCGGCGATGGCGGCGCGGAAGGCGTCGGCGGCATCGTCCCACGCGCCCGCCCGGTGCAGCGCGTGGCCCAGCGCGCCGGCCGCTCCCGTCTCGCCCTGTTCGTGCAGGTGGCGGAACAGGGCGGCCGCCGCCTGCGGCTGGTCGCGGTCGAACAGGTCCCAGGCCTGTTGCCACATTTTTTGCGCCGCGGTGTCGGGGGTTACGGCGTTGGGGGTGGTGGCGTCGGGAGCGGTCGCGCTTGTCGCGACGGCGGGGTCGGGCGGCCCAGCGTTGGGCGGCATCGCGTCGGGTGGGGCGGGATTGTCGTGGTCGGCGGTCATGCGGGGCGCATGATCCTTGGCGCGTGTGGCGGCGTCAATGTTCGGGGGTGGACGGGAGCGGCAGCTTGCGACTGTCGTTGTCCCTCACTCTTGTGATCGCCCCTCAGCCTTGTCGCTGCCCCTCACCCCGGCCCTCTCCCCGCAGGCAGGGAGAGGGAGGAAAAGGCGCGGCGTGTTCGAGAGCTGCCTTTGATTCCCTCGCTCCGTGAAACGGGGAGAGGGAGGGGGCCATCGCGTTAGCGCTGGTTCAGTTCCTGCTGCGCCTGGGCGTCGCCCAGCGCGGCGGCGCGGTGCAGGCGGCGGGTGGCTTCGGCTTGGTCTGGCGGGGCGCCGTCGCCGGTGCGCAATCTGGTGGCCAGCGCGTGGTTGGCGCGCGCCACCTGGGGCTGGAACCAGCGCGGGTCGGCGTCGGCGGCGCGGCGGTAGAGGCGCAGCGCGCCTTCGGCGTCGTTCATCTGTTCGGCCAGCGCAGCCGCCACGATCAGCATCTGCACCACATTGCCCTGCACCGCCGCGCGCTCCTCCAGCTCGACCTGTTGCGCCTGCAGCGCGCGGGCGTCGAGCGACGGCGGCGGCCGTTCGCGCAGCTCTTCCAGCAGCGCCGTCGTCGCCCACAGATCGCCCGCCGCCGAGGCGCGGCGCAGCAGGGAGACGGCCTGGTCGATCTCGTTGTCGTCGGGCTGTGGCTGCGACAGCAGCGCCAGTGCGGCCATGGTGTCGATGGCGGGGAATTGCGGATCGACCAGGCCCAGCAGGGCGTCGGCGACGGCGGCGGCCGCGTCGGGATCGGGCGGCCGGCCCGCCGGCCACAGCCCCCAGGCGCAGCCCAGCCGGTGGTTGCGGGCGCAGATGGCGGCGAAGCGCTGTTCCGCCGCCGCTTCGTTGGCGGCGGCATCGCTGCCGGTTGTTTGACCCGCCGCGCCTGTTGCCGTGCTGGTCGCCGTGTTGGTCGCCGCGCTGTGGCGCAGCAGCCAGGCGTCGATCAGGACGTGGTCGTCGTTGCTGGCGTCGAGCTGGTTGCGGCAGGCGGCGATGGCGGCGGCATCGTCGATGAAGGGCAGCAGTTCGACGGCATAGAAGAAGCGGCCGCGCAGCAGCGGTTCGAAGCGGCCCTCGCATACGGTTGCCGCCAGCCGCGCGCTGCCCGGCACGATCACCGTGGCGGCGGCGATGGCGGGGGGCGGCAGCGGGATGGTGGCTGGCGGCGTGGCGGTTCGCGATGGCGTTGAGGGCGATGGTGCCGATGGTGATGATGATGGCGACGGCGCCGATGGCGCGCCGTGTTGGCGCAGCTCCTGTTGTGCCAGCTCGCTGCCCAGGGCGGCGGCGCGCTGCAGGTAGTGGTCGGCGGCTTGCGGATCGGGTGGGGTGGCGTGGCGCAGGAGGTGGGAGAGCCGCCAGGCGGCGTGCGCCACGTCGTGCTGGAACCAGCGCGGATCGGCGTCGGCGGCGCGGCGCAGCAGCAAGGTGGCGGCGGCGATGTCGCCCTGCTGCTGCAACGCGTCGGCGCGCCGTTCCATCGCCTGGGCGCTGCCCTGGGCGATGGCGCGGTCGGTCAGGATTTCCGGCAGCAGCGTGTCCTGCTGCGCCGGCGGCTTGCGGCGCTCGTGCTGCAGCAGGGCGGCGGTGGCCCACCAGTCGCCGCGATGCGAGGCGTGCTGCAGCAGGCGGCTGGCGTCGGCCAGCATCTGCGGCGTCGGGTCCGGCTGCAGCAGCGAGGCGACGCCCAGCATGGTGTTGACGGCGGGATAGGGCAGTTCGAGCAGGGCGTAGAGCGGGGCGGTGGCGTCCTTGAGCTGCTGTTGCGTCGGCGCGGCGCCAACCGGCCAGCGGCGCCAGGCGCAGGCCAGTTTCTGGCTGGCGGCGCAGGCCGTGTCGAAGCGCTGTTGTGCTGTGGCTTCGTCGGGTGCGGGGCCGTGGCGCAGCAGCATGGCGTCGATCAGCGCGTGGTCGGGCTTGGCGGGGTCGAGCTGGCGGCGGCAATCGGCGATGGCGGCGGCGTCGGCGATGAAGGGGTGAAGCTCGCCGGGCTCGAAGAAGAAGCCGCGCAGCAGGCGCTCGAAGCGGCCGTCGCAGACTCTGGCGGTGTCAGGCGCAGGCCGCGGCGGGGTCACGCGCTGGGTGATGGTGGGGGCGAGCGAGCGCGGCGGCGGTTGCTGGGTGGCGGCGGGTGTCGTTTGTGCCGGCGTTGTGGGTGCGGGGCGCTGCTGGGACTGCGCGGGGGCGGCGATGGCGATGATGGTCGCGGCGATCAGTGCGGTCGCGACGCGGATGGGAAGCGCTGCGGCGCCTGCGATGGCGAGGAAGCCGGCAATGCCGATGCGATTGACGATGCCAGCGGTGCCGATGATGTCTGGTTTGCCGGCTGCGCCGGCGGTGTTGGTTCTGCCGGCTGCGCCGGCGGGCGGGCGGATCATGATCGCGAATCATCCGGGGGCAGGGTGTGGGAAGTCAATTGCCGTGTGAGGGCGTTTCGCCGGCGGCGATGTGGGGATTTGGTGAATGGCGGGTTGACGGCGGCGGGTGATGCGCGCATGTTCCGGCGCAGACGCCAGGCGCGTCGAGAAGCCCGCCCGGTGCGTCACCGTGGCGGGCTTTTGCTTGTATATATAAGAGAGAGATTTTTCGTGGCCCGCCCGGCGATGCGATTCGGGGCGGGTTTTTTAATGGGGATTTGGTTGGCGAGGAGTCTCCACAGGGTAGGAGAGATGGTTTCTCGAACCCGCGCGGCATTGCCGTCGTCGCGGGTTTTCTTTTGTGCGTGCTGTAGCGCTGCCGGCGTGAGGATCGAGGCGTGACGGGCGGCGATGGCGCTGTCATGGTCGCCGGTCATGGATGCGGTCTATCTCGGCCTGTTCGTCAGCGCCTTCCTGGCGCCGACATTGCTGCCGCTGCCGTCGGAGCCGGCGGTCGCCGCCGCGCTGCTGGCCGGGCATGACGTGGCGGCGGTGCTGGCGGTGGCCAGCGTCGCCAACGTGCTGGGCTCTTGCGTCAACTATGTGCTGGGGCGGCTGGTCGAACGGCTGCGCCGGCGGCGCTGGTTTCCGGTGCGGCCCGACATGATGGCGCGGGCGCAGGGCTGGTACGGGCGGTTCGGCTACTGGTCGCTGCTGCTGAGCTGGGCGCCGGTGGTGGGCGATCCGCTGACCCTGGTGGCCGGCGTGATGCGCGAGCCTGCGTGGCGCTTCCTGCTGCTGGTGACGGCGGCCAAGGTCGGGCGCTATCTGGTGCTGGCGGCGGTGGTGCTGAAATGGGCGTGACTGGCGCCGGCGCGTGTTGTACGATGACAGAATACAACTGCTGCGGGTGATGCCCGCTCCTGTCGTGTCCGATTTTCCTGTCGTGTCCGAATTTCCGGGCGATTGCGATTTTCCCGGCGATGCCCGTTTCCCCGACGACGCCGATTTCGTCGAGCAGTGCCTGCTTGCAGCACTTTACGGGCCGTTCTTTCCCGAGTGGGAGTTCTTTGCCCTGACCGGCGTGCGGCGCGCGACGGTGGCGCAGGTGCTGTGCGGCTGGCCGCACCGGACGCTGCCGCGATTCCAGTTCAGGTGCGCGGTGCAGAACGTGCTGGCCGCCTTCGTGCATTATCCGCACCGGCAGGAGCGCGAGCTGGCCTGGCGCGTGCCCGGCGCGGCGCGCCGGTTGCGGCCGGTGCTGAAGCGCATCGTGGCGGCGTGGCGTCCCGATGATGTGCGTCCCGATGATATGCGGCCCGGTGGTGTGCGTCCCGGCGGCGTCCGTCTGGTGCGGCAGCGCTATGGCAGGGCGGCTGGCGGCCGGCTGTGGCCGGTCGAGGACATGCTCGATGCGCGCGACATCGAATTCGTGCGGCTGTGCCTGCGGGCGCTGGTCGAGGGACGGTTCGTGCCCGACTGGGAGTTCGGGACGGTGATGGGCGTGGAGCGGCCGCTGGTGCGGCAGGTGCTGCGCGACTGGCCGCGTGTCAGCGTGCCGGTGGGCGAGTTCAAATGCGCGGTGCAGAACGGGCTGCTCAATCTGTGGGGCTATCCACACCGCAAGGAACGGGCGCTGGCGCGGCGCGTGCCGGGGGTGGAGCAGCGGCTGGGGCCGATGGTCGAACTGGTGGCGGATGCGTGGCACCAGGATGAGGGGTTGGCCCGCCGCATCCGCTATCAGAAAGTCGGATGGGACGATTTGCCGGCGGCGCGGGACGTACTCACCCGCGACGAGATCGCGTTCGTACGGCGCTGCCTGCTTGCGGCGGTCGAGGGGTCGTTCTTTCCCGGGACCAGGTTCAAGGCGGCGGTCGGCGTCGAGCGCGACCGCGTGCGGCAGGTGCTGCGCGACTGGCCGTGGCAGACGCTGCCCGGGGTCGATTTCATGGGCGCCGTGCTCAACCCGATGAACGCGCTGTGGGGCTGGCCGCATAGCAGGGACCGGGCGCAGTGGGATCGGGCGCTGATGCGGCGCGTGCCGGGCGCGCGGGAGAAGCTGGTGCCGGTGCTGGGCCGGCTGGTGTCGGCGTGGCGGGAGCGGGAGGAATAGGACGCGGCGCTGGCGCGGGTTTTTTCTGTTGCGAGGTGGATGTGGTGGCGAAGCGGGCGGCGGCCGGCAAGCGCGGGGTGAAGAAGCGGGCGGTTCGCTCGAAGGCGGCGAAGCCTGCGGCGGTAGCTGGCGCTGGTGTTAGCGTTCGTGCTGGCGCGGCGTCTGGCGCTGATGGTGCTTCGCGGCGTGGAGCTGCCTCTCGGCGTGGAGCTGCCCCTCACCCAACCCTCTCCCCGCTTGCGGGGAGAGGGCTTGAAGAGATCATGCCGCTCGACGTCATGCTGGGCGCGATGCGGGAGTTGTGGGCGCGGGCGGAGGCGCTGAAGGGCGATCCCGATGCGATCGAGGAACGGCTGGCGCTGGTGCGGCAGGCTTCCGCCGAGGCGCACAAGGCCGCCGTCTATGTGCATCCCCGGTTGGCGTCGGTCGATGCCGAGGGTGAGGAGGCTGCGGTCGGTGTTGCGAAGGACGGCGCCGGCGATCGTGTCGGCGTCGCGGTGCTGGGCTCGCGCGAGCTGGCGCGGCGGCTGCTGTTCGCGGTGGCGTTCGCCGAACGGGCGGCGGGGTGAAGGTTCAGGATAGTCACAGAGGCACCGAGGTGTGGGGGCTGGTGGTCTCTGTGGCTCTGTGGTTCGTTTTGCCGCCGCTGGTGCTTTGAGCGGGTATCGCGTGGGCTTCCGGGCTGTGTTCGCTTTCGCGATTCCGGTTTGTCGTCCCCGCCTCGGGCGGGGATCCATCGTTGTTGAGAGCAAGGTCGTCCGTCAGTGTGGACGACGTGCCGGCCGAGGCATGGGCCTCCGATCAAGTCGGGGGTGACAGGAAAGAAGATTGAGCGGCGCTGAAGCGTCTGCCTTCCGCATCTGTGACGGCTTCCTGCAATCGTGGCTGCTCCTCACAACTGTAGTTGCCCCTCACCCTACCCCTCTCCCCGCTTGCGGGGAGAGGGGACAGGAGGGGTGGTGTCTTGCAACGTCAACTTCATCGGACAGGGAAATGAACATGAGCTATCCGCATTCGACGGTGTTCGTGCCGAGCAAGCTGCTGGGCGACACTGTGGTCACCGCCGCCGGCGCCGTCATCGATCTCAACGCCACCATCTCGGGCCAGCCGGTCGAGGCCTATCAGCTGCCGGCGCCGCGCTGCGTGGTGCTGACCAACCGCTCGGCGGCGGATTTCGTCGATGTGGCGTTCTACCAGGCCGGCTCGACCGTCACCCCGTCCTATGGTGCGGGCATCGCCATTCCGCCCGGCGCCCAGGTCGGCTTCACCCTGCCGCAGCCGCTGCACACAGTGATCGGCGCGGTGGCCGACAGCGGCAAGACCATCGCGCTCAACGTGGTCGCGGGCTACGGGGTGTGAGGTTTCGCCGATAACCACAGAGACACAGAGGCACAGAGGGAGAGCGTGCGTTGCGTCGTCTCTGTGTCTCTGCGCCTCTGTGGTTGTCTCATCGGCAGATAACCACAGAGACACAGAGGGACGGGAGACGGGCACTGGAGCAGATTGCGTTCTGACCGCATCGCGAGCGCTTCCATCCCAACGTGATTTGCCCTGGCCGGGATCCAGGGCATGGCGGATCGTCCCCGTGTCTCTGTGCCTCTGTGGTCGTCATAAGATTCCTGTGGAGGGGCGATGAGCGAGGGGGCGGCGTTGCTGGCCGAGGTGGTGGCGCGGATCGAGCGGATGGCGGCGTCGCGGCGCGAGCAGGTCGGGCGCGAGGTGATCGAGGCGACGGGCGGGTTCGCCTGGGTGCCCAATCCGGGGCCGCAGACCGCCGCCTATTTCTCGCCGGCCGACGAGCTGTTCTATGGCGGCGAGGCCGGCGGCGGCAAGACCGACCTGCTGGTCGGGCTGGCGCTGACGCAGCATCGCCGCTCGCTGCTGCTGCGGCGGATCAACCGCGAGGTCGAGGGCCTGGTGACCCGCTTCGAGGAGGTGATCGGCAGCCGCGACGGCTGGAACGGGCAGAAGGGCAAGTGGCGGCTGTCGGGCGGCCGCACGGTCGAGATCGGCGGCTGCCAGCACGAGAGCGACAAGCAGGGCTACAAGGGCAATCCGCACGACCTGATCGGCTTCGACGAGGTCGGCGATTTCACCGAGAGCCAGTACGAATTCATCATCGGCTGGAACCGCTCCACCGACAAAGGCCAGCGCTGCCGCGTGGTGGCGGCGGGCAATCCGCCGACGCGGCCCGAGGGGCTGTGGGTGGTGCGGCGCTGGGCGGCGTGGCTCGATCCGCGCCATCCCGATCCGGCCGTGCCGGGCGAGCTGCGCTGGTACACCACCGGCGCGGACGGGCGCGAGATCGAGGTTGACGGGCCGGGCCCGCATCTGGTCGGCGGCGAAAAGGTGCGGGCGCGCAGCCGCAGCTTCATCCGCTCGACCTTGGCCGACAATCCCGACCTGGCGGAGACCGATTACGATCGCACCTTGGCGGCGCTGCCGCAGGACTATCGCGCCGCCTATCGCGACGGCCGTTTCGACCGGGCGCTGCGCGATGCGCCGTTCCAGTGCATTCCCTCGTCCTGGGCGATGGCGGCGCAGGCGCGCTGGCAGGCGATGCCGCCGCGCGGCGTGCCGATGACGGCGCTGGGCGTCGATGTGGCGCAGGGCGGCGCGGACCGCACGGTGATCGCCGCCCGCCATGACGGCTGGTTCGCCGAGCTGGTGGTGGCGGAAGGGCGCAGCACGCCGACCGGATCGGAGGTGGCGGCACTGGTCGTCGCCAAGCGGCGCGACGGGGCGGAGATCGTCATCGACATGGGCGGCGGCTATGGCGGGCAGGCGCTGCAGCGGCTGCAGGACAACGGCATCGCCTGCCACGCCTTCAAGGGGGCGGAGCGGGCGACGTCGCGCACCGCCGACCGAAAACTCTCCTTCGCCAACATGCGCAGCCAGGCGTGGTGGAAACTGCGCGAGGCGCTGGACCCGGACCAGCCGGGCGGCTCGCCGGTCGCGCTGCCGCCGGATCGCGAATTGCTGGCCGACCTGACGGCGCCTTCCTACGAGATCGGGCCGCAGGGCATCAAGGTCGAGCCCAAGGAGAGCGTGACGGCGCGGCTGGGGCGCTCGACCGATCGCGGCGATGCGGTGGCGATGGCGTGGTCGCGCGGCTTTGGCGCGGCGGGGAGCGGGGTGGCCGGCAGTGGGGTGGCGCTGGCGAATGGCGCGGCGGGGCGGCGGCCGGCGATGCCCAAGGTGGTGCTGGGGCATGGCGCGGCCAAGCGGCGCTTCAGCGCGGGGCGATGATGGCTTGCGCTGATGTGACGGTGTGATGGGGCATGACGCGATGACGATGACGGATGGAGGGCGATGATGGGTGGATTGTTCAGGAAGCCGAAACCGCCGGCGCCGCCGAAGCCGGTGCCGATGCCGGACGAGGAAGAGGCCGAGCGCGCCAGGATGCGGCGGCTGAACGAGCTGCGGCAACAGTCGGGGCTGCAATCGACGCTGCTAAGCGAGGGCAATCGGGAGACGCTGGGGTAGGCGGTGGAAGGGACGGATAACCACGGAGGCACAGAGACACAGAGGGATCGACTCTGTGCCTCTGTGTCTCTGTGGTGTTGTCGTCGGTGGGTGTGACGCTGTGCGTCTGCCCCTCACCCCGACCCTCTCCCCGCAAGCGGGGAGAGGGAGATGAGTCAGATCTCGGCGTAGATTTCGAGGATGTTGCGTTCGGGGTCGGCGAAGAAGAGGGTGCGGTGGCGCCAGGCGGGCAGGTCAGTGGGGCCGCGCAGGATGGGGACGCCGGCGGCGATCAGCTCGGCGTGGCAGGCGGCGAAATCCTGCGGCGCGACGCGGAAGGCGAGCTGCACCGAGGCGCTGCCGGACGGGATCGGGCCGTCGTCGGCGACCGGGAAATTGCCGCGCGGGCGCAGCGCGAGGATCGCGGCGCCGATGGCGAATTCCTTCCAGTTCGGGCGGTCCAGGGTGAGGCGGAATTTCATCGTGTCGCGGTAGAAGGCCATGGTGTCTTCCAGCCGCGCGCAGAGCAGCACCGTGTAGTCGAGGCTGCGGATGCTGGCGAGGGTCATGCGCGAAGTGTGGCATGGCGTTTTGCCGGGAGGCAAATGGCGCGTTCGGTTCGGTGTGGAGGAAGAAGCGCGGCTGGCGCCGCTGCCCCTCACCCGGCCTCTCCCCGCAGGCGGGGAAAGGAGAAGGATGGCGGCGGGACAATTCGCCGGGAGGCAAATGGCGCGTTCGGTTCGGTATGGAGGAAGAAGCGCGGCTGGCGCCGCTGCCCCTCCCCCGGCCTCTCCCCGCAAGCGGGGAGAGGA
>JBBCJW010000093.1:0-73625 GCA_037190765.1 Alphaproteobacteria bacterium
CCCGTGCAACGGGGAGAGGAAGGGGCCCGCGGCGAAGCCGTGGGAAGGTGAGGGGCCTCGCCTACTCTTCCGTCTCGCCGCTTCCCCCATACTCGCGCCCCCCGCGCGCTCGCTCTTCCGGCCGGCGTGTGGCAGGGTGGATCGCGCGGCGGACCAGCAACGGAGGCGAGCGCATGACCATAACCGGACCCCAATGCAGGGCGGCGCGCGCGCTGGTCGAATGGCCGCGCGAGCATGTCGCGCGTCTTTCCGGCGTCGACGCCCAGGCCATCGCGGAATTCGAGACCGGAACGGGCGATCCCGGCGAGGACGCCAAAGCTCGCCTGCAGGCGGCGCTGGAAAAGGGCGGCGCCGTCTTCATTGCCGAGAATGGCGGCGGGCTTGGCGTCAGGCTGAAGTTCAACCGCAAGGAAGTCCGCGCCATCAACCGCTGGGAAGGCGAAGGCGGTCCGGCAGCCGACGACGACGTGTGATCCTGCCGTCGTAACCCGCTCACCTCGACGGGTCAGGCCAGCGACGAGTGAAGGCTCTATTCATTAACGTTTAGAGCAAATTCACACGTTCTGTCGGAATCGCTCGCGATTCCGACAGAACGTGATTTGCTCTACGGCCGCCACTGCAGGAAATTGGCGATCAGGCGCAGGCCGGTGCGCTGGCTCTTCTCGGGGTGGAACTGGGTGCCCACGAGATTGTCGCGTCCCACCACCGCCGCGACCTTGCCGCCGTAATCGACCGTGGCCAGCACGTTCGACGGATCGGCCGCCACCAGCCGGTAGGAATGCACGAAATAGGCGTGCGCGCCGTTGTCGATGCCGTCCAGCACCGGATGCGCGCCGACCACGTCGGTCAGCGCGTTCCAGCCCATCTGCGGCACTTTCAGCGGACTGTCGTCCGCCACCACCCGCACCACGTCGCCCTTGATCCAGTCCAGCCCGTCATGCACCCCATGCTCCAGCCCGCGCGTGGCCATGAGCTGCATGCCGACGCAGATGCCGAGGAAGGGCTTGCTGCGCTCGATCACCTCGCGCTCCAGCACCGCCACCATGCCGGGCACCGCGTAGAGCCCGGCGCGGCAGTCGGCGAAGGCGCCGACGCCGGGCAGCACGATATGGCTGGCCTTCATCACCGCGCGCGGATCCGACGTGACCTCGATCCTGGCGTGGAGACCGGCCTCGGCGGCGGCGCGCTCGAACGCCTTGGCGGCCGAGCGCAGATTGCCGGACCCGTAATCGATGATGGCGACAGACATTGGCGGTGATCCTCAGGCGATGGACGACGATTAACGTGCGCGGGCGTGCGGCCCCGGCAGCGTCAGTGTCGATGCCCGATGAAGGCTGCGCGCATCTAGAGCTTGCCCTTGGTCGAGGGGATGGCGTCCCGCTTGCGCGGGTCGATCTCGACCGCCTGGCGCAGCGCGCGCGCCAGGCCCTTGAAGCAGCTTTCCACGATGTGGTGGTTGTTCTCGCCGTAGTGGTTCCACACGTGCAAGGTCAGGCCGGCGTTCTGGGCGAAGGCCTGGAACCACTCCTTGAACAGTTCGGTGTCCATCTCGCCCAGCTTGGGCTTGGTGAAATTCACCTTCCAGATCAGGTAGGGCCGGTTCGACGCGTCCAGCGCCACCTGGGTCAGCGTCTCGTCCATCGGGATCAGCGCCTCGCCGTAGCGGGTGATGCCGATGCGCTGGCCCAGCGCCTGCGACACCGCCTCGCCCAGGGCGATGCCGGTGTCCTCGGTGGTGTGGTGGAAATCGATGTGCAGGTCGCCCTTGGCGCGCACCGTGATGTCGATCAGCGAGTGGCGCGAGAGCTGCTCCAGCATGTGGTCGAGAAAGCCGATCCCAGTCTCAACGTCGTAGGCGCCGCTGCCGTCGAGATCGACGGTGACGGAGATCGACGTTTCCTTGGTGGTGCGCTCGACCGTGGCCGTGCGGCCCGGGCCGGCGCCGGCAGTGTCGCGCGCCATGGTCCTGCTAGCTCTTCCCGCACCCTCAAGCGGTGCGGGGGCTTTGTAACAGCATTGGCCGGATGGTGCCAGTTCCGCCGGTGCCGCCTCGGGAAGGCCCGCCGGATCGCCCGATTCCGCCGGGTTTTGCCGCCCCCTTTCGCCCGGCCGGGCGATCACCTATCTATGCGTCATGTCCGATCCGCATTCGCCTCAGGCAGGAGGCACCCCCACCTGGCACGGCACGACGATCCTGGCGGTCCGCAAGGACGGCAAGGTGGTGCTGGCCGGCGACGGCCAGGTCAGCCTGGGCCAGACCGTCATCAAGGCCACCGCGCGCAAGGTGCGCCGGCTGGGCAACGGCAGGATCCTGGCCGGTTTCGCCGGCTCGACCGCCGACGCCTTCACCCTGTTCGAGCGGCTGGAGGCCAAGCTGGAGCAGTATCCCGACCAGCTCACCCGCGCCTGCGTCGAGCTGGCCAAGGACTGGCGCACCGATCGCTATCTGCGCCGGCTGGAAGCCATGATGGCGGTGGCCGACCACTCGACCTCGCTGGTGCTGACCGGCACCGGCGACGTGCTGGAGCCCGATGACGGGCTGATCGGCATCGGCTCGGGCGGCAACTACGCCTTGGCCGCCGCCCGCGCCCTGATCGACCAGCCCGGGCTGGACGCCGAGGCGGTGGCGCGCAAGGCGATGAAGATCGCCGCCGACATCTGCGTCTACACCAACTCCAACCTGACTGTCGAAAGTCTCTAGGCAGAGTATCCAACAGATGAGTGATTTCTCGCCGCGCGAGATCGTCTCCGAGCTCGACCGCTTCATCGTCGGCCAGGCCGACGCCAAGCGCGCCGTCGCCATCGCCCTGCGCAACCGCTGGCGCCGGCAGCAGCTCGATGAAACCCTGCGCGAAGAAGTGCTGCCCAAGAACATCCTGATGATCGGCCCTACCGGCGTCGGCAAGACCGAGATCGCCCGTCGCCTGGCCCGGCTGGCCGGCGCGCCCTTCATCAAGGTCGAGGCCACCAAGTTCACCGAGGTCGGCTATGTCGGCCGCGACGTCGAGCAGATCGTGCGCGATCTGCTGGAGGCGGCCATCGCCATGATGCGCGAGCGGCTGCGCAAGGAGGTCGCCGCCAAGGCCGAATTGCAGGCCGAGGAACGGGTGCTGGACGCGCTGGTCGGTCCCGGCGCCGGTCCCGACACGCGCCAGAAGTTCCGCCGCATGCTGCGCGAGGGCCAGCTTGCCAGGAAGGAAATCGAGATCGAGGTCGCCGAATCCGGCGGCATGCCGACCATGGAAGTGCCGGGCATGCCCGGCGCCTCGATCGGCATGATCAACCTGGGCGACATGCTGGGCAAGGCGTTCGGGCCGCGCAAGAAGAAGCGGACCATGACGGTCGAGGATTCCTACAACGTGCTGATGCAGGAGGAGAGCGACAAGCTGGTCGACGACGAGCGCGTGCTGCGCGAGGCGCGCGAGGCGGTGGAGCAGAACGGCATCGTGTTCCTCGACGAGATCGACAAGATCTGCGCCCGCTCCGAGCGCATGGGGGCGGACGTCTCCCGCGAGGGCGTGCAGCGCGACCTGCTGCCGCTGATCGAGGGCACCATCGTCGCCACCAAGCACGGGCCGGTGAAGACCGACCACATCCTGTTCATCGCTTCCGGCGCCTTCCATCTCGCCAAGCCGTCGGACCTGCTGCCCGAGCTGCAGGGCCGCCTGCCGATCCGAGTCACCCTGCAGCCGCTGACCCAGGCCGATTTCCGCCGCATCCTGACCGAGCCGGAAGCCAGCCTGATCACCCAGTACAAGGCGCTGATGGCGACCGAGAAGCTGGAGCTGACGTTCACCGACGAGGCCGTCGACGAGCTGGCCAAGCTGGCCGCCGACATCAACGGCACGGTCGAGAACATCGGCGCCCGCCGCCTGCACACGGTGATGGAGAAGCTGCTGGAGGACATCAGCTTCGACGCCTCCGACAAAGCCAACCAGAGCATCACCATTGACGTCGACTACGTGCGGCGTCAGGTTTCGCCGCTGGCGAAGAACGCCGACCTGTCCAAGTTCATCCTCTAGCGGCGGGGGCCTCCATGCGGCAGCTTGTCGTCGGTGTTGCGGGTTTGCTGCTGCTGGCGCTGGCCCAGCCGGCCCTCGCCCAACCGGCCCTGGCCCAGGCGCCCCGCCCGTCCGACGAGTCCAGCCCGGCCAGCGGCGTGACCGCACCGCCAGCCACGCCGCGCGCCGCTCCCGCGACCGCGCCGCGCCGCGCCGTCACTCCCGCGCCACGTCCGGCCGATGAATCCAATCCGGGCGGCGGTATCGCGGCCCCGGCGCAGTCCGCACCGGCTTCGCCGGTGGTGCCGCAGATCACCGGTCCGCAGATCGTGGTGCCGGAAACCAGGATGCCACCGGCCGCTCAGCCGGCGCGCCCCGAGCCTTCCCCCTCGCAGCCCTCGGTCTCGCAGCCGGCGACGGCCAGACCTGCCGCCCCTGCACCCTCGCCATCCGATCCGCCACGCGCGGGCATCGCCAAGGCATGGGGCGAATTGCTGGCGGCGGAGCGCGAGAAGCAGCGGGCGACGGCGGCGGCCGCGCCGGCGGCGGAAGAGAAGATCGACGAGCGCGTGCTGGGCGTCGGCCCCGGACGTGGCCAGGGCGGCCGGCCGCCGCAGCTCAGCGAGGCCGACAAGGCCTGCCAGCGCGCCCTGCGCCAGCTCATGGACGAGGCGGAGCGGGGCAATGCGCGCTCCGCCTTCCGCGTCGGGGTGATCTACGAAGAAGGCTGCGGCGTGCGCCGCAACCGGCAGACGGCCGCCGCCTATTACGAGATCGCCGGCAAGAACGGCCATGTCGACGGCGCGGTGCGGCTGGGTGGTTTCTACGTCCAGGGCGACGTGCTGGGCGTCGATTACAAAAAGGCACGCGCCCTGCTGCAGGGCCCGGCCGCCAAGGGCCATCCGCTGGCCAATTTCCATCTCGGCGTCATCGCCTATCGCGGCGACGAGACCAAGCCGCCCAAGCCGGACGTGGCGCTGGCGATGAAGCATTTCCGCGCCGCCGCCGAGGGCGGGCTGGCGCAGGCGCAGTTCATCGTCGGCCAGGCGCTGGTCGAGGGCACCGAGCTGCCGGCCGACCTGAAGGCGGCCAAGGCGCTGCTGCAGCGCGCCGCCAACCAGGGCTTCGCCTGGGCGATGGTGATCCTGGGCCGCCTGCACGCGGAGAAGCTGCTGGCCGACGCCGATGCGGCGGAAGCCTTCAAATGGCTGATGCTCGCCAAGCAGCTCGCCAAGGAAGACACGCTGCTGCAACAGGCCGCCGACCAGTCGCTGTCGCTGCTGGACGGCAAACCCGACCCCGACCGCCGCGGCCGCATCATGAAGCAGGTATTCGACTTCAAGCCCAAGATCGAGTGGGAAGAGAAGATCTGACCCCCCGATAAACAGGGCGGATTCACGCGATTAGCCCCACACCGCCGCTCTATTCCTGAAGATATCTGGCATCGCCCACGGTTCCGGCGCAGCATCCCCGCTTCGCGCCTGATCGCAATTCCGGGGGGATGCCATGGATCTGGGAACCGCGCTCGACGTCGCCATCGGCCTGGTGCTGATGTATGTGCTGCTCAGCCTGTCGGTGACGGCGCTGGTCGAATACGTGTCGCAGATCGGCGATCTGCGCGCCCGCAACCTGCGGGGCTCGCTGGAGCGGCTGATGAAGCCGCCGATGCTGGCGAAATTCGAGCAGACCGGCCAGATCGCCGCCATGCAGGCGGCGACCAAGGGCAGGCCCTCCTATCTCGACAGCACGATCTTCGCCAAGGCGATCACCGAGGCCGCCAAGCTGCGCACCGAGGCCGGCGCCGTCGCCGCCAACGCCCTGGCGACGATCCAGGCGCTGCCCGAGGGGCCGCTGAAAGCAGTGGCGCTCGACGAATGGCGCCGCGCCGCCGGGTCGGTCGATAGCTTCGAGCAGGCCATGGCCGACTGGTTCGACGCCGCCATGCAGCGCGCCGCCGGCATTTTCAAGCGCTGGATGCGGTGGATCTCGCTGCTGGTCGCCATCGGCGTCGCCGCCATGGTCAATGCCGACACCTTCGCCGTCGGGCTGAAACTGTGGCAGGACGAGGCGCTGCGGGCGCAGATGACGGCGCTGGCGCAAAGCGTGGCCGACGACGAAAGCTTCAAGGCCGGCAGCGCCACCATGGAGCAGATCCAGGCCGAGCTGAAGAAACTGCCGCTGGGCTGGGGCCACGCCGACACGCCCACGGACGTGCTGGGCTGGATGGTGAAGGCGGTGGGCATCGTCTTCACCGCCTTGGCGCTGGCCTTCGGCGCGCCGTTCTGGTTCGACGTGCTGTCGAAGCTGATCCAGTTGCGCGCCAGCGGCCGCAAGCCGCAAACGGCGGCGGCGCAACGGCTGGCGAAAGTCCCGTAGGGTTTAAAAGCAGAAGAATTCCACCAGATCCAGCACCAGGGCGCTGCCGCGGCCCAGCCACAGCGCCATGCCGCCGGCCAGCAGCAGCGCCGCCCCGCCGGCCAGCAGCGCCAGCAGCCAGCGCGGCGCTGGCTGGTCCTGCGGGGTGGGGGCGGCGGTGCTCATGGTTCCAATCTAGGTCCGCAGGGACGGTTGCGCCAGTGGCCCTACTGCGCGGCCGCTGTCCGCAGGCGCGCCACCGGCCGTTCGCTGATCGGCCAATGCAGCAGGGCCGCCATCACGCCCAGCGCCACCGAGATCCACCACATCAGGTCGTAGGAGCCGGTGAGGTCGAACAGCAGCCCGCCCAGCCAGGCGCCGAAGAACGAGCCGACCTGGTGGCTGAGGAAGACAATGCCGTAGAGCATCGACATGTAGGCCGGCCCGAAGATATGCGCCACCAGGCCCGAGGTCAGCGGCACGGTGGAGAGCCACAACAGGCCAAGCAGGAAGGCGAAGGCGAAGGTCGACCACACGGTCAGCGGCAGCACCAGGAACATGATGAAGACCAGCGAGCGGGCGAAATAGAGCAGCGCCAGCACGTTCTTCTTCTGGAACCGGTTGCCCAGCCAGCCCGCGGCGAGCGTGCCGATGATGTTGGCCAGGCCGACCACGCCCAGCGCCCAGGCCGCCAGCCAGGTCGGCATCGCCTTTTCCGCCAGGTAGCCCGGCAGATGCACGCCGACGAACACGACATGGAAGCCGCAGACGAAGAAGCCGGCGGTCAGCAGCCAGAAGCCGCGCGTGCCGGCCGCCTCATGCAGCGCCTGCCGGAACGACTGGCCGCTGGAGGCCGCCATCGACTTGTCGCCGGCCAGGCCCAGCGACAGCGGCAGCATCAGGGCGGCGATGGCCGCCAGAATGAAGAGCGCCAGCGACCAGCCATAGGCGTCGAGCAGCCCCTGCGACAGCGGCAGCATGAAGAACTGGCCGATGGAGCCGGTGGCCGAGACGATGGCCAGCGCCGACGTGCGCTTTTCCGGCGCCGCGGCGCGTCCCACCGCGCCCAGCACGACGGAGAGGCCCGCACCGGTGATGCCGATGCCGGTCAGCACGTTGGAGAGGATGATGCCGGTGGGTCCGGCCGACATGGCCAGCACCACCATGCCGACGATGTAGGCGACGGCGCCGGCGAGGGCCACGCGCATGGTGCCGAAGCGGTCGGCGACGCCGCCCAGGAAGGGCGAGGCCAGACCCCACAGCAGGTTTGAGATGGCGATGCCGAAGCCGAACACCTCGCGGCCCAGCGACAGGTCCATGCTCATCGGCTTGATGAACAGGCCCATGGCGGAGCGGATGCCGAGGGACAACGAGATGATCAACCCACCGCAGACGATCAGCGTGAGCAGACGCTTGGACATGGCTTTGCCTTCTGATTTGCCCCTTGAGCGAGGGCCGCGCTCCCGGCGGCGATTATGCCCGCCCGCCGGATACGGCCACAAGGGGGCGGCCCTGTCGCCATGGATGGCAGACCCTCCTTGCGTGCATGGCGTACCCCGGTGGCGCGGCATGGCCGGCAGGCCCCATTGACGCCGCATCCTGTTGACGCGATCGGCGGGACGGCGATGATCGTGGCCAAAGGGAGGAAACACCGATGAGCGATCTGCTGCAGAAACTGCGCGCCCAGCCGCTGCCGCTGGCGGTGACCCTGGGCATCGAGTTCACCGCCGCGCAACCGGAACTGGTCGAGGCGAAGATGGCGGTGCGGCGGGAAATCTGCACCCGGCCCGACATCCTCCATGGCGGTGCGGTGATGGCGCTGGCCGACACGGTGGGCGCGGCCGCCACCGTCATCAACCTGCCGCCGGGCGCATCGACCACCACCATCGAGAGCAAGACCAATTTCCTCGCCGCCATCGCGCTTGGCGACACCGCCATCGCCCGCGCCCGGCCGTTCCATCGCGGCCGCACGACCATGGTGTGGCAGACCGAGATTTCCCGTCAAAGCGACGGCCGCCTTGCCGCCGTGGTGACCCAGACGCAAATGGTGTTGCTGCCAAAAACCTAGAGCCGGCCGCCCTTGCGGCCTCTGGAACCGTTCTAAAGCGCGGGAATTCCAGCATCTTTTCAAACCGCTCGCGACCGGCGATACTGCCTCGCTCCTGACATTGCGAGGTTCAAAAAATGCTGGGCCTGGAACTGGCTCTGGTTCTGGTTCTCATTCTTCTCAACGGTTTTCTGGCGATGGCCGAGTTGTCGGTCGTTTCCTCCCGCAAGGCCACCCTGCAGCCGCTGGCCCAGCGCGGCAACAAGGGCGCCCAGGCCGCCCTGGCCCTGATCGCGGAACCCGGCCGCTTTCTCTCGGCGGTGCAGGTCGGCATCACGCTGGTCGGCATCCTGGCCGGCGCCTATGGCGGGGCGACGCTGAGCGAGCGGCTGTCGCCGGTGCTGGCCGGGATTCCCCTGGTGGCGCCCATCGCCCAGTCGCTGGCGGTCGCCATCGTCGTCGCCAGCATCACCGCGCTGTCGGTGACCGTGGGCGAGCTGGTGCCCAAGCAGATGGCGCTGTCCTCGCCCGAGCGCATCGCTGTGTTCGTGTCGCGGCCGATGCGGCTGCTGGCCCGGATCGCCTGGCCGGTGGTGTGGGCGCTCGACACCGTCTCGCGCCTCCTGCTGCGCCTGGTCGGCGTGCGCACCACCGAGCGCGCCGTCACCGACGAGGAAATCCGCGCCCTGATCGCCGAGGCCGCCCGCACCGGCATCGTGCACGAGGCCGAGGGCGAGATGATCGGCGGCGTCATGCGCCTGGCCGACCGTTCGGTGCGCGCGGTGATGACGCCGCGCAACGAAGTCGTGTGGCTCGACCTCGACGGCGCCGCCGAGGAGAACAAGCGCAAGATCCTCGATTACGGCTTCGACCGCTACCCGGTGGCGCGCGGGCGCATCGACAACGTGGTCGGCGTGGTCGACACCCAGGACCTGCTGCACCAGCTGCTGGAGAACGGCGCCTTCGACATCCAGGTCGCCATGCGCCCGCCCAAGGTGGTGCCCGATTCGGTCGGCGCGCTGAAGGCGATGGATTCGCTGCGCGCCTCCTCGGTGCACCTGCTGGTGGTGGTGGACGAGTTCGGCTCGCTGGAAGGCATCGTCTCGACCTCCGACCTCACCCGCGCCGTGCTGGGCGCGCTGCCCGGCGAGGAGCAGGGCGGTGGCGAGGCGCAGCAGCGCGAGGACGGCTCGTGGCTGCTCGACGGGGCGATGTCGCTGGACGAGTTCCGCGACCGGCTGCAGATCGAGGTGCCGGCGGAGCGCGATTACACCACGCTGGCCGGGCTGGTGCTGGCGCTGACCAAGCGCATCCCCAAGGCCGGCGACGCGGTCGAGCACGACGGCTGGCGGCTGGAAGTGGTCGACATGGACGGCCGGCGCATCGACAAGGTACTGGCTGCCAGGATCGGGGCGGCCCAGCCGGAGGGCTGATCCCTACCCCTGCCCCCTCTTCCATGTTACCTGTGCCGCTGGGAGCTGCATTGAGTACGGAACCACCATGGCCTACGACCGCAACAACGTCTTCGCTCGCATCCTGCGCGGCGAGCTGCCGTGCAAGAAGGTGTTCGAGAACGAGTTCGCGCTGGCCTTCGAGGACATCCAGCCGGCCGCGCCGGTGCATGTGCTGGTGATTCCCAAGGGCGAGTTCGTCTCGTCGGACGATTTCTTCGAGAAGGCCAGCGAGGTCATGCAGGCCGGGTTCTGGCGCGCCGTCGGCGCGGTGGCGCGCCAGGCCGGCGTGCACCAGAGCGGCTACCGGCTGGTGAGCAATCATGGGGCCGACGCCAACCAGATCGTGTTCCATTTCCACGTCCACGTCATCGGCGGCCGGCCGCTGTCGGCCAAGATGACCAACATGCCCCGGCATGAGATGCCGCCGGACCAGCAGCAGACAGGCCAGAAGTAAGGACGGGGAGCGGAAGCGATGTTCTACGACGTCGAAAAGCAGAATCACGGCCTGCCGCTGGATCCGTTCAAGGCGGTGGTGACGCCGCGCCCGATCGGCTGGGTCACCACGGTAGACGCGCAGGGCCGGGTCAACCTGGCGCCCTTCTCGTTCTTCAACGGCGTGTCCGATTCGCCGCCGATGGTGATGTTCTGCCCCGGCGGCAATTACGGCGACACGCCGGCCAAGCATTCGCTGCTCAACGCCAGGGAGACCGGCGAGTTCGTGGTCAACGCGGTGTCGGAAGAACTGAAGGACGCCATGAACGCCACCGCCGCGCAGGTGGCAATGGGCATCGACGAGATGGTGCTGGCGGGGCTGGAGCCGGCCGCTTGCAACTACGTGAAGCCGCCGCGGGTGGCGCGCGCGCCGGTGGCGCTGGAATGCAAGGTGTGGCGCATCATCGACGACCTGCCCGGCACCGGCCCGATGCGGCCCTACGCCATCGTCATCGGCAGCGTGGTCGGCATCCATATCGACGACCGCATCATCAGGGACGGCCGGGTCGATGCGCTTGCCTACCGGCCGGTGGCGCGCATGGGCTATTCCGAATACACCACGGTCGATCAGGTCTGGCGCATGCGCCGGCCGGAGTAGAGCCGCCGTCTATTGCCGCTTCAGGCTGACCGCGCAGGGCCGGTCGGACTGGCCGGCGGTGAAGCCCGCCACGATGCCGCCGCCGCGATACTCATCCTCGCCGCGCGCGCTGAGGCGGAAATTGCCCATGAAGGCATCGCCGCTGCGGCCGGTGAAGTTCATCTGCATCACCACCGAGGCGGCGGTGATCTGCCCGCTGACGCGGCCATCGCGATAGAAGTGGGACGTGAAGCTGCCGGCGCTGATCGGAATCGTGGTGCTGATGAAGGGCGAGATGGCGACGTTGGGGCACTCCACCACCCAGCTCCAGCGTCCGGCCTGGGCGAAGCCCGGTGTTGCCGGCGCGGCGGCCTGCTGCGTCTGGCCCTGCTGTATCTGGGCGGCGGATGTCTGGGCAGGGGGCGCGGCGCGGATCTCGGCCGAGCTGGGCGGCGCGATGATGCTGCCACCGCCGGGGGAAGGCGCGGCGGCAGGTGCGGGGCGGCGCTGCGCCTGCTGGGTGGCGGCCTGCTGCTGCGCCAGCCGCTGGCGCTCGGCCTCCGCCCGGGCGCGCGCCTCGGCTTCGGCCTTTGCCTTCGCTTCCGCCTCGGCCCGGGCTTTCGCCTCCGCCGCCTTCTTCGCCTCCGCTTCGAGGCGCGCCGTCTCGGCCTCGGCCCGGCGGCGCTGTTCCTCCGCCGCCTTGCGGCGAGCCTCTTCCTCGGCCTGGCGGCGCGCTTCGGCCTCTTCGCGTGCCTTCGCCTCGTACTCGGCGCGGATCCTGGCTTCGGTCTCGGCCCGCAGCCTGGCATCGGCATCGGCGCGCTGGCGTTCTTCCTCCAGCGCACGCTGGCGCGCCGCCTCGGCGCGGCGGGCGGCTTCTTCCTGCTCGCGCGCCAGGCGTTCGGCCTCGGCTCTAGCTTGCGCTTCGGCCTGGGCTCTGGCTGTCGCTTCGGCGCGGACGCGCTGCTGCTCCGCCGCCTTCGCCTCCTCCGCACGGCTGCCGTCCAGCACGTTCCACGCCGCATAGCCGCCAGCGGCCACCAGTACCAGAATCAGCGCCAGCACCATCGCCTTGGTGCGGCCGCTGCGGCGCGCGGGCACGGCGTTGGCAGCAGAAAGGTTGATCGAAGCGGGGCCGGCTGCAGGTTCGCGGCGCGATCCCCGGCTCTGCGGGTCCTGCGGGCCGGATGCGGGCGTCGGCTGGCCCTGCCCGTCCAGGGTAGGGACTTCGGTACCGGGCAGCGCGGTGGCGCGTCCGGTCAGCCGGTCGCGCCACTGGGCAATGCTCTGCGGCCGGCGGTTCTCGAACACTTCCAGCCCATTGTCGATGGCGGCGAGGAAATCGGGCGAATATCGGCCGGCACCGATCTTCGCCGCCGGCTCCAGCGGGTCCTCGCGGATACGGTCGGTGGCCTGCACCGGCACCTGGCCCGCGATGCCGTGATAGAGCGTGGCGGCGAGCGCGTAGATGTCGGTCCACGGCCCCTGCTTGCCCGAGGAAGTGTACTGCTCGAACGGCGCGTAGCCGGGGGTGAACACCGAGGTGATGGAGCGCGACTTCTCGCCCAGCGCCTGCCGCGCGGCGCCGAAATCGATCAGCACCGGCTGGCCGCTGGACCGGATGAGGATGTTCGACGGCTTGATGTCGCGATGCAGGAAGCCGGCGCGATGCACCTCCTCGAGACCGTCGAGGATCGGCAGCACGATGGCTTTCAGCCGCTCCTCGGAAAGCGGCGCCTCGCGGCGATAGAGGACGGAGAGCGGCGTGCCCTCGACCAGCGCCATCACCATGTAGGCGGTGCCGTTGGCCTGCATGTAGTCGTAGACCCGCACGATGGCGCGCGCCTCCTCGAAGCGGGCCAGCGCGCGGGCCTCCTCGAGGAAGCGTTCGAGGCCCCACTGGAAACTGTCCTGATCGTTGCGCGAGCGGGCGCGCACGGTGGTGCCGTCGACCCGCACGGCGACGTCGGAGGGCAGGTATTCCTTGATGGCGACGGCGCGCTTCAAGGCGGCGTCCCAGGCGCGATAGGTGATGCCGAAGCCGCCTTGGCCCAGCACCGCCTGCAATTCGTACTTGCCGAGCATGAAGCCGGAATGCAGGGCGACGAAATGCTCGTCCAGCCCGTCCGCCTGCCGTGTCTTCTCGTCGCTCATCGCATCCGGCCCCCGCCGCGATCTTGGCGCAACGCCGGTGCGGAAACAATTGCGCCGCGCGGCGGGGCCGGCGGCAGCGTCGCTCAGGAGCCGGGGGCGCGCACCTGGCCCAGCGAGCGGAAAGCGGGCGGCGCATTCTCGAACGCCAGGATCACCCGGCGCGTTTCCTTGACCAGCGTGGCGTTCAGCGGCGTGCCATAGACGCGCAGGCGCAGCACGATGCGCGCAGGCGTGACCTCCAGCACCTCATGGCCTTCGATGATCTCGACCCGGAAATTGTTCGAGAACATCACCGAGCTCGCCGCCCGCTCCACCACCGGCCCCAGCATGGCCCAGTGCTGCGCCACATAGGCGGCGGGATCGACCGGTGCGGGCGGCGGCGCGGGAGCGGGCTGCACGGCGGCCTGCTGCGGCGCGGGCGGCGCGGCGCTGGTGGTGGGGGCAGGCTGGCGCGGTGGCTGCTGGGCGGCCTGCTGTTGCGCTGTCTGTCTGGCCGCCTGCTGCTGGGCGATCTGTTGCGCGGCCAGCCGCTGGCGTTCGGCATCGGCTTTCGCCCGCGCTTCGGCCTCGGCCCTGGCTTTGGCCTCCGCTTCGGCTTTTGCTTTCGCCTCGGCCTGCGCCCGTGCTTTGGCTTCGGCTTCCGCTTGCGCCCGTGCCTCGGCTTCGGCCTTGGCTTTCGCCGCCGCTTCCGCTTCGGCCCTGGCTTTCGCTT
The DNA here is from genome assembly GCA_037190765.1 of Alphaproteobacteria bacterium. GTDB lineage: Bacteria > Pseudomonadota > Alphaproteobacteria > Reyranellales > JAQSWP01 > JAQSWP01. The sequence goes on from JBBCJW010000093.1 coordinate 13,793, forward strand.
CCGCCTCGGCCTTCGCCCGCGCTTCGGCCTCCGCTTGCGCCCGAGCCTCGAATTCGGCCCGCAGCCGGGCTTCGATCTCCGCCCGCGCTTTTTCCGCCGCTTCCTCGCGGGCCTTCGCTTCGGCCGCCGCCTGCTGGCGCCGTTCCTCTTCCGCCGCCAGGCGCTGGCGTTCGGCTTCCTGGCGCAGCGCCTCGGCTTGCTGGCGCGCCGCCTCGGCCTGGGCGCGCGCCTCGGCCAGTTCGGCCGCCGCCTGCGCCCGCGCCGCGGCGGCCTGCTCCGCTTCCCGCCGGCGCTGCTCCTCCTCAGCCTCCAGCCGCCGCGCTTCCTCGGCCGCCGCGCGCTGGCGCTCGCCGTCGCTTTCCTGGCGCGCCCGCTCCTCCTCGCGCCGCGCCGCCTCGGCCAAAGCGGCCTGTTCGCGCCGACGCTCCTCCTCGATGGCGCGCTGGCGCGCCTCCTCCTCGGCACGGCGCTGCGCTTCCTGTTCGGCGGCAAGCTGGGCGGTGCGGGCCGCTTCGGCGGCGATGCGCGCCTCCTGCGCCAGGCGCTCGGCGCGCTGCTGCGCGGTCTCCTCGACCGGCGGCGCGATCGGCACGGTGGGCGCCGAACCGCCGCCGCCCAGCAGCACCGCCGCCGCGCCGCCGCCCAGCGCCACCACGCCCAGGGCGGCCGCCACCAGCAATCCGGTGCGCACCCGTCGCGGCGCCTGCTGCATCGTTGCCGGTGATGCCATCGCAGGCTGGGCCACGGACGGTGACGCCATGGACGGCTGCGCGGTCGAAGGCGGCGCCATCGAGGGCTGGCTCGCCCCCGTCAGCTTCGCTCCCGTCTGACTATGAGCCGGCTGGCCGTAAGCCGGCTGGCTGTAGGGCTGGCCGTTCTCGCCCAGGGTCGGCACCTCGGTATCGGGCAGCGCTGCTGCCCGGCCGCTCAGCATGTCGCGCCAGTGGCCGATGCTCTGCGGCCGGCGGTTCTCGAACACTTCCATGCCGCGATCGATGGCGGCGAGGAACTGCTCCGAATAGCGGCCCGCGCCGATGCGCCGCGCCGGCTCCAGCCCGTCCTCGCGGATGCGGTCGGTGGCCTGCGGCGGCACCGCGCCGGAGATGCCGTGATAGAGCGTGGCGGCGAGCGCGTAGATGTCGGTCCACGGCCCCTGCTTGCCTGAAGAGGTGTACTGCTCGAACGGCGCGTAGCCGGGAGTGAAGACGGAAGTGATGGAGCGCGACTTCTCACCCAGCGCCTGTCTGGCGGCGCCGAAATCGATCAGCACCGCACTGCCGTTGGGCCGGATCAGGATATTGGCCGGCTTGATGTCGCGATGCAGGAAGCCGGCGCGGTGCACCTCCTCCAGCCCGTCGAGGATCGGCAGCACGATGGCTTTCAGCCGCTCCTCGGAAAGCGGCGCCTCGCGGCGATAGAGGGCGGCAAGCGGCTCGCCCTCGACCAGCGCCATCACCATGTAGGCGGTGCCGTTCTCCTGCATGTAGTCGTGCACGCGCACGATGGCGGGAATGGCGTCGAAGCGGGCCAGCGCGCGCGCCTCGTCAAGGAAGCGTTCCAGTCCCCAGTGGAAACTTTCCTCGTCCTGCGGCGAACGCGCGGCCACGGTGGCGCCGTCGAGCCGCACCGCGACGTCCGACGGCAGGTATTCCTTGATCGCCACGGCGCGGTTCAGCGCGCTGTCCCAGGCCTGGTAGGTGATGCCGAAACCGCCCTGGCCCAGCACCGCCTGCAATTCGTACTTGCCCAGCCGGAAGCCCGAATGCAGCGCAACGAAATGCCGGTCCAGTCCGGTGGCCTGTCGTGTCCTGTCCTCGCTCATCGCCTCCGTCTTCCCTGCGGGGGATTGTGAAGCATGCGGTAGCGGGGGACAATCTTTGATGGCCTGCGGCCCAGGACGGCGCGAGGACGCGGAAAGCGTTATTACGACGCGCTGGTGGTCAGCGACAGCATCCAGTCGTGGAAAGCCTTGACCTTGCGCCGCTTCAGCGCCGCCGGCGGGCAGACGAAGTAGTAGGCCGCCTCGATCGGCAGCGACAGTTCGAACGGCCGCACCAGCCGTCCCGCCGCGATGTCGCGCTCGACCAGCTGCGTCTGGCCCAGCGCCACGCCCACCCCGTCGATGGCGGCCTGCAGCGCGGTGAAGAGCTGGTCGAACACCGGCCCGCGGCTGGCGTCGACGCCCCTGACCCCGGCCGCCGTCAGCCACAGCCGCCAGTCGTCGCGCGCGGCGGTGGTGTGCAGCAGGGTCACGCGCGCCAGGTCGGACGGATGTTTCAGCCCGGCGCGGCCCTTGGCCATCGCCGGGGCGCAGACCGGGAACAGGTCCTGGGTGAACAGCCGCTCGACATGCAGGCCCGGCCATTTGCCCAGCCCCCAGCGGATGGCGGCATCGACCGCGTCGCGCTGGAAATCGACCAGCTCGAACGAGGTCGAAAGCTGCACTTCGATCTCCGGGTGCAGCGACTGGAAGGAGGACAGCCGCGGCACCAGCCACTTGGTGGCGAAGGAAGCGGTTGAGGAGATCACCAGCGGTCCGCCCTCGTCGCGCCGCAGCAGCCGGTCGGTGGCCTGGTCGATCAGGTCGAAGGCGTCGCGCAGGGCCGGCAGATAGGCCTGGCCCGCTTCCGACAGCAGCACGGTGCGGTTGCGGCGCACGAACAGCTTCACCCCCAGCCGGTCCTCCAGCATGCGGATCTGATGGCTGATCGCCGCCTGCGTCACGTTCAGCTCCGCCGCGGCGCGGGTGAAGGAAAGATGGCGGGCGGCGGCCTCGAAGGCGCGCAGACCGTTGAGCGGGGGCAGGCGGCGATAGGCACTCATTCCATAAAACTAACTCATGGAAGAATGAGAAACCATCGTTTGTTGCAGCGCCGAATCGGGCCCAGTTTCCTGCCAACAGACAGGACGAAAGGAGATTCACATGAGCGTCCTTACCCATACAGGTCATAAGGAATTCTTCGGCGAAAAGACGCTGCTGGCGGGGCTGGCGGTGGTGGCCGAATGGCAGAAGCGGGCGCGGGCCCGGAACGAACTGGCGCATCTGACCGAGCGCGACGCACGCGACATCGGCGTTACGGCCGCCCAGATCGAGTTCGAGGCCAGCAAGCCGTTCTGGAGGGCGTAGAAAAATTCACGTTGCGGCGGAACCGCGAATAGTACCGCCGCAACGTGTGAATCCCCTCGCCTCTGAAATCTTCAGGGCGCCCCAACTCCGTGCGCCCTTACTGGGGAAGACCGGGTTTCCCTGCCCGATGCTCCCCGCTTCGGCCGGCGATGCCATTTCCGCTCCCAGGCATCGCCGGCCTTTTTTTCCGCTTCCTCTCTCCCCGTTCCTCGCTTTCGATGGCTATTGCGGCGGCGGGCGATCATGCTGGCCGGCATGATCCGCCGGCTGCTGCTCGTGCTCGTTCTAGCCCTGCCCGCCCTGTTGCCGCACGGCATGGCGGCGGCGCAGGATCCGCTCGGCCGCGGCCTGGAGGCGTTCCGCCTGCGCGATTTCGACGGCGCGCGTAAATACCTGGAACAGGCGGTGCCCGATCCGCGCGCCGATTTCCTGCTGGGGCAGATGAAATCGAGCGGGCTGGGCGGACCGATCGATTACCAGGGCGCCGTTACCCACTATCGCCGCGCCGCCGAGCGCGGCCATGTTCCGGCCATGGTCGGCCTCGGCTTCCTGACCGACAATGGCTGGGGCACGCCGCGCGACGGAGCACTGGCGCAGGAGCTTTACATCGCCGGCATGCAGGGCGGCATGGCGATGGCCAAAAACAATTTAGCCTATCTGTGGGGCCGCCAAGGCGGGCTGCTGGAAGAAGCGCTGTGCCTGTCGGCCGAGACCCTGGTGGTGGAGCCGGACAACCCCTATTTCCTCGACACCTACGGCTTCATCCTGCTGCAACTGGGACGCGCGGCGCAGGCGGAGGCCTATTTCCGCAAGGCGCTTCGCCTGCTGCCCGACTATGCCGATGCGCTGGAGCATCTGGGCGATGCCGCTTCGATGGCCGGCCGCGCCGAGGAGGCACGCAACTGGTGGCGGCGGGCCAATGCCAATCCACGCGATCCGCGCCAGGGCGCACGGGTTGCCGCCAAGCTGGGCGGCGCGCCGCCACCGGGCGATCTCAACCAGCACCCGTCCTTCACCCTGCGCAATCCGGGCCTGCCCGAGCAATGCGCCATGCCGTCGGTGTAGCAGCCATCCGCATGCCGCGACTGGCGCTGCTGGCCCGGCTGCCTAGTCGGAGGCCTGGTTTCCTTACTGGCAGCGCGCCTGTGCGACGTCGATTGCCGCCGCGAAGCCGCTCAGATTGAACGTGTCCGTGGTGACGCCGCGCCTGGTGTGCCCGGTGAACACCGCCGTCGCCGCTGCGCGCAATGCGCCGATCAGCTTTTCGTCCTGGGACGGATCGTCGGTGAAGGCGCGTTCGCCCTCGACGGCCAGGCTGAATTTTCGGCCCTCCACATCGACCTCGACCTGCGAGTCCGGCGCCAGCGGATGGCCCGCCTCGAAGAGCACTTCGCCGGCTTCACTGGAAAAATAGAAGACATAGAGGCTGATATCGCTGCGGGACATCTCGACCGCCGAGCCATCGCGGCCGGCGACCTGGGCCGATTTCGGGGCGCCCATCACCCAGCACTCTTTCGGGTCGTCGGTCTCGAACACCGTCCAGTCGCCGTGCGTCGCCACGGCTTCGGCCGCAACATCCGCCGTCGCGATTTCGGACAGGGCGACCATGGCGAGGGTGGCGACAATGCAGTATAGCGAGGCGTTCTTCATGCTTCAGCCTCTCCCGTTTTTCCCGCCGTTGGGAAATACCGTTATCCATGATGGTTACGGCATTTTCAACCTCCAGCGGCAAGGAGGCGGCCATCACGGCGGCAAACGAAAAGGGCCCGCCGCGATGCAGGCCCCGTTCGACGCGCCGCAAGATGCGGGCTGGCGCCTTACCTGCCCTTGCTGGCGGTGTAGGAGGTGATCAGGTTGCGATAGTCGGGAATATGGGCGGAGAACAGCGCGCCCAGGCCCTCGATGTCGTTGCGCCAGTCGCGATGCAGTTCGCAGGCGACGCCGAACCAGGTCATGAGCTGGGCGCCGGCCGCCGTCATGCGATCCCATGCCGACTGGCGCGTCAGCGCGTTGAAGGTGCCCGAGGCGTCGGTGACGACAAACACCTCGTAACCTTCCTCCAGCGCCGCCAGGGCGGGAAACGCCACGCACACCTCGGTCACCACGCCGGCGATGAGAAGCTGCTTCTTGCCGGTGGCCTTGACCGCCGTGACGAAGTCCTCGTTGTCCCAGGCGTTGATCTGGCCGGGGCGCGGGATGAACGGCGCGTCGGGGAATTTCTCCTTCAGCTCCGGCACCAGCGGCCCGTTGGGCCCGTCCTCGAACGAGGTCGTCAGGATGGTCGGCAGCTTGAAGTAGGCGGCGAGGTCGGCCAGCGCCAGCACGTTGTTCCTGAACCGGTCGGGATCGATGTCGCGCACCAGCGACAGCAATCCGGCTTGATGGTCGACCAGCAGCACGGCGGCATTGTCGCGGTCGAGGCGTTTATAGGGTGTGGGCATTGTCGTTCTCCTTGCTGTCCGGATGCGTTGGGACGAGCGAAAGGGTGCGGCGCCCGGACTGCGCCACGGGACTGCGCTGCGGGATCGGCAAAGGGAAAAGCGGAACGGAAAAAGGCGGCTCCGGAGTGAACCGGAGCCGCCGCGTTTTCAGGCGGTGGCGGCGATGCCGCCGAAGCGGCCGGCCTGATAGTCGATCACCGCCTGCCTGATCTCCTCCATCGTGTTCATGACGAAGGGACCGTAGGCGGCGACCGGCTCGTCGATCGGCTCGCCGGTCAGCACCAGCAGCTTGGCCGCGCCATTGGCCTCGACCTCGATGCCGCCGCCGTCGCGGCCGAACACGACGGTCTGCGATTCGCGCACGATCTCGCGGCCGTCGATCTGCACCGTGCCCGACAGTACCAGCACCGTCAGCGTGTGGCCTTCGGGCACGTCGAGGCGGGCGACGCCGTCGCGCTGCAGCCGCACGTCCCACACGTTGATCGGCGTGAAGGTGCGGGCCGGGCCGTTGGCGTCGCCGAAGCGGCCGGCGATCACCCGCAGCGTGCCGGCATGGCCCGGCAGTTCCACCGTCGGGATGTCGGCGGCGGCGATGCTCTGGTAGCCGGCCGGCGCGGCCTTGTCCTTGGCCGGCAGGTTGACCCAAAGCTGCGCCATCTCGAACGGACCGCCCTTCCTGGCGAAGGCGGCCGAGTGGAACTCCTCGTGCACGATGCCGGAGGCCGCCGTCATCCACTGCACGTCGCCCGGGCCGATGACGCCGCCGGCGCCGGTCGAATCGCGATGCTCGACCTCGCCGTCATAGACGATGGTCACCGTCTCGAAGCCCTTGTGCGGATGTTCGCCCACGCCGCGCCGCGCCGTGGTGGCGGGGAAGCTGGTCGGGCCGGCGTGATCGAGCATCAGGAACGGGCTGACATGGACGCCCTGGCCGGTATGGGAGAGCAGGGTGCGGACGGGAAAGCCGTCGCCGACCCAGTGCGGGCGGGGGGCGCTGTAGACGCCGAGTACCTGTCTCATGATCGATCTCCTTGTCTGGCGGCCAAGAGGGGCCGCCTGCCGTTGCCAAGAAGATGTATCGTGAACGATCTGGGCGCTAGACTGCTGTTTCAGACTTCAGCGTTCCATGTGGTGAACGATGCGCGACCTCAACGACTTCTATTTCTTCGTCCAGGTGGTGGATCACGGCGGCTTCGCCCCGGCGGCGCGCTCGCTGGGCATGCCCAAGTCGCGCTTGTCCCGGCGCATCGCCATGCTGGAGGAGCGGCTGGGGGTGCGCCTGCTGCAGCGGACCACGCGGCGCTTCGCCGTCACCGAGGTGGGGCGGGAATATTACCGCCATTGCCTGGCCATGCTGGTCGAGGCCGACGCCGCCGACGAGGCCATCGCGCGCCTGCACGCCGAGCCGCGCGGGCTGATCAAGATGAGCTGCCCGCCGGCCCTGGTCTATTTCCAGTTCGGCGACATGCTGGGCCGCTTCATGGCCGCCAATCCCGGCGTCGAGGTCCAGCTCGACTGCACCAACCGCAAGGTCGACGTGGTGGCGGAGGGCTTCGACCTGGCGCTGCGGGCGCGGCTGCCGCCGCTGGACGACAGCGAGCTGGTGATGAAGGTGCTGGGCAGCAGCCGGCACCGGCTGATCGCCGCACCCGCCCTGCTGGAGCGGCACGGCCGGCCGCGCGTGCCGGCCGATCTCGCCAGCCTGCCCAGCGTCGATCTCGGCCCGCCGCCGGGCGCGCATGCCTGGACGCTCGACGGCCCCGACGGGGCACAGGCGCGCGTGCCGCACCGGCCGCGACTGGTGGTCGACGACATGGTGGCGCTGTGCTTCGCCGCCCGCAACGGCGTGGGCATCGCCCAGCTTCCGACCATGATGCTGGGACCGGAGCTCGGCGGCGGCGGACTGGTCGACGTGCTGCCCGACTGGACGCCGCGCAGCCGCATCGTGCACGCCGTGTTCCCCTCGCGCCGCGGCCTGCTGCCCGCCCTGCGCGCGCTGCTCGACCATCTGGCGAAGGAGTACGCCGCGCTTGAGGCGGTCGAGGGCATGCGAGTGTAGAGCGGATCAGCAGAGCCTGCCGCCCTTGCCGCGGTCGCTGCGCGATTTCACGCCGTTTTTATGCCGCCTGTTTCCAGCCGCCATGCAGGCGCAGATGGATCGGGGCATCGGCGCTGCCGTGACTTTCCATCCTCGTCTTCAGAATGCGCTCGATGGTGGCGTGCAGCTTCTCGACCTCCTTGAAGGACACGCCTTTGCCGTAGGAGGTTTGATGCCTTGTGTAGCCGTTGACCAGCCACACATTGTCGAGCCCGCTTTCGATGTAGTGGTACATATCCGCTCCGCCCTCGTACCCGTCCTTAATAAAGCTTGCCGCCCTTGCCGCCGTCGATGCGCAGCACCTCGCCGGTGACGAAGCTGGCGGCGTCCGAGCACAGCCACACGATGGCCTGCGCCACTTCCTCGGCCTGGCCCAGCCGGTTCATCGCCGTGTGGTGCGCGACCAGCTTTTCATAACGAGCGGCCGCGCCGGGCCGGTCGGGGTTGACCATCTCCGAGCGGGTGAAGCCGGGCGCCACCGCATTGATGCGCAGGCCGGCCTGGGCGTAGTCGATCGCCGCCGTGCCGGTCAGCCCGACCACGCCATGCTTGGAGGTGGCATAGGGCGCATGGCCCAGGTCGGAGGCCTGCAGCCCGTAGATCGAGGAGACGTTGACGATGGCGCCGCTGCCCTGTTTCAGCATGGCCCTGATCTCGTGCTTCATGCACAGGAACACCGCCTTCAGGTTCACCGCCATCACCGTGTCCCATTGCGCTTCCTCGATCTCCGCCAGCGGCCGGCTCACCGGACCGGCGATGCCGGCATTGTTGACCGCGCAGTCGAGCCGGCCGAAGCGGTCGAGCACCGCCTTGACCATCGCCTCGATGTCGGCGCTGCGCGCCATGTCTGCCGGCACGAACAGCGCCTCCGCCCCCAGCGCCTGGAGCTGCTGCAGCATGGCCTGGCCCTGCTCGACGCGGCGTGCGGCGATCGCCACCCTCGCCCCCTGGCGCGCGAACTCCAGCGCCGTCGCCGCCCCCAGGCCCGCATTGCCGCCGGTGACCAGCGCCACCTTGCCGTCGAACTGTCCCATCGCACGCTTCCCCTTACCGTTACTCTCTGCCTAGAGCGGATCATGATTTGATGGAAGCGTTTCCGCTGCCATCAAATCATGTGAATTTGCTCTAATCGCCGGCGACGAAGGCCGACCAGGCGCCGTCCTTCTCGATCACGCCGCGCCAGCCGACGTAATAGCCGTTCTCGCGGCCCTCCATGTACCAGTCGTCGAGCCTGGCGCCATAGAGATCCTGCAGCGCCTTCCGCTCCGGCGCCGTCAGTTTCCGCCATTCGATCTCGGCCGCGGCGGGAAAGAAATAACTGCCGGTGTCGGCGGCGACGGCGCAGCCCATGGCGAACACGCGCGCCAGCAGGCGCGGAATGTCGATGCCCTCCTGCACCGATTGCCGCCAGTAGGCGACGGCATCGCCTTCCTCGCCGAAGGAATAGGTGAACTCGCCCGGCCCGGCCAGTTGCTGCAGCGCCGTCCAGTCGCGCGCCTGGGCGGCGGCGATGATGGCATCGCGCTTGCCCGCCACCGGCGCCGGCAACTGGGCCGGACAACGGCGGATCTCCTGCGCGGACGCGGTGCCCGTCAGCATCAGGATCGTGGCGGCGGCCAGCAGCAGGCGTGCGATCATGAATTACCCCGTTCTCCTACCTTGCAGGTAATTGTGCCGCTTCCCCGCTCCGGGGCAAAACCTTCTTCAGCACCAAGAAGGAGGAAGACCATGACCGCCCTTTCCCGACCCGACGCCGTCAAGGCCATTGGCGTCGATCCCAATATGGCGCAGTTCGTCACCCACATCCTGGCCGGCTCGCAGGTGGCCAAGACGCTGGGCGTGCAGTTGCGGGCGCTGGAGCGCGAGCGGGTGGTGATGTTCCTGCCCTACGATGCGGCCAACATCACCGTCGGCACCACCGTGCATGGCGGCGTCATCGCCACCCTGATCGACATCGTCGGCGCTGCGGGCTCGGCCTCGGGCGCGGACTCGGCGAAGATCAAGGGTGGCGCCACATCCTCGCTGGTGGTGAACTACCTGAATGCGGCCAACGGCGTCGACCTGGAAGCCGAAGGCCGGGTGATCAAGCGCGGCCGCGACACCACGGTGACCGAGATCGCCGTGCGCGATCCCAAGGGCACGCTGGTCGCCACCGGCACGGTGACGTCGCGGCTGTGGTAAGCGCAACCGGGACGTCACCGCTCAGGCGGCGAAATACTCCCAGCTCCACTTGAACAGCGGCAGGCCGGCGGCTTCCGCCAGCCCGACATCGTCCCAGTCGGCGCCGACCATGAACGCCTCGCCCGGCGCGCGGCCCATCGCGCGCAGCGCGCCGGTGAAGGTCTCGACCGCGCCCCTGGGATCGCGCACCGCGTCGATCTCGACCAGCCGGTCGACCTTGCTGTCCAGCGCCTCACTGACGGCAGCCTGATCGACGCTCTGCAGGAAGCGGCGATGGCGGGTGCGGTCGGCCAGCACCACGATCTCGCAGTTCAGCAGTCTGCCGATCTTCGCCGCCACGCCGTCGTCAGGCGACCAGCGCGGCCGGTTGGCGAAGCGGGCCCCGGTCAGCGTCTTTGGGGTCAGCGGACCAAGGGCGGGCAATGTCGTCGCCAGCACCGACAGTGAGCGGCCGCGGTCGAGCATGACGCCGACATAGTCGCGATAGGACAGGCCGAGCTGTTCGGCGCGGCGCAGGCGCATCAGCGCCACCTCGCGCGACGGCGGTTTCCATGCCTTCTCGGACGCCTTGCGCCACAGCAGCAGCGCCCCCAGCCCGTCCAGCGGCGGGCCCAGATTGTGGCCGATGCCGGGACGGCGCAGCAACGCATGGCTGTTGCGGTGGAATTCGGAACGCTGGATGCGGTCGCCCATGCGGCGGATGTTAGCGCAACCGGGGCGGGCGGAAAGGGATCAGCCGCGCAAGACGCCGCGCTGTGTCAGATCGGCCGCAAGTCGGCCCGGAGTGCTGAAAAACAAGGCATCGAAGCCAAGCCGCGCTGCAGCATCGACATTGCCGCGATTGTCGTCGATGAAGATGGTGCGCGCCGGCGCGATGCCGTGCCGCCGGCACAGCAGGTCGAAAATGGCGGCATCCGGCTTGCGCACACCCTCGCGGCCGGACACCACGATGTCCTCGAACAGGGCAAGGGCGGGCAGTTTCGGCAGGCTCTCGGCGAAAGTGTCGGCGGCCCAGTTGGTCAGCGCCAACAGCCGCTGCCCCTGCGCCTTCAGCCGGCGCAGGATGGCGACGCTGTCCTCGATCTCGCCGCGCAGCATCTCCTGCCAGCGCGGCCGGAACGCCTCGATCTGCATCCGGTACTGCGGGAACTGCGCGCACAGCTCGGCGGTGGCGGATGGCCAGTCATGGCCGCCGCCATCGGTCAGCAGCATCCAGCGCCCGTTGCAGACTTCCCTGAGGAAGAAATCGAGTTCCGCCGCATCGTTGAACAGGCTCTCGTAGAGATAGCGCGGCTGCCAGTCGACGATGACGCCACCGAGATCGAACACGATGGCGTCGAAGGTGGCGGCGTCGAAGCGGGCGGCATCGAAGGAAGTGGCGTCGGATGCGGTTTTATGCGAAGCGGTCATGCGTACCCCGTGCGGCGGCGGCGCCGATTGTGCCACCATCCATGGCACGGGATTGGAGCGAAAAATGAGCGAAGGCTGGGCGGAATCGGCGCAGGCCTGGATCGACAACACCGGCGAGCATGGCGACAATTCGCGCCGTTTCATCCTCGATCCGGTGATGACGGCGCGGCTTGCGGCGCGGCCGTACCGGCGAGCGCTGGACGTGGGCTGCGGCGAGGGCCGCTTCTGCCGCCTGATGCATGCGCACGGCATCGCGACAGTGGGCGTCGATCCGACCGTCAAGCTGCTGGAGCAGGCGCGCAAACGTGATCCCGCCGGCAATCCGTTGGGCGGCGACTATCGCGAAGGGGTGGCGGAGAAGCTGGACTTTCCCGACGGCAGCTTCGATCTGGTCGTGTCTTACCTCACCCTGATCGACATTCCCGACGTGAAGGCGGCCATCCCCGAGATGGGCCGCGTGCTGGCGCCGGGCGGTTCGCTGCTGATCGCCAACCTCAACCCGTTCCTCACTGCCTGCCTCGACCAGGACTGGCAGAAGGACGCCGACGGCAATCGCCTGTTCTGGCCGGTCGACAATTACCTCAAGGAAACGCCGCACTGGCTGACCTGGTCGGGCATCCGCGTCGTCAACTGGCACCGGCCGATGGAAACCTATCTGCGCCTGCTGCTGGAGCAGGGCCTGGCGTTGTCCTTCTTCGCCGAGCCGAAGCCGGTCGGCGGCGATGCCGATTTTGTCGAACGCGGCACGCGCGTGCCGTGGTTCCACGTCATGGAGTGGCGCAAGCCGGGCTGACCCTGCCGCTTCAGCCCTGCACCTCGAATTGCGGCTGCCAGCGCAGGAGATAGCGCTGCAGATGGCGCACGATGGTGGCCAGCACAATGCCCACGATCATCATGGCGAAGATCGCCACCATCATTTCGGCCGAATTGGCGCGCGCCTCGGCCTCGATGATGAGCTTGCCCAGCCCGCGTTCGGCGCCGATGAACTCGCCGACGATGACGCCGATCAGCGCGAACGACACCGCCGGCGTCAGCGAGGCGAAGACCCAGGCCAGTGCGGAGGGGATCACCACGGTGCGCAGCACGGTGAACTCCGAGGCGCCCAGCAGGCGGGCGGCGGCGATCTGGTCGCGATCGACCGCGCGCGTGCCCTCGAAGGTGTTGAAGAACACCACGAAGAACACCACGATCCAGGCGGTGACGATCTTCGACATGTCGCCCAGCCCGAACATCAGGATGATCAGCGGCACCAGTGCGATGCGCGGGATGGAGTTCATCGCCACGACATAGGGCTGGAAGATGCGGGCGAGATAGTCGGAGCGGCCCAGCACCAGCCCGGTGACGACGCCCGACGAGGTGCCGAACAGGAAGCCCCACCATACGTTCTTCAGCGTCACCATCAGCGCCAGCCACAGATTGTTCTGGTTGCGCGTGAAGCAGGCTTCGAAGCCGGCCGGGTCGGCGAAGCACCCCAGTTTCAGGAAGCTGGTCCAGATCATCGACGGGCGGGAAACGAAATAGGGATCGAGCAGGCTGGGCACCAGTTCCCGCGGCAGGTACTGCTTGCTCAGCGCATGGCCCCATTCCCAGATGGCGAGCGCGATCAGCAGGATGGCGACCTGCCAGAACAGGACCTTGGCGGCGCTGTGCTGTTTCATCATTCGGCTCCCATCACCCGGCCCCCATCATTCGGCTTTCGTCACCCGGAACTCCTCGCCCAGCGAGTGCCAGATATGGGAATAGAGCCGGCCGAACTCCGGCGTCTCGCGCAGGGAGACCGCATCGCGCGGCCGCTCGAACGGCACTTCGAAATCCTCCTTCAGCCGTCCCGGCCGCGCCGAGAGCAGGATGATGCGGCTGGCCAAGGTCAGCGCCTCGCCCAGATCGTGGGTGACGAACAGCACCGTCTGCCGCTCGCGCTCCCAGATCTCCAGCAGGGTCTTGTGCATCTCGAGCTTGGTGTGGGTGTCGAGCGCGCCGAACGGCTCGTCCATCAGCAGCACCTCCGGCTCCATGATCAAGGTGCGCATCAGCGCCACGCGCTGGCGCATGCCGCCGGAGAGGGTGCGCGGGAAGGCGCGGGCGAAACCGTCCAGCCCGGCCATGGCGATGGCGCGCGCCACGCGCTGCCTGCGCTCGGCCGCCGGCACGCCGGCGATCTCCAGCCCGTAGCCGATATTGGCCTCCACCGTGCGCCAGGGAAAAACCGTGTCGCGCTGGAAGACGTAGCCGACCTTGCGGTTGACCTCGCCCGCTTTCACCTCGTCCTCGTCGATGCGCATCTGCCCGCCGCTCTTGGGCAGCAGGCCCGCCACCATGTTCAGGATCGTGCTCTTGCCGCAGCCCGACGGGCCCAGCAGGGCGACGAACTCGCCCTGGCGGACCTCGAACGACACGTTCTCGACCGCCAGCACGCCGGTGTCGGCGGCGCCGTAGCGCTTGTCGAGATTGCGGACGGTGATGCGCACGCGCCCGTCCGCCGCGCCCTCTGCGTCGGGCGAGGCGGCGGACGGCGCGCCCTGCGGCGCGGGCATGCCGGCTACTTGTACTTGGCGATGGCGGCCTCGAGGAAGCTCATGTCGACGATGTCCTCGTACTGGGCCGGCTGGATGTCGGTGCCGGTCCGGTACCACACCTTGCCGCCGCGCTCGAACGAGGCCTTGTCGATGCGCCCGTCATAGGCCCAGGTCTGCTTGTCGAAGCCCATCTCGGCCTTGACCGCCGCCGGGTTCTGGCCGGGGAAGGCCTTCTCGCCGACCAGCGCATAGACCTCGTCGATCGGCGTCGCCTTGACCCATTGCATGGCCCGGTACATGGCGTTGACGAAGGACTGCACCTTGGCCTTCTCGTGCTGGGTGGTCTCGGTCAGGGTGTAGATCACCAGCACCGGCACGGTGCCGCCATAGGCGTTGACGAACACGCCGGGCTTGGAGGTGTCGAAGATCGCCTTGCCGAAGCCCTTGGATTCGGCCTCCAGCACCCAGCCGGGCACGGCCATGATGGCGTCGAACTGCTTGGTCTCCAGGCCCGGCAGCATGGTGTTCAGCCCGCCGCCGGCCACCCACGTCACCTTGTCGCCCAGCCCCTTGGCCTCGAAGGTGTAGGTACCGTACATCCAGGTGCCCGAGCCGATGGCGGTGGCGGCGATGATCGGCTTGTTGCCGCCGGGCCGGGTGTAGGCGGCCAGCTTCTCGACGCTGTCGATGCCGGCATCGTAGAGGTCCTTGCGCACCACGATGTTGGCGATCGACGATACCATCTGCGAGGCCATCAGGATCTTGCACGGCTTGCCGCGGGTGGAAAGCTGCAGCGAATGGCTGGCGTCGCCATGGGCGAAGTAGGCCTGTCCGGCGGCCAGCGTCTGGCGGCCATGCGTGCCGGCATTGCCGACCACCAGCTTGAAATCCAGCCCTTCTTCCTTGAACAGCCCGCGCGCCTCGGCGATGGAGCCCAGCGCATAGACGGCGGTGGCGGGGCCATAGGCCAGCGAGGCGACATTGGCTTGCGCGCGCAAGGACGAAGGCAGCAGGCCGGCGGCGAAGAGCGAGCTGCCCCCGACCAGGAAATGGCGACGAGTGAAGTCCATGACGTTTTCTCCCTAGGATTGGTTCATTGTGAGGCGCCGGTTTTCCGGCTTTGCAGTTTGTCTTGCAGTTCGGCCAGCACCTCCTGCGTGTGCTGGCCCAGCCTGGGCGGGTCGCGTCGTTTCTCCAGTCTGTGCCCGTCGATGGTGAAGGGCAATGCCGGCGTTCTGGCCATGCGGCCGTCGTCCAGGGTCAGCTCCAGCAGCCCGCCGGAGGCGTTCAGATGCGGATCGTCGAACAGGTCGCCCGGGGCGTTGACCGGCGCGAAGGGCAGGCCCAGCCGCTCCAGGACCGGGCTCAGTGCGGCGATGTCGCGGGCTTTGACGATGGCGGCGATCTGCGGGATGAGCCAGTCGCGATTGTCGACCCGTCCCTGGCTGGTGGCCAGGCGCTCGTCCCCCAGCCAGGCCTCGCGGCCGAAGGCGCGGCAGAACCCTTCCCACTGGTCCTCGCCGACGATGGCGATGAAGATCTTCTCCCCGTCCCGGGTCTCGAACAGGTCATAGACCGGCCACGGCGCGGCCCGCACCGACCAGGGGATGGAGCGCTCGCCGGTGACGCTCTCGAACATCATGGCCTGCGCCATCAGGAAGACGTTGTTCTCGAACAGCGCACTCTGGATATGGGCGCCCTTGCCGCTGCGCGCCCGCTCGGCCAGGGCGGCCTGGATGGCGATGACGCCGAACATGCCGCCCATGATGTCGTTGACCGAGGCGCCCGCCCGCATCGGCCGGCCCGGCAGCCCGGTCATGTAGGCCAGCCCGCCCATCATCTGCACCACCTCGTCCAGCGCCAGCCGCTTCTCGTAGGGGCCGGGCAGGTAGCCTTTCAGCGAGCAATAGATCAGCCGCGGCGCTGCGGCGGCCAGCGAGCCGTAGTCGAGCCCGAAGCGCGCCAGCAGCCCGGGGCGGAAATTCTCGATCAGCACGTCGGCGGTAAGGACCAGGTCGCGCGCCGTCGCCTGTCCTTGCTTGGTCGCCGTGTCGATGACGACGCTGCGCTTGTTGCGGCTGTAGGTATTGAAGAAGCCCGAAGCGATGCTCTTGAAGTTGCGCGTGCGGTCGCCCGCCGGCGGCTCGACCTTGATCACGTCCGCGCCGAGATCGGCCAGGATCATGCCGCAGCACGGACCCATCACCATCTGCGAGAATTCGACCACGCGGATGCCCGAGAGCGGCAGGGCGTTCATGAAGGCGCTCATGCCGCGCTCCCATAGACCTTGGGGATGCCCGCTTCGTAAACGTGGCTGCGCAGGCGCTCTTCCGGCAGGGCTTCGGCCAGCAGCCTGGTCGCTTGCAGCAGCTTCTCCAGGTCGACGCCGGTGCGCAGCCCCATCTGCTCCAGCATGAACACCAGGTCCTCGCTGGAGATGTTGCCCGAAGCGCCCGGCGCAAAGGGACAGCCGCCCAGGCCACCGCAGGCGGCGTCGAAGGCGGTCACCCCCGCTTCCAGTCCGGCCACGACATTGGCCAGGCCCAGCCCCATCGTGTCGTGCAGATGCAGGCGCAACGGCATCTTGCCGCCCACCGCACTGCGCACGGCTTTCACGCGCGCGCGGATCAGCGCCGGATCGGCATAGCCCACCGTGTCGGCCAGCCCGATCTCGTCGACGCCGGCCACCGCCAGCATCTCGGCGACGCGGCAGACCTCGGCTTCGGCCACCTTGCCTTCCATCGAGCAGCCGAACGCCACCGGGATGCCGCCCATGACATGCCGCCTGTTGCTGTCCGCCCGCGCCATGGCGACGATGCCGCCCACGATCTGCGCCTGCGCCTCGCGCGGGCGGTTGGTGTTGGCCATGGAATGCGCGTGGCTGGCCGAGACGATGCAGTAGAGCGCCTGCGCACCAGCGGCGATGGCGCGCTGCGCCCCCCTGGCGTTGGGCACCAGCGCCCCCACCCGCCACTGGGCATTGGCGTCCAGCGCGGCCGGCACGATCTCGGCGGCATCGGCGAATTGCGGCATCGCCTGCGGCGGCACGAAGCTGGTGGCGTCGATCTCGGCGAAGCCGCACTGCCCCAGCGCGGCGATCCATTGCCGCTTGATCCCGCTCGGCATGGTGCGCGTGACCAGCTGCAGCCCGTCGCGCGGACCAACTTCGCAGATATGGACGTCCCGCATCCCCTCCTGCCCACTGGATTTTTGTCTTTTGTTAAGGAAAAATACAAATCGGTCGGTTGCACTGTCAACAGGGTGAAGATGCCGGAACCGATGTCTGGAGCTGGGCCGATCTCGGCCAGGACCATGGGGTTGGCCAGCCAGATCCTGGAAATCGCCCGCCGCGAGAACATCCGCCGCGGCCAGCGGCTTTACGAGCACCGGCTGGCCCACAGGCTGGGCGTGTCGCGCGGGCCGGTGCGGGCGGCGCTGCGCTCGCTGGCGGCGCGCGGCCTGGCCGACGCGGTGCCGCGCAAGGGTTTCGTGCTGGCGCAGGATCCCGATTCGCCCACCGCCCTTGCCGCGCTCGATGCCGGCGACACCAGCCAGGCCGATTACCGGCGCATCGCCGAGGACCGCTTCGCCGGCAACCTGCCTGACACGGTCAGCGAGGCCGAGCTGATGCGCCGCTACGGGCTGAAGCGGGCCGAGCTGCTGCGCCTGCTCGACCGCATCGCCGCCGAAGGCTGGGCCGAGCGCCTGCCGGGCTATGGCTGGAGATTCACCCAGACCCTGACCAGCCCCAGCGCCTATGCCCAGACCGGCCGGCTGCGCATGATGATCGAGCCCGGCGGCATTCTCGAGCCGACCTTCCAGTGGAACGCCGAACGGATGGCGCCGGTGCGCGAGCACCAGCGGCGCATCCTGACCGACGACATCAGGATCTTCACCACCTCGGAAATGTTCCGCTTCGGCTGCGAGCTGCACGAGGCCATCGCCGAGTGCTCGGGCAATGCCTTCCTGCTGGAGACGCTGAAGCGCATCAACCATATCCGCCGCCTGTTCGCCTACCGGCTGGTGCCCGACCGCAAGATGATCCGCGAGCATTCGCAGGAGCACCTGCAGATCCTCGACCTGCTGGAGAAAGGCCAGCGCCGGCAGGCGGCCGAGCTGATGCGCGCCCATCTGCACTGGAGCGCCGGCGGCGGCCAGATCGGCTGACCGAATACAACCTCCGATATATTTTCTTTTCTCTTGATCGTTCTATGATTGTTCCATCCTGGCGAGGAGGAAGATCATGGCGGCGCGGGTTTCGACGGTGGCGTTCGCGGGCATCGAGGTGATGCCGATCGACGTGCAGGTGCATGTCTCGGCCGGGGCCAACGCCTTCACCGTCGTCGGCCTGCCCGACAAGGCGGTGGGCGAAAGCCGCGAGCGGGTGCGGGCGGCGCTGACCGCCATGGGCATCGCCCCGCCGCCCAAGCGCATCATCGTCAACCTGGCGCCGGCCGACGTGCTGAAGGAGGGCAGCCATTACGACCTGCCGATCGCGCTGGGCCTGCTGGCGGCGATGGGGGTGCTGCCGGCGGAACGGCTGCAGGGGGTGCTGGCGCTGGGCGAACTGGCGCTGGACGGGGCGCTGACCAGGGTGGCCGGGGTGCTGCCCGCCGCCCTGCATGCCGCCCGGCACGGGCTGGAGGTGATCTGCCCGCAGGCCTGCGGCGGCGAGGCGGCCTGGGCCGGCGATGCCGCGCAAGGCCATCGCGTGGTGGCCGCCCCGACATTGCTGGCGCTGGTCAACCATCTGCGCGGCCGCCAGCGCCTGGCGCCGCCGGTGCCGAAACTGGCCGACGACGACGGCAAGGCGCTGCCCGACCTGTTCGACGTGAAGGGGCAGGAGGGCGCGCGCCGGGCGCTGGAAGTGGCGGCGGCCGGCGGCCACAACCTCTTGATGATCGGCCCGCCCGGTGCGGGCAAGTCGATGCTGGCCGCCCGCCTGCCCGGGTTGCTGCCCGAACTGTCGGCGCCGGAGGCGCTGGAGATCTCCATGATCCAGTCGCTGTCGGGCGGCCTGCCCGACGGACGCATCACCCGCCGCCGCCCGTTCCGCGATCCGCATCATTCGGCCTCGCTGGCTGCCCTGGTCGGCGGCGGCAGCCGCGCCCTGCCGGGCGAGGTGTCGCTGGCGCATCATGGCGTGCTGTTCCTCGACGAGCTGCCGGAGTTCTCGCGCGCCGCACTGGAGGCGCTGCGCCAGCCGCTGGAGGCCGGCCGCATCGCGGTGGCGCGGGCGGCCGCGCATGTCGTCTATCCCGCCCGCTTCCAGCTCGTGGCGGCAATGAACCCCTGCCGCTGCGGCCTGGCCGGCACCGCCCTGCCCGGCGGCATGCGTTACGAATGCCCGCGCGGGCCACGCTGCGCCGCCGAATATCGGGCGAAGATTTCCGGCCCGCTGCTCGACCGGCTGGACCTGGTGATCGAGGTGCCGCCGGTGCGCGCCGCCGATCTGGCCCTGCCGCCGCCGGCCGAAAGCAGTGCGGCGGTGGCGCAGCGGGTGGCCGCCGCCCGCGCCCGCCAGCGCCGCCGCCTGGAGGCGCTGGCCGGAGCGGACGGGGACGCAGCGCCCGGCACCGCCGTCGCCGACGCGCCATCACCCGCCGGGGTGACAGCCGGCGCGACGATGGCGAGGGCGACGATGGCGGACGCGACATGGCCGCAGACCAGCGGCGCCTGCAACGCCCAGGCCGACGGCAAGCTGCTGGCCGAGATCGCCACGCCCGACGCCGAGGGCCGCGCCCTGCTGGCGCGGGCGGCCGAGCGGCTGGGCCTGTCGGCGCGCGGCTGGCATCGCGTGCTGCGCGTCGCCCGCACCCTGGCCGACCTCGACGACAGCGACACGGTGCGCCGCCTGCACATCGCCGAAGCGCTGGCCTGGCGGCACTCGGGCCTGGGCGGCAACGGCGCGACCGGGGCGCAGCGCCTGGCGGCGGTGGCGTGAGACGCGCCGCCGGCACAAGATGCGCAAGGCGGCGCATCGAGAAGCAGGGTGCATTGAGAGGCAGGTGGATCGGCGGCTGGAGCAAATCACCTGTTGTCGCACGCGCTGGCGATCTCGACAGAAGTTGTGAATTTGTCCCAAACATCAATGAATAGGGCGGGTTCACACGATCAGGTGAAATCACCTGCGCTTTCGCCCGATCTTGATCCGCTCTAGGCTGGCGGCCCAGTAACGGAGCCGCCGCCATGACCGATACCATCCACGACCTGATCATCCAGCCCAAGGCGCGCGATCTGGGCGGGTTCTCGGTCAGACGGCTGCTGCCGCATGCCGGGCGGCGCACGGTGGGGCCGTTCATTTTCTTCGACCACATGGGGCCGGCCCGGTTCGCGCCCGGCAAGGGCATCGACGTGCGGCCGCATCCGCATATCGGGCTGGCCACCGTCACCTATCTGTTCGCCGGCGAGATCGTGCATCGCGATTCGCTGGGCTACGTGCAGCCGATCCGGCCGGGCGACGTCAACTGGATGACGGCCGGCTCGGGCATCGCCCATTCCGAGCGCACCGACCCCGCCCGCCGCGACGGCAGCGAAGTGCTGCACGGCATCCAGACCTGGGTGGCGCTGCCCCAGGCCAGCGAGGAGGCGGCGCCGGCCTTCGTGCACCACCCCGCCGCCACCCTGCCCGAGATCGAGGAGGGCGGCGTGCACCTGCGCGTCATCGCCGGCACCGCCTATGGCAAGGAATCGCCGGTCGCCGTGTTCCAGCCGACGCTCTATGTCGCCGCTACGCTGCAGGCGGAGGCGCGGCTTAAGCTGGACGACAGCCACGAGGAGCGATGCCTCTACGTGGCGGAGGGCATGATCGAGCTGGGCGGGCGCGCCTTCGCCGAGGGCGACATGATCGTGCTGAAACCGCGGGCAGAGGCGGTCGTCGCGGCCACGTCCGCCGCCCGGCTGATGCTGGCCGGCGGCGCCAGGCTCGACGGGACGCGCCATATCTGGTGGAATTTCGTTTCCTCCTCGCCCGAGCGCATCGAGCAGGCCAAGCGGGACTGGCGGGAAGGGCGTTTCGCCACAGTGCCGGGCGAGACCGAGTTCATACCGCTGCCGGACGCCTGAGGTCCGGCCCGCCGCCTCCGGGCGACGCCTTGTGGCGTCGCGCCCGCCGGATGCAGCCTTTTTCCGGCACCGACACCTGAGCGTCCGGCCTGCGGGCGCGCGGAGGGTTCATGCGCGCCTCGGCCGGATCGTTGCACCTATTCTTCCTCTTTTCGTTCTCGCCCGGTTTCTCGCTGTCGCGCTTATTCCGGCAGCGGCGGCGCGAGCGGCTCCCGGAGCGGCCCCGAGAGCGGCGGCGATTCCTGTCCCGGCTGCTGCACCCCTGCGCCATGCTGCTGTGGCTGGCACCGGGCGTGCCCGCACTGGCGCAGACGGGAGCGGGCGGACCGGAGGTCGATACCGCGCTGGTGCTGGCCGCCGATTCCTCCGGCAGCATCGATGCCGACGAATTCGCGCTGCAGAAGGAAGGCATCGCCCAGGCCATCGCCGATCCGCGCGTGCTGGATGCGGTGCGCTCCGGCCCGCACCGGCGCATCGCCATCGCCTATGTCGAATGGGGCGGGCCGGCCACGGCGCAGACCGTGGTCGGCTGGCACATCGTCTCCGACCAGGCCTCGGCCGAGACCTTCGGCGCCAAGGTGATGGGGGCGCAACGTTCCTACCAGTCCTACAACGCCATCGGCGATGCCATCGACCACAGCGTCGAACTGCTGAAAACCTGCCCCTGCAGCCCGACGCGGCGGGTGATCGACATTTCCGGCGACAATGCCGACATGCGCAGCCTGCGGCCGGCGCCGATGGCGCGCGACGCGGCGGTGGCGCAGCGCATCACCATCAACGCGCTGGCGGTGCTGTCCAGCGGCGGCAGCGGCGGCCATCCCGACCTGGTCGGCTATTACGAGGCCAACGTCATCGGCGGCCGCGGCGCCTTCGTGCTGCCGGCCAAGGGCCGCGAGGATTTCACCCGCGCCCTGCGCGAAAAGATGATCATGGAGATCGCCTACGATATGCCGCAGGACAATCCGGCGCGCGATCCGCAAGCAGCGCGCGCCGGAGACGCGCGCGACTGAGCGCGACCGGCCCGCGCGGAACGTGATCGGCGGGCGGGCGCTGCACAAGCGGTGGCGGGCCTGCATCCAGTCATGCAGATCCAAACCGCCAACAAAGGCGCGGAGGCGATTTGCCCGCGCCGATAGCGATACGGGCGATTGCCCCGGAATGCGGTCCTTTCGCGCCCCCGCAGCGGGCGCAGCCCTGCCTCGCTGGAATGTGACCCGCTGCGACAGGGATGCCACTTGTCAGCAGGCGGGCGCAGGTACAGGTTCCGGCCCATGAGCCGGACCACCAAAATCGTGCTGATCGTCTGGGCCGTGGCGCTGCTGGTCGCCGGCGGCTGGATCGCGCAGGATTCCCTGCTGGCGCCGGAGCAGCCGGTGGTGGCCGAGCAGCGCGGCTTCTTCAGCACCGAGTCCGGCCCCGCGATCGGCGGGCCGTTCCAGCTCACCGACCAGAACGGGCGCAAGCGCAGCTCCGAGGAATTCCGCGGCAAGCTGATGCTGATCTATTTCGGCTTCACCTACTGCCCCGATGTCTGCCCCACCGCCCTGACCGTGGTGACCACCGCCCTCGACCAGCTCGGCGACCAGGCCGATGCGGTGGTGCCGATCCTGATCACCATCGATCCCGAGCGCGACACCGCCGCGGTGCTGAAGGACTACGTGGCGCAATTCTCGCCGCGCTACATGGGCTTCACCGGCAGCGAGAGCGAGATCGCCCAGGTGGCGAAGCTGTTCCGCGTCTACTACGCCCGGGCGCCGGGCTCCGGCGGCGCGCCCTATCTGATGGACCACACCTCGCTGCTCTACCTGATGGACCAGAACGGCCGCTTCGCCACCCATTTCACCCACAACAACCGCGCCGAGGACATCGTCGCGGCAGTGCGCAAGCTCTTGGACAACCCGCCGAAATCCCCGGCAACCAACTGATTCACAGCGATTTTCCGGGTGCGCTTTGGGCGTGACAGCCTGCCGCACCCTGCTACAATGCTGCGCCGCCGAAACATTTCGCGGCTGGGGACGTTACAAAGCAACAGCGCGGTCCTTCGGGGGACAATGGCGATCGGCATGACGCCGGTCGCGGGGCACGCGCGGAGAGTTTGATGCTGTATCAGTTGCACGAGTGGCAGAAGCAGATGGCCCAGCCGCTGCGCGTCGTTTCCGAAAGCCTGCACCACCTCTACACCCACCCGATGAACCCGATGGCCTATACCCGGGCCGGGCGGGCCATCGCCGCCAGTGCCGAGATGTTCGAGCGCATGACGCGGCATTTCGCCAAGCCGGCTTTCAACCTGCCGACCACCACCATCGACGGGCGCACGGTGCGGGTGACGGAAGAGATCATCGAGCGGCGCACCTTCTGCCAGCTCCGCCACTTCAGGCGCGACACCGACCGGCGCGATCCCAAGGTGCTGCTGGTGGCGCCGATGTCGGGGCATTTCGCCACCCTGCTGCGCGGCACGGTGGCCGCCCTGTTGCCGGCGCACGACGTCTACATCACCGACTGGCGCGACGCCCGCCACGTGCCGCTGAGCGAGGGCAGCTTCGATCTCGACGACTACATGGAATACGTCGCCGACTACATCCATGCGCTGGGGCCGGACACGCACGTCATCGCCGTGTGCCAGCCCTCGGTGCCGGTACTGGGCGCGGCGTCGCTGATGGCGGCGGCCAACGATCCGTTGCAGGCGCGCACCATCACGCTGATGGGCGGGCCGATCGACACCCGCATCAACCCGACCACGCCCAACGACTACGCCATGAAGCGCACCCTGACCTGGTTCGAGCGCTCGGTGATCTCGCGCGTGCCGGCGGGCTATGCCGGCTACATGCGCCGGGTCTATCCCGGCTTCATCCAGCTCGCCGGCTTCATGTCGATGAATCTCGACCGCCATGTCGGCGCCCATATCGGCATGTTCAACCACCTCATCAAGGGCGACGGCGATTCGGCGGAGGGGCACCGGCGCTTCTACGACGAATATCTCGCCGTGATGGACCTGACGGCCGAGTTCTACCTGCAGACCATCCAGGTGGTGTTCCAGGAACACCTTCTGCCGCGCGGCGCCTGGGTCAGCCGCGGGCGGGCGGTACGACCCGACCTGATCACCAGGCCGGCGCTGATGACGGTCGAAGGCGAGCTGGACGACATTTCCGGCGTCGGCCAGACCAAGGCCGCGCACGATCTGACGCCGGGCATTTCCGCCAGCCGCAAGGCTCACTACGAGCAGCCCGGCGTCGGCCATTACGGCATCTTCAACGGCCGCAAATGGCGCGAGCAGATCATGCCCCGCATCGCCCGCTTCATCCGCGAGCATGACGGCGCCAGCGTCACGCCGCTGCGCGCGGTGACATCGGCCGGCGACGAACGCCGCAGCGACGCCGCGGCGAGCTGATCGCGGCGCAGCAGCAGTACGTCATCCGTCCTGTCGGCATCGCGGACGATTCCGTCATACCGCGATTTGCTCTAGATTCGGGCCGATGGACGAGCCTGCCAGCATCGATTTCCGCCTGCCCGACCGCGACGTGGCGATCGCGCTGCGCCGCTCGGCGCGGGCGCGGCGGCTCTCCTTGCGCATCTCGCCGCGCAGCGGCGGGCTGGAGCTGGTGCTGCCGCCGCGCGCTTCGCTGGCGACGGGGCTGCAATTCGCCGCCGCCCAGGCCGCGTGGATCGAGCGCCATGCGCACAAGCTGGTGCGGCCGCAGAAACTGCAGCCGGGCATCGACCTGCCGCTGGGCGGCATCCCGCATGCGGTGGCGCACGAGCATGGCCGGCGCGGCGTGCTGGTCGACGATGGCGGCCGGCGCATCGTCATCGGCGGCGACCTCGCCCATGCGCCGCGCCGGCTGCGCGATTTCCTCAGCCGCCGCGCCCGCACCGCCATCGCGCCACTGGTGCACGAGAAGGCCGCCCGCATCGGCCGGCGGGTGACGAAACTGTCGGTGCGCGACAGCCGCACGCGCTGGGGCTCGTGCTCCTCCGGCGGCGGGCTGTCCTTCACCTGGCGGCTGGCGCTGACGCCGGATTTCGTGGTCGATTACCTCGCCGCCCATGAGGTGGCGCATCTGGCGGAGATGAACCACGGGCCGCGCTTCTGGGCCCTGTGCCGGCAACTGACCGCCGCCGACATGGATGCCTGCCGCGCCTGGCTGCGCGCCAACGGTCCGCAAGTGCTGGCTTTCGGGCTCTGAGAGGGCGGGCTCTGACAAGGTCTGCCGGCCGCGATAGGATGCAAGCGCCGGATAGAACCACCGGCCGGCCGTTCCCATAGTTAAAACCATGAGACCCGACCGTCACAGCGATCTGTCGTCGCCACTCGCCCGGCCCGCCCCGGCACGGTCCGCCCCGGCCCGCCCCGTCTTCGCCGACGACGCGGCGCGCTGGCAGGCGGTGCGGGCACGCGACCGCCAGGCCGACGGCGCCTTCGTCTTCGCCGTGCGCACCACCGGCGTCTATTGCCGGCCCTCCTGCAGCGCCCGGCCGGCGCGGCGCGCCAATGTCGAGTTCTTCGCCACCCGGGAGGCGGCCGAGGCAGCGGGTTACCGGCCGTGCAAGCGCTGCCAGCCCGACACAATGGACGCCAACCGCAAGCTGGTCGAGCGCGCCTGCACCCTGCTGGCGCAATCCGAGGAGACGCCGCCGCTGTCGCAGATCGCCGCGCGGCTGAAACTGTCGCCGTCGGCCCTGACGCGGCTGTTCCAGCGCGAGCTGGGCGTCTCGCCGCGCGACTATCTCACCCAGGCCAAGCGCGCCCGCTTCCGCACCGCCCTGCGCAACGGCGAGAACATCGCCGAGGCCACGTTCGGCGCCGGCTACGGCTCGTCCAGCCGCGTCTACGAAGGCGAGCGCGCCGGGCTGGGCATGACGCCGGCCACCTACCGCAAGGGCGGGCTGGGCGCGGCAATCGATTACGCCATCGCCACCTCGCCGCTGGGCAAGCTACTGGTCGCCGCCACGCCGCGCGGCATCTGCGCCGTCTTCATCGGCGACAGCGAAGCGCTGCTGCAGGCGGCGCTGCAGCAGGATTTCCCCTCCGCCACCATCGCGCGCAACCAAGGCGCGCTGCAGGCGCGGGTCGATGCGGTGCTGGCGCGGCTGGAAGGGCGCAAGGGCACCGCCCTGGCCGCGCCCGACCTGCCGCTCGACATCCGCGCCACCGCTTTCCAGTGGCAGGTGTGGAAGGCGCTGACCGAAATCCCTGAAGGCCAGACCCGCAGCTATGGCGAGATCGCCGCCAGCATCGGCCAGCCCACGGCGGCACGCGCCGTCGGCCGCGCCTGCGCCACCAACCCGCTGTCGATCGTGGTGCCCTGCCATCGCGCGGTGGGCTCGTCGGGCGCGCTGACCGGCTACCGCTGGGGCGTGAAGCGCAAGCAGAAGCTGCTGGAACGCGAGAAGCAGCGTGCCGGCGGTCGCGGCGGCGATTAGGGCCAATTACGGTTTGACAGAATCGCATGCGATTCCGTCAAACCATGTGAATTTGCTCTACACATCAGAAATCGAGCGGATCACGATCAGGTGGAAGCGCATATGCTTCCACCTGATCGCGCGAACCCGCCGCATTCATTTCATCGAGGTTCAGCCGGCCTTCCTGAGCGGGGCGGCGATCAGTTTCTCCGCCCGCGGATCGTGGGCGGCGAGGTTGCGCTGCGCCAGGGCGGGCGAGCGCACGGCATAGCAATAGGCGCAGCCCTGGGCGCAGGAATCGTAGGCGCCGATGTCGCGTGACAGGGCGCAGGCGCAGCCGGGGCGGTTGCCCTTCTCCTTGGCCGTGATGTCGCGGCCGGCGACGTCCGACAGCCGCCGCACGTCGATGCAGTGCGCCGCTTCGAGCGCCGGCGACAGCAGATGCGGCTGCGCGCACAGCGTCGCGCTCATCGCCTCCTGTCGCGCGATCGCCGCCAGATCGGCCAGCAGCGCCCGTTTCTCGTCGTCGGGCGGATCGCGCCAGGCGAAGCCGTGTTGCCTCGTCGCCGCATCGAGGTGACGCGCGCTCTTGGCGTAGGGCTGCAGGAAGGAGAACGTCGCCTCGTCCGTCGCCCCGCGCAGGGCGCGCGCCAGCCTCGCCACCTGGGCGCGATGCCAGTCCGGCGGCGTCGGATCGCTGATCACGACCGGATCGTAGCGCCAGGCGACGGCGCGCGGGCCGAAGCGCGCGGCGATGGCGCGCATCTGCGCCAGCGCGCGTTCGACGGGCAGGGTCGCCTTCTCCAATGCTTTAGGATAGCCCGTCAGCGTGAAGGTGACGGCGAAGGGCAGTGCGGCGCGCACCGCCTCGAGATGGGGCAGCAGCGGCCCCATGTTGCGGGTCCAGAACTGTATGGCATCGGCATCGCCCGCGCGCAGCGACACGCGATAATCGGGCCCGCCATAGGGATTGGCGACCAGGGCGTGGCCGGCGGCCAGCCGGTGCATAAACCATTGGCCGTAATACCCCGGAATATCGGTGCGGTAGGAAGCCGAGATTATCATAGGCGTCAGTCTAGTCCCTCGGTCCGGTTGCGGCAGCGAGATGTTCCACGAGCACATTGGTACGCCGGAAGCCTCGCGTCAGCATCTGATCGGCGAGAGCCGCGCCTTTCCCAATCCCGGCTTCGACAAGCTGCTGGCGGACGCCTCCTACGAGGATCTGATCTGGCTCGACGGCGCGCTCAGCGACCAGCTCGACGGGCTGCCGCACTATATCGCCGACGAGGCGCAGCGGCGGGAGATGTTCGTGCAGATCAGCGACCGGCTGGCGCTGGTGCGCCACTTCGCCGAACTGCGCGGGCTCAGCCGGCGGCGCAATCCGCAGCGCCATGGCAGGCTGCTGCTGATCGTCGCCCTGCTGGTGGTGACCACCGCCTTCGTCGCCAGCACCGTGGTCGCCGGCTGACCCCACCGGCCGTTCAGCCGCGCAGCTTCTTCAGCAGCACGTAGAAGGCGCCGCCGCCGCCATGGCGGACATGGGCGGCGCGGAAGGCGACGATGCGGTGGCGGTTCTTGTCCTGGTTCAGCCAGTGTGGGAATTCGCGCCTGATGGCGCCTTCCCGGATGCGGCCGCTGTCGCGGTCGACCCGTGTGCCCTTGCCGGTCACCACCAGCACCAGGCGCAGTCCCTGACCCTGCGCCTGCACCAGGAAAGCCGTCAGGCGCTGCTCGGCCGTGGCCAAGGTCAGGCCGTGCAGGTCGAGCGTCGCCTCCACCGCCATCTGCCCGCGCCGCATCCGCTCCGCCGTGGCGCGGTCGGGATGGGCGCCGGTTTCCGGCTGCAGCTCGGGCAGCTTCTTCGCCGGCTTGCGCGTCGATGGCCGCGCCGCCGCATCAGCGCGCGCCGTCGGCGCCGGCAGGGCGGCAGGCTCGACGGGGACCGGCTTGCGTCGCGGGCGCTGCTTCAGCGGCTTGGCATCCTTCAGCGCCGCGGCGAACAGTGCGGCATCGTCGGGCGACGGCTTCCTCATGCCAGGCTGCGCAGGAAATCCAGCAGATGCGTCGTCACCGCCTCCGGCCGCTCCTGCTGCGTCCAGTGGCCGCAATCCTCCAGCAGCACCGAGCGATGCAGCCGGGGCAGCGTGCGCGGCAGCTCCTCGACCGCCCGCCGCGCCGCCGTGGCGGCCAGCACCGGATCGCGCCGGCCGCCGACATAGAGCGCCGGCACGTCGATCGGCCGGCCGCGCCAGGGCATCAGCAGTTTCTGGTTGCGGTCGGTGCAGCGGTACCAGTTCAGCCCGCCGCGAAAGCCCGCGCGCGCGAACTCGTTCTCGTAATAGTCGAGATCGGCCTTCGTCAGCCAGGCGGGCAGCGCCGCCTCGTCGATGTCGCTGCAGGTGTCGCGCAGGCCGCCGCCGGGCGGCACGACGGCGACATAGGGCTTGACCGCGTTCGCCTCGCCGCCCAGCGACCAATAGAACATGCGCAGCGACTTGCGCACGTCCTGCGCCAGGTGCTTTTCGGCCACGCCCTCGGGACCGAAATAGAGCATGTAATAGCCATGCACGCCCGCGCGCCGCATCTTCTCCGTCACCGAGATCACGTCGGGCGGCTGGTAGGGCACCGACAGGCCGGCCACGGCGCGGAAAATGTCGGGCCGCAGCAGGGCGCAGGTCCAGGCGACCGGCGCGCCCCAGTCGTGGCCGACGATGACGGCCTGCTCCTCGCCCAGCGCCTCGACCAGACCGACCATGTCGGCGGCGTGATGCAGCAGCGTGTAGTCCTCGACTTCCAGCGGCGCGTCCGAGCCGCCGAAGCCGCGCATGTCGGGCGCCACGACGCGATAGCCGGCGGCGGCCAGGTCGGGGATCTGGTGCCGCCACGAGTACCAGCTTTCGGGCCAGCCATGGCACAGCAGCACCAGCGGTCCGCTGCCGGCCTCGCGCACGCGCAGGCGGATGCCGTTGGTCTCGATCTCGTGAAAGACGCCTGTGTCCTGTGTCATGGCCATGAGTCTAGCCCCTCGGCGCGCGAATGCCACTGCCACGGTAACCGGCTCTGGGCTAGTCTGGCCGGACCACACCGGGGAGCCTTGCCGTGCGCCGCATTCTTCTTGCCTGTCTTGCCCTGACGATGGCGCTGGCCATCGCGCCCATCCACGCTCACGCCCAGGCGCCGGCGCAACCGCTGGAGCTGGTGCGCAGTTTCTACGCGCCGGGCTTCGACAACCTGTCGATGCCGCTGTCGGACCGGCTGGAGGCGCTGGCCGAAGCCGCCATGGCCAACAGCCGCAAGCACGACGCGCCGGTCACCGGACTCGATTTCGCCTGGATCCTGAACGCGCAGGATGCCGAGCCCGGCTTCGAGAACACGCTGGCCTTCGCCGAACTGAAGCGCGGTGCCGACGAAGTCACCATTCGCGTCACCTTCAACAATGGCCGCGACGAAGAGTTGCTTTACGAATTGCGGCAGCAAGACGGTAAATGGGTAGTGGACGACATACGCTACCTGCGCGGCGAGGCCACCACCCTGTCGAAAATGCTGCAGACGGGCGCGACCGAGACGCCATAGGGTCATCGCTTTCCAGCGGAAAGCGGCCGGTCGTTCACCGCCCGCGTATCGACTCTTTTCGCTCGCGCCACTGCACCAGCAATGTGCGGCTACTTCAATACCGCCTGATAGGCCGGAATGTTGCAGCTTTGCCGCGGTACTGATTGAAATCGCGGCGCGGCGGCCGACTACCACAGGCGACGCGAATTTGCCGCGATCCTGCCACGATTGCGGCAGAGACAGTGTCCCATTCGCTCCCGGCGACGTGCTGCTGCAAATCTGCAACAGGGTGGGAACTTCGCCGGGAACACGGAACCGCCACTATCGTAGCGGGCTTACTAGGCAGCGTTGCGTCCGATGGTTCGTCGTCGAACGTGGGGAGTGGCGCAGTGACAAGGACAATTGGGATCTGGAGTCTGACATGAGAAAACTTTCCACTCTTCTGGGCGGTGCAGCGGCAGCGGCCCTGATCGCCGGTCTGGCAATGCCGGCTTCGGCCCAGACGCAGCAGCCGGGCTTCTTCGGCTATCTGCAGGGCTGGTACTGGCTCGATTCGGGCAATGACGACTTCCGCGACGTTCCGTTCAGGATCACGCCGGATGACGGCTGGGGCGGCAAGGCCTACCTGGGCTACCAGTTCGGCAGCGGCTGGGACATCGCGGCCGGCCTGCAGTACACCGACCTCGAGCGCGGCAAGCGCAAGGTCGGCAACTCGCGCCAGGACGGCGACTACTGGGCCGGCGACCTGGAGTTCGGCAAGACCTTCCTGCTCGACATGTTCAGCGTCCGTCCGCATCTGGGCGTCCGCTATGCCGAGTTCGACCACAAGGCCCGCGGCTTCGGCGAGACGCTGAAGAACGACTGGTGGGGCGTCGGCCCGCGCCTGGGCTTCGACACCTCGGTCCGCCTGGGCGATTCGGGCTTCTCGATCTTCGCCGGCGCGTCGGGTTCGTACCTGTTCGGCAAGATGAAGGAAAAGAACTCCTTCTTCGGCAACGAGAAGAAGAGCGCCGACGTGTGGCAGATCGACGGCGAAATCGGCGTCGGCTACGAGGTGGCGCAGAACTTCACCATCGGTGCGGGCTATCGCGCCGACTACTGGGACGGCGTCGCCGACCGCACCGCACTCAACGACGACGCGAACTCCTCGGGCGACCGCTTCATGCATGGCCCGTTCGTGCGCGCGACGTACAACTTCGGCGCCCCGCCGCGGCTGGCGCCGCGTCCGGTAGCGGCCCCGCCGGCGCCGCCGCCGCCGGCCGTCGCGCCGCGTCAGAACTACATCGTGTTCTTCGACTTCGACCGGTCGAACATCACGGCTGACGCCCAGCGCGTGATCACCGAGGCGGCCACCGCCGCCAAGGCGGGCAACAACACCCGCATCGAGCTGACGGGCCACACCGACCGCTCGGGTTCGGACCAGTACAACATGGCGCTGTCGCTGCGGCGCGGCGAGGCCGTGAAGCAGGCGCTGATCGCGCAGGGCATCCCGGCCAACGCCATCTCGATCATCGGCCGCGGCGAGAGCCAGCCGCTGGTGCCGACCGCCGACGGCGTGCGCGAGCCGCAGAACCGGCGCGTCGAGATCGTGCTGATGTAATCGACCTTCGCAGGTCACACGGAAAGGGCGGTCCTCGGACCGCCCTTTTTGTTTTAACCACAGAGACACAGAGGCACAGAGAAGAAGGCGAAGCGCGGACGGAAATTCTCCTCTGTGTCTCTGTGATCGAACTTTCCTGGCGCTACGCCGCCAGATGCGTGCCGGCGTCGGCCCGGTAGCGCATGGCCAGGAGGTTGTTCGGCTTCAGCGCCAGCCGCTCGTTGGCCAGCGAGCGCAGCAGGCAGTGGCGGCCGGCGCGGCGGGCGGCTTCCAGCAGGGTCAGGTCGATCAGGTCGCGCTGGGCGTTGGAGCCGCCGAAGCGATGGGCGATCGGCCGCACCGCGCCGAGATTGTCCAGCGCCGCCTCGTAGGCACCACGGCCGAAGGCATGCAGGGCGCGGGCCAGCGGCAGGCCGACGTCGCGGGTCATGGCGCGGTTGCTGCCGGCGCCGTCCTGCGCCTTCTGCATCGCCACCAGGATGCGGTCGGCTTCCCGCCAGCGGCCGGCGCCGATCATCGCCATGAGGGCATGCACGTCGTTGAAGGCGTAGAACCCGTCCTCCATCGACGGCGCCCAGGCATCGGCGATCTCCTGCCAGCGCTCGCCGACATCGATGCCGCGCAGGCCCAGCCGCCACAGCATGGCCGCCGCGTCGACCATGTCGAGCGCCACCGGCGATCCGCCGCCGCGGATCCGGCGGTCGTAGATCGACAGCACCTGCGGCACCTCGTCGAGGTCGAGATGGTAGAGCGCCAAATGCCACCAGTTGTGCACGGCGAAGGCGCTGTCCTGCGACCACTCCTTCTCGCGCGAGCGCATCCAAGCGATGCCGTCGCGGCGGCGGCCCTGCATCTCCATCACATGCGCCACCGCGTGATGCGCCCAGCAGTCGCGCGGCTCCAGCTCGACGGCGGCGCGGCCGGTGTCTTCGGCGTGGGAGAAGTCGCCGCTCTCCTCCAGGCCGAAGGCGTGCATGGCCAGCACCGCGTGATAGCCCGGCATGTCGTGCCGCCATTCGGGCAGCACGCGGGCCGGCCGGTCGCGCAGGCTGCGCGCGTCGCCGCAGTAGAAGTCGAACAGGTGGGCGGCCTGCAGCGCCAGCACGTCGCGCGGATATTCGTCCAGGATGCGCTGCAGGCGCAGCCGCGCGATGTCCCAGCTGCCGTCGGCCAGGGCGGCGGCGGCGCCCAGATGCATCTTCTCGCGCTCGTTCATATCCAGGGTCGAGGCCATGGCCAGCGACTGGCGCGCCGGCCCCAGCGCGGCCTTCTCGGTGGCGGCCAGATGCAGCCAGGCGCGCAGCACATGCGCCATGGCGAAATCCGGCCGCTCCTTCAGCGCCAGGTCGACGGCCACCAGCGGATCGCCCGCACTGCACTGGAAGCGCCACAGCGCCGTCTCGTAATGCGCCGCGGATATGGTGTCGCAGCCGCTCATCGCCAGGCCGCGCAGATCCTTCTTGTTCGACATGCTTGCCTCCATCATCCCGCGCCGGCATCCGCCAGGGGCGGCAGGGCGCGTTCGATGGGGCTATTTAGGGCGCGGTCGCGGGAGCGGCTGTGAGCCGGTTCACAGGCGCAGGCGCCGGCCTGTGAAGCCGTTCACACCGGCGCGGCAAGCGGCGGAAACCGGGGCGTTTTTCAGTCGCGCGACGGCTCGGCCTTGCGCTTGAGCATGGCCATGTCGCGCACCACCACCTTGCCGCGGTCCAGCTTCAGCACGCCGCGGTCGGCCCAGGCGTGGAGCTGCTTGTTCACCGCCTCGCGGGTGACGCCCAGCATCTGCGCCAGCTCGCTCTGCGACAGGCGCAGGGTGATGAGGATGCCGCCCTTGATCTGCTGGCCGTGGGCGATGGCCAGCTCGTGCAGCTTGCGCGCCAGCCGGCCGCGCAGGTCGAGGAAGGCGAAGTCGGAGATGGTCTCGGTGTTGGAGCGCATGCGTTCGCACAACAGCTCGATCAGGTGCTGGGCCAGGTTGGCATCGCCGCGCAGCACCTCCAGGAACGGGCCACGGCCCAGCACCAGCAGGGCGCAGTCGGCCGCCGCCGTGGCCGAGGTGGTGCGCGACAGCCCGTCCAGCAGCGCGATCTCGCCGAACACGTCGCCCGGCTCCATCATGGCCAGGGTCAGCTCCTTGCCGGCCGCGCCGCCGATCCAGATTCGCACCAGCCCGTGCGCCACCGCGTAGAGCGCATTGCCGTCGTCGCCCTGGTTGAACAGCAGCTGGCCGCGCTCCAGGGTGCGCACCTGCGCCACCGCCGCCAGCCGGTCCACCGCCGCCTCGTCGACGTCGCGGAAAATGAAGCTGCCGCGCAGCAGCTTGCGCCGTTCCTCCGGGCCCAAAGCCGGCTGCTCGCCCGCCATCCGCCAACCCCGTTTCGTTTCTGTGACGGGCATCACAGCCCGCGCCGACCGGTCAGGCTACACGCTGGCGACCATCTTGCCCATAAGGCCGATCCGCCGGGCCTGCGTCGACAGACGCCGGCAACCGGCGCATCATGCCGGGTTCGGGCCGGACGGATGCCGAGGAGCCATCGCATGTACGTTCGTCTTCACCGCCGCCACAGCACCGAGCCCCGCCGGCCGTCGCGGCTGCGGCGCGTCCTGGCCCTTGCCGGGCTGGCCGCCGCCTTCGCCGCCGTGCCGCTGGCCAGCGCCGAGGCGCAGGCGCCGCGCAGCTGTGGCATCGCCCGGCTGCAGGGCGAGGCGGCGATCGAGCGCGGCGGCCAGCTGCTGATCGCCACCCAGGGCGCGGTGATCGGCGCGCAGGACACGCTGGCCAGCGGTCCCGACAGCCGGGTCGAGATCCGCTGCAACGACGGCACGCGCCTCAATCTCGGCGCCGACACCAGGCTGGAGATGGCGACCCTGGTGGGCAGCGGCGCGGCGGCGCAAAACGTGGTGCTGCGGCTGCTGAACGGCATCGTGCGGGTGGCGCTGCCGGCGGTGCGCTCGTGGCGCCGCTTCGAGGTGCAGACGCCGAGCGCCGTCGCCTCGGTGCGCGCCACCGACTGGATCGTGCAGGTCGAGCGGGACGGCGCCACCGCCATCTTCGTGGTCGAGGGCCAGGTGCTGGCCGCCGACCTGCCCGGCAGCAAGGGCGCCTTCCTGCTGGCCGGCGACGGCATCGATTTCAGCGCCGACGGCGCCATGGCGGCCACCGTGCGCTGGGGCCCGCCGCGGGTGCAGCGCACGCTGGCGGCGGTGATGCCGCGCTGAACGCACTGGCGGCACCATGTCCGACGCCGCCCCCACCCCGCCGCACTCGGCGCTGCGCCGCTTCCTGTCCGACCGCGGTGCGGCGGCGCGGCCCGGCAGGATCTGGCTGGCGCTGATCGTCCTGCTGGCCGTGCTGCTGGCGCTGCAGCGGCTGGCAGGCGGCGGCATCTTCGCCGCCGCCGAAGGCATGGCGTTGGATTTGCGCTTCAAGCTGCGCGGTCCGCTGCCGGCGCCGGCCGACATCGTGCTGATCGCCATCGACGATCGCAGCATCGCCAGCCTGGGCCGCTTCCCGCCGTCGCGCGCCGCCCTGGCGGCGATGGTGGATCGCCTGCGCGAAGCGGAGGCACGGGTGATCGCGCTCGATCTGCTGCTGGCCGATCCCGAGCAGCCCGGCGAGACCCTGTCGGCGGGCGACCAGGCGCTGGTCGACGCCGCCGGACGCGCCGGCAACGTGGTGCTAGGCGCGGCCGGCATGTTCGACGGCGCCACCGGCCGCCGGCCGGACGCCGCGGCGGCGGCCGCCCGTGCCGCGGTGCCGGCGCAGAAACTGGCCGGCGACCGCGCCGCCCTGCTGGCGCAGCTTCCCGATGCGCCCGATTTCCTGCCGCCCTTCGCCGCCCTGGCCCGCACCAGCACGCTGGGCCATGTCAACGTGCCGGTGGCCAGCGGCGGCGCGCTGCGCCGCCTGCCGCTGGCCTTGCGCGTCGACAGCCATGTCGTACCCGGCTTCGCGCTGGTGGTGGCGCAGCGCCATGCCGGCCATGCCGCCACCGACCTGCTGCTCGATGCCGACGGCGTCGTGCTGGGTGACGGGCGGCGCATCGTCACCGATGCCGGGCTGGTGATGGCGCTGAACTATTACGGCGGGCACGGCCATATCGAGACCATCTCCGCCATCGACCTGCTGCAGGGGCGCGTGCCGGCGGAAAAAATCGCCGGCCGCATCGCGATGATCGGCGCCGCCGCTCTCGGCGTCGGCGACAGTTTTGCCACCCCGTTCGGCGCCGAACTGCCCGGCGTGGAGGCGCTGGCGACGGCGGTCGGCAACATCCTGCAGGGCAGCGAACTGATCCGCGACGACCGTACCCTGGTTCTCGATCTGCTGCTGATCGGCCTGCTGTGCTACGCCGGCTATATCGGCGCCGCCACCCACTCGCTGTCCTTCGCCGCCGGGCTGACGCCGCTCGTCTGGGTGGCGTGGCTGGTCGGGCTGCAGCAGAGCTTCGAGGCCCGACTGTGGCTGGATGCCGTCGCGCCGACCGTGGCGCTGCTGGGCGCGGGCCTGCTGGCGCTGGCCGGCCGCACCCAGGCGCAGCGCCGGCTCAGCCGCCTGCTGGCGCGCGAACGGGCCAACCTGGCGCAGTACCAGTCGCCCATCATCGCCGAGACCTTGGCGCAGGCGGCGCAGCCGGAATTCGACGGACGGCCGCAGCAGGCCGGGATCCTGTTCGTCGACATCGCCGGCTTCACCGGCCGGGCCGAGCGCATCGGGCCGCAGGCGACGGTGGCGTTCCTGCGCCAGTTCCATGCAAGGCTGGAGAAGGTGGTGCTGGCGCATGGCGGGCTGATCGAGCATTTCATGGGCGACGGCGCCATGGTGATCTTCGGCGTGCCGCGCCGGCAGGACGACGATCCCTGCCGCACGCTGGCCTGCGCGCACGCGCTGCTGCGGGACGCCGAGGACTGGGACCGCGTGCTGCTGGAGACGGGCCACGAGCCGGTCCGCATCGGTGTGGGCGTGCATTTCGGGCCGGTGGTGATGGCGACCCTGGGCGGCGAGCGGCAGCGCCACCTCACCGCCGCCGGCGATACGGTCAACGTCGCCTCGCGCCTGCAGGGCCTGACGCGCACGCTCGGCGCCCAGCTCGCCGCCTCCGACGAGATCGTGCAGGCGGTGCGCGCGCTGGACCGCACCGACCTGGTGGCAGCACTGTGGCCGCTGCCGCCGCAGCAGATCCGCGGCCGCGACGCGCCGATGCTGGTGTGGGTGCATGGAACCCTGCAGGTGTCGGCGGCCGGCGATGCGGGTTAGAGCAGGGTCGCCCCTTCCAGCGCCAGCAGGAAGCTCTTGGTCTCCACCCCGCCGCGCCCCGAATAGCCGCCCCAGGCGCCGCTGCCGCCGACCACGCGATGGCAGGGAATGATGATGGGAATGGGATTGGCGCCGCAGGCGCCGCCGACGGCGCGGGCGATGCCGTCAATGTCCCTGGCCATCTCGCCATAGGTGGCGGTGCCGCCATAGGGGATCTTCTGCATCCGCTGCCACACCGCCTGCTCGAACTCGCTGCCGCGCGGACGCACCGGCAGGTCGAAATCCTGCGTCAGCTTGCGATCGAAATACGCCGCAAGCTGCCGCTTCGCCTCACGCAGCAGTGCCGTCTCCGGTTCGCCCGCCATCAGCGGCGCGCGCGGGCTCCAGCGCAGCCGCGTGATGGCGTCGTTCTCCTCCTCGACCGTCAGCCGCCCGATCGGGCTGTCCATGGTGAAGCTGGGCATGTGGAAATTCTATCCCCACGCGTTGGGGAGTGCTACGTCGCGCCGCCTCTGGCCGGCCCGTCCCGCTCTGGTAAAATTGGATCATGCAAAGAGAGAACGACTGGCAGGCGATGACGCCGGCCGAAGTGGCGGCGCTGCTGCGCGGTGCCCCGTTCCGCTGGTGGATCGCCGGCGGCCACGCCATCGACCATGCGCTGGGGCGCAGCTTGCGCGCCCATGGCGACATCGACCTGCTGATCCTGCGGCGCGACCAGATGGCGGCGCGCGATTTCCTGGCGGCGTGGGACTGCCACGTCGCCGATCCGCCCGGCAGCTTGCGGCCGTGGCCGCCCGGCGAGAGCCTGCGCCATGGCGTGCACGACGTCTGGGTGCGGCGCGACCCGCAGGACAAGTGGCGCCTGCAGCTGATGCTGGACGAGGCCGATGGCGAACGCTGGCGCTCGCGCCGCGATGCGCGCATCACCCGGCCGCTGTCGGAACTGGGCGCACCCGGTGCCGATGGCACAGCCTTCCTGGTCCCCGAAATCCAGCTCTACTACAAGGCGGCCCGCCCGCTGCCCAAGGACCAGCAGGATTTCGAGGCGGTGCTGCCCCGGCTCAGCCCGGCGCAGAAAGTCTGGCTGTCGCGCGCCATCGCCACCAGCTGGGGCCGCCAGCACCGCTGGCTACCGACGCTGATGCCGACCTCGTTATCGCAGTAGAATCAAGTCATTGGCCGACAGGCTTGACGCGCAGGGCGCGCCCGGTCATTTTATTGCGCATGTTTCGACGCCACACCGGCATTGGACGAATTAGCCACCCGGCCCTCCTTGAGGTCCGGGAAGCCGCCATTCGTCCATTTTTCCGTCGGGAGTCCGTCGATCATGTCCGTCTTCTTTTCGCGCACCGCGCAGCCTAGTTCGCAAACCCAGCAAGCCGTCGCCGCCGCCGCCGCCGCCATCGAGCCGGTGGCCGGCGAGGTTTTCCATTGCTTTGCCCTCACCGCCGAGCCCGATCCCTCGGTGCTGCCGCGTGCGCTGGAATTCATCGCCAAGCGCGGCCTGCTGCCCTATCGCTGCCACGCCACCCTGGAGGGCCGCGAGGGCGCCGAACTGGTGATCGACATGCAGGTGGGCGGCATGGACCAGATGACCGCCGACCATGTCGGCGAATGCCTGCGCCAGATCATCGGCGTCAACGCGGTGCTGATGTCTCGGGTGGTGCGGTAGGTTCTTGTCGGATTAACCACAGAGACACAGAGGCACCGAGACGACGGCGGTTCTTCTCCGCCTCTCTCTTTTTCCTCTGCGACCACACACCCCGCCTCACCCTGAGTCTGTCGAAGGGCGAGGTGTCACCGGCAACGTGCGTTACCCTCGGCCTTCGACGAGCTCAGGCCGAGGAGTTTTACTGGAGTGGGCATGGGTCGCCCGATCGAGCCGGGCGAAGACGGAATAAAAATCCCGGCCACAGAGGCACAGAGTAAATCGGTCTCTGTGGTTTGGTCTTACCCGACCGCCTTTCGTCATGTCCGATCCACACATGCCCGCCCCATACACCGCCTCGCCCTGAGCCTGTCGAAGGGTGAGGTTTCACAGACGATGTGCGTTACCCTCGGCCTTCGACGGGCTCAGGGCGAGGAATTTTACTGATCCCTCTGTGTCTCTGTGCCTCTGTGGTGAATCGGAGTCACGCGCCAGCGTCGCCGTCGTCCAGGATCAAGGTCGCCGCCCGCGTCTCGACCGCGTCGGCCTGCTCATACGGACCGAAGACGGCAGCGGCGCGCTGCGTCGCCGGCGCGAAATAGACCGCGATGGCGCTGTCCGGCCCGCCGCCGGTATGACCAACGAAACCCGGCTCGCCGGCATCGACCATGGTGCCCAGCCCATAGGCCGGCTGGCGGAAGGGCCGGCTTGGTAGAGACGGACCGACTTCGATGCCCGCGCACATCTCGTCGCGCAGCGCCGGCGGCAGGAAATCGCCGGTCATCAGCTGCTGCAGCAGCAAGGCCGCCTGGTCGAGCGGGCCGCACAGCAGGCCGTGATAGACCCAGCCCGGATTGTAGCCGGCGCGCAATCCGGGTATGACATGGCCGGGCATGACATGGCCGGGCATGGCGCGCCCCGGCGGCGGTGTTTCCCGCAGCAGCGTGGCCTCGATGTCGAGCGGCGCCAGCACCAGACGCCGCAGCGCATCGCCCAGCGGCGCATCGCAAACCCGCTCCAGCATCTGCCGCAGCATCAGGTAGCCGATATTGGAATAGGCGAAACCGGCGCCGGGCGCGAACAGCAGCGTGTCGGCCTGGCACCGCTCAAGCAGTTCCGCCGCGCTCCACGGTTCGGCGCCGGCATCGACCGCCTCATGGTATTGGCGCAGCCCGCCGTAATTGGCGACGCCGGCGCGATGCTGCAGCAGCAGGCGCAGACTGAAACCGCGGCCCTCGAACGGAGCGTCGAGTTCCAGTTCCCCCTCGCGCACCAGCGCCAGCGTCGCCGCCGCGATCACCGTCTTGGTGAAGCTCCACCACGGCACGATCGCGCGCTGCGTGGCATAGGCCAGCGTGCCGCCCGCCACCAGCGCCTCGCTGGCGATGCGACTGTCGCTTATGGGGCTCTCCTGCGGCTGGGGAACGCTACTCCGCCGCCACCGCGATGCCGGCCTGCTCGCAGCTATTGGCGACGTCGGAGACGGTGGCGCGATGCATGTCGCGGCGATAGCGCAGATCGTCGAACGGCCGGCCGCGATGCATGGTGCAGCGGTTGTCCCACATGACGAGATCGCCGACGCGCCAGCGATGGGCATAGACGAACTGGCGCTGCGAGACATGCGCGATCATCTCGTCGATCAGCGCCCGGCCCTCCGCATCGGACATGCCGAAGACGCGACCGGCATGCGAGGCGACGTAAAGCGATTTGCGCCCGGTCTGCGGGATGGTGCGCACCATCACCTGCGGCACCGGCGGCATGCTGGCCCGCTCGGTGTCGTCGAAATTGGTGAAGCCCAGCCGGCCGCGCGAGTGGAAGATCGAATGCTCCGCCACCAGCCCTTCCAGCCTGCGCTTCATCGCCTCCGGCAGCGCATCGTAGGCCGCGCGCTGGTCGGCGAATTCGGTCTGGCCGCCGACCGGCGGCACCGCCCGGGCATAGAGCAGCGAGCACAGCGCGGGCAGGCGCTTGAAGGAGGAATCGGTGTGCCAGATCTGGTTGCCGAGCTGGAACATGCGCAGCCGGCTGTCCTTGTCCCAGATCTTGTCGTCGTGGTTCAGGTTGGAGACGTCGGCGATCTCCTGCCGCACGCGCAAGGGCGTGTCGCCGCGATAGACCAGGATCGAGGTCTCCAGCGGGCCGAAAATCTTGGCGAACTCCAGATGCTGGTCCTGGCTGAGATCCTGTTCGGGGAAGACCAGCACCGAATATTTCCAGAACGCCTGCTTGACCGCCTCGGCGTCTGCCGCGCTCAGCGGGCGCGACAGGTCGATGTCGCCGATCTCGGCGGCGAACGTATCGGTGACCGGAACAACGGTGATGGCCATTGCGCTCCTCCTGTACCCTTAATTCTTATGGGGACAATTGGACCACGGGCCGGGCGGCGAGGCAATCGGTCCCGTTTTCCCTCGCCGTCCTCCCGTCCTGGCCCGGCTCGACCGGGCCACCCATGTTTCTGCCGCACGCTGCACGGATCGCCCGGGTCGAGCCGGGCGACGGAAAAAAGCCGACTCAGGCCTTTTTCATGAATTCGGTCTTCAGCACGATGGTGCTCTTGCCCAGCCGGCACTCGATTTCGGCCGGATCGCCGGTCAGGCGGATGTTCTTGATCACCGTGCCGCGCTTGAGCACGTCGGACGAGCCGCGGATCTTCAGGTCCTTGATCACCCGCACCGAATCGCCATCGGCCAGCGCCGCCCCGTTGCTGTCCAGGGTCTTCTCGTCGTCGCTCATACCCGCTTTTCCCTCCACAGTAGCCGGAGGCCGGTTTTAGGCTCCGAACCGGCCGCCGCCAACCCTGCGGGCGCGAACAGGCGCTATTCCCCGGGCTCGAATTTCAGCGCCAGCCCGTTCATGCAGTAGCGCAGCCCGGTCGGGCGCGGCCCGTCGGGGAAGACGTGGCCGAGATGGCCGCCGCATTTGGCGCAATGGGCCTCGGTGCGGACCATGCCGTGGCTGCGGTCGGTGGTGGTGCCGACCGCCTGCTCGTCCAGCGGCTGGAAGAAGGAGGGCCAGCCGCTGCCCGATTCGTACTTGGTGTCCGAGGAGAACAGTTCAGCGCCGCAGCCGGCGCATTTGAAGGTGCCGGCCCGCTTCTCGTGGTTGAGCGGCGAGCTGCCCGGCCGTTCGGTCGCATGCTGGCGCAGCACCTGGTACTGGTGCGGCGTCAGTTCCTGGCGCCATTCGGCCTCGGTCTTCTCGACCGGCTGATGATCCTGATCCGTGGGGTTCGTGGTGGCCATGTCCGCCTCCTTGCTGTCCACCGTAAAGATGGGGCCTCCGGCGCGCCGGGAAAAGCCCTCATGAGGCGCTGGCGAGGCTTCCCTCGCCCCGGCGGCGGGCGCATGATCGCGGCCGCAACCGTGACTGCGGGGAGGAAAGAATGGTCAAGGCGATTCGCTTCCATGAAACCGGCGGGCCGGAAGTCCTGCGCTACGAGGACGTCAGCCTGGGCAAGCCCGGCCGCGGCGAGGCGCTGGTGCGCCACACCGCCATCGGGCTTAATTTCATCGACATCTATTTCCGTTCCGGCCTCTATCCCACGCCGCTGCCGTCCGGCCTCGGCATGGAGGGCGCGGGCATCGTCGAGGCGGTGGGGCCGGGCGTGAAGGACATCAAGGCCGGCGACCGCGTCGCCTATGCCGGCCGGCCGGTAGGCGCCTATTCGGAGGCCCGCGTCATGCCGGCCGAGGGTCTGGTGAAAGTGCCGGCCGGGGTTTCCGACCAGCAGGCCGCCGCCATGATGCTGCAGGGCATGACGGTCGAATACCTGCTGCGCCGCACCTACAGGCTGAAGAAGGACGAGATCTGCGTGCTGCACGCGGCGGCCGGCGGCGTCGGGCTGATCTTCTGCCAGTGGGCGAAGGCGATCGGCGCTAAGGTGATCGGCGTCGTCTCCTCCGACGAGAAGGCGAAGCTGGCCAAGGCGCATGGCGCGAAATGGACGGTGAACACCTCGCGCGAGAATTTCGTCGAGCGAGTAAAGGAGATCACCAAAGGCAAGGGCGTGCCGGTGGTCTACGACTCGATCGGCAAGGACACGTGGTCCGGCTCGCTCGACTGCCTGAGCCCGCGCGGCCTGATGGTCAGCTTCGGCAACGCTTCCGGTCCGGTGG
This sequence comes from Alphaproteobacteria bacterium, assembly GCA_037190765.1. Taxonomy (GTDB): domain Bacteria; phylum Pseudomonadota; class Alphaproteobacteria; order Reyranellales; family JAQSWP01; genus JAQSWP01. The sequence continues at coordinate 56,200 of JBBCJW010000093.1, forward strand.
GGCCGGTCGATCTGGGTATCCTCTCCGCCAAGGGCTCGCTCTACGTCACCCGCCCCACCTTGATGAGCTACACCGCCACGCGGCCCGAGCTGCTGGGCTCGGCCCGGGCGCTGTTCAAGATGGTGGCGGACAAAAAGGTGAAGATCCGCATCAACCAGACCTACGCGCTGCAGGACGCCGCCCAGGCGCAGGCCGATCTGGCGGCACGCAAGACCACGGGCTCGACGGTGCTGATTCCGTAGGGCATCGCGTCCTGGCCCGGCTCGACCGGGGCAAGGACGGAATAAGAAGACCAACCATAGAGGCACAGAGACACAGAGATAGATCCCTGTGCCTCTGTGGTTTTATTTATCCAACTGGCCTCCTCGTCACACTCGATCCAACACACACGCCGCCTCACCCTGAGCTCGTCGAAGGGTGAGGTTTCACAGGCGATGTGCGTTCCCCTCGCCCTTCGACAAGCTCAGGGCGAGGAATTTTACTGGAATCCGCATGGGTTGCCCGGTCGAGCCGGGCAATGACGGAATAAAAGCTTAGCCGCAGAGACGCAGAGATCGATTCCCTCTGTGTCTCTGTGCCTCTGTGCTTGGAATTTTTATTCCGCCTCGTCCGGCGCGCCGGACGAGGACAGCAAGAGAAACGCTACTCCACCAGCCGCGTCACCACGCGGCGGTTCCTGGCATGGTCTTCCTTGGTGGAGGCATTGGCCACGGCCGGGCGCTGGTTACCGTAGGACACCGCCACGATGCGGCCGGCCTCGATGCCGGCCTTCATCAGGATGCGCTCCACCACCTGGCAGCGCGCCTCGCCGAACGACAGCGCATAGTCCTCCGGGAACGCATCGTCGGTATGGCATTCCAGCCGCACCTTCACCTCCGGGTTCCGCTTCAGCCACGCCGCCTGGCGCTGCACGGTCTCGACCGCGCCTTTGGTCAGGTAGGTCTGCTTGAAGGTGAAATGGACCGTGTCGCCCTGCGGGTTCCTGGCATTGGCCGCCGCGGCAGCGGCGGCGAATTCGGCCTGGCGCGGCGAGGCGGATTGGGCAAAAGCGGGGGCGGCGAGGAGGACGGCAAGAGCGACGGCGGACGGCAGACGCATGGGAACCTGAACGGGCCTAGGGTTTGGGTTGGCGGGAATCCGGCGGATAGGCATGGCGGCGGCCCTGCGGGTCCTCGACCTCGAGGCCCTGGGCGCAATCGTGAACGTAAGCTGGCCCCAGCGGCACCTTGCCGTGGCCGCCGGGAATGTCGAGCACGTAGCTGGGCTGGGCGATGCCGGTCAGCCGGCCGCGCAGATCGCGCATCAGCGCCTGACCCCGGGCGATCGAGGTGCGGAAATGGCCGGTGCCCTGCGCCAGATCGCCGTGATGCAGGTAATAGGGCTTGATGCGGTGGGCGACCAGCGTGCGGAACAGCGTCTCCAGCGTCGCGGCATCGTCGTTGACGCCCCTGAGCAGCACCGACTGCGACAGCATCGGGATGCCGGCATCGACCAGCGCAGCGCAGCCGGCCAGGGCCGCCGGCGACAGTTCCTGCGCGTGGTTGACGTGCAGCACCACGTAGGTGGCGCCGCGCCATTGCAGCGCCCGCACCAGTTCGGGCGTGATCCGGGCGGGATCGACGGCGGGGATGCGGCTGTGCAGGCGCATGACCTTGACATGATCGATGGCGGCGATGGCCTCGACCATGGCACGCAGGCGGCGCGGCGAGAGCACCAGCGGATCGCCGCCGGACAGAATGACCTCGAAGATCTGCGGGCGGGCGGCGATGTAATCGTAGATCGCCCGCAACTGGTCTTCGCCCAACGTGCCGCTGCCCGGCCCCACCGTCTCGCGGCGGAAGCAGAAGCGGCAATAGACGGCGCAGACATGGGTCGGCTGCAGCAGCACGCGATCGGCATAGCGGTGGATCAGGCCCGGCAGCGGCCGGTGCGCCTCATCGCCGATCGGGTCGGCCAATTCCTCCGGCGCCACCATGGCCTCGCGCGGATCGGGCAGGAACTGCGCCCCAACCGCATCGTCCGGCACGACACTGCCGGTCTCGTCGCGCGCCATCAGCCCCAGCATGGCCGGCGTCACCGCCACCTGGAAACGCTCGACCACCGGCTGCAGCGCTTGCGCCTGCGCCGCATCGACCGCACCGGCGGCGACCAGCTCGTCGAGCGTGCGCAGGGACTGGCGCTGGTGCGTCATGGCCGCAACTGGCGTCGGCTACTGGTTCATCGAGTTGAAGAAGTCGGCGTTGTTCTTGGCCACGCGCAGCTTGTCGAGCAGGAACTCCATCGCATCGATGGTGCCCATCGGCATCAGGATGCGGCGCAGCACCCACATCTTGGAGAGCGTGCCCTTGTCCACCAGCAGCTCCTCCTTGCGGGTGCCCGACTTGGTGATGTCGATGGCCGGGAAGGTGCGCTTGTCGGAGAGCTTGCGGTCGAGAATGATTTCGGAGTTACCGGTGCCCTTGAACTCCTCGAAGATCACCTCGTCCATGCGGCTGCCGGTCTCGATCAGGGCGGTGGCGATGATGGTCAGCGAGCCGCCTTCCTCGATGTTGCGGGCCGCGCCAAAGAAGCGCTTGGGCCGCTGCAGGGCGTTGGCATCGACGCCGCCGGTCAGCACCTTGCCCGAGCTGGGCACGACGGTGTTGTAGGCGCGCGCCAGGCGGGTGATCGAATCGAGCAGGATCACCACGTCGCGCTTGTGTTCGACCAGCCGCTTGGCCTTCTCGATCACCATTTCCGCCACCTGCACGTGGCGCTGCGCCGGCTCGTCGAAGGTCGAGGAGATGACCTCGCCCTTGACCGAGCGGGCCATGTCGGTGACTTCCTCCGGCCGCTCGTCGATCAGCAGCACGATCAGCACCACGGCCGGATGGTTGGCCGAGATGGCATGCGCGATGTTCTGCATCAGCATGGTCTTGCCGGTGCGCGGCGGTGCGACGATCAGGGCGCGCTGGCCCATGCCGATGGGGGCGATCAGGTCGATGACCCTGGCGGAGATGTCCTTGCGCGCCCCGCCGGCGTCCTTGATGACGCCGTCGCCAGTGGTGCGGGCGGTGAGCTTGCCGCGCTTGCCCGCACCCTCCTCCTTGACGATCTTGCGCACCACCGGCATCTCGGTGTCGCCCTGCTCGATCTCCAGCTTCAGCTTGCGGTCGGGATAGAGCGGGGTGAGGTGGTCGAAATTGATGCGGTGGCGGACCTTGTCGGGGTCCTCGAAATTGATGGTGTTGACCTTGAGCAGGGCGAAGTAGCGCTCGCCGTCCTTGGGCGAACGGATTTCGCCTTCCACCGTGTCGCCGGTGCGCAGGCCGAAGCGGCGGATCTGCGAGGGCGAGATGTAGATGTCGTCCGGGCCGGGCAGGTAGTTGGCCTCGGGCGAGCGCAGGAAGCCGAACCCGTCCTGCAGTACCTCGAGCACGCCGTCGCCATGGATGGCGGTGTCCTGCTCGGCCAGTTGTTTCAGGATGGCGAACATCATGTCCTGCTTGCGCAGGGTCGAGGCGTTCTCGATCCCCACCGATTCGGCATAGCTCAGCAGCTCGGCGGGGGACTTGGTCTTCAGTTCTTTCAGATGCATTGGGGGTTCGCGTGTGGCGGATCGGGTGGGGGTAGGCAGGCTTGAAGAGAAACGGTCGGTGGCGATTCGGCGCCGGTCGCAATGGCCTGGGAACGCCCCTGCTCGCCCCGGGGCGGTCCGACGGGCGGACGGCATCGAATGGGGGCAGGGACTGATCGGGAAACCCCGGCGGCTGCTCCCCGATGAGGGAACGGACCGTCCGGACGCGCCATTATTTAGGCTACCCGCCCCGACTTGTCAAAGCCCTGTCGGAAGGGTTTCTGCCAGCGGTTTGAGGCAGAATTGCGTCGGCGGCCGGCAAGGCCGGAACCTGCCGCCCGGCCCGATGCTTGACGCCACGGCCATGAGCCGGCAACAAGCCAGCATGGCCTCCGCGACCGCCCTGCCCGCCTTGCCCACCACCTTGCGCGACCCGTCCGAAGCGCCCTTCGCGGCGCTGGAAATCCCCGTGCAGCCGGACTGGATCGACCATAACGGGCATCTCAACATGGGCTACTACATGGTCGCCTTCGACCTGGCGACCGACCAGTTCCTGCCGCATTGCGGGCTGGGCGATCACGGGCGGCAGCACTACGGCATCACCACCATGACCCTGGAAGGCCACATCACCTACGAGCGCGAGATGATGGCCGGCGATGGCATGCGCTTCACCACCCAGCTGCTGGGCTTCGACGCCAAGCGGGTGCATTACATGCACTTCCTCCACCACGCCGAACAAGGCTATCTGGCCTCGACCAACGAGCTGATCTCGATCGCCGTCGACATGAACACGCGCCGCAGCACCGTCCTGCCCGAATTGGTGCTGCAACGACTCGAGAAGATCCGGCAGGCGCACAGCCAACTGCCGCGGCCCAAGCAGCAGGGCAGGGTCATCGGCATCCGCTCCGGCAAGCCGGCCTAATCCTTCGGGAACGGCCTAGTCTTTCAGGAACGGGCTGTCGCGGCCGCGGCGGGCGCGCGGCGGGAACTGCGCCGCCAGGTAATCGACAATCGCCGCCCGCTGCGCATCGTCCGGTCGCGCCATGCCATGACGCTCGATCATCCAGTCGATGCTGTCGTCCCATTGCGCGCGCGTCATGCCCTGCTGCCGCAGGATCATGGTGCCGTGACAGGCGGCGCAGGCTTCGAATGTCTCCTGCCGTCCCGGCCCTGGCGGCAGGGTTTCCACTGCATCGTCATGCAAAGGCTGCGCTGCCGGTGCCGATACGGCGGCCGGCGCCATCGCAACCGGTGGCGCCGGCCGGGGTGGCGGACCGAAGCGTGTCCGCCGGTCCGCCATCAGGAACACCGCGGCGGCGATCAGGACGCCGGCAATGACGGCGGTGGTGCCGAGCTTCATGCGGCGCCGGCGCCGCAGCGGATGTGCCAATACCAACGCATCGCCTGGCCTCGCTCAGGCTTTCGCCAGCACCGCGATGCGATGCATGGCATTGCCGCCATAGCCCTGCGGGTTCCAGTCACCGACCACGTGCGGCTGCATGCGTCCGGCGGTATCGGTGGCCCGCACCCAGGCCTCGTAATAACCGGTGCCCGGCAGCGCCACCGACGCGGTCCAGCGCTGCCAGGCGTAGCGGTTGGCGGGCGGCTGTAGCGTTGCCGGCATCCAGTGCGCGCCATAGTCGATCGACACATGCACCGCGCCCGCCGCCAGATCGCCGGCCCAGGCATGGCCGCGCAGTTCGAGCCGCCTCGTGCCGGCCGGCAGCTCCGCGCCGTGGACCGGGCTGGTGATGATGGAGCGCACCGGCATCGATTCCAGGATCGCCATGTTGGCCGCATCGGCGCGGTCGCCGGGTATCATCGGCCGGCGGGCGACGCGATAGGCGGTGCCGGTCATGCCCGGCCCGTCATGCTCGCGATCGCGCACCCATAGACGGGTCAGCCACTTGGCCGACAGCGAGCCGGGCCAGCCGGGCACCACCAGCCGCACCGGCGCGCCATGCACAGGCGGCAACGGCCGGCCGTTCATGCGCAAGGCGATGAGGGTGTGCGGCTCCATCGCCTTTTCCAGCCGCATGCCGCGGCTGAGGCTGGGCCGGCCGGGATCGCCCGACAGGTGCGGATCGGCGCCGTAATGGCCGGTATAGACGGCGGACGGTTTCGGCCCGGCCGCCTTGAGCACATCGGCCAGCCGCACGCCGCTCCATTCGGCGCAGCCGACCGCGCCGTTGTTCCACTGGTTGCCGCGCGCCGGCGGGAAGAAACCGGCGCGGCCGTTGCCGCCGCATTCGAGCTGCAGCCGGTAGGTCACCGGCTCGAACTTCCGTTCTAGCTCGCCCACAGCCAAGGTCAGCGGATTGTTGACCTCGCCGTCGACCGCGATCCTCCACGCCAGCGGATCGGCCGGCGGATCGGGCATGAGCCCGTTGTTGCGGATGAAGAAGTTCTCGGTCGGCGTCACCGCCTCGTCGAGCATGTGCTCGGGCGTTTCGGCGACCAGCGGCCGTTGCTGCAGCACCACCAGACCGGCCTTGCCGTCCATCCGCAGCAGCGTCGGCCCGGCAGCGCCAGTAGCGTCGGTCGCCTGCGCCAGGGCGGCCGGTACCAGCCCGGCCGGCATCCTGCCGGCAAAGGGGATCGCCGCCCCGACCGCGGCAGCCATGGCCGTCAGGCCCGCGCCCTTGAGGAAGCCACGCCGGCTGGGGCCGGTGCGGCGGCCGAAGACCAGCGCATCGGCGCGCTCGGGATCGTCGGCATAGAGTTCGTCCAGGCTGCGTTCCCGGCGTCCGGTCATGGCGTTCCCCCGCCCTTGCCGCCGCACTCATTGCCCTGTGTCAGTGGCAACGCCTCGAAGGACGCTATTGTCTCAGAGCAGGCCGCGCAGCGCCAGATGCGCGCCCAGCAGCAGCAGGCCGACGAAGAAGCAGCGGCGGAAGGTCTCGGCCGAGATGCGCACCCGCAGCCAGGTGCCGACGAACATGCCGCCCAGCGCAGGCAGCAGCGCCAAGAGCGACACGCCCAGCAGCGACATGGCGAACACGCCCTCGTCCCACAGTGCCACGGCCATGGCGATGGTTGAGACGGTGAAGGACAGGCCCAGCGCCTGGATCAGCGCCTCGCGGTCCAGCTTCAGCGCCTGCAGATAGGGCACGGCCGGCAGCACGAACACGCCGGTGGCGCCGGTGACCAGACCGGTGGCGATGCCGATGGGCAGGTTCAGCCATTTCTCCCATTGGGGCGACACCGCGAAGCGCACCGCCGTCAGGCCGATCGCGGCATAGACCAGCAGCGCCACGCCCAGCAGGGTCGCCGCCAGCGCGCTGTTGTCACCCGCCAGCACACCCGCTCCGGCCCAGGTGCCCAGGCAGATACCCAGCATCATCGGCCATAGCCGCCTGATCAATGCGCCGAAGGCCGGGCCGGCCAGCAACTGCCAGACATTGGTGACCAGCGAAGGGATGACCAGGATGGCGGCGGCCTGCGCCGGCGGCATGATCGTGCCCAACAGGCCCATGGCCACGGTCGGCAACCCCATGCCGATCACGCCCTTCACAAAGCCCGCCAACAGGAAAATGGCGGCGATGGCGAGCAGGATCAGCAGGGGAAAGGAGAGGTCGGGCATGGGGGCTGGCAGTGTGCGCTCGCCCGCCGGGCGCAGCAATTGCAGCACGGGCATGGATGCGATGCGATCCCGATGCTTCCTTTCCGTCATGGCACGGCTTGACCGGACCATCCATGGCTGAAAAGTGCACGGTGTTTGCTGGAACGGGAAAGACGTTGCTGCGCGATGGGTCGCCCGGTCGAGCCGGGCGATGACGGAAAAATCAGAACGGCTTCACGATGACCAGCACCACGATGCCGATCATCAGCACGGTCGGCACTTCGTTGGCGATGCGGTAGGTCCTGGCCGGGCGCGTGTTGGCGTCGTTGGCGAAGTCGCGCTGCCAGCGCGAGAACAGGCCGTGGATGCCGGAGAGGATCAGTACCAGCGCGAATTTGGCCAGGAACCAGCTCTGGTCCCACAACTCGCCGATGAAGGCCATGGCCAGGCCGAAGATCCAGGTGGCGATCATGGCCGGGTTGATGATCGCCTTCAGCAGACGCCGTTCCATGACCTTGAAGGTCTCCGACTGCGGCGAGCCTTTCTCGGTGTCGGCGTGATAGACGAACAGGCGCGGCAGATAGAGCATGCCCGCCATCCAGGCGATGACCGAGACGACATGCAGCGCCTTGATCCAGGGATAGAGCTCGGCCATCGCGATAGGAACTTCCGGCGCCTCAGAACGGGAAGACGATGGGCAGCAGCGCCACGCCCACGACCACCACGATAATATCGATCGGCAGCCCCAGCTTCCAGAAATCGGCGAAGCGGTAGCCGCCGGGGCCGAGGATAAGCGTGTTGTTCTGGTGTCCGAACGGCGTCAGGAAGTCGCAGGAGGCGCCGATGGCGACCGCCATCAGGAAAGCCGCGCTGTCGACGCCGATGCTCTGCGCCACGCCGTGCGCGATCGGCCCCATCACCAGCACGGTGGCGGCGTTGTTCAGCACCGGCGTGATCGCCATGGTGGCGATCAGCACCAGCGCCAGGATGCCATGCGCCGGCAGGTGTCCGGCCACGGCCACGATGCCGTCGGCGATGAGCTGGGCCGCCCCGGTGCTCTCCAGCGCGCCACCGACGGGAATGAGGGCGGCCAGCAGCACCACCACCGGCCACTCGATGGCAGTATAGACCTCGCGCACCGGCATGAAGCCCAGCGCCACCATGGCCGCAGCCCCCAGCACGAAGGCGACGGAAGCGGAGGTGAGCCCGGCAATGACCAGTCCGACGGCGCCGACGAAGACCAGGATCGGCAGCACCACCTTGCGCTGCGACAGGCTCAGGCGGCGGTCGGCCAGCGGCAGGCAGCCCAGCGCCGCCACCGTCTCGGTCAGGTCCGCCGCCGGGCCTTCCAGCAGCAGCACGTCGCCGGCGAACAGCGGCACGTCGCGCAGGCGCGTGCTCACCGGCCGGCCGCGGCGGGAGATGGCCAGCAGGTTGGCGTCGTAGCGGGCGCGCAGGCGCAGGCCCCGCGCGGTCTGGCCCTGCACCCAGGAAGTGGGCGTCACCACCGCCTCGATCGTGTCGATGGCGCGGCGGGCGGCGCGCTTCTCCGCCCGGGCCGCGGCGCGGGCCGCCTCTTCCTCGGCTTTTTCGTCGGCGACAACGGCATCGGCGACAACGGCGGCGTTGACCGGCGAGGCGGCGACCGGCGGTTCCACCGGCGCCTCTTCGGCATCGCCCGGTTTTTCATGCGGCTCGGCGGCCACCAGCTCGATGTCGCCCGCCTTGACGAATTCCTGCAGGCCCTGCGTGTCGGCCTGCAACAGCAGCACGTCGCCCTCCTGCAGCACATAGGCCGAGTGCGGCCTGAGCCGCGTTTCGCCATGGATCAGGCCCAGCGCCACCACCGCATCGGAGGTCGCCTGCTCGAACTCGCCGATGGTCTTGCCGATCCACACCGATCTATCGGTCAGCCGCGCCTCGGTGACGTAGCTGCCGACGTCGAACATCTCCTCCGGTGCCTTGCGGCCGGAACGCGCATTGGGCAGCAGGCGCCAGCCGACCAGCACGATGAAGGCGATGGCGACGACGGTGACGGCGACGCCGACCGGCGCGAAATCGAACATGGCGAATTTCTCGCCACGCAGGCGCTGCGACAGGTCGGACATCAGCAGGTTGGGCGGCGTGCCGATCAGGGTCGTCATGCCGCCCAGCAAGGTGGCGAAGGACAGCGGCATCAGCAGCAGCGACACCGAATAGCCGCCGGCCCGCGCCCCCACCATGGCGACCGGCATCAGGAGCGCCAGCGCGCCGACATTGTTCATCCAGGCCGACAGGAAGGCGCCGACCACGCACAGCCCGGCCATCAGCACCAGCGGATGTTTCGCGTGCTTCAGCAGCGGGCCGGACACGACATCGACCGCGCCCGAGCGCGCCAGGGCATGGCTCATCACCAGCACGGCGGCGACGGTGACCACGGCGTTGTTGCCGAAGCCGTTGAAGGCGTCCTCCGCCTTGACCAGCCCCAGCAGCACACTGGCCAGCAGCGCGCCCAACGCCACCAGGTCGTAGCGCACGCGCTCGGAGATGAAGAGGACCAGCGCCACGCCAAAGATGGCGACGATGGCGGCCTGGTCGAAGCTCATTCAGCCGCCTTCGATCGTCTCGGCATTGGCCGCCGCGGCCCGTCGCGCCAGCGACGCCAGCGCGGCGATGAACAGCGGATCGTCCTGCACCGTGGGCACGCGCAGGTAACGGGCAGCGCCCTTGGCTTCCGCCAGATGCCGGTATTCGATGTCGAGTTCCACCAGCGTCTCGGAATGTTCCGAGACGAAGGCGACCGGAACCACCACGATGGCGCGCCGCTGCGCCGCGACCTCGGCAATGCAGGCGTCGGTCGCGGGACCGATCCATTGCAGCGGCCCGACGCGGCTCTGGTAGCAGATTTGCGAGTCGAAACTCAGATCGGCCAGCAGGCGGCGGATCGCCGCCACCGTCTGCTCGACCTGGCGCTGGTAGGGATCGCCGCGGTCGATCACCTTCTGCGGCAGCCCATGGGCGGAGAACAGCACCATCGGCCGGGCATCAATGGCGGGGTCGATAGTGGCGACGGTTCGCCTTGTCGCCGTCGCCATCGCCTCGATCCAGCCCTGCTCGGTCGGGTAGGCCGTCACGGCGGTGGTCGGCGCCGTCAGACCGACCGCCGCGGCCAGCGTCCGCCACTCGCGCAGCGAGGAGGCCGTGGTGGTGGTGGAGAATTGCGGATAGAGCGGCAGAAGCACCACGCGGTCGGGGCTCCAGTTGATGACATCCTGCAACGCCTGCGCCGCGCGCGGGTTCCAGTAGCGCATGGCAATGAAGCAGCGCCACTGATCCGTGCCGCCGTCGTTCAGCCGGTGCTGCAGCGCCTGCGCCTGTGCCTGGGTCTGCGGCAGGATCGGCGAGCCCCCGCCCATCCGCGCATAGATGGCCTGCGCCTTCTTTTCCCGTCGCGCGGAGATCAGCCTCGCCAGCAAATGGCGCAGCGGCTGCGGCAGGCCGATGATGGCGGGATCGTTGAACAGGTTGAACAGGAACGGTTTGACCGCCGCCGGCGCATCGGGACCACCGAGATTGAACAGCACCACGGCGATCTTCATGGCGGCCGGCCGTTCTAGCTAGCGGCGGCGCTGGCCGCGCACGGCCCGCACCAGCTCCTCGACATGCTCCGGCGGCGTCTGCGGCAGCACGCCATGCGCCAGGTTGAAGATGTAGGGACCGCGGCTGAGGGTGCGCACCATGGCATCGATCTCGCGGTACATGCGCTCGCCGCCTTCCAGCAGCAGCCGGTTGTCGAGATGGCCCTGGATCGCCGTCTTCTTCTGCAGGTTTTCGACCGCCCATTGCGAGGACACGGTGGTGTCGATGCTGAGCCCGGCGAAATGGCGCTCGCGGGCATAGAGTTCGACATGCTCGCCGACGCCGCGGGGAAAGGCGATCAGCGGTGTTCCCGGATTGCTCTGCTGCACGGCGCCGGCAATACGCTGCATGGGCGTCACCGACCAGCGCTGCAGGGCGGAGGCCTCGGCCGGGTCGAGATCGAGCAGCACCTCGGCCCAGGAATCGAACAGCTGGACGATCTGGGCACCGACGGCGAGCTGATTGCGGACATGGGCGATGACGGCCTGGGTCAACAGCTCGATCAGGGCGGCGAACTTCTCCGGCTGCTCCTGCATAAAGCGGCGGGTAAGGGCGAACCGGTCGCCGCGGTTGCGCCCGTCGATCATGTAGCAGGCTAGGGTCCACGGCGCGCCGGCGAAGCCGATCAGCGCCTTGTGCCCGGCCAGCAAATGGCGGGTGCGGGCTACCGCGGCATAGACCGGGGTCAAGTGCTGCTTCAGCCGTTCCGGGTCGAACTCCGGCAGGGGATCGTCAGGCGTCAGCGGTTCAAGTACCGGCCCCTCGCCATCGCGGAATTCGACCTTGCGGCCCAGCGCGTGCGGCACGACCAGAATGTCGGAAAAAATAATAGCGGCGTCCAAATCGAAACGGTGGATCGGCTGCAGGGTCGCCTGGACGGCGAGGTCCGGCGTATAGCAGAAATCCAGGAAGTCCCGGGCCTTGGCCCGCAATTCGCGATATTCCGGCAGATAGCGGCCAGCCTGGCGCATGAGCCATATTGGCGGCGGGCGCAGGCGTTCGCCGCGCAGAACCCAAAGCAAAACCGATCCTCCCCTGCTGCTTTCCCGTTTCCCGTTCCTTGCCCCCGGAGAAGAGTTTTCTTCTCCCTTCTTCTTATTCTTGGATTCTTAGGTTGTGGATGTTGAGGTACCTGTGCGCAACGGGGATTCATCCTTGCCGGGATTTGTCCCGGATTTGTACCCCTCTATGCAAGGGGGATTGGCGTCGCGGGACGATTCGGCGGATCGGCTGTGGGTACAGGCGTATGAATGCCGAATTCAGCCCGGTTCCGGCGGCGGATCGCCGGCCAGTCAATTGCGGGGATAAGCGCGCGGGCCGGCTTCTGTGCCCGCTGGCGATACGGCGGGGACATTTTGTTCCCCGCCGCACCGGATTGGGTACCGAATCGGTTCCATCCCCGGCCGATCTTGCCGGCGGCCCAGTTTTTAGGCGAATCGGGGATAAGCCGGACCCCCGTCCCCGGCTTGCACACAGCAAGGATGGGGACGGAATCGGGTCCGCTCTTGCCACAGCCCCCGGCTTTCACTTTGCCGCCATGGGGGCGTAATCTGCCGCCATGCCCGACAGAGCCTATCACCTTCATCTGATTTCCGATTCCACCGGCGAGACGGTCGGGTCGGTGGCGCGCGCCTGCCTGGTGCAGTTCGAGAACGTGAAGGTGGTCGAGCATGTCTGGTCGCTGGTGCGCACCCGGGGTCAGATGGAAAAAGTCATGCAGGCGATCGAGACCTCGCCCGGGCCGGTGATCTTCACCCTGATCGATCCGCGGCTGCGCGACTATCTGCAGGACCAGTGCAGGCGCATGGGCATTGCCTGCATTTCGGTGCTGGACCCGATCATGGGCGAGCTGGCGCGCCACTTCGATTCCAGCGGCGCCGGCGCCCCTGGCCGCCAACACATCATGGATGCGGAATACTTCTCCCGTATCGACGCCATGCACTACACGCTGGCGCATGACGACGGCCAGGGGCTGCACGATCTGGACCGCGCCGACGTGGTGCTGACCGGCCCGTCACGCACCTCCAAGACCCCGACCTGCGTCTACCTGGCCAATCGCGGCATCAAGGCGGCCAACGTGCCGCTGGTGCCGCATGCCGATCCGCCGCGCGAGTTGATCGAGCTGGAGCGGCCGCTGGTGGTGGGGCTGGTCACCGATCCGGAGCGGCTGGTGCAGATCCGCCGCAACCGGCTGCGCCTGCTGCAGGACGACGTCGAGACCTCCTACACCGATCTGGAGTTGGTCGAGGAGGAAATGCGCCAGGCGCGCCGGCTGTTCTCGCGCCAGGAATGGCCGGTGATCGACGTCACCCGCCGCTCGATCGAGGAGACCGCCGCCGCCATCATGCAGATGCTGACCGAACGCCGCGGCATGGTGGAGGCCGCCGACATATAGAGAACAACAGCACCAAGGGAGGAACGTCATGCCGCTACGCTTTCTTTCCGCGAGTCTTCTTTGCGCCGGTGTCGCCGGCGTTGCCGCGTTTTCCTTTTCCGCCGCCGCGCAGCCGGCGCCGCTGGAACTGCGCTACGGGCCGGAGCAGACCGTATTCGGCTCCTGCAAGCCGTCGCTGACCCTGGTCAACCGCTCGGACCGAACGCTGGACTACGTCCAGGTCGACGTCGCCTACCGCCTGCGCGACGGCCGCGAAAGACTGGCCGAACACAAGTCGCGCTATCGCACCGGGCTGGACAATCCGGTGCAGCCGGGCGAGGAGCGCCTGCTGGTGATCCATCATGACGAATCGGTGCCGCTGGGTGCCGCCTGCGGCGATATCGTCGCTGCCCGCATCGCCGCCGCCGAATGCAATGGCGGCGCGGCCGCGCCCTGTACCACCTTGGCGCCGCGCATTGGCGAAACCTTGTCGCTGCCGGCACGCTGACACAGGAACGGTGGGCCGATAGAGTGGCGCGCATGCCGCCGCTCGTGCTTGCCTCCACCAGTCCCACCCGTCGCCGCCTGCTGGAGAATACCGGCCTCGGCTTCGAAGCCGTCTCGCCCGGCGTCGACGAGGAGGAGGTCAAGCTCAGCCTGACGGCCTCCGGCGCCTCGGGCGCGCAGATCGCCGAGACCTTGGCCGAATTGAAGGCCAACCGCGTTTCCGCCCGCTTTCCCCAGGCGCTGGTGATCGGCGCCGACCAGGTGCTGTCTTGCAACGGCGTGCTGTTCGACAAGCCGCCCGACATGGACCATGCCCGCGCCCAGCTCCAGGCGCTGCGCGGCAAACCGCACGAGCTGCTGACCGCGGTCTGCGTCGCCAAGGCCGGCGGCCGGGTCTGGCACCACAATGCGGTGGCGCGGCTGACCATGCGCGCCTTCAGCGACGCCTTCCTCGACGACTACCTGCAACGCGCCGGCGAGGACGTGCTGGGCTCGGTCGGCGTCTATCGCCTGGAAGGGCTGGGGGCGCAGCTCTTCTCCCGCATCGACGGCGATTTCTTCACCATACTGGGCCTGCCGCTGCTGCCTCTGCTGGGCTTCCTGCGCGAGCATGGGGTCGGCGATACCTGAACTCTATACGCGATTGACGTAGTACGCGAATAACGTATAGTGGAGCGGAATGAAGATCGCCTTCGATCCGGTCAAGGACCGGACGAACCGTGCCAAGCATGGCTTGCCTCTGGCGGCTGCAGAGCGGCTGTTCCAGCAGGCGACGGTCGAGTTCGAGGATGATCGCTTCGATTATGGGGAAACCCGCACGATCGCTCTTGGCCTAATCGACGGTCGGGTCGTGGTTTGCGTCTACACGGATCGCGGTCGGACTCGTCGTATCATTTCACTGAGAAAAGCAACGAGTCATGAAACGAAAGAGTATTTCCGCTACGCCCAAGGCGGGTAAGACACGACACCGGCATCTTGCCGAAGTGGCGGTTGACTGGCAGGCAGTCGATGCCATGACGGATCAGGAAATCGCGCGCCAGGTGCGCGCCAATCCCGATGCGGCACGGATCATGGGCAAAGGAGAGGTTCTGCGCAAATTGCGTAGCGGCAAGGCGCGCCTCGTTGTGCCTTCTCCGGATGTGGCCGAAATCCGCAAATCACTCGGCATGAGTCAGTCGGAGTTCGCCGAGACATTCCTTCTCCAGGTGTCCACAGTGCGGAACTGGGAGCAGGGGCGCAATGTGCCTGATGGTCCTGCTGCGCTTTATCTGCAATTGATCCGCAACAGACCGCGCGAGATCAGAAGAGCGTTGGCGGAGATCGTCGCTGCTGCGCGCAGAGATGCCTCGTGACGCCACTATCCGCCTCGCGCTAGAACAAGCCATGTCCGACAAACCGCAACCGCCGCTGAAGCTGGCCGGGGTGATGGGCTGGCCGGTCGCCCATTCGCGCAGCCCGCGCCTGCATGGGCACTGGCTGGCGCGCCACGGCATCGCCGGCGCCTACCTGCCGCTGCTGGTGGCGCCGGACGATCTGGGCCGCGCCTTCGAGGGATTGCGGGCGCTGCATTTCCGCGGCTGCAACGTCACCCTGCCGCTGAAGGAGAAGGCGCTGGCGCTGGTCGACCGCGCCGATTCGCTGGCCCGCCGCATCGGCGCGGTCAACACGGTGGTGGTGCAGGACAACGGCGAGCTGGTCGGCAGCAACACCGACGCTTTCGGCTTCGTCGAGAACCTGAAGGCGGGCGCGCCGCACTGGCAGGCGGCTGCGGGCCCGGCGGTGGTGCTGGGAGCCGGCGGCGCGGCCCGCGCCGTGCTGGCCGCCCTGGTCGATGCCGGCGCGCCGCAGGTGCGGCTGCTGAACCGCAACATCGAGCGGGCGCAGGCGTTGAAGGAAACCCTGGGCGGGCCGATCGAGGTGCTGCACTGGCGCCAGCGCAGCGGGGCGCTGGATGGCGCGGCCCTGCTGGTCAACACCACTTCGCTGGGCATGAGCGGGCATGACGAGCTGGAGATCGAACTCGACGCGCTGCCCAAAACGGCGGTGGTCAACGACATCGTCTATGCGCCGCTGATGACCGCCCTGCTGCAGCGGGCCCGCGCGCGCGGCAATCCCATCGTCGACGGGCTGGGCATGCTGCTGCACCAGGCGCGGCCGGGCTTCGAGGCGTGGTTCGGCGTGGCGCCGGCGGTGGACGAGCAGTTGCGCCGCCATGTCGCCGCCGACCTGATCGTGGATTGAGAAAAGCTGGGGCGGAGGAAACCGGTGCTGATCGTCGCGCTGACAGGCTCCATCGGCATGGGCAAATCGACCGCCACCACCATGCTGCGGCAGATGGGCGTGCCGGTGTACGACGCCGACGCCGCCGTCCACTCGCTGACGGTGAAGCACGGCCCCGCCCTGCCCGCCATCGACCGCGAGTTTCCCGGCGTGGTCAGCGCTGGCGTGCTGGACCGGCAGAAGCTGGGGGCGCAGGTGTTCGGCAACCAGCCCGCCTTGCGGCGGCTGGAAGCCATCATCCATCCCATGGTGCAGAAGAAGCAGCGCCGCTTCCTCGAACTGGCCAAGCGCCGGCGCGCCCCCGTCGTGGTGCTGGACATCCCGCTGCTGTTCGAGGGCAACGGCCATCACCGCGTCGATGCCACCATCGTGGTCTCCGCGCCGCACTGGCTGCAGCGCCGGCGCGTGCTGGCGCGGCCGGGCATGAGCGAGGAGAAATTCGCCGGCATCCTCCGGCAGCAGGTGCCCGACCGCATCAAGCGGCGTCTGGCCACCTATGTCGTGCCCACCGGCATGGGCAAGGCGGAAACGCGCCGGCATTTGGTGCGCATCCTGGAGGACCTGCGCGCCCGCGAAGGCGCACACTGGCCGGGCAATCCTTTCCGCCACCGCCTGTCGCAGAAGCGCCGGGGCGGCCGGCTGCGGCCGGCGCTGTAAGCGGTTTTCCACGTCGCATCCGCCAGGCGGCGGACCTATGATTCCCGCGTTAGCGTTAGCAGGAGTTCCATGCGCGAGATCGTGCTCGATACCGAAACCACCGGGCTTGATCCCGCCGCCGGCCATCGCATCGTCGAGGTCGGCGCCATCGAGATGGTCAACCTGGTGCCGACCGCCAGCCGCTTCCACAAATACGTCAATCCCGAGCGCGACATGCCGGAGGAAGCACGGGCGGTGCACGGGCTGACCATCGAGTTCCTGTCCGGCCATCCCCCCTTCGCCGAGATCGCCGCCGATCTGATCGAATTCATCGGCGATTCGCCGCTGGTGATCCACAACGCCGCCTTCGACCTGGGTTTTCTCAACGCCGAGCTGGCGAAGCTGGGCTATCCCAAGCTGCAGAACAAGTTCGTCGATACGGTGAGCGTGGCGCGGCGCAAATATCCCGGCGCGCCCGCCTCGCTGGACGCGCTGTGCAAGCGCTTCGAGATCGACAATTCCTCGCGCAGCTTCCACGGCGCGCTGCTCGATGCCCAACTTCTGGCCGAGGTCTATATCGAGCTGTCGGGCGGCAAGCAGGCCGATCTGGGCCTGGCCGGCACGGTATCGCTGGAGGGCGAGGTCATGGCGGCGCCGACCGGGCCGGTGCGTCCCATCCGCCCGCACGCCGCCAGCGCGGCCGAACTGGCCGCCCATGCCGCGTTCCTGGAGAAGATCAAGGAGCCGCTATGGGCGAAGCTGCCGGAGGCGGCCGACCGGTAGAGCGGATCACGGTTAGACGGAAGCGCATGCGCTTCCGTCTAACCGTGTGAATCCGCTCTATTCATTAATGTTTAGAGCAAATTCACACGTTCTGTCGGAATCGCGAGCGA
>JBBCJW010000094.1:0-4272 GCA_037190765.1 Alphaproteobacteria bacterium
ACCCCGGCGATCCGGCGGCACCACGCGCTGCCGCCGGATCGCTTTTCCGCCTACACTGGCACTGGCGATTCCGCCTGCGAGACACCATATTTATTTAACCGCGAGGACGACCTCGCCCCGCAAGGGAAACACCGCCTGGGACGGCCCGGCTCCTTGAGACAAGGAGGCCGCCCATGGCCTGGTTGCTGTTGCTGCTGGCCGGCGTTCTGGAGATCGTCTGGGCCTATTCCATGAAACTCTCGGCCGGCTTCACCCGGCCCGGTCCCGCCCTCGTCACCCTGGTGACGATGGCCGCCAGTTTCGCCCTGCTGTCACTGTCGATGAAAACCCTGCCGCTGGGCACCGCCTACACGGTGTGGACCGGCATCGGCGCGGTCGGCGCCTTCGTGGTCGGCATCGTCGTGCTGGGCGAGCCGGCCAGTCCACTGCGTCTCGTCGCGGCGGCGCTGATCGTCGGCGGGCTGGTGCTGATGAAGCTGTCGTCGTGAAACGAAAAAGGGCGCGGAAGTAGCCCGCGCCCCTGATCTCCCGAAAGACGTGAGCGTCTAATGCCCGCCCTTGCCCAGCGCCTTGACGATGTTCTCGCACATCACCTTGGCGTCGGCGAACAGCATCATGGTGTTGTCGCGGAAGAACAGCTCGTTCTCCACACCGGCATAGCCGGCCGACATGCCGCGCTTGATGAACAGCACGGTCTTGGCCTTGTCCACCTCCAGGATCGGCATGCCGTAGATCGGGCTCTGCGGATCGGTCTTGGCGGCGGGGTTGGTGACGTCGTTGGCGCCGATGACGAAGGCGACGTCGGTGGCGGCGAAATCGCGGTTGATCTCGTCCAGCTCGAACACCTCGTCGTAGGGCACGTTGGCCTCGGCCAGCAGCACGTTCATGTGGCCCGGCATGCGGCCGGCCACCGGATGGATGGCGTATTTCACCGACACGCCCTTGGCCTTCAGCAGATCCGCCATCTCGCGCAGCGCGTGCTGCGCCTGCGCCACCGCCATGCCGTAGCCCGGCACGATGATGACCGAGGAGGCGTTCTCCATCAGGAAGGCGGCGTCCTCGGCCGAACCGGCCTTGACCGGCCGCGTCTCCTTGGCCCCGCCCGCCGCGCTGGCCGCCGAGGAATCGGTGCCGAAGCCGCCTAGGATGACGTTGAAGATCGAGCGGTTCATGCCCTTGCACATGATGTAGGACAGGATGGCGCCCGAGGAGCCGACCAGCGCGCCGGTGACGATCAGCGCGGTGTTGCCCAAGGTGAAGCCGATGCCGGCCGCCGCCCAGCCGGAATAGGAGTTCAGCATCGACACCACCACCGGCATGTCGGCACCGCCGATCGGCAGGATCAGCAGGAAGCCCAGCGCCAGCGCGATGAGGGTGAGGACCCAGAACGCGACGTGGTTCTCGGTAACGGCGAAATAGACGATCAGCGCCACCAGCGCGATGCCCAGCAGCGCGTTGAGCGGGTGCTGGCCCTTGAAGATCAGCGGCGCGCCGGTGACCAGGCCCTGCAGCTTGGCGAAGGCAACCACCGAGCCGGTGAAGGTGATGGCGCCGATGGCGGTGCCCAGGCCCATCTCGACCAGGTTGGAGGCGGGAATGGCGCCGGGCAGGCCCAGCCCGAAGGAAGCCGGCGACAGCAGGGCGGCGGCGGCCACGAACACGGCGGCCAGGCCGACCAGCGAGTGGAAGGCGGCGACCAGCTGCGGCAGGGCCGTCATCTGGATGCGAAGTGCTATGAAGGTGCCGATGGCGCCGCCGATCAGGATGCCCGGCACGATCAGGCTGAAATCCATCATGCCCGGCGTCAGGCAGGTCACCACGATGGCGATCACCATGCCGACGATGCCGTAGCGGTTGCCGCCGCGCGAGGTGTCGGGCGAGGACAGCCCGCGCAGCGCCATGATGAAGCAGACGGCGGCGATCAGGTAGCCGTAGGAGGCGAGTTCTTCGGTCATGTCCCCAATGCTCCTACTTCTTCGCCTTGGCCGGCGTCTTCTTCTTGAACATCGACAGCATGCGATGCGTCACCACGAAGCCGCCGAAGATGTTGACCGAGGCCAGCACCACCGCCAGGAAGCCGAGGATCTTGGGCGCGCCCCAGCCGTCCAGCCCGGCCGCCAGCAGCGCGCCGACGATGATGACGGAGGACACCGCGTTGGTAACGGCCATCAGCGGCGAGTGCAGCGCCGGCGTGACGCGCCAGACCACGTAGTAGCCGACGAAGCAGGCCAGCACGAAGATGGTCAGCAGCGAGATGAAGGAGTGGCCGGACTCGGCGCCGGCGGCCAGCACCGTCGGCATGATCTTGTCGAAAACGATGCTGCTCGAGGCGACCGCTTCGGAAACCAGGGTGGGTTCGCTCATCGCTCTCTCCTCAGGCCTGGGTCGAGGTGGGGGCCGGCGTGGGGGCCGGCGCGGGCGCCAGTTGCGGATGGACGATCTGCCCGCCCTGGGTCACCAGCGTGCCCTTCACCACCTCGTCGGCGAGGTCGATCTTCAGCGCCTTGGTCTCCTTGTCGACCAGGGGCGTGATGAAGTTCAGCAGGTTGCGGGCGTAAAGCGCGCTGGCGTCGGTGGCGATCGAGGCCGGCAGGTTGGCCGGGCCGATGATGTGGACGCCGTGCCGGACCACGGTCTTGCCGAATTCGCTCAGCGGGCAGTTGCCGCCCTGCTCCACCGCCATGTCGAGGATGACCGAGCCCGGCTTCATGGTCTGCACCATCTCCTCGCTGACCAGCACCGGCGCCTTGCGGCCGGGGATCAGCGCGGTGGTGATGACGATGTCCTGGGTCCTGATGGTGTCGGCGATCAGCGCCGCCTGCTTGGCCTGGTATTCCTTGCTCATCTCCTTGGCGTAGCCGCCGGCGGTCTCGGCCGCCTTGAACTCCTCGTCCTCGACGGCGATGAACTTGCCGCCCAGCGACTGCACCTGCTCCTTGGTCGCCGGCCGCACGTCGGTGGCCGAGACGATGGCGCCCAGCCGCTTGGCGGTGGCGATGGCCTGCAGACCGGCGACGCCGACGCCCATCACCAGCACGCGGGCGGGCGCCACGGTGCCGGCCGGCGTCATCATCATCGGCAAAGCGCGGCTGAAATGGCTGGCGGCGTCGACCACCGCCTTGTAGCCGGCCAGGTTGGCCTGCGAGGAAAGGATGTCCATCGACTGGGCGCGGGTGATGCGCGGCAGCAGTTCCATGGCGAAGGCGGTGACGTTGGCCTGGGCCAGTGCGGCGACCAGATCGCGGTTGTAGAGCGCGCCCAGGCTGCACACCAAAGCGGCCCCCGGCTTCAGCAGCGCCACCTCGTCGATCTCGCCCTCGGCGGCCAGCAGCGGGCGCTGCACCTTGAACACCAGATCGGCCTGGCCCAGGGCAGAGGCGGCGTCGGGGGCGATGGCCGCTCCGGCCTGGACATAGGCCTCGTCGGTGAAGGCGGCGTGCAGGCCGGCGCCCGTTTCGACCACGATCTCGAAGCCCAGAGCTGACAGTTTCTTGACGGTTTCGGGGGAGGCGGCGACCCGCGTCTCATGCGCGCGTCGCTCCCTGGGAACGGCCAGTTTCATCGACATTTTCCCCTGATCGGCGGGTCCGGCGGAGCGGCGGCACCATGCCTTCTCCGGCCCGGTTTGCCAAGTCTGGATTGCACCGCAGCATGGCTGGTGGACAGCCCTGGGGGGCAGGCCTCGGAGGCAAGCCACGCTTGCCTTGAACCGCCGCATCGGGGAACACTGGCTGCGGGTAGCCCCTTCCTTTGCCCCCATGGAGACTCATGAACACTCAAAGCGACCTTCTCACCCTGATCGGCCGCATCCTGCTGGGCCTGATGTTCTTCATCGCCGGCATCGGCAAGATCGGCGGCTATGCCGGCACGGTGGGATATGCCACCAGCGCCGGCCTGCCCCTGCCCGACATCGCCGTGCCGATCGGCGTCGCCATCGAGATCCTGGCGCCGCTGCTGCTGCTGGTCGGCTTCAAGACCGGCTGGGCGGCCTTGGCGCTGGTGGTGTTCACGGCGGTGGCCAATTTCTACTTCCACGGCTTCTGGGCGATGGAAGGGGCGGCGCGCGCCAGCAACCAGGTCGCCTTCTTCAAGAACCTGGCGGTGATCGGCGGCCTGCTGATTCTGATGGCGGCCGGTCCGGGCCGCTACAGCATCGACGCCCGGCGCTAGAGCGGATCACGGTTGGACCTCCAACCGTGTGAATCCGCTCTATTTACCAATGTCTAGAGCAAATCCACACGTTCTGTCGGAATCGCGAGCGATTCCGACAGA
>JBBCJW010000095.1:0-77106 GCA_037190765.1 Alphaproteobacteria bacterium
GCCGTCGAGGACTCCGACGGCAGCGACGATGGCGAAGCTGCGCTTGCCGGCGAAGCCGACGCTGCGGAGAGCCGCGATGTCGACAGCGGCGAGGAAGCGGAGGACAGCGCCGGGATCGCCGCCAGCGAGGATACGGCTGGCGAAAGCGATATCGGCGAGGACGGGCAGCCCCGCCGCCGCCGCCGTGGCCGGCGCGGCGGCCGCCGGCGCCGTCAGGGCGACCGCAATGGCGACGACACCGCCGATATCGCGGCAGCCGAGGCCGAAAGCGAGGCGTCGGGCGAGCCGGAGGCCACGCCGGTGCAGGACGGGGACGATGCAGCCCCGCCGGTCGAGGCCATGCTCAATGGCAGCGCGGTGAGCGAAGAGACGGTCGCCGCCACTGAAGAAGCCGTGCGCCTCGACCAGGACAGCACTCCGGCAGCGTCCGCCGAGGCCGAGCCGGAGGCGCGGGAACCGGAGAAGGCCGATGAACTGCCGGCGGCGCCGCAAACGCCAGCGGAACCGTCCGGCCCGCCCCGTCGCGGCTGGTGGACGCGGCTGACCAGCGGCACCTGACCGCGTCGCAAACCAATAGACAGGAACAAAAGAAAAGGGCCCTTGCGGGCCCTTTTCAGCAAGCGGCGGAAACCTGTCGAACCGCCGGAAAACTCTTTCAGAACCGCGTCGTCAGGCTGAAGAACCCACGCCACTCGTCGCCGTCGTCGCCGCGATTGGCGATGTCGCGATTGAGGGTCTTGGCCATGAAGAACTCACCCGACACGCGGTCGAGAAGATTGAGGCGCACACCCGCGCCGGCCGACACCAGGGTTTCCTTGTCGGTGCCGGCGGTCTTGTCGGCCTTGTCGTCGTTCCAGATCTTGCCGTAGTCGATGAAGGCGAAGAGCTGGTAGCCACGCAGCAGGGCGAAGTTCAGCGGCCCGCCGTACTGCAATTCCGCCTTGGCGGCGATGCCGTGGTCGCCCGTCACCTCGTTGGGATCGAAGCCGCGGCCCCACTGCGAACCGCCGACGCCGAACTCTTCCGACGACAGCAGCTTGTTGGCCGATATCTGGCCCTGCGCCGCCACGAAAAGATTGAGGCCGGGAACGAACAGGCTCTGCAGGCGCGAGATCTGGCCCGTCGCCTTGAAGAAATTGGCCGTGCCCTCAGGCCGCGAGCTGAGATTGCCCTTCTTCGTGTAGTTGAAGATCGGCAGGCCCTTGCTGAATTCGATATCGATCAGGGTCACGCCGGCGAAGCGGTCGACGAAATCGACCGTGGTGCCGATGCGGGCGACCCACAGATGGTCGTTGGTCTCGATGCCGGTCAGGCCGCTGTCGTTCTCGACGTCGCGATAGAGACCGCTGCCGCGCACGTACCAGTTCAGGGTCCGCGAGCGGATGATGGGATGGCTGGCGCGGATGGTCGCGGTGTAGGCCTTGCCCTCGATGTCGAACGGCTCCAGCGTGTAGCCCGGCTCCGTCTTCGAGAACGAGAAACCAATACCGAGCTTGGTGCCCTCGTTGCCGATGTCCTGGTCGTAGCTGCCTTCGATATAGCTCAGTTCGTCCCAGTCGCCGATCGTGTTGATCGCGCGCACGCCGATCCGCTCCGAAAGTCCCAGCACCGAGTTGGCGATGACGCCGACCTGGCCCTGGTACGGGCCCGAGAAGCGCGACCCGAAATTATCGGCCGAGAGGAAGGCGTCGACCGGCTTGCGCCTGGCGGTGACGATCAACGTCGCCGCGCCCGGTTCGTTGCCTGGAGCCGGCGCCAGCACCGCCTGCGCCGTCACGCCGGGCAGATCGTTGGCCAGCAGCAGATAGCGCTCCATCACCTTGTTGGTGACGGGCCGGGCGCCGACGATCTTCTGCGCATAGGCGGCCAGCTTGCTCTTGATGCCGCTGATCGGGCCGGTGGTTTCCCAGCCGGCGCCCGAGGCAATGTCGATCCGATAGTCCTTGATGTAGCCTTCGACCACCTGGATGCGCAGCGCGCCGCCGCTGATGCGCTGCGCCGGAATGACGGCGCGCGAGAGGATGTAACCGTCGTTGCGGTACCTCACCGTGATGCGGTCGGCGATGGTCTGGGCGTCGGCGAGGCTAACCTCGCGGCCGACGAATTCGCTGTACGCTGACTGCAGGACGGCGCTGTCGTAGACCGAAGAACCGTCGACCGTCACGGACGACAGCACGAAGCGGATGCGGGCGGCGTCGCCCGGCACCTGCCGCTCGGGCTCGATCAGCGGCACGACCGGATCGGTCGTGGTCCTGGTCTGCGGTGCTGGCTGGAAACGCTGCTCGGTTCGACCCGGGTCAGCCGATCCAGGCATTGTGGTCTGGGCGAAAGCGGCATGGCCCGCCAGAGCGACCATCAAGGCTGCAACTGAAACGAGAGGCAAGTGCTGGGAGGGGCGCCGCTGATCGGCGGTCTTCTGGAGGACAGAGTTGGAATGCTCCGCCGCGCTTCCCGTAGGCCGCATTTCTCCCCCCACCAGGCCGGTCGCAAACTACAATCTATTGGTAGAATATAGCCTGAGGTTTCTCACTACCAACAGGACCGGTCGAAGTCAAACATAACGCTTTTCAAACCGCCATATATTGTCGGCTACGGTCTTGTATCTACAATCTAATGTATAGGGCTGTTGTATATGTCATCAGACTTGCCAGTAGACCATTCGATTCGCTCGCCAGATTAATTCGCATATATTGTGCAAATATATCCTGGCCTAGGTCCGCCCGCTGAGGGTCGGCCATACCGCGTCGGGCCCCGCCGCCGCAACGCTGCGGCCGATCTCGACCGCCCAAATACCATCGCTGCCGTAATCGTCGCGCCACGTCCATAGCCGACGGGTGAAATGATGCAGGCGATGCTCGTAGGTGAAACCCATCGCGCCCAGCACCTGATGCGCCATCGCGCAGATGCGGCCCGCACCCTCGCCGGCCCGCACCTTGGCCGCCGCCAGCGCCAGGCCGAAATCGCCCGAGGCGGCCGCTTCCGCCGCCGATTCGGCAGCCGACTGGATCGACGCCACCTGGCCGGCCAGTTCCGCCAGAAGCTGCTGCACGGCCTGGAAATTGCCGATCGGTCGGCCGAACTGCTTGCGTTCGCGGGCATAGCCGAGCGCGATGTCGAGCACCCGCTGCGCGGCGCCGGCGATCTGCTGCACGCGCATGAACGCGGCCAGCGCCAGCACCGCCGATGACGAGAGGCCGATCAGGCCCGATGCAACGACCGGCGCATCGTTGAGCACCAGCCGGTGACGCGGCTCGCCGGCTGCATTGTTGGCGCCCTGCCCCGACTGCTTGGACAGCAGAACCATATGGGGCTTGCCGGCGCCATCGCGCGCCAGCGCCAGAATATCAGCCTGACCGCCCCACGGCACCTGACGGCTGTCGCCGCTGACTTTGCGGCCATCGGCGGAAAGCTGCAGCGGCGTCTCCGATATGGCCACGGTCAGCGCCCCGTCGGGCAGGTCGATGCCGGCCTGTGCGCCAAGGTAACGCGCCAGAGCGGTTTCGGCGGCCGGCACCGGCGCGGCATGGGCGCCGAGCAGACGCAGGACGGCGGCAAAGTCGGCCAGCGAACCGCCGACGCCCCCCTTCTCCTCCGGCACGGCGACCAGGGTCAGGCCAGCCTCTTCGACCGCCCGCCACAGCTCGGCGGGAAACTCGCCTTTTTCGGCGCGGTTGACCAGTTCGGGCGTCGCGAGGTCGGTCAGCAGCCGGTCGGCGCTTTCCAGCATCATCGAACGCGTATCGAGATCGAGCGACATTTCTTCTCTTCCTTCAGCGCAGTCCCAAGCTTCAGCGCAATCCCAGGCTTCAACGCAAGCCCAGGCCACGGGCGATGATGCCGCGCAGGATCTGCGTCGTGCCGCCCTGGATCGTGTAGGCCGGCGACAGCAAGGTCGCCTGCCGGGCTATGTCGATGAAATCCTCCAGCTCGTCCGACGACACCGCCTCACTCTGCGCCAGCAGGCGGGCGACTTCCGGCAGTTCCTGCTGGAAGGCGGTCCCCAGGTCCTTCACGACCGAGGCCTCCGTCACCGGCATCTGGCCCTGCTGCAGCATGCCGGCGACCGACAGCGACATCTGCCGCAGGTTCCACAGCCGCGCCACCAGGCGGCCGATGATCTCCGCCGATCGCGGCGAGGCCTGGCGGCCGATCAGCCGCACCAGTTCACGCAAGACGTGGAAATTGGTCAGGAAGCGCTCCGGCCCGCTGCGTTCGAAGGCCAGCTCGCTGGTCACCTGCTTCCAGCCGTCGCCCTCGTTGCCCAGCAGGTTGTCACGCGGCACGAAGACGTCGACGAAATTGACCTCGTTGAACTCGTGCCGGCCGGAGAGGTTGATCACCGGCCGGATGGTGATGCCCGGCGATTTCAAATCGACGATGAGCTGGCTCAGCCCGGCGTGACGCTCCTCGCTCTTGGCGCTGGTGCGGCACAGCGCGATCATGAAATGGCAGCGATGCGCGCCGGAGGTCCACAGCTTGGTGCCGTTGATGCGGTAGCCGCCCTCGACCGGCTCGGCGCGCGTGCGCACCGAGGCCAGATCGGAGCCCGAATCGGGCTCGCTCATGCCGATGCAGAAATAGCTTTCCCCGCGCGTGATCGGCGGCAGGTATTTCCGCTTCTGGGCCTCGCTGCCGAAACGCAGCACCAGCGGCCCGCTCTGGCGGTCGGCCACCCAGTGCGCCCCGGCCGGCGCGCCATTGGCCAGCAGTTCCTCGGTCAGCACGTAGCGCTCGAGCTGCGAACGGCCATGGCCGCCGTATTCCTTCGGCCAAGTCAGTCCGATCAGGCCGCGCGCGCCCATCTGGCGGCTGAACTCCTCCGAGAACGTGCCCCAGCTCTTGAACCGCTCCGGCTCCTTGTCCTTCGGAATCGCCTCGAGCAGGAAAGCACGCACCTCGCGCCGTAGCGCCTCGGCCTCCGGCGGCAGTACCAAGGGCGGAAAAGACAGGATCGCGGACTGAACCGACATTCATTCACCTCTTGCGTCGGCGGACCCTATCACGTCAGATCGGCGCAGCGGAATGCGCTGAAACGAACGCAAAGGCGCATATCGCCATGCCCTGACCGCAACCCGGGATCGGGGGACAGCGCCCCTGCGCGATAACGGCCGGACAGGCAGACCGCAGAGCAAAATGAAACAGGGGTGCTTTACTCGGATTGCGGCGGTCAAGTAAGTTCGCCGCGCGAAAAAACCGCCTATCCGAGGAGCGCCCCATGACCGAGAACATTGTCTACAAGAAGGACGGGCACGTCGTCACGGTGACCCTCAACCGCCCGGAGATCCGCAACGCGATCTCCGACGACGACATGATCGGCGACCTGGTCGGCGCCATCCAGCGCATCAATGCCGATCCCGAGGCGCGCTGCGCCATCCTGACCGGGGCGGGAACCGCGTTCAGCTCCGGCGGCAACGTCAAGAAGATGCGCGACGGCGGCGGCATGTTCGAAGGCAGCGCCTACGACCTGCGCAACGGCTACCTGCAGGGCATCCAGCGCATTCCGCTGGCCATGTATGAGCTGGAAGTCCCAATCATCGCCGCCGTCAACGGCCCGGCCATCGGCGCCGGCTGCGACCTGGCCTGCATGTGCGACATCCGCATCGCCGGCCGGAGCGCGAAATTCGCCGAGAGCTTCGTCAAGCTGGGCATCATTCCCGGCGACGGCGGCGCCTGGTTCCTGCCGCGCGCGGTGGGCTCGTCCAAGGCGCGCGAGATGGCCTTCACCGGCGACATGGTCGATGCCGAAGAGGCGCTCGCCTGCGGCCTGGCGTCGAAGGTGGTCGACGACGACAAGCTGCTGGAGGCCGCCAACGCCCTCGCCGGACGCATCGCCGCCAATCCGCCGCACGCGCTGCGCATGGCCAAGCGGCTGCTGCGCGAGGGCGAGCGCACCACCCTGCACACGCTGCTCGACA
The DNA here is from genome assembly GCA_037190765.1 of Alphaproteobacteria bacterium. GTDB lineage: Bacteria > Pseudomonadota > Alphaproteobacteria > Reyranellales > JAQSWP01 > JAQSWP01. The sequence goes on from JBBCJW010000095.1 coordinate 5,916, forward strand.
TGTCCGCCTCCATGCAGGCGCTGGCGCACAAGACCGACGATCACCGCGAAGCGGTCGAGGCCTTCCTCGACAAGCGCAAGCCGGTGTTCAAGGGCAAATGAGCCAGGACGACCGCCAGTCGGTCGCGGCGGCGAACCGGGTCTTCTACCGGGCCTTCGCCGAGCGCGACTTCCCGGCCATGGACAGGCTGTGGGCGCAAAGATCGCCCGTGGCCTGCATCCATCCCGGCTGGCCGCCGATCTTCCAGCGCGAGCACGTGATGGCGAGCTGGCGCGGCATTCTCGGCAATGCCGAACAGAGCCAGGTCGCCTGCTCCGACGAAAGGGTGCTGGTCAACGGCGACACCGCCATCGTCATCTGTACCGAGAAAGTGGCGGACAGCGTCCTGGCCGCCACCAACGTCTTCGTGCGCGAGGACGGCGAATGGCGGATGATCCACCACCAGGCCGGCCCCCGCCCCGCCGACCAGCCGAAGAAGCCGGCCAACCCGTCGGGCGAGAAGCGGACCCTGCATTAGGACGAACGGGAAGCGCTGGCGCTTCCCCGGACTGCGCTGATCGGCTCTACCGCCGCCAGGCCTGCAGCCGCCGCACCGCCTCTTCCATCTCCGCCGTCGACCCGGCAAAGGAAATGCGCAGCGTGCCGTGCCCGCGCTGGCGGTCGAAATCCAGCCCCGGCGTCGTCGCCACTCCTGCCTCCACCAGCATGCGGCGGCAGAAGTCGCGGCTGTCGTTGGTCAGGTGCGAAACGTCGGCGTAGAGATAGAAAGCGCCGTCGGGCTGGGTCAACCGATCGAGCCCCGCCCCCGGCAGGCCGGCCAGCAGCAGGTCGCGGTTGGCGCGATAGCGGCGGACATGGCCGTCGAGCTCGTCGCGGCAGTCGAAGGCGGCAATGGCTGCGAGCTGCGACAGCGCCGGGGCGGAGATGAAGAGGTTCTGCGCCAGGCACTCGATCGGGCGCAGCATGTCGGGCGGCACGACCATCCAGCCCAGCCGCCAGCCGGTCATCGAGAAGTATTTTGAGAAGCTGTTGATGACGATGGCGCTGTCGGAACAGGCGGCGGCAGTCGCGGTTTCGCCTTCGAAGGCGATGCCGTGATAGATCTCGTCCGAAATCAGGCGGATGCCCCGCGTCTGGCAGTACTGCGCCAGCGCACGCAGCTCGGCCCCCGACACGGTCGTGCCCGTGGGGTTGGACGGGCTGGCGAGGATCAGGCCAGCCACGTCGCCGGCGCGCTGCAGCAGTTCCACGGTCGGCTGGAACCGGTGTTCGAGATCGGCCAGCAGATCGACCGGCTCGAAACCGAGCGCGGACAGGATATTGCGATAGGCCGGATAGCCGGGCGCGGCCAGCGCCACCCGATCGCCCGGCTCGAACGAGGACAGGAACGAGAGCAGGAAGGCGCCGGACGAGCCCTGGGTCACGACGACCTGTTCCGCCGGCAACGACAGGCCGTAGGTGTCGGCGTAATGGCGGGCGATGCGTTCGCGCAATGCTGGAATGCCCAGCGCATCGACATAGCCGATCCGGTCGCGGTCCAGCGCCGCCTTGGCGGCGTCGATGACGCCTTTGGGGGCGCTGGTGCTGGGCTGTCCGACTTCCAGATGGACGATGTTCTGGCCCTGCACCTCGCGCTCGTAGGCCGCGCGCATCACGTCCATGACGATGAACGGCGACACGCCGGCGGCGCGGCGCGATATCTTCAATGCCATCGCGGTTGTCCTGGGTTCAGCGCGTTTGCGGCGCGCTGAGCGCCAGCCCGTGGCCGCGATCGTCGGCCACCACGCTGCAGGACGTCCGCTGGGCGTGCAGGCCGCCCGTGCAGTGGATGGCGCTCACCTGCCCCAGCACGCGCAGTTCCTCGACCGCATGCCCGCGCGCCCGCAGGGCATCGGCGGCGCCGGGTTCGGCGTAGACCTGGTCCGGCTGTCCCGGATGCAGGGCGCGCTGCCTGTGGATCGCCTCCGACAACGGCCGCTGCAGCAGCATGGCGTTGGCCGCCACCTGCGCCAGCACCGCCGGTCCGGACGTGCCGCCGGAGGCGGCGCCGGCGAAGAAGAAGTCGCCGGTATTGGTGTTGGCGACCAGCATCGGGCCGACCGCCGCCGCGCCGCGGCCGTTGATCCCCGGCGCCGGGGCGATCAGCACGCCGGTATTGCCGGCGATGCGGCCGCCGCCGAAGAAGCCGTTGGTGGTGAAGTTGCAGGCGACGGCATTGGCGAAACGGTCGACCGTGACCAGCACGGCGGCGGGCGCATCGTTGGGGCGCTGCTGCGGCGGTCGCGGCAGGGCGAATGCCGGCGTCGGCTGGTCGGCGCGATAGCTGGCCAGCAGCGTGTCGATCTGGGTCGGCGACAGGACCGACGCGGGATCGCCGACGAACTGGTCGGCGGCGTTGAGCCAGTTGCTGCGCTCGGCATAGGCGCGCTTGGACATTTCGGCAATGACATGCGGATGCAATTCCGCGCTGCTGCGCTCGTAGGTGTCGCGGCTTTCCAGCAGGCTCCACATCTGCGCCGTCAGCAGGCCGCCGCCGGCCGGCGGGGCGGCGAAATACGCCTGGTGGTTGCCCCATTTCAGGGCGAGGGGTTCGGACCAGACCGGCGTCTGGTCGCGCATGTCGTCCATCGACAGCCGCCCGCCGGCGGCGCGCACCGCCTGCACGTACTGGCGTGCCAGATTCCCGACATGGAACTCGCCCGCGCCGCGCAGGCGGATATTGCCCAGCGTGCCGGCCAGATCTTCCTGCACCCAGGGATCGCCCTCGCGGATCAGCCGGCCATCGGCGGTCGAGAAGACCCGCCTGGTGACCGGATCCTGCTCGATGATGCCGGAGGCCGCCTGCAGGTCGACCATCAGCGCCCGCGGCGCGATGGTGCCGAGCCGGGCCAGGCGTTCGCCCGGCGACACCAGCTCCTCCCATCGTACCGCGCCATAGCGCGCATGCAGCGCGGCCATACCCCGCACGTTGCCGGGCACGCCGACGGGAACGCCGCCGGTCATCTCAAGCTCGCCGGTGGAGACCTTGGTGAGGAAGCTCAGCGACTCGGTCTTGCGCGCCTTGGAGTTATGCACCAGGCAGACGCCACCGCCGCCGATACTGGCGGTGGACGGCAGGGTCGCGGCCATGGCGAAATAGGTGGCGACGGCGGCATCGACGGCATTGCCGCCAATGGCCAGAATGTCGCGGCCGACTTCCGCCGCGCGCGGCGAATCGGCGATGACGCCGCCGTAGAAGCCCTCGACGTGTCCGAGCCGGCCCTCCGCCGGACCCGAATCGTCGCAGCCGGCCAGCATGAGGCCGGCCAGGATCGACGCCATAAAAGGGCCGGATTTGTGCAACAGGTGGGTTTGACGAGTACGGGGGGCAGCACTAGGTTTGACGGTGAGGCACATCGGCATGTTTCTTTTCCGGCGCATCGTTACGATTCTGGCTCTTTTCGCGCTGGTGATGCCGACCGCGGCCCTCTGGCAGACGGCGGGCGCGCAGCCGCGCGAGAGAATATCACTAATCCGCGATGCCGAAATTGAAAATGCCATCCGCGCCTACGCCAATCCGCTGTTCGAGGCGGCAGGACTGGAGCACGACGCGGTCAGCGTCCACATCGTCAGCGATTCCTCGCTGAACGCCTTCGTCGCCGGCGGCCAGCGGCTGTTCCTGTTCAGCGGCCTGCTGATGAAGGCGACCAGCGCCGGCCAGGTCCAGGGCGTCATCGCGCACGAAACCGGCCACATCGCCGGCGGCCACCTGGCGCGCCTGCGCGAGCAGCTCGAGAACGCGACGATCGAGAACATCATCGAAATGCTGCTGACGGCGGCGGCGCTGGCCGGCTCGGCGGCGGGCAATGCGCAGACCGGCGGCGGCGGCATGAGCAGTCCGCCGGTCGGCGTCGCCCAGCGCAGCATGCTGTCCTACACGCGCAGCCAGGAGCAGTCGGCCGACCAGGCCGCCGTCACCCTGATGGACCGCATCGGCCAATCCTCGCAGGGCCTGCTCGATTTCACCTCGATGCTGATGCAGCAGGAACTGGTCGCCGGCATGCGGCCGGACCCCTATCTGCGGACCCATCCGCTGACCCAGGAGCGCGTCAACTTCCTGCGCCAGCACGTCGAGACCTCGCGCTTCTCCAAGGTGCCGGTCTCGCCCCGGTTCGAGGCCATGCACGAGCGCGTCGTCGCCAAGCTCTACGGCTTCATCGACCCCGCCCAGGCACTGCGCAAATACCCTCCCACCGACAACAGCCTGGCCGGCCGCTATGCCCGCTCCATCGCCTATTACCGGTCCGGCAATCTGGCCGAGGGCATCGGCCTGATCGACGGGCTGATCCGGCAGATGCCGAACGATCCCTATTTCCACGAACTGCGCGGGCAGATGCTGTTCGAGAACCACCGCTTGCCCGAAGCGATCGCCTCCTACGAAAGAGCCGTTTCTCTGCTGCCGCGCTCGGGCCTGCTGAAGACCGCGCTGGCCCAGGCGCTGCTGCAGAACCCGGACCGCAACCAGCTGCTGCGGGCGCAGAAACTGCTGGAAACGGTCGAACAGAGCGAACGCGACGGCAGCTACTGGCGCCAGATGTCGATGATCTACGACCAGACCGGCGATATCGGCATGCGCTCGCTGGCCTTGGCCGAGATGGCCTTTGCCCGCGGCGATCGCGTCGACGCGCTGCGCCACGCCACGGCGGCGGAACGGTCGCTGAAATTCGGCACGCCGGCCTACCAGCGGGCCCAGGACATCAAGTTCCTGGCGGAACGGCCGCGGCGCAACTAGCGACACCATCTCGCAGCAACGTGATGCGCAATCGGCTTGCCTGGCCCTGACCGAGGCCTACACTCGCGCCCAGCCCCACGGAGTTTCAATGCTCGTTCGCCTGATCGCCGTTCTCTTCGCCTGTCTGCTGGCCGTGCCGGCCCTGGCCCAGAGCGGCTCGACGCCCGATCGCGCCGCCATCGAAAAGATCGTGCGCGAATACCTGCTGCAGCATCCGGAGATCATCATCGAGGCCATGAACGAGCTGCGCCGGCGCCAGGAGATGGCGGCCGCCGAGATGGCCCAGCAGGCCATCGCCGCCCACAGGGAGGAACTGTTCAACGATCCGGCGACGCCGGCCGGCGGCAACCCGAGGGGCGACGTCACCATCGTCGAGTTCTTCGACTACCACTGCGGCTACTGCAAGCAGGTGCAGGAGCCCCTGCTCCGGCTGCTGGCGGAAGACCGCAACCTGCGCATCGTGTTCCGCGAACTGCCGATCATTGCCGACGAATCGCGCACCGCTTCGGCCGGGGCGCTGGCGGCCGCCAAACAGGGCAAATATGTCGAGTTCCACAACGTGCTGATGGCCGCCCGCGGCAGGCTGACCCGGGATCGCGTCCTGGCGCTGGCGCGCGAGCAGAAGCTCGACGTGGCGAAGCTGGAAAAGGACATGGATTCGCCGGAAATCCAGCGGTCGATCGACCGCAACCTGGAGCTTGCCGCCATGCTGGGGGTCGACGGAACGCCGGCTTTCATCGTCGGCAACCAGGTGGTGCCGGGCGCGCTGAGCCTCGAGCAGCTGCGCGAACTGGTGGCCGAGGCGCGCAGAAAGTAGAGCCGTTCAGGCCGGCTCGAAATCCGGCTGCTGCGATGGTTGCGCCCGGTCGAAGGCGGGCAGCTTCATGCACTCGTCGAACACCCGCATCAAGGTCGGATAGCGCCCCAGTTCGACGCTGAACCGCTTCGCCCCGAACACCTGCGGCACCAGGCAGGTATCGGCCAGTCCCGGCGTATCGCCATGGGAATAGCGTCCGGTCCCGGCCGTCTTTGTCAGCATGTCCTCGTAGGCCTGCAGCCCGACCTCGTTCCAGTGCCGCGCCCAGGCGAAACTGCCTGCCTCGTCCTGGCTATAGGTATCCCGCACGTGTTTCAGCACGCGCAGATTCTGCAGCGGATGGATTTCGCAGGCGGGGATCAGCGCCAGCGACCGCACCCGCGCCCGGCCGACCGGATCGCGCGGCAGCAGCGGCGGAGCAGGATGCGTCTCCTCCAGATATTCCATGATCGCCAGCGACTGGGTCAGCACGCTGCCGTCGTCAAGCTGCAGCGCCGGCAGCAGCTTCTGCGGATTGAGGGCGGCGTAATACGGCTGCAGGTGCTCGCCCTTGCGCAGATGGTGAAAGGCGTCGTCATAGGCGATGCCCTTCAGGTTCAGCGCGATGCGAACGCGGAACGCCGCCGACGAGCGGAAGTAACCATGCAGCTTCACCGACACCCTCCCCTTCGCCGCCGCGGTTCAGGTCGGCGGCGTGTATTTCACGACTTTCTGGTCGATGGCGCCCAGGATCGATACCCGGTCGCGGTCCAGCATCTCGATGCGGATGCGGTCGCCGAATCGCATGAAGGGCGTCACCGGCTTGCCCTGCTCGATGGTCTCGATCATACGCCGCTCGGCCAGGCAGGAGGAACCGACGCTGAGATCCCGGTTGGCGACGGTGCCCGAACCGACGATCGTGCCGGCTTCGAGATGGCGGGTGGTGGCGGCATGCGCGATCAGGGTCGGGAAGTCGAAGGTCATGTCGACGCCCGCCTCCGGCCAGCCGAACGGCTGGCTATTATAGGTCGAGACCAGCGGCAGGTTCACCCGGGCGCCGTCCCAGGCGTCGCCGAACTCGTCCGGCGTGACGGCCACCGGCGAGAAGGCGGTGGCCGGCTTACCATGCAGGAATCCGAAGCCCTTGTTCAACTCGTTGGGAATGAGCAGGCGGGCGGACACGTCGTTGGCCAGCATCACCAGCCTGATATGCCGTTTGGCCTGTTCCGGCGTGACGCCCATCTGCACGTCGCCGACGATGACGCAGACCTCCGCCTCGAAATCGATGCCCCAGTCCTCGTTGACGGCCTCGATGTCGTCGGTCGGGCCGACGAAACTGTCGGAGGCGCCCTGGTACATCAGCGGGTCGGTCCAGAAATTCGCCGGCAGTTCCGCCCCGCGCGCCTTGCGCACCAGTTCGACATGCACGACATAGGCCGAGCCGTCGACCCACTGATAGGCCCGCGGCAAGGGCGATGCGGCCTTGGTCGGATCGAAGGCGATCTCGCCCGCGAGCGGGCCGCGATTGAGCCGGTCCGACACCATCTGCAATTCGAGCGCCAACACGTCCCAGTGTTCGATCGCGCTTTGCAGCGTGCGCGCGATGTGCGGCACCGGCACCGCCCGCTGCAGGTCGCGGCTGACCACCACCAGCGTGCCGTCGCGGCCGCCGGCTTTCAGCGTGGCCAGCTTCATTCGGCCGCTTCCTTCTTCGGCCGCCAGGAATCGACGTAGCCGGTGAACTCCACCCGGCTGGCGGCTTCGCCGATGTCCAGCGCGTCGCGCGCGTCGATCATCACCGCCACCTCGTCCAGCATGTGTCCGCCCTTGGACTGCGACGCCAGCGCCAGGGCCTTGGGATGTGGCCCGTGCGTGAAGCCACAGGGATGGATGGTCATCATGCCGGGATGGATGTTGTCGCGGCTGAAGAAATTGCCGCGGTGGTAGAAGATGACCTCGTCGAAATCGTCGTTGTTGTGGAAGAACGGCAGCTTCAGCGCGTCGGGATCGCTCTCCGCCGGTCTCGGCACGAAGGTGCAGACTACGAAACGGCTGGCCAGGAACGTCGTGTGCGCCGAGGGCGGCAGATGGTAGCGATGGCTGGTCAGCGGCCTGATGTCGCGCCAGTTGATGCGCACCGCCGCCAGATCGCCGTGCCAGCCGACCGCGTCCAGCGGATTGAACGGATAGGTCACGGTCGAGATCGCCCCGCGCCGCTTGATCAGCACCTTCCAGCTCTTCTCGTCCTGCTGGGCGCGGAAGGCGTCGTCGATCTGCGGCACGTCGAGCATGGCGGGATCGAAGATGGCGTGGCGGCCGACCAGGCCTTTCTCCGGCAGTCGGTAGGAATCGTTGGTGGCCTCGATCATCAGGATCGACATCGGCGTTGCGGGCGCGATCCGCCACATGGTGCCGCGCGGGATCATGACGTAGTCGCCGTCGCGGATCTCCATCCGGCCGTAATCGCAGAACAGCTCGCCCTGCCCTTCATGCACGAACAGCAGCTCGTCGCCGTCGCCGTTGCGCACCAGATGGTCCATGGCGCCATCCAGCCGCCAGAAGCGCACGCTGGTGTGCGCATTCGACAGCAGGGAGTCGGCATCCCATGGCGACGACTGCATGGCGTTCAGCTTGACCAGATCGAAGGCGCGCGGCTTCAGCGGTCCCTGCCAGTCGATCCAGCCGGTGGGCGGATGACGGTGGTGCATCTGGGTCGCGGGGCCGAAGAAGCCTTCCTTGCCCAGTTCGCGCTCGTAGGTGCCTTCCGGCAGTTTGGTATGGGCCTGGCGCGAGGCCGTGCCCTGCACCTGCGGGAACGTGATCCAGTTCTTCATCCTCGCCTCCCTCAAGCCTTCAGCACGCCGCGACGGATCTGATCGAGTTCGATCGATTCGAACAGGGCGCGGAAATTGCCTTCGCCGAAGCCTTCGTCGCCCTTGCGCTGGATGATCTCGAAGAAGATCGGCCCGATCACCGTATTGGTGAAAATCTGCAGTAGCAAGCCGCCGCCCTGGGTCGGCGCCCCGTCGATCAGGATACGGTTCCTTTGCAGCCGCGCCACGTCCTCGCCGTGGCCCGGCAGGCGGGCGTCGATCTGCTCGTAATAGGTGTCCGGCACGGTCTGGAACGGCACGTCGCGCCGCTGCAGCGCCTCGACCGTGGCGTAGATGTCGTCGGTTCCCAGCGCGATGTGCTGGATGCCCTCGCCGCGATAGGCGGCCAGGTACTCGGCGATCTGCGACCTGTCGTCGGAGCTTTCGTTGATCGGAATGCGGATCTTGCCGCACGGGCTGGTCATGGCCTTGGACTTCAGGCCGGTCAGCTTGCCCTCGATGTCGAAGTACTTGATCTCGCGGAAATTGAACAGCCGTTCGTAGAATTCGGCCCATTCGACCATGCGGCCGCGATGCACGTTATGGGTCAGGTGGTCGACATAGGTGAAGCCGACGCCTTGGGGATTCTGGTCGACGCCGGGCAGCGGCTCGAAATCGACGTCGTAGATAGTGCCCTTCTCGCCGTAACGGTCGACCAGGTAGATCAGGCTGTCGCCGATGCCCTTGATGGCGGGGATGTTCAGCTCCATCGGCCCGACCTTGCCCTGCACGCCCCAGGCGCCCAATTCGACGGCGCGCCTATAGGCCTTGGCGGCATCGCGCACCCGAAAGGCGATGGCGCAGACGCTGGGGCCGTGGATGCGGGCGAAGCTCTGGGCGAAGCTCTCCGGCTCGGCATTGATAATAAAATTGACGCCGCCCTGCCGATAAAGGGTGACGCGCTTGGAACGATGCCGGGCGACCGCCGTAAACCCCATCGACTCGAAGAGGCCTCCGAGCGCTTTGGTGTCGGGGGCCGTATACTCGATGAACTCGAAACCGTCGGTGCCCATCGGATTGTCGAGACCGAAGGGCGACGCCGTCTGTGGAGCGACACTGGCCATGGGAGTCCTCCGTATATTTGGTCTGTTACGCTGGGAACCGTATCATCGGTTAACAGCAATTAGTTTCAAATGTAACCAATATGGCGATGAAAAATCAATCAGAGAGCCCGCCGCCAGTGGATAACGCGAAATCTGGCTTTACGTTGGAGAACTTTCTGCCATACCGGCTTTCCGTTGTGGCTCAGACGGTTAGCGGCTCGTTGTCGCGGATTTACGCCAGCCGTTTCGACCTCTCGGTGCCGCAATGGCGGGTGATGGCGGTGCTGGGGCGCTACGAGCCGATCTCGGCCAACGAGGTCTGCGACCGCACCGTCATGGACAAAGTGGCGGTCAGCCGGGCGGTCCAGGCCATGCTGCGGCGGGGGCTGGTCGAGCGCACGGTCGATCCGTCCGACCGCCGGCGGTCGGCGCTGCGCCTGTCCAAGCGCGGGCGCGCCATACATAATGAGATCGTGCCGATGGCGCTGGACTACGAGCGGCGGTTGCTGGAAACCCTGACACCGGAGGAGCGCGCCGCGCTGGATTCGCTGCTGAAGCGGCTGCTGAGCCGGGCCGAAAGCAAAAACGGCTGATCCCTCAGAAGGTTGCCTGCCCCACTCGCCATGGTATAACCCTGCCAGCCTGATACAGGATATTGAGGAAACGCCGTGGCGAAGATGAGCGGCAAGGGCCGACCGGTGCTGATCGTCAACGGCCCCAACCTGAACATGCTGGGGCAGCGGCAGCCGGAAATCTACGGCCGGGAGACGCTGGGCGACATCATCCGCGCCTGCCGCGCGGAAGCCACGCGCCTGGGGCTGGAGGTCGAGTTCCGCCACAGCAACAAGGAAGGCGAGCTGGTCGACTTCATCCAGGCCGCCCGCAGCGGCAATGCCGGCATCATCATCAATGCCGGCGCCTACAGCCATACCTCGATCGCCATTCTCGACGCCCTGCAGGCGGCGGAGAAGCCGGTGATCGAAGTCCACCTGTCGAATATTTTCCGGCGCGAGGCCTTCCGCCATCATTCCTATGTCAGCCTGGCGGCGCAGGGCGTGATCTGCGGGCTGGGCAGCCAGGGCTATCTGCTGGCGCTGGCGGCGATGCAACAACTGCTGAACAAGAAGACGGGCAAATAGCCGATGGCAAAATTCGAGATCGACGAAGACGCGGTGCGCAAGCTGGCGGCGCTGCTGGAAGACACGGGCCTGGCCGAGATCGAGTACGAAAGCGACGGCCAGCGCGTGCGGCTGTCGCGGGCCGGCACGGCGGCCCCCGTGGCCTATGCCGCCGCTCCCGCCACCGCACCGGTGGCGGCAGGTGCTGCTGCAGCGCCCGCCGGCGACGACAGCAAGCATCCTGGTGCGGTGCTGTCGCCGATGGTGGGCACCGTCTATCTCGCCTCGCAGCCCGGCGCCGCCCCGTTCGTGAAGCTGGGCGACACCGTCACCGCGGGGCAGACCCTGCTGATCATCGAGGCGATGAAGACCTTCAACCCGATCCGCGCCCCCAAGGCCGGCAAGGTGACGAAGGTCAACGTCGCCGACGGCCAGCCGGTGGAGTTCGGCGAACCGCTGATGATCGTCGAGTGACATGTTCGACAAGGTCCTGATCGCCAACCGCGGCGAGATCGCGCTGCGCATCCACCGCGCCTGCCACGAGATGGGCATCCAGACGGTGGCGGTGCATTCGACCGCCGACGCCAACGCCATGCATGTGCGGCTGGCCGACGAATCGGTGTGCATCGGCCCGCCGCAGGCGAGCCAGAGCTACCTGAACATGGCCGCCATCCTGTCGGCCGCCACCATCACCGGCGCCAACGCCATCCATCCCGGCTACGGCTTCCTGTCGGAGAACGCCAAGTTCGCCGAGATGGTCGAGGACCACGGCCTGACCTTCATCGGCCCGACGCCCGAGCATATCCGCATGATGGGCGACAAGATCGTCGCCAAGCAGACGGCCGAGAAGCTGGGCCTGCCGCTGGTGCCCGGGTCGGCCGGTCCGGTCGGCGACGTGGCGGAGATCAGGCGGCTGGGCCGCAAGATCGGCTATCCGATCCTGATCAAGGCGGTGGCCGGCGGCGGCGGCCGCGGCATGAAGGTGATCGAAAGCGCCGAGCAGGTCGACGAGGCCTTCGCGCTGGCGCAGGCCGAGGCCAAGGCCGCCTTCGGCAACGATTCGCTCTACGTCGAGAAATATCTCGGCCATCCGCGCCACATCGAGATCCAGGTGCTGGCCGACAACCACGGCAACGTGGTGCATCTGGGCGAGCGCGACTGCTCGCTGCAGCGCCGCCACCAGAAGGTGCTGGAGGAAGCGCCCTCGCCGGCGCTCAACGACTCCCAGCGCCGCACCGTCGGCAAGCAGGTCACCGACGCCATGCGAAAACTGGGCTATCGCGGCGTCGGCACGGTCGAGTTCCTGTTCCAGGACGGCGAGTTCTATTTCATCGAGATGAACACCCGCCTGCAGGTCGAGCATCCGGTGACCGAGGCGATCACCCGGCTGGACCTGGTGCGCGAGCAGATCCGGGTCGCCACCGGCGCGCCGCTGGGGCTGGTGCAGGACGACATCGTGCTGCGCGGCCACGCTATCGAGTGCCGGCTCAACGCCGAGAACCCGCAGACCTTCGTGCCCTGCCCCGGCCGCATCACCGAATACCACACGCCGGGCGGGCTGGGCGTGCGCGTCGACAGCGCTCTCTACAGCGGCTACACCATGCCGCCCTATTACGACTCCATGGTCGCCAAGCTGATCGTCAGCGGCACCAGCCGCAACGAATGCCTGATGCGCCTGCGCCGCAGCCTGGAGGAGTACGTGATCGGCGGCATCGACACCACCATCCCGCTGCACCAGAAGCTGATCGCGCATCCCGACTTCATCGACGGCAACTACGACATCAACTGGCTGGAGCGGTTCGTCGGCCTGAAGAAGTGAGGTCCGCAGCGATGACACCGGCGGCACCGGCGGCGACAGGGCGGACGCGATGGCGGGGCTGACCCCCGATCTGCTGCTGCAGGCCTATGCGGTCGGCCTCTTCCCCATGGCCGAGCGCCGCGACGATCCCACGCTCTACTGGATCGATCCCGACGAGCGCGCCATCCTGCCACTGGACGGTTTCCATCTCTCCCGCCGCCTCGCCCGCACCGTGCGCAGCAACCGCTTCGATGTGCGCTGCGACACCGCCTTCGCCGACGTCATGCGCGCCTGCGCCGCTCCCGCCGAGGGACGCAGCGAAAGCTGGATCAACGAGCCGATCCTGCAGCTTTACACCGCCCTGCACCGGCGCGGCCAGGCGCACAGCGTCGAGGCGTGGCGCGAAGGGGAACTGGTCGGCGGGCTGTACGGGGTGTCGCTGGGCGGCGCCTTCTTCGGCGAGAGCATGTTCAGCCGCCAGACCGACGCCAGCAAGGTGGCGCTGGTGCATCTGGTGGCGCGGCTGAAAATCGGCGGCTACGCGCTGCTGGACTGCCAGTTCATGACCGACCACCTGCGCCAGTTCGGCGTGGTCGAGATCAGCCGCGAGGAATACCGGCGGCGGCTGGCGCAGGCGCTGCGGATCGACGCGACGTTTCAGCGCGACTTGACGGGCGCGGCCGATTCGCTGGCCTTGCAGCCGACGACCCACACGTCATAGACCGGATGCTCCATCGCCGACAGCGCCGGCGAGGAGGAGAACATCCAGCCAGAGAACACCTTCTTCACCTCTTCGCCCGGCCGCTGCTCGTTAATCTCGAGAAAGGCGGAGGCCTCCGGCGGCGCCTCGGGCGGGCTGACGCTGCACTGGCGCACCGTGATCAGCAGGGTGCCCAGCCTGGTTTCCTGGTTGAGCGGCGCTTCCACCTCGTGCACCCGCGCCACCAGCTTGTCGAGCGCCTGCAGTACGGCGCCAGTGATGGGGCCGGTCGGCTTCGGCGCCGGCGGCTGGACCGCCGCGGTGGTGCCCTGCGCGGCGGCGGACGAGACTAGGACGGCGGCGAGCATCGCGCCGGCGCAAAAACGGAGAAGCATGGTCTTTATTTCCTGGTCGGGCCGGCCAAGGGCTGCTCGAGCGATTCCACGAGTTGACGCAGCACGCCCCGGATCTGTTCCGGATCGCAGCCCATCAGGACCGCATCCTCGACCGCGTCGGCGCAGAGCTGCCGTATCTCCTCAAGATTCTGGTTCAGAACCTTGATCTTTTCGAGGCAGGAAACGGGCTTTCCGTCGGGTCCCTGCCACACCGGCGGCGCGAACTTGTCGGATGGCGACGATGGCGACATGGCGCAGCTTTAGCACGGCGCCCCCTGCCCACCAAGGCAGGCGCTACTGCTGGGACTGAGGAGGCTGTTCAGGTCCGCCAGGTTTGGGCGAGAAAATCGCCTGGCCGATCAGGTCCATCAGATTGACCGCCCCCTGGGTGCGGGCGATCTCGCCGCCGGGCGGGATGTTCTTGTCGTCGCCGCCTGGCTCCAGGGTCAGGGAAAGGCCGCCCAGCAGGGAATCGCTGACCAGCTTGGCCGAGGTATCGGTGGGAAGCTGGATGTCGCCGGCAATGCTCATGCGCACGATGGCCTGGAAGGTCTTGGGATCGAGCCTCTGGTCCGTGACCGTCCCGACCTTGATGCCGCCGATGGTGACGTCCGCCCCCTTCTTCAGCCCGTCGACGCGGTCGAACCGCGCCACGACCTCATAGCCATCCGGGGTCGAGGCATCGACGTTGCGGAAGGCATAGCCGAGAAACAGTCCGGCCACGATCAGCACGATCGCGCCGATGAGCGTTTCCACGACACTGCGCTGCATGAGGCCTCCTTCTGCTGCGGCGCAGGGTAAACACGCGCTCCCGCCAGTGCAAGCATTCGTCCCGGCATTGAAACGGGGCGGAAAACCCCGCAATCTGCCCGCAATGCGCCGCATTCCCGCCCTTCTCGCGCTGTGTGGCGCGCTGGCGCTTCCCGTTTCGCCGGCGCAGCCGCAGACGGCTGCGATCGCCCTGGAGCTGCCGGTCGACTGCGCCCTGCCGCAGCGCTGCGCGGTGCAGTTCCATGTCGATCGCCGTCCCGGGCCGGAGATCGGCGACTACCGGTGCGGCCGGCTTTCCTATGACGGCCATCGCGGCACCGATTTCCGCGTTCTCTCGCCCGAAGACTTCGCCGCCGGCATTCCGGTGCTGGCCGCCGCCGCCGGCCGCGTCGCCGCCGTGCGCGACGGCATGGACGACATCGACGTCACCGAGCTGGGACGCGAGCGGGTCGAAGGCCGCGCCGGCGGCAATCAGGTCGTCCTCGTCCATGACGGCGGCTGGGAAACGCATTACTGGCATCTGCGCAAGGGCAGCGTTGCCGTGCAGCCGGGCCAGACGGTGAGCGCGGGCGCTCGCCTGGGGATCGTGGGACTGTCGGGCGACACCAATTTCCCGCACCTGCATTTCGAGCTGCGGCGCGAGCGGCGGGTCGTCGATCCGTTCGACGTCGGGCCCGGCGATCCCGCCTGCACCGCGACGCCTGCCGGCCTGTGGACAGAATCGGCGGCCGCGATCCTCGACTATGCGCCGGTCTTCGCCCAGCTCGGCTTCACCACCCGCCAAGTCACCCGCGCCGACGCCACCTATGGCCGCGCGCCACGGCCCGAGCCCGGGTCGCGGCCGCAGGAGCTGTTTCTCTGGTTCGAACTCTACGGCCTTGCCAAAGGCGACCACGTCTCGCTGCAGTGGACCCTGCCCGATGGCCGCGCCCGCAACCCGGCGCAGTTCACATGGCAGGAGCCGCAGTCCTATGCCTTCCGCAGCGGCAAGCTGAACCTGCCGCCGCCCCTGCCGGCCGGAACCTATTCGGTGCGACTGACGGTGGTCCGGGACGAGCGCACGCTCTACGAGCGCGACTGGTCGATCGCCATTAGATAGTGGAAGAGCCGCAGCGCTGTGCCGTTCAGTTGGGCGTCGCTCAGTTCGGCGTCCAGGGCTCGTAATCGCCCGTCGCGCGGTCGCGGCGGCCACCGGCCAGCACGTGGCCCGGCGGGCGATAGGCCTCGGGCGTGCCCGTCAGATTGGGCACATGCTCTTTCTGCCACTGCCGCTTCGGCAGACCGTCCGCCGGCGGCGGATCGTCGACCGTGTGGTGCAGCCAGCCATGCCAGTCGGGCGGCACCCGCGAGGCTTCGACCTCGCCGTGGTAGATCACCCAGCGCTTGCGGCGCATGCCCTTAATCTGCTTGCGGTCCTGGTAGTACTGGTTGCCGAACTGGTCGGTACCGACATGCTCGCCGCGGAGCCAGGTGAAAAGACGTGTGCCGATGGTCATGCGTCGTACTCGTGTTGAACGCGGCGTCGATCCTTGGCCAGCGGTATAGCCTCGCCGCCGGTCGGAAACAATCCATCACGCCGTCGCATTGTCGTTTCCCGCTGCGTATCTCGCCACCCACAACTCGCTCGCATCCTCGTCATCGGGACCACCGAGCGCTGTGTTGCACACGACACAATCTAGTGTCATCAACATCCAATAACTCAAAATATTGTTGCGCGCACAAGATTTTGTGATTTAGTATCGCGGCATAGCTAGATGTGTGCGCCTGAAAAATCCTACTTGATGTTGATTGAAGAGAGCGTAGCACACACCACAGCTCGGGGGATGTGAATGCGGATCGACCGGCGGTATACGCGAGAGGGCGCGTCGCCCTACGCCGATATTGCCTTCCGGCAGACCTCCAGCGAGATCCGAAATCCGGATGGCTCGGTGGTCTTCAAGTGCGACTCGCTTGAAGTGCCCGGGCAATGGTCGCAGGTCGCCAGCGATATCCTTGCGCAGAAGTATTTCCGCAAGGCCGGCATCCCTGCGCGCCTGGTGGCGGTGAAGGAGGAAGACGTCCCCCCTTTCCTCTGGCGTATGGCGCCGGATGAAGCGGCATTGTCCGCCCTGCCGCCGGAAGAAAGCTTCGTCGGCGAAAGCTCGGCCAAACAGGTTTTCCATCGCCTCGCCGGCACCTGGACCTACTGGGGCTGGAAGGCCGGCTACTTCGACAGCGAAGCCGACGCCCGCGCCTTCTACGACGAGCACTGCCACATGCTGGCGGCGCAGATCTGCGCGCCCAACTCGCCGCAGTGGTTCAACACCGGCCTGCACTGGGCCTACGGTATCGACGGGCCCGGCCAGGGTCACCACTTCGTCGACTTCCGCAGCGGCGAACTGGTCCGCTCGACCTCCGCCTACGAGAACCCGCAGCCGCATGCCTGCTTCATCCAGTCGGTGGCCGACGATCTGGTCAACGACGGCGGCATCATGGATCTGTGGGTGCGCGAGGCGCGCCTGTTCAAGTATGGCTCGGGCACCGGCAGCAATTTCTCTGCCCTGCGCGGCGCCAATGAAAAACTGGCCGGCGGCGGCAAGTCCTCAGGCCTGATGAGCTTCCTGAAGATCGGCGATCGCGCCGCCGGCGCCATCAAGTCCGGCGGCACCACCCGCCGCGCCGCCAAGATGGTGGTGGTCGACGTCGACCATCCCGACATCGAGGAGTTCATCAGCTGGAAGGTCTATGAGGAGCAGAAGGTAGCCGCCCTGGTGGCCGGCTCCCGCCTCGCCAGCCGGCACCTGAATGCCATCATGCGCGCCTGCGCAGCGGCGGAAGCCGCCGGCGACAAGGCTTTCGACCCGGCCGCCAACATGGCGCTGCGGCGCGAGATCGTGGCCGCCCGTAAGGCGGAGATTCCCGAAAACTACATCCAGCGGGCGATCCAGTTCGCCCGCCAGGGATTCCGCGCCATCGATTTCCCAACCTACGACACGGACTGGGATTCGGACGCCTATCTGACGGTGTCGGGCCAGAACGCCAACAACACCGTGCGGGTCACCGACGCCTTCCTCAAGGCGGTCAGCGAGGACACGCCCTGGGAGCTGAAGCGGCGGACCGACGGAAAGACGGCCAAGACCGTGCCGGCCAGCGAGCTGTGGAACCAGATCAGCTACGCCGCCTGGGCCTCGGCCGATCCGGGCATCCAGTACGACACCACCATCAACCAGTGGCACACCTGCCCCGCCTCCGGTCGCATCAACGCCTCCAACCCGTGCTCGGAATACATGTTCCTGGACGACACGGCGTGCAATCTGGCGTCCCTGAACCTGATGGCGTTCCGCCAGGACGATGGCGACTTCGATGTCGCCGGCTTCGAGCATGCGGTGCGGCTGTGGACCATCGTGCTGGAAATCTCGGTGCTGATGGCGCAGTACCCGTCGAAGGAGATCGCGCTGCGCTCCTACCAGTTCCGCACCCTGGGACTGGGCTACGCCAATATCGGCGCCCTGCTGATGGCCAACGGCCTGGCCTACGATTCGGACGCCGGCCGTTCGCTGTGCGCGGCGATCACCGCCGTCATGACCGGCATCGCCTACGCCACCTCCGGCGAAATGGCGCGCGAACTGGGCCCGTTCCCCGAATTCGCCGCCAACCGCGAGGGTATGCTGCGGGTGATGCGCAATCATCGCCGCGCCGCCCAGGGCGCCCGGCGCGGCTATGAAGGCCTGTCGCAGGCGCCGGTGGCGTTCGATGCCGTGGCCTGCCCCGACCGCGAGCTGGCCGAGGCCGCCGTCCGCGCCTGGGAATACGCGCTGGAGCTGGGCGAGAAGTACGGCTATCGCAACGCCCAGGCCACGGTGATCGCGCCGACCGGCACGATCGGGCTGGTGATGGACTGCGACACCACCGGCATCGAGCCCGATTTCGCGCTGGTGAAGTTCAAGAAGCTGGCCGGCGGCGGCTATTTCAAGATCATCAACGGCACCGTGCCGCTGGCGTTGCGGACCCTGAGTTATTCACAGGCCCAGATCGAAGCGATCTCAGCCCATGCGGTCGGCCACGGCACCCTGGCCGACGCGCCGCACGTCAACCATGCGGCGCTGCGGGCCAAGGGCTTCACCGCGGTCCAGCTCGACAGGGTCGAGGCGGCGCTGGACAGCGCCTTCGACATCCGCTTCGTCTTCAATCGCTGGACCTTGGGCGAGGATTTCTGCCGCGACGTGCTGAAGCTGTCCGACGCGGAGCTGTCGAAGCCCGGCTTCGACCTGCTGGCCGCCATCGGCTTCACCCGCGAGCAGATCGAGGCCGCCAACATCCATGCCTGCGGCGCCATGACCGTCGAAGGCGCGCCGCACCTGAAGGCCGAGCACCTGCCGGTGTTCGACTGCGCCACGCCCTGCGGCCGGTCGGGCACCCGTTCGCTGTCGACCGAGGCGCATATCCGCATGATGGCGGCGGCCCAGCCCTTCATCTCCGGCGCCATCTCCAAGACCATCAACATGCTCAACGCCGCCACCGTCGAGGATTGCGGCGAAGCCTACATGTTGTCGTGGCGCCTGGGTCTGAAGGCCAATGCCTTGTATCGAGACGGGTCGAAGCTGTCGCAGCCGCTGTCGGCCATCGCCATCCCCGACGAGGTCGAGGCGATGGACGAGCAGCCGCGTTCAGCCGCCAGCCAGGCCGCCGTCATCGCCGAGAGAATCGTCGAACGCATCGTCGAACGCGAAGTGCGCGGGCGGCGCGAGCGGCTGCCGCAGCGGCGCAAGGGCTACACCCAGAAGGCGATCGTCGGCGGCCACAAGGTCTATCTGCGCACCGGCGAGTACGAGGACGGACGCGCCGGCGAGATCTTCATCGACCTGCACAAGGAAGGCGCCGCCTTCCGCAGCCTGATGAACAACTTCGCCATCGCCATCTCGATCGGCCTGCAGTACGGCGTGCCGCTCGAGGAATTCGTCGAGGCCTACACCTTCACGCGCTTCGAACCGAGCGGCATGGTCGAAGGAAACGACGCGATCAAGATGGCGACGTCGGTTCTCGATTATATTTTTCGTGAACTTGCTGTATCCTATCTCGGTCGCAACGATCTGGCGCATGTCGAGCCGAATGATTTGCGGACCGATGGCGTCGGTGGCGGCGACTCGCAGGGCGACCTCTCGCCTGCGGCCGCAACGCAGGCAGCTTCCCCGGCTGCCGATATCGAGATCGATCAGATGCGCCGCCTGGCCAGCACCGGCTACATGCGCAGCAATCTATACGTACTCACCGGGCGCAATGCGCGCGCGACGACCGCTTCCGTGTCGTATGCAGCAGCCGGCGCCCAAGTTCTGACGGACGGCAACACCGCTGCCCTGGCATCCGCCGGGACAGTCGCCGTCAGTGCCGCACTGGCACAGGATGTCGACGGCCGCCTTGCGCGGATCCGCGAAGCCCGGATCAAGGGCTTCGAAGGCGACGCCTGCGGCGAGTGCGGCAACTTCACCCTGGTGCGCAACGGGACGTGCCTGAAGTGCAACACCTGTGGCAGCACCAGCGGATGCAGTTAGTAAGCGTAGGCGTGATTACCTTCGTTTCCAAACCCGGGGTCGGAGCGGACCGGTCCCTCAACGTCACTTGAGAGGAGAGAGAATCATGGCAGCTAAGAAGAAAGCGGCTAAGAAGAAAGTCGCGAAGAAGGCCGCTAAGAAGAAGAAGATGTAATCCGCTGGGGGCAAGTTAGGTCTTGCCCCCGCGTAAAACCTGTCAGACTGTGCCTCCCACCTTGTCTTGGACAGTGGGAGGCACAGGCTAATGACCGGTCGTATCGACGCTCGCCTTACCGAGCTAAAAATCTCCCTGCCAGCGGCCAGCGTGCCGGCCGCCAACTACGTTCCCGTAGTGATCGCAGGCAATCTCGCCTTCGTATCGGGCCAGGTTCCGGTGCTCCAGGGAGAACTCAAGTATCTCGGTAAGGTGGGCGTCGATCTCACCCTCGAGCAGGGCCAGCAGGCCGCTCGTCTGTGCGCCCTCAACATCATCGCCCAGCTCCGGCTTGCCCTCGATGGCGACCTGGACCGTGTGCGCCGCTGCGTCAAGGTCGGCGGCTTCGTCAATTGCGACGCCGGTTACGGCGACCAGCCCAAGATCATCAACGGCGCTTCCGACCTGTTCGTGCAGGTGTTCGGCGATGCCGGCCGGCACGCCCGCTTCGCCGTCGGCACCAATGCCCTGCCCTTCAACGTGGCGGTCGAGGTCGACGCCGTGTTCGAGGTCGCCTGAGGCGATATCCCCATGAGCTCCCACGACGCCGTCCTGGCGCGCCTGCGCCGGCTGGGGCACGAACTGCCACCGGCCATGCCGGCGGTCGCGACCTATGTTCCCTTCGTCGCCACCGATCTGGGATCGGCGACGCTGGTTCATGTCGCGGGCCAGGGCCCGTTCCGCGACGGCCGGCTCGAGCATATCGGCCGCATCGGCGACAACCTTGCCGCCGAGGCCGCGCTGGCCAGCGCCCGGCTGGTGACCTTGAACGTGCTGGCGCAGGCCAATGCCGCCGCGCAGGTCCGCTTTGGCGCGCCGTCGCTGCATCGGGTGCGCTGCCTGCGCCTGGGCATCTTCCTCAACTGCGTCTCCGGCTTCGCCGATATGGAGCCCATCGCCGACGCGGCCTCGCAGCTGGTCGTGGGCGCCCTCGGCGACAATGGCCGGCACTGCCGCACCGTCGCCGGCCAGCCGGTGCTGCCGATGCAGACATCGGTCGAGATCGACGGGCTGTTCCTGCTGGACTGACGCCATGAGCAACGCCACCGCGCTGGGATACGTCGCCGGCTTCCTCACCACCCTCGCCTTCCTGCCGCAGGTCGTGAAGGCCTGGCGGACGCGCTCGACCGCCGATCTTTCGCTGCTGATGCTGGGTTTCTTCGCCACCGGCGTCGGGCTGTGGATCGTCTATGGCGTCATGCTGGAGGAGCCGCCCATCGTGCTGTTCAACGCCATTACCCTGGTGCTGACCCTGGTGCTGATCGGCCTGAAACTCGCCGCCGGCCACGCAAGGTGATGCGCCCGACCGCCGCCGTCGATTAGAGCGGATCACGATTAGACGGAAGCGCTTGCGCTTCCGTCTAATCGTGTGAATCCGCTCTACCCATTAGTGTTTAGAGCAAATTCACACGTTCTGTCGGAATCGCGAGCGATTCCGACAGAACATGATTTGCTCTAGACTGGCGACGATGCCGGACGGAACGCTTGAAATTACGATCAGGATCGCCGCTTCGCTGGAGACGGTCGATGCGGCGGCATGGGATGCCTGCGCCATGCCGCCCGGCGGCGAGGACAATCCCTTCGTCAGCCATGCCTTCCTGATCGCGCTGGAACGCAGCGGCTCGGTCGGGCGGCGCAGCGGCTGGCTGCCCCAGTACCTGCTGGCCGAAGCGGCCGACGGCACGCTGCTGGGCGGCGTGCCGCTCTATGTAAAGTCACATTCCTCCGGCGAATACGTCTTCGATCATGGCTGGGCCGATGCCTTCGAGCGCGCCGGCGGCAGCTACTATCCCAAGCTGCAGGTCGCCGTGCCCTTCACCCCCGCCCCCGGCCCCCGCCTGCTGGTGCGCCCCGGCGAGGCGGCGGAAGCGGTCGCCGACGCGCTCTGCCAGGCGCTGGTGCAGGTGACCGAAGGCAACCGCTTCTCCTCCTGCCACGTCACCTTCTGCCGGGAAGAGGAATGGCAACGCCTGGCGACACACGGCTTCCTGCGCCGGCTGGGCCAGCAGTACCACTGGCATAACCAGGGCTACGCCTCGTTCGACGATTTCCTGGCGGCGCTGAACTCGCGCAAGCGCAAGGCCATCCGCAAGGAGCGCGAGGCGGTGCGCCAGGCGGGGCTGGTCCTGCGCGCGCTGTCCGGCGAGGCGCTCGAAAAGCGCCATTGGGATGCGTTCTTCGGCTTCTACATGGACACCGGCTCGCGCAAATGGGGCCGGCCCTATCTGACGCGCAGCTTCTTCGACCATATCGGCCGCACCATGGCCGACCGCATCGTGCTGGTTATGGCCGAGAAGCCCGACGGCGAACTGGTGGCGGGCGCGCTGAACCTGCGCGGCGGCGACACGCTTTACGGCCGCAACTGGGGGTGCGTCGAGGACTACCGCTTCCTGCATTTCGAGGCCTGTTACTACCAGGCGATCGACTACGCCATCGCCCACGGGCTGAAGCGGGTCGAAGCCGGCGCCCAGGGCGAGCACAAGATCCAGCGCGGCTACCTGCCGGTGCCGACCTATTCGGCGCACTGGATCGCCGATCCCGGCTTCCGCCGCGCCGTCGACGACTACCTGAAGCGCGAGCGGCCGGCGATCGAGAACCAGATCGCCGACCTGGCGACGCTCTCGCCCTTCAGGCAGGAAAATCAGGATTGAGCGCGACAGCGCCGGCAGCGACCTCTTGCAGGAGCGACGTGGCTTCCCGCGCCTCCCGCTCGGGCACCATCAGCTTGATGCCCGACACGCCTTGCGCGACGGGCAAGCCGATCGCCACCAGGTTGATGTCGTGCAGCACGGCATGCAGGCCGTTCGCCTTCAAGAATCCGCAAGCGATGTGAGCCTCGCTCCAATCCGAGAATTGCGCGACTGAAACCAGTTCCCCGTGCAAGCGTCGGCCCTCAGCCCGGCAGCAGCGCCGGCGCCTTCTTCTGCTCCAGCTTCGGCGGCTCCGGCTGCGGGAATTCGAACGTCAGCCTGTCGGCCTCCTTGTCCGCCTTCACCACCACGACGCCGCCCTTGGCCAGCTTGCCGAACAGCAGCTCCTCGGCCAGCGGCTTCTTGATGTGCTCCTGGATGATGCGGGCCAGTGGCCGGGCGCCGTAGAGCCGGTCGTAGCCCTTGACCGCCAGCCAGTCGCGCGCGCCTTCGGTCAGCTCGACGATGACCTGACGGTCGGCGAGTTGGGTCTCCAGTTCGGCGACGAACTTGTCGACCACGCGGTGCATGACGTCGGGCGTCAGGTTGCCGAAGCGGACCACCGCGTCCAGCCGGTTGCGGAACTCCGGCGTGAACATGCGGTTGATCGCTTCCATGTCGTCGTCGACCCGCGCCTCGCGCTCGAAACCGATCGGCGCCTTGGCGAGATCGGCGGCGCCGGCATTGGTGGTCATGCACAGCACGACGTTGCGGAAATCGACCTGCCGCCCGTTGTGGTCGGTCAGCTTGCCGTAGTCCATCACCTGCAGCAGGATGTTGAACAGGTCCGGGTGCGCCTTCTCGATCTCGTCCAGCAGCAGCACGCAATGCGGATGCTGGTTGATGGCGTCGGTCAGCAGACCGCCCTGGTCGAAGCCGACATAGCCCGGCGGCGCGCCGATCAGGCGCGAGACGGTGTGCCGCTCCATGTATTCCGACATGTCGAAGCGGATCAGCTCGACGCCCAGCAGGCGAGCGAGTTGGCGCGTCACCTCGGTCTTGCCGACGCCGGTGGGGCCGGCCAGCAAATAGGAACCGATCGGCTTCTCGCCCTGGCGCAGCCCGGCGCGCGACAGCTTGATCGCCGAGGCCAGCGCCGAGATCGCCTGGTCCTGGCCGAACACCATCAGCTTGAGGTCGCGCTCCAGGTTGCGCAGCACCTCGGTGTCGTCCTTGGACACGCTCTTGGGCGGGATGCGGGCGATCTTGGCGACGATAGCCTCGCTGTCGCGCACATTGATGGTCTTGCGCCGCTTGTGCTCGGGCACCAGCATCTGCGCCGCGCCGACCTCGTCGATCACGTCGATCGCCTTGTCGGGCAGCTTGCGGTCGTTGATGTACTTGGCCGCCAGGTCGACCGCCGCCTTCACCGCATCGGTCGTGTAGCGGACGTTGTGGTGCTCCTCGTAATAGGGCTTCAGCCCCATCAGGATCTTCACCGAATCCTCGATCGTCGGCTCGGGCACGTCGATCTTCTGGAACCGGCGCACCAGGGCGCGATCCTTCTCGAAGTAATTGCGGAATTCCTTGTAGGTGGTCGAGCCGATGCAGCGCAGCTCGCCCGAGGCCAGCACCGGCTTCAGCAGGTTGGACGCGTCCATCGAGCCGCCCGAGGTGGCGCCGGCGCCGATCACGGTATGGATCTCGTCGATGAACAGCACCGAACCGGGCCGCGCCTTCAGCTCGGCCAGCACCGCCTTCAGCCGCTCCTCGAAGTCGCCGCGATAGCGCGTGCCGGCCAAGAGCGCGCCCATGTCGAGCGAATAGATCACCGCGTCCTTGAGAACGTCGGGCACCTCGCCGTTGACGATCTTGCGCGCCAGGCCCTCGGCGATGGCGGTCTTGCCGACGCCGGGATCGCCGACATAGAGCGGGTTGTTCTTGGTGCGGCGGCACAGGATCTGGATGGTGCGCTCGACCTCCAGGTCGCGGCCGATCAGCGGATCGATGCGGCCTTCCTGGGCCTTGCGGTTGAGGTCGACGCAATAGGCCGACAGCGCATCGTCGCCCTGCTTCACCACGTTCTCCGCCTGGCTTTCGTCGTCGGCGCCGCTGACCGTGCGCGGCCGCGCGCGACCCGGCACCTTGGCGATGCCATGGCTGATGTAGTTGGTGGCGTCCAGCCGCGTCATGTCCTGCTGCTGCAGGAAATAGACGGCGTGGCTTTCGCGCTCGGAGAACATGGCGACCAGGATGTTGGCGCCGGTCACCTCCTCGCGGCCGGAGTTCTGCACCGACAGCGCGGCGCGCTGGATGACGCGCTGGAAACCGGCGGTCGGCTGCGGATCGCGCACGCTGCCCGTCACCAGCCCGGTCAGTTCGTTCTCGATGTATTCGATCAGGTCGCGGCGCAGGCGCTCGATGTCGACGCCGCAGGCCTTCATCACGGCGACGGCATCGCTGTCCTCGGTCAGCGCCAGCAGCAGGTGCTCCAGCGTCGAGTATTCGTGCCGGTGTTCGCCCGCCAGCGCGATGGCGCGATGCAGGCTCTGTTCCAGGTTACGCGACAGCATCGGCGCTCTCCTTGGTCAACCGGTTACTACTCTTTCTCCAACGTGCACTGCAGGGGGTGCTGGTGGCGGCGGGCGTGCTCCATCACCTGCGCCACCTTGGTCTCGGCCACCTCGTAGGTGTAGACGCCGCAGACGCCGACGCCGCGCTGGTGCACGTGCAGCATGATCTGCGTCGCCTCTTCCCTGTTCTTGCTGAAATAAAGCTGCAGCACATGGACGACGAACTCCATCGGCGTGTAGTCGTCGTTCAGCATCAGCACCTTGTACATGGACGGCTTCTTGGTCTTGGGGCGGGTCTTGGTGACCACCCCGGTCTGGCCGTCCGTCCCGTTCTTGCGATCGCCTTCGCTCATGCGACAAAGATGCGCCTGCGCGCCTCAAACTTCAATGCGGCCAATGAAAAAGGCCCGACAGCGCTCGCCGTCGGGCCTTTCAAGCCGGAAACCCTTTACCCGGTAGGCTATTGCCTCAGGCGGTCTGCTTGAGAACCTTCTCGACGGCGACGTTGAAGCGCTCGGAGATCGGGCCGAAAGCTTCCTGCGCCGCTTTCACACCCAGTTCGGACTGCTTGGTCACTTCGCCGAACAGGGCGTCGAACTGGTCGCGGGCGAACTGGGTCTGCCACTCGACCAGATCCTTCAGGTTCTTGCAGGCGAAGACGTCCTTGCTGGCGCTCAGCGAGCCTTCCAGCGACTTCTGGCCGAAAGCCAGCCAGCTCTTGGCCATCGCCTCGGCGCCCTTGGCCAGGGTCGTGCCGGAGGTCATCAGCGCATCGACGTTCTCCTTGCCCAGCCCGGCGGTCTCGTCGAAGTTCTTGAAGGTGCTATCGGCCATCTTCAGGGCCTTGTCGACGTTTTCCTTGGCGAAGGACGCGAAGCCCTCGTAGCCCTTGGTGGCTGCATCGGCGCCGTTCTTCACGAACTGCTCGACCTGCTGCTTGCCGGTCTCGATGGCGTTATCGACCCCCGGCGTCAGCGAAAAATTGCTCTCGTACATGATCGCTCCTCTGGCGTGTGTGCGGCGAGCCCCGGACCGACGCGGGCTCGCAAAAGATTTTGCTGCATTGCAGCATGTCATTAATATAGAGCGCCGGAAGCAAACGTCAAGGATAATTGCTGCATCGCAGCAATATCGGTAAATCCTCTAATATTCAATCCCTTGAGGAGTCACGCGCAGCCGCCAGACCTGGTTCGGATCGCCCCGGAAGACCGACGGCTCCAGCCGGCGCGGCTGATTGACCGCGATGCCGGTATTGTCCAGGGCGAAGAGCGGCTGGTCGAAGCTGACGGAACGGAAGCCGTCGGTCGGATGATGGAAAGCGGTCGCCGTGAACTGGCCGCCGCGGCAGGCGGTGACGGCCCAGTAGAAATCGTTCGACGGCACCTCGAACCGGCGCTCGGGGAAGCGCAGCGCGCCGCTGCTCTCCAGCGCCGAAACGACGCCGGCGAACTCCGCCGCCGACAGCACCCGCTCCGTCTTCACGCCGCGCCAGGGACCGAGAATGTCGAACACGTCGTTGATGACGATGTTGTTGACGATGCCGGCCTCGCCGAACACGCGCGTGGTCAGCGCCGCGCCGCCGCCCGGCTGCGCCACCAGATCGTAGGTGCGCACCTGCTCGCGATAGATGGCGTTGTAGACCAGGCGATAGTGATCCGGACCGCCGGTGCCGCAGGCTTCCCGGATTTCCTTCCCCGCCACGAAGCGGAACCAGTAGAAGCTGCGGGTGATCGGACTGTCGACGCCCTGCGCCCAGGCGGATGCGATGGCGCCGAAAGCCAACGAAAGACCGGTCAATACCGCGATGATCTTCGCCATTCGTGTTATTCCTCGTTCCCGCGCCCCCCTTTGGCTCGCAATTCTGTCGCGACCATGGCAGGTTTGACAGAATAATGCCGAAAAGGCGGCTTTTGAGGTTGCGCTGCCGAAGATTATCAATAAAATTAAGAAATTACCGTAACCTCAAGATTCTGGCCGATGATTCGGTTCAGAGCCGCGCCAGCGGCGGTGGGGGAGTGATGAAACTGGCATTTTTGGGGCGGCGCCTGCTTGGCGCTTTTGTCGTTGCCGCTGTCGGCTTTGCGCTGGCGGCGCCGATCGCTCCGTCGCCCGTTCACGCCCAGGCCTCCGCCAACAAATCGAAGGTGAAGCAGGCGGCCAGCAAGCCGGTTGCCAAGGCCGCGCCGCGCGCCAAGAAGGTGCAGGCCGCCAAACGTGCGCCCGCCGCCAAACCGCGCGCCAACAACCGCCATGCCTCGATGATCGTCGATGCCCAGACCGGCCGGGTCCTGACCGAATCGAACGGCTACGCCACCCGCTATCCGGCGTCGCTGACCAAGGTGATGACGCTCTACATGACCTTCGAGGCGATCGAACAGGGCCGGCTGCGCATGGACCAGCGCCTGCCCGTCTCGGGCTGGGCCTCGATCCAGTCGCCGACCAAGCTCGACCTGAAGGAAGGCGACACGGTGCCGGTGCGCGACCTGATCCTGGGCCTCATCACCAAGTCGGCCAACGACGCCGCCGTGGTGCTGGCCGAGGCGATCGCCGGCGACGAGGACGTGTTCGCGCAGCGCATGACGCAGCGCGCCCGCCAGCTCGGCATGACGGTGACGACGTTCCGCAACGCCTCGGGCCTGCCGAACAACCAGCAGGTCACCTCGGCGCACGACATGGCGCTGATGGCGATGGCGATCATGCGCGATTTCCCCGCCTACTACCCGCTCTTCGCCACGCAGGAGTTCTCCTACGCCGGCCGCGTCCACACCAACCACAACCGCATGCTGGGCTGGTACGGCGGCGCCGAAGGCCTGAAGACCGGCTACACCAACGCCTCCGGCTTCAATCTGGTCATGGTCGCCCGCCGCGACGGGCGCCGACTGGTCGGCGTGGTGATGGGCGGCAACTCCGCCCAGGCGCGCGACAATCACATGGCGGAGCTGCTCGACAAGGGCTTCGGCATGACCGGCACGCAGATGGCGGGCACCGGCAAGGCGATCGCCGTCAATGCCCGGCCGGCCAACGCCGGCAGCAACCTGACCCCGCTGGCCCGCGTCGGCACTCCGGCCCCGGCCCTGCCGCCCAGCTTCAACGAGCTGACGCCGGCCAAGCAGGGCATGGCGAGCAACAAGCTGCCGCCCAATCCGTTCGCCGTCGCCAATACCGCCCGGCAGACGCCGCAGGGCGGCGAGCCGACCCAGGTCGCCATGCAGGTCGGCGCCTATTCCGACGCCGATGCCGCCCGCCGCGCCGTGGCGCTGGCCCGTTTCAGCCTGCCCGACCTGGGCGGCAACGGCTCGATCGCGCCGATCGAACGCAACGGCCGCACGCTCTATCGCGCCCGCATCCTCGGCCTCGGCGAGGACCAGGCCTCGATCGGCTGCCGCCGCCTGGAACAGGGCAATATCCTCGATTGCAGCGTCGTCCGCGTCGAAGCGAACGACGTCGACATGGCCGCCAACTAAAGCCCGCTCACACGGCGCGGTCGGCGGTCTTCCACTGCCGCAGCCGGCTGACGAAGCCGGTGCGATGGTGCCGGCGCCATTCCTCGAACGTCCAGTCCTGGTCCAGCGGCTCCAGCCCGCCGGCGCCAACCGGCACGAAGACCTGCGCCGGCCGACTGCGTAGGCCGGCAGTCACCTCCAGCGTCTTAAGATCGTAGTTGCTGCCTTCGTAATCGATCAGCCGCTGCGCCTCGCCGGCGGCAATACCGTAGACCAGCAGGCCGGCGACGCTGGCTTCGAGATGCGGCACGATGATGGGATAGGTCACGCCCCGCGCCTTCACGCGGCGCCAACCCGCCAGGCGCGCGGGGCGGCGGTCGGCATCGGGCACGCGGCGGCCGACGACGATGGCCAGGACCTCCTCGTCCAGCAGCGTGCCGAAAAAGAAGAAGCGCATTCAGTGTCCGGCGGAAGGATTGTCCGGCAGCTCGACGCCGGCTTCCTGCAGCGCGCCCTTGAGCTGCTGGCGCAGCCGCTCCAGCCCGGCGGCATCGCGCGCCTCGCAGCGCGCCACCAGCACCGCCTGGGTGTTGGAGGCGCGCAGCAACCACCAGCCGTCCTCGGTGTTCACCCGCACCCCGTCCACCGTGCTGACATCCGCCTGCTGCCGCGTCAGCGCGTCGCGCACCTTGTCGACAATGGCGAATTTCTGCGTGTCCTCGCAGTCGAAGCGCAACTCCGGCGTATTGACCACGTCAGGCAGCCCGTCGCGCAGCTCGGCCAGGCTCTTGGGCGAGCGGCCGAGAACGCCCAGCAGGCGGATGCCGGCATAGAGCGCATCGTCGAAACCGTACCAGCCGTCGGCATAGAAGATGTGGCCACTCATCTCGCCGGCCAGCGGCGCGCCGGTCTCGGCCATGCGGGTCTTGATCAGCGAATGGCCGGTCTTCCACATTTCCGGCCTGCCGCCGGCTCGCGCCACCTCGTCGAACAGCACCTGACTGGCCTTGACGTCGGCGATGATGGTGGCGCCAGGATATTTCTTCAGCACGTCCTGGGCCAGGAACACCAGGAACTGGTCGCCCCACAGGATGCGGCCCTTGTTGTCGATGACGCCGATGCGGTCGCCGTCGCCGTCGAAGGCGATGCCGAGGTCGAAGCCGCGCCCCACCACCTCCTGCTGGAGCTGCTCCAGGTTCTTCGGCACCGTCGGGTCGGGATGATGGGCGGGGAAACGGCCGTCGACCTCCTCGTTCAGGATGACGTGGCGGCCTGGCAGCTTCGCCGTGACCCGCGCGATGTTGACGCCGACCGCGCCGTTGCCGATGTCCCACACCACGCTGGGCGCGCGCGCGCCGTCGTAGCCCTGCACCACCCGATCGACATAGGCATCGAGGACCGGCTGCTGGCGCACCGCCCCCTGGCCGCTCTCGACGTCGCCGGCGGCGACCAGCGCGCCCAGCTTCTGGATGTCCTGGCCGAAGAACGACTTCTTGCCCAGCATCATCTTGAAGCCGTTGTAGTCGGACGGGTTGTGCGAGCCGGTCAGCATGACGCCGCCATCGGCCTGCAGGTGATAGACGGCGAAATACAGCATCGGCGTGGCGCAGACGCCGATATCGACCACGTCGACGCCCGCCTCGGTCAGCCCCTCGATCAGCGCCGGCCCCAGAATGGGCGAGCTGAGGCGCCCGTCGCGGCCGACCGCCACCGTCCTGCCGCCATTGCGCCGGACCAGCGTGCCGAAGCCGCGGCCGACGGCGCGGGCGTCGGCGACATGCAAGGTCTTCTCGAAAACGCCGCGAATGTCGTATTCGCGCAGGATGGTGGGCTCGAAACGGTGCTGGAATTTTGCCATCGTGGTCCCACTCATGCGTTGGGGCGGCCGACGCTGTGATAGGCGAAGCCTGCCGCCCTCATGTCGGCCGGATTGTAGACGTTGCGCAGGTCGACCACGACCGGCTGGCGCAGCAGCGACTTCATCCGGTCCAGGTCGAGGGCGCGAAACTCGGTCCATTCGGTGATGACGACCAGCGCATCCGCATCCTGCATGGTGTCGTAGGAGCCACCGCAGAATTCGACGTCGGCCAGCATTTTCCTGGCCTCCTCCATGCCCTCCGGATCATAGGCGCGGATCCTGGCGCCCGCCGCCTGCAACGCCGGCACGATGTCCAGCGACGGCGCGTCGCGCATGTCGTCGGTATTGGGCTTGAAGGTCAGGCCCAGCACGGCAATGGCCTTGCCGGCGACCGAGCCGCCGCAGGCGTCGATAACGCGCTGCGCCATCTCCTTCTTGCGGATCGCATTCACCGACAGGACGGTCTCGATGATGGTCTGCGGCGCGCCGTATTCGCGGGCGGTGTGGACCAGCGCCATGCAGTCCTTGGGAAAGCAGGAGCCGCCGAAGCCGGGACCGGGATGCAGGAACTTGCGGCCGATGCGACCGTCCAGCCCGATGCCGCGCGCCACGTCATGCACGTCCGCGCCTGCCTTCTCGCACAGATTGGCGATCTCGTTGATGAAGGTGATCTTGGTCGCGAGAAAGGTATTGCCGGCGTACTTGATGATCTCCGCCGTCTCCAGCCCGGTGAACACGATCGGCGTCTCGATCAGGAACAGCGGGCGGTAGATCTGCTTCATCACCTCGCGCGCCCGCTCGGTCTCGGCCCCGATCACCACCCGGTCGGGGCGCATGAAATCGTCGATCGCCGAGCCCTCGCGCAGGAACTCGGGATTGGAAACCACGTCGAACGTCACGTCGGGCCGATGCTGGCGCAGAATTTCGGCGACCTTGCGGCCGGTGCCGACCGGCACGGTCGACTTGGTGATCACGACCGCATCGCCGCTGACCGCTGCGGCGATCTCGGCCGCCGCGGCGAAGACATCGGTCAGATCGGCATGGCCGTCGCCGCGCCGCGTCGGCGTGCCGACGGCGATGAACACCGCATCGGCGCCTTTGACCGAAGCCGGCAGGTCGGTCGAGAAATGCAGCCGGCCCTTCTCGACATTGTCGGCCACCAGCCGGTCGAGGCCGGGCTCGAAAATCGGAATCTCGCCCTTCTGCAGGGCAGCAATCTTGTTCGCGTCCTTGTCGACGCAGACGACGTCAAAGCCGAACTGGGAAAAGCAGGCGCCGGAGACCAGCCCCACGTAACCCGTTCCGATCATCGCAATGCGCATGCCTTATCCCCCGCAGATCGACGGCATCTCACTGCCCCAACAGCGTCCTGGCCATGGCGCGCACCTCGCCGCCGATCTCCGGATGCGACAGGCCGATCGCCAGGTTCGCCTCCAGGAAGCCCAGGCGGTTGCCGCAGTCGTAGCGGCGGCCGGCGTAGCGCAACGCATGGAACGGCGTGTTGCCGACCAGCTTCGCCATCGCATCGGTGAGCTGGATCTCGTTGCCGGCGCCGCGCTCCTGCTTGTCGAGATGCGCGAAGACGTCGGGCAGCAGCACGTAGCGGCCGATGATCGCCAGAGTCGAGGGCGCGACTTCCGGCTTCGGCTTCTCGACCATGCCGGTCACTTCCGCCAGCCTGCCGTCGTCCTTACCGGTCGCAATGATGCCGTAACGATTGGTCTGCACCTTGGGCACGTCGACGACCGAGATCACGTTGCCGCCGGTCTGTTCGTGGGTCGCCACCAGTTCGGCCGTGCAACTCGGCGAGGACAGAGTGAGTTCGTCGGGCAGCAGCACGGCGAAAGCCTCGTCGCCGATCCAGTGGCGGGCGCACCAGACGGCGTGCCCCAGCCCCAGCGGCTGCTCCTGGCGGGTGAAGATGGCATTGCCCGGCGGGATCAGGCTGGCCAGGGTCTGCTGCAATTCGGCCGTCTTCTTGCGTTCGACCAGCGTGGCTTCCAGCTCGTAGGCATGGTCGAAATGATCCTCGATCGCGCCCTTGTTGCGGCCGGTGACGAAAACGAACTGTTCAATCCCCGCCGCCAGGCACTCCTCGACCGCGTACTGGATCAGCGGCTTGTCGACGATGGTGAGCATTTCCTTGGGAATCGCCTTGGTGGCGGGCAAGGTGCGGGTGCCGAGGCCGGCAACCGGAAAGACGGCCTTGCGGACGGATCGGGTCATTCGGTGTCCTGCGGGAGGTCCTTGGAGGCGATGGGACAGGTTCGTTCCGGCGAACTGCTATCGTGGCCAGTAAATGCCACATAAGCCGCTGGCAAACAAGGCAAAGCCGGCGCGACCACAGTTTAGTCCCCGAGCAGGAAATCGCGCGCCTGGTTGATCTTGGCCGCCAGGTAGGTCGAGCCGCCCCGGTCGGGATGAAGCTGCGCCATCAGGCGCCGGTGCGCCGCCTTGATGTCGTCGGCTGAGGCGTCCGGCCCCAGTCCCAGGATGTCCAGCGCCTCTTCCCGGGTCATGCCGCTGCGGGGCGGGTCGCCGGCCCGTCCGGCCTGCCGCCAGTCCGGGCCCAGCCGGCGGTCCAGATAGGCTTCCAGCAGGCGCGTGGTGTCGGGATCGCCGCCGCTGTCGCGATAGAGCGTCAGAAGCTGCCGGTCGTCGAGATCGGACAGGCGTTGGCCGGCAAACGCCCCCTGCTTCACCTGCCCGTCGATGCGCTCGCTTTGCAGGTCGAGTTCCATCCGCAGCCATGCCGTCTCCACCGCCGACGGGCCGCCGCCGTATCGCCGGCCGATCGGATCGGAGAAACCACCGGCCGTGGCCTTGCGCCGGCGATACCAGGCCAAAGCGACGGGCAGCAGCAGGGCGCCCAGCATGTAGAGCATGCCGACGCGGCCGGTGACGATCAGCAGCAGACCCACCACCACGGCAATGGTAATGGCAAGGGCGGTGACGGCGAAGGCGATGCGGGCGGGATCGGCGCTGACGAACCAGCGCATGCCCAGGTAGAGAAGAAACGCCGCCAGCGCGGCAAGGAAGAGATAGGCCATGCTACCTCAGGCTCGACAGCAATAGCCGGGCGCTGCCACCCTTGGCATCGGCGTAGTCGGCCAGCGCCTTGCGGCCGCCGCTGGCATAGGCCGCCACCGCGCCGATCAGGCGACGGAGCTGGTCGGGGCTGGAAAGATCGAACGGACAGCAGGCGCCGCCGCTCAGACGCGCCATCTGGCGGAAGGCCTCCGCCGCCAGCGGGTTGCCGCCTTCGTGGAAAATGAACAACGGCAGTCCCAGCAACCCCAGCTCGCCGGCATGGTGGCACAGCTCGTCCACCGGCTCCTCGACCGAGTCGCCGACGAACACCACCGCATTGATCCGTTCCCGGCGATGCTGTTCGGCGGCATAGCGCAGGACGCGGCCGATCTGGGTGAAGCCGCCCAGACAGTCCACCGCCATCATCGCCCGCTGCAGCTGGCTGGTTTCCGACAGCCATTTACTGACCTTGAACTCGTGGTGGCCGCGGAAGAAGCCGAGCTGGACCTCGAGCCCGCCCCCGGCGGCGGAGAACATCTCCGACTGGATCTCGCGCGCCTGGGCCCAGGTCGGCTGACGGCTGGCGGTGGCGTCCATGGCGAAGAGCAGGCGGCCGCGCCCGCCCGCCGCATCGATGCGCGGCAGGGCGGCGACCTTGTCCAGGAAGGCCTCGACGGCCCCGCTGCCCGCTTTTTGCAGGGAAGCGTTCTTCTTTTCGCTCATTGCCTTGCTGCCTAATTTACTGGCACTAAACCACTATGTTGGTCGGCCGGGCCAAAGGTAAAGGTTTCCGGCTCAATAAGTCAGCGGCGGTCCACTCCGCCCGGCGGAGAGGAAATGGCGCATCAGACCCTGTCGCAGGGCGTCCGGAGCAGTTTGTCGCTGCTTTTCTTCCGGGTCTACCTGCCCTTCGCCCTCGGCTATTTCCTGTCCTACCTGTACCGGACGGTGAACGCGGTCATCGAGGCCGACCTGACCCGCGACCTGTCGCTAAACGCGGCCGATCTGGGCCTGCTGACCAGCGCCTATTTCATCAGCTTCGCCGCCTTCCAGCTCCCGCTCGGCCTGCTGCTGGACCGCTACGGCCCGCGCCGCGTGCACGCCACCTTGCTGACCATAGCCGCCAGCGGCGCCTTTCTGTTCTCGATCGCCGACTCGCTGCCCATGCTGTTCCTGGCCCGGGCCCTGATCGGCGTCGGCGTCGCCGGCGGCCTGATGGCGGCCTTCAAGGCGATCTCGATCTGGTTCCCGCCGGAACGCTGGGCCCTGATCAATGGTTTCCATCTGGCCTTCGGCGGACTGGGCGCGATGTCGGCCACCGCCCCGGTGGAACTGGCGCTGCATTTCACCGACTGGCGCGGCGTTTTTGTCGTGCTCAGCATCATCACGATCGGGGTGGCGCTGTTCCTGATCACGGCCGTGCCGGAGAAACCGGAGACCCATGCCCGCTCCGGTCTGCGCGAGGCTCTCTCCGGCGTGGTGATGGTCTTCAAGAGCAAGTCGTTCTGGCGGCTGGCGCCGGCGGTGGTCATGTCGCAGGCCTCGTTCATGTCGATCCAGACCCTGTGGTCGGGCCCCTGGCTGCGCCATGTCGGCGGCCTCGACCGCACCACGACCTCGGAATACCTGCTGGCCATCGCCGCCTCGATGACCTGCGGCTTCCTGCTGTCGGGGGTGATTTCGGGCGCCCTGACCAGGCGCGGCGTGAAGCCGCTGACGACGCTGTGCGCGGGCTACCTGATCCTGATGCTGCTGCAATTGCCGATGGTCTTCAACGTCATGCCCAGCATTCTGGCCTGCTGGATGCTGTTCGGCTTCTTCGGCGTCACCGGCGTGCTGTGCTTCCCGATTCTCACCCACATGTTCCCGCTGCATCTCAGCGGCCGCGTGACGACCTCGTGCAATATGCTGATGTTCTCGGTCGCCTTCCTGCTGCAGTACGGGATGGGCGAAATCATCTCGCTGTGGGACCGCGCACCGGACGGCGCCTATCCCGCCATCGCCTATTCCGCCGCTTTCGGCCTGGCGCTGTTCCTGCAGGTCGTAACCTATATCGGGCTCATTCTGCCACAGCGGCAACCGGCGGCAGGTTGAGTTCTTCCAAAAGGCTGCGCACTTCCTGGCGCGCCGCCACGTGCGACATGGTCATGCGCAGGCCGAAGCCCTTGCGCAGGTCGAGCAGGGTCAGCCCCTTCAGGAACAGCTCGCGGTAGATCACCCGCTCGCTCAGGCCCGGCGCGATGCGGAAGCCGAGCCGCTGCGCCAGCGCATTGACCGCCTTCTCCATGTCGCGCTTGTTGCGGGCGTCCAGGCTGGCCAGCCGGTTGCGGATGACGATCCAGTCCACCGGCCGGTGGCCGGCGATGGCGCGCTGCTGGCGCTGCTGCCACACCGCTTCGCTGTAAATGCTGGGGCGCAGGATGCGCAGCGTCTCGGGCTCCACCCGCGCCAGCAGGTCGAGATCGATGAAACTGTCGTTGAGCGGCGTCAGCAGCGTATCGGCCTCGATATGCGCCAGGCGCGACAGATGCGTGTGCGAGCCGGGCGTGTCGATGATCAGGAAGTCGCAGGTCGAGCCGAGTTCGACGAAGGCCTGGCCGAACCGCTCGCGTTCGGCGGCTTCGGCATGATCGCGGTTGGGCAGCTCGCTGGGCAGCACGGCGCGATGTTCGGGCACCGGCAGGTCGAGCGACTGCGCCTTGGCGAAGGCGCGCCGGTTCTCGATGTAGCGGGTGAAGGTGCCCTGCCGGCTGTCGACGTCGATGGTGCCGACCTTGGCGCCGTCGTAAAGCAGCGACACCGCCAGGTGCATGGCGGTAGTGGATTTGCCCGAACCGCCCTTCTCGTTGCCCAGGACCAGCACATGGGCGCGGCCCGGCGTTCTGACTGCGGCCCGGCGCAGCGTGTTACCCAGTCTCATCTCACTTAAGCCTTTACGCCTTGCGCAGCCAGACGGCCGTGTCGTGGAAAACCGCGCCGCCATTGGGATAGCCCGGCTCGGCGCTGGTCAGCCGATTGATGCCGATGCCGTTCTCGAAATTGCGATTGGGCCAGATGCCCTCGACCACCACCACGCCCTGCTGCTGCCCCGCCTTGGGCTGCGCATGCACTTGCACCGCGCCCTTCTCGTTGCCCAGCTCGACCAGATCGCCGCCGGCGATCCCCAGCCGCTCGCAATCGGCCGGATTGATCAGCGCCGTCGGCCGCTTCTCGCGCTGCAGCGAGCCGGGCGTCTCGGTGAACGTCGAGTTCAGGAAGGTGCGCGCCGGCGCCGCCACCAGCCGGAACGGCTTCTCCGTTGTGGGATTGTCGATGACGTCGAAATGATCCGGCAGTTCGGGCATTTCCGCGCCGCGCCCGCCGTAGCGCGCCCAGTCCGGCTTGAAGCGGAACCTGCCGATCGAGTTGGGAAAGCCGTTGATGAAATGCAGGCTGTCGAAATCGGCGACGCAGTCCTGGCCGCCGCGCTCGTAGTTGGTCTGCGCATCCCACATGCCGGATTTGCGCAGCGTGGCGTCCATGATTTCCCAGGCCGTCATCTCGAAGCCCGGATGCTTGGCGCCCAGCCGCCGCGCCAGTTCGCTGATCACGTAGTGGTTCTCGCGGCACTCGCCGGGCGCCTCGACGACTTTCCTGGTCACCTGGAAATAGGTATGGCCGGAGGCGGTGTAGAAATCGTCGTGCTCGAGGAACATGGTGGCCGGCAGCACGATGTCGGCGAAGGCCGCCGTCTCGGTCATGAACTGCTCGTGCACGCAGGTGAACAGATCCTCGCGCGCCAGGCCGCGATGCACCAGGTCGAGTTCGGGACAGACCATGGCCGGGTTGGTGTTCTGGATCAGCAGCGCCGTCACCGGCGGGCCATTCTTCAGCGCCGCCGCGTCGCCGGTCAGGATCGGCCCCAGCCGCGACTGGTCGAGGCTGCGCAGCGAAGGATCTTCCAGATCGAGCCCCTCGATCAGCGTGCGATCCAGCGGATAGATACCGGTATGGCCGTAAAGCGCGCCGCCGCCCTTGTGCCGCCAGGCGCCGGTGACCGACGGCAGGCAGGTCACGGCATGCATGTTCACCGCCCCGTTGCGCGAGCGCGAGAAGCCGTGATGGCAGCGGATGAAGCTCTTCTTCGTGCCGCCGTAGAGCCGGGCAAAGGCGACGATCTCGTCGACGTCCAGCCCGGTGATGGCCGAGGCCCAGGCCGGATCGCGGCTGGCGACATGGGCCGCCAGCTCGTCCGGCGCGTCGGTGTAGCGGCGCATGTAGTCCCAGTCGGCCAGGCCTTCCTTGAACAGGACGTGCATGACGCCGCAGGCCAGTGCCGCGTCGGTGCCCGGCCGCACCGCGAGGTGCATGTCGGCCTGCTCGGCGGTGCCGGTGCGATAGGGGTCGACCACCACCAGCCTGGCGCCGCGCTTCTTGGCCTTCATGGCGTGGGTCATGACGTTGATCTGGGTGTTGACCGGGTTGCCGCCCCAGATCACCACCAGGTCGGAATGCTCGTCCACCTCGCGGAAGTCGACGCCGCGCTTGGAGCCGACGCCGGCGTTCCAGCCGACATCCGACAACGCCACGCAGATGGTCGAATGCCAGCGCGAGTAGCGCATGGCATGGCGCAGGCGCTGGATGCCGTCGCGCTGCACCAGCCCCATGGTGCCGGCGTAGAAATAGGGCCAGACCGATTCGCTGCCGTGCCGCGCCGCCTTCTTCTGGAACTGCTCGGCCACGATGTCCAGCGCATCGGCCCAGGAGACGGGGGCAAACTGTCCCGACCCTTTGGGGCCGGTGCGGCGCAGCGGCTGCAGCAGCCGGTCGGGATGGTGGATGCGCTGGCTGTAGCGCGCCACCTTCTCGCAGATCACGCCGGCGGTGTAGGTGTTGCGGTGCGAGCCGCGAATGCGGCCGATGGTGCGCTCGTCCAGCCGCTCGACCTCCAGCGCGCACGTACTAGTGCAATCGTGCGGGCAGACGGAAGGGACTGTGTCGCGGACCGGCCGCTGGACGCCGTCATCGGGAGCCATGCCGCCAGTTTACCCGCCCGCCCCTTCGCTTTCCAGCATGGTCAGGCTATGGTGCGGCCGTTCCGACCGGCGGCCGGAA
This sequence comes from Alphaproteobacteria bacterium, assembly GCA_037190765.1. GTDB lineage: Bacteria > Pseudomonadota > Alphaproteobacteria > Reyranellales > JAQSWP01 > JAQSWP01. Next base: position 44,530 of record JBBCJW010000095.1, read on the forward strand.
TCAAGAAGTTCGGGGACAGGAAGCGTACAAATCATGATTCCAAGCGGCAGCAATTACGACGAGGTCTACAACAGGTTTCGCTGGGAAATTCCGGAGCGCTACAACATCGCGCAGCAGGTCTGCGACCGGCACGATCCGGGCAAGCCGGCGCTGATCTTCGACGACGATCGCGGTAACGTCCTGCGCTTCAGCTTCGGCGACATCCGCAGGCTCAGCTCGAAACTGGCCAATATCCTGAAAGCGCACGGCGTGCAGCGCGGCGACCGGGTCGGCGTGCTGATGGCGCAGAGCCCGGAGGTCGCCATCGCGCATGTCGCCGCCTATCGCATGGGCGCGGTGGGCGTGCCGCTCTTCGCCCTGTTCGGCGCCGACGCCATCGAATATCGGCTGGGCAATGCCGGCGCCAAGGCGCTGGTCCTGGACGTGGTGCACCTGCCCAAGCTGGAACAGGTGCGCCAGAACCTGCCCGAGTTGCAGACCGTCATCGTGATCGGCGCCGGCAGGCACGGCGACTGGTTCAAGGACTATGCGACCCTGATGGAAGAGGCGTCGGACAGTTTTCCGGTCGTCGATACGGCGGCGGAGGAATCCGCCTTCCTGATCTACACCTCCGGCACCACCGGCCAGCCCAAAGGGGCGCTGCACGCCCATCGCGCCCTGATCGGTCATATCCCGGCGGTGCAGCAATGGCTCGACCTCTATCCGCAGGGCGACGAGCTTTACTGGACGCCGGCCGACTGGGCCTGGATCGCCGGTCTCTACGACGTGCTGTTCCCGGCCTGGTATCTGGGCAGGCCGGTGCTGGCGCAGCGGGCGCCCAAGTTCGATGCCGAAAAGGCTTTCGACCTGATCGCCCGCCACAATGTCGGCGTCACCTTCATCCCGCCGACGGCGCTGAAGATGATGCGCCAGGTGCACAAGCCGCGCGAGCGCTGGAGATACAACGTCCGCGCCATCGCCACCGGCGGCGAGGCCATGGGCGCGGAGCTGATGGCCTGGGGCCGCGAGACCTTCGGCGCCACCCTGTCGGAAGGCTACGGCCAGACCGAGTGCAACCTGATGACCACCAACTGCCCCAGCCTCTATACGCCGCGCCCGGGCTCGGCCGGCCGCGCCAGCGTCGGCCGCACCGTGGCGATCGTCGACAACGAGGGCAACGTGCTGCCGCCAGGCACCGAGGGCAATATCGCTGCCCGACGGCCCGACCCGGTGATCATGAAGGAATATTGGCGCAACCCGGAGGCGACCCGGAAGAAGTTCGCCGGCGACTGGCTGCTGACCGGCGACCTTGGCTCGATGGATGCCGACGGCTATGTCTGGTTCAAGAGCCGCGACGACGACGTCATCACCTCCGGCGGCTATCGCATCGGCCCGGGCGAGATCGAGGAGAGCCTGCTGAAGCACCCGGCGGTCGGGCTGGCGGCGGCGGTCGGCATTCCCGATCCGGTGCGGACCGAGATCGTCAAGGCCTTCATCCAGCTCAAGCCCGACGTGAAGCCGTCGGACGAGCTGAAGAAGGAAATCCAGGAGTTCATCAAGAAGCAGCTTGCCGCGCACGAATATCCGCGCGAGGTCGAGTTCGTGCAGGAATTCCCTCTCACCACCACCGGCAAGATCATGCGCCGCGAACTGAAGCGCATCGACATCGAGAAGCGGGCGAAGCAGGCGGCAGGCAGCTAATCGCGGCGATAGATCGTCACCGTCACCAGCCAGTTCGGCACCAGGCGGGTGGTCAGGAAGGTTTTTAGCGACCCGTCCTCGTCGCTGCCGAAGACCTGGCGATGCACCTGTTGATGTCTGGAGGACATTGCCAGGAAGGCGTTCATCAGGCCGGGCCGCTGCACGAAGGTGCCGTCATCGATCATCACCAGGTTGCGTAGCGCGGTCTGTTCGCAGGTTCCCGGCAGCGATGCGGCGGTCACACAGTGTCCCTCCTGTCGCAACCGCCAGCCCAGCGACGGTTCCGACGACATGACGAAGGTCTCACCTGGCGGCGCATGCTGGCGAATGACCGCCAGCACCTCCTCGTCCGCAATATGCAGGTTGCGCTTGAACGGCCGCTCGCCGAAGTTCAGCAGCCACAGCGACGCTACGGTGGCGACAATGGACAGAGCCGCCATCGGCACGGCGAACCAGCGCCGCCCCCCGTAATGCGAGACGCCCAGCATCACAGCCGCCAGCAGGAACGGCACCGCGAACAGGAACGAGCGCGGCTTGGCGAAGCCCGTTGCCGTGAGCGTCAGGCAGAGCAGGACGATGATCAGGGAAATCGCCAGCAGCCCGTCGACCGGCCGGCGCCAGGCCGTGGCGAGAGCGATGACGAACGCCGCCAGCGCCAGGAACACGAAGGGCGCGGCAAAGACGCTGTCGGTCAGCCCCAGCCCGTAGCCGCCGGCGACACCCAGGACGGTTATGCCCAACGCCACCAGGATGTTGCTTTCGGCCTGCGCCGGCAGATGCGGCAGCGAAGCGGCGAAGGCGAGCAGGCCGGGCATGGCGATGACCGCCGTGACGGCGATGAAACGCCCGTCGAGCCGCGGATCGAACTGCCGGGCGATCAGGTAGCGCCAGATGCCGTAGGCAAGGGCCGGAATGGCGGCCAGGAAGCTGATATTGGCCGCGACGCCGAAGGCGATGGCGGTGAGCAGGGTCGGCCGCCCTGCCCTGTCGGCGCTCCACAGCGCCAGCGCCACCGGCAGCACCAGCAGCGGATACCAGCGCAGGCTGGCGCCCATGCCGTAGAGCAGCGGCGCGCCAAGGAACAGCACGACCGCCAGCGCGCGGCACAGCCTGTCGGGCAGCCTGGACCACAGCATGTCGAGGACCAGGGCGAAGCCGGCGGCGGCACCGGCCAGCGACAGAGCACGCTGCAGCCAGAACGGTATCTGCAGATCCTGCAGCAGGCGCAGCCAGAGGAACGGCAGCGGCGGATGCACGTCGCCGCCGCCCAGGTAGAAGCCCAGCAGGGCGCTGTAGCCGCGGCCCTCGATCATGGCGAGGCTGATCGCCTCGTCGTCGAACACCCGCTGGTCCAGCCGGCCGCAGACCCAGCCGATCAGCGCCGCCGCAACGACGAACCCGGCCAATCCGATCAGGCCGATCCCCCGTTGCATCGCTGCGGCGCCTAGATCAGGCCCAGCCGCCGCAGCTCGGCCGCCATCTCCGGCGGCACGTCGGCTGAGTCGCCGGCCCTGGCGTCGGCCGGGGCGCGGGCCGGCTCCAGATAGCGCCAGCCCTGAAAAGGCTGCATGGCGCGCGCAGAAGTGGGGATAAGTTTGCGCTCGACCAGAAACACGCAGTATTTGCGTCCCTCGTCATCAGCCGCCTCGTCGAAACCGACCAGCTTCTGCCGCGCCTTGATGAAGCCCTTGATGACCCAGTAGAGCGAGCCGCCATCCAGCAGCTCCTCCTGCCGCTTCGGCGTCGAGCGGGTGAATACCCGATGCGGCGAAGCCGGTTTCTGCCGGCGTTCCTTGCGGCGCTTTTCCTGGAATTTCTCGATCTCTTCGAGCGAGGAAGCGCCGACGGCGAGCTTGATCAGATGCAAGGTCATGTCCCTTGTTTACGTCCGCCGCGGCTTGCCCGGCAACTGACTGTTGCGGGTTTCCCACAGGCTGGCGATTTTGCCACGCACAACAGTGGCGACACTGGCGCGCCACAGATTTTCCGTAAACCGGGCCCTTCAATAGGCGTCACACCTCACCGATCGAACGCGATAGAATGCGCCGCAACAAACAAGATCACGCCGTCCGCCGGAGCCCTCGATGAAGCGAACCACCGTCGTAACCCTGCTGATCGCCGTCGTCCTGGCGATCGCCGGCGTCGCCTATTTCAACCTGCGTCCGACCACGCCGCTGGACCAGAGGCCGCAGCAGACCGCCACCGCGCCGACACCGGCTCCCGCCCCGGCGCCGCAACCGCAGGCCGCCGCTCCGACGACGCCGCAGGCGGCAGCGCCGGCACTGACCAGGACCACGCCGGCCAGCACCACGCCGGCCGCCACCACATCCGCGCCGCAGCCGGTGTCCGATTTCGCCTTTCGCCGGCTGACGATCGACGGCTCGCGCGATCTGGTCGAAGCCTGTTTCAGCTTCTCGCAGCCGCTCAACGAGACCGGCGCCGTCCGCTACGACGACTACGTGAAGATCACCCCCGCCACCCGGCCGGCCATCCGCGTCGCCGGCGACCGGCTGTGCCTGGGCGGGCTGGGCTTCGGTCGCGACTACGACGTCGAGCTGCTGGCCGGGCTTCCCGCCGCCGACGGCAAGACCATCGCCGCATCCGAGACCGTCAAGGTTTCGATGGGCCAGCGACCGCCGCTGGTGGCCTTCACCGGCTCGGGCCTGATCCTGCCGCGCGCGACGGCCGCAGGCGTGCCGGTCACCACAGTCAACGTCGACCAGGTGCGGCTGAAAGTGCTGCGCGTGCCCGACCGCATCATGGCGCGCCTGTCGCCGGAGGAATTCGACGAGAAGCGCATGCGGCCGTGGCGCGTCAACGACGTGCTGCAGGACACCGGCGCGCAGGTCTGGGAAGGCACCATGCCGGTGAACGGCTCGCAGAACGAGACCGTCACCACCGCCTTCCCGATCCGCGACGCGGTCAAGCCGTGGAAGCCCGGCGCCTATCTGGTGATCGCCTGGAACGCCGCCGACGGCAGTTTCGATGACAACACCGATACCGACTTCAACTACCGCTACGAGACCGCCGCGCAATGGGTGGTCGATTCCGATATCGGCATGACGGTGCTGACCGGCAGCGACGGGCTGCACGTCTTCGCCCGCTCGCTGGCCTCGGCCCAGCCGCTGGCCAACACCACCCTGACCCTGATCGCGCGCAACAACGAGGAGCTGGGCCGCGTCGCCACCGATGCCCAGGGCTATGCGATGTTCACGCCCGGCCTGCTGCGCGGCAATGGCGGCAATACGCCGGTCGCCGTCATGGCCTATGGGCCCGACAACAGCGACTTCAACTATCTGAGCCTGAACCGGGCCGGTTTCGACCTGTCCGACCGCGGCGTCGAAGGCCGCGCCGCTCCCGGCGCCACCGACGCTTTCGTCTATCTCGACCGCGGCATCTACCGGCCGGGCGAGACCGTGCATGTCGCCACCATGCTGCGCGATCGCACCGCCGTGGCGCTGGATGCGCCTCTGACCCTGATCGTGCGCCGGTCCGATGGCGTCGAGTACCGTCGCACCACCCTGGCCGGCTCCAGCGCCGGCACCGCCTATTTCCCGGTCGAACTCAGCCCCACCGCCAAGCGCGGCCGCTGGAGCGTCAGCGCCTATATCGACCCCAGGGCGGCGCCGATCGGCACGGCCGAGTTCAGCGTCGAGGATTTCGTGCCGCAACGGCTGAAACTGGCGCTGACCGCCGACCAGGACAGGCCGCTGAAGACCGGCGACGAGGTCTCGGTGATGGTCGACGGCCGCTTCCTCTATGGCGCCCCGGCCGCCGAACTGGACGGCGAGGCGGAAATGAAGATCGTGGCCGATCCGCTGGCCTTCGCCGCCCTGCCCGGCTTCCGCTTCGGTCTCGCGGGCGAGAAGGTCAAGGAAACCATCGCGCCGCTGGAGATCGGCAAGACCGATGCCCAGGGCAAGACCACGGCCAAGGGCACGATCGAGGATTTGCAGGCGCCGACCCAGCCGCTGAAGGCCAACATCTCGGTGTCGATCTTCGAGCCTGGTGGCCGGGCGACGCGCGACGACATCAGCCTGCCGGTGCGGCCGCGCGACAGCTATGTCGGCATGCGCCCGCGCTTCGACGGCTACGTGCAGGAGAGCACGCCGGCCGAGTTCGAAATCGCGCTGGTCGACAATACCGGCCAGCGCATCGCCCGCCCCGGCCTGAAATGGGAACTGGTGCGCGAAGTCCGGAACTATCAATGGTACCGCACCGGCAATACCTGGCGCTGGGAGGTGTATTCGCGTGACGTGCCGGTGACCAGCGGCACGGTTGATGCCGAGACCGAGCGACTGGCGGTGATTCGCCAGACCCAGTCCTGGGGCCGCTACCGCCTCAGCGTCACCGATCCGGCGACGGGTTCGGCCACCAGCATCAGCTACTACTCGGGCTGGGCCTCCTCGCAGGTGTCGGAGACGCCCGACATGGTCAAGGTCACGGCCGACAAGCAGACCTATGCCCAGGGCGAGACCGTACGCATCCGCATCGAGGCGCCCTTCGCCGGCGAGGCGACCGTCGTGGTCGCCGGCGACCGCATCTTCGAACGCCGGCTGGTGCCGGTGGCCGCGGAAGGCACCACGGTCGAAATCCCGGTCTCGGCCGAATGGGGCAGCGGCGCCTATGCGCTGGTCAGCGCCTTCCGGCCGCTGGCGCAGAAGAACGACCGCGCGCCGGTGCGCGCCATCGGCCTGGTGTGGCTGGGCGTCGACGTTTCCAGCCGAACGCTGGCGGTCGAGATCGGCACGCCGGAGAAGATCCTGCCGCGGCAGAAGATCGAGGTGCCGGTGAAGGTGGCGCAGGCCGGCAGCGAGGCGTTCGTCACCCTGGCCGCCGTTGACGAAGGCATATTGCAGCTCACCAAGTTCGCCTCGCCCGAGCCCGGCAAGCATTATTTCGGCAAGCGCCGGCTGACCGTCAGCGTGCGCGATGACTATGGCCGCCTGCTCGACGGCACGGCCGACGTCGTGGGCCAGATCCGCACCGGCGGCGACAGCGCCGCCGGCCGCGGGCTGGAAGTGGTGCCGACCCGCACCGTGGCGCTGTTCTCCGGCATCGTGAAGGTCGATGAGCAGGGCCAGGCCCTGATCCCGCTCGACATTCCCGATTTCACCGGCGAGTTGCGCCTGATGGCGGTCGCCTTCGACCGCAACCGGGTCGGCCAGGCCAGCAAGCCGCTGACGGTGCGCGATGCGCTGGTCAGCGACATCACCCTGCCGCGCTTCCTGGCGCCGGGCGACGAAAGCCGCCTGTCGCTGCTGCTGCACAACGTCGAGGCGACGCCCGGCGACTACAAGGTGAGCCTGAACGCCAGCGGCGCGGTGACCCTGCCGACCCAGGTCGACCAGACCATCGACATGCCCGCCGGCAAGCGCCAGCTCTTCGGCTGGCCGATCAAGGGCGATCATATCGGCATCGGCAAGATCGACCTGACCATCACCGGACCCGACGGCTTCTCCGTCACCCGCGACTGGCAGATCCAGGTGCGCCCGGCGCAGGCGCCGCAGACGGTCGAACTGGTGGCGCCGGTCAAGCCCGACGCCGAGGTCACCGTCGATGCCGGCACGCTCGACAGCTTCGTACCGGGCAGCGCCACCGTGTCGGTCAGCATGGCCAGCGTGCGCGGCTTCGACGTGCCGGGCCTGCTGACGGCGCTGGACAAGTACCCGTTCGGCTGCCTGGAGCAGACCACCAGCCGCGCCCTGCCCCTGCTCTATTTCGGCGAGTTGGCGTCGGTCAGTGGCATCGGCCAGGACAAGGCGCTGCCCGAACGCATCCAGGATGCGGTGTCGCGCATCCTCGACATGCAGCGGCCGGACGGCAGCTTCGGCATGTGGGGCGCCGGCGCCTACGGCGCCGATCCGTGGATCCAGGTGTTCGCGCTCGACTTCCTGATCCAGGCCAAGGCCCGCGACTTCGTGGTGCCCGACGCCTCGATCGTGCGCGGACTGACCTGGACGCGCGGCGCGCTGAACGAGTTCGGGCCGGAAGCCAAGGCCTATGGCTTCTACGTGCTGGCGCGGGCGGGCCAGGCCGATATCGGCCAGCTCCGCTATTTCCAGGACACGGAAGCGGGCAAGATCCGCAACGGGCTGGGACGCGGCCATCTGGCGGCGGCACTGGCGCTGGTCGGCGAGAAAGCCCGCGCGCTCACCGCCTTCGAGCAGTCGCGGCAGGCGGTCGGCACCATCATCCGCGGCGACTACTATGGTTCGGCGCTGCGCGACACGGCGGGGCTGACGGCGGTGGCGGCGCTGGCCGGCCAGACCGACCTGCTGCCCGACCTGACCAACCGCCTGCGCCGCTTCGACCGGGCGGGCATCGACAACACCTCGACGCAGGAGAAGGCCTGGATGCTGCTGGCGGCCCACGCCATGACGCGGTCGGCCTCGCCGCTGACCCTGCAGGTCAACGGCAAGGAAGTGCAGCCCGCGCGCGAGCCGGCCATGTTCTATCCCCAGCCAGAGACCCTCGCCAGGGAGCCGCTGGTGATCAGGAACACGACCGGGCGGGAAATCTGGAGCACGGTCTCCGTCCGCGGTGTGCCCAAGGCGATGCAGCCGGCGGTGCAGCGCGGCATGCGCATCGACCGCGTCTTCCGCAAGCTCGACGGCAGCAACGCCGACCTCAGCAAGGTGCAGCAGAACGACCGGCTGATGGTGGTGCTGACCGGCCGCGCGCTGGACAAGGACTACCACGAGGTGGCGCTGCTCGACCTGCTGCCGGCCGGCTGGGAGATCGAGGCCATCGTGCCCTACACCGTCGATGGCGAGCAGGCCTATGCGTGGCTGCCCAAGATCAGCTTCACGCGCACGCGCGAGGCGCGCGACGACCGCTTCTTCGCCAGCTTCACCTTCGGCAAGCCGACCTATTTCGGCTCCTATCGCGGCAACTACTATTACGAGGAAGAGGAGACCAGCGAGTTCGTCCTGGCCTATATCGTGCGCGCCGTCACCCCCGGCACCTACGTGCTGCCGCCGGCGCAGATCGAGGACATGTACCGCCCCGGCGTGATCGGCCGCACCAGCGGCGGCACGGTCACGGTGCTGCCGCGGCAATAGGCCGGAAGCGGGCATCATGCGCCGCCTGCTGCTGATCTCGGCCATGTGCTGCGCGGTCCTTGTCGCCGCCGGTGCGGTACTGGACCGGCTGTTCCCGCCCGACCTGTCGCGCTTCCACGACCGGTCGACCCTGGTGGTCGATGCCGACGGCCGGGTGCTACGCGCCTTCACCTCGCGCGACGAGCGCTGGCGGCTGCTGGCGACGCCGCAGGACGTCGATCCGCTGTTCCTGAAAATGCTGGTCGCCTACGAGGATCGCCGCTTCCGCTGGCATCCCGGCGTCGATCCGCTGGCCGTGCTGCGCGCGACGGGCCAGTTCCTCTCCCATGGCGGGATCGTGTCCGGCGCCTCGACCCTGACCATGCAGACGGCGCGGCTGCTGGAACCGCACGGACGCGACCTGCGCGGCAAGCTGTTCGAGATGGCGCGCGCCCTGCAGCTCGAACTGCGCTACAGCAAGGAGGAAATCCTCACCCTCTACCTCACCCTCGCCCCCTATGGCGGCAATCTGGAGGGCGTGCGCGCCGCCTCGCTGGCCTGGCTGGGCAAGGAGCCACGCAGCCTGACGCCGGCCGAGGCGGCGCTGCTGGTGGCCCTGCCGCAATCGCCCGAGCGGCGGCGGCCCGATCTGCGCGCCGACATCGCCAAACGCGAACGGGACTGGGTCATCGACGTGCTGGTCGGGCGCGGCGCGCTGACCGCCGCCCAGCGCGCCGAGGCGATCGACCGGCCGGTGCCGGCCGAGCGCCGGTCGATGCCGTTCGTGGCGCCGCATCTGGCGCTGGCTTTGGCAAACGGGACCGAATCGGGCGCCACGATACGCACCCATATCCTGGGTGCGGCCCAGCGCGGGCTGGAGCGGCTGGCGTTCGAGAGCGCCCGCGGTTTCGCCGACGGGGCGGACGTCGCCATGGTGGTGGTCGACAACCGCACCCGCAAGGTGGTGGCCTATGTCGGCAGCGCCGATTTCTTCGGCCGCGCGGGCCAGAACGATCTGGTGCGCGCCCGCCGCTCGCCCGGTTCGGCGCTGAAGCCGTTCGCCTATGCGCTGGCGTTCGACGACGGTATCCTGCATCCCGAATCGCTGATCGACGATTCGCCCTATCGCTTCGGCGACTATGCGCCACGCAATTTCGACCGCGACTTCCAAGGCATGCTGACCGCGCGCGCGGCTTTGCAGCAATCGCTGAACATCCCCGCCGTCGCCGTGGTCAACCGCATCGGCCCGGAACGCTTCGCCGCCGGGCTGCAGCAGGCGGGCGCTGCACTGGCCTATCCGCGCGACGCCACCGGCGCCGGCTCGCTGGCGATCGTGCTGGGCGGCGCGGGCATCTCGCTGCTCGACCTGACCATGCTTTATGCCGGGCTGGCCGAGGGCGGCGCCATGCTGCCGCTGTCGCTGCGCCAGGGCGACCGGCCGGAGGACGAGAAGCCGCGCCGCTTCGTCGGCCAGCGCGCGGCCTGGTATGTCGGCGACATCCTGGTTGGCAGCGCCCCGCCCGACAGCTACGCGCCGACTTCGACGCCGGGCAGCCGCCGGCGCATCGCCTTCAAGACCGGCACTTCCTTCGGCTTCCGCGACGCCTGGGCGGTCGGCTACAGCCAGCGCTACACGGTCGGGGTCTGGGTCGGCCATGCCGACAGCACGCCGCGGCCGGGCCAGTTCGGCCGCAATACGGCGGCCCCGGTCATGCTGCGCGCCTTCGACCTGCTGCCGCCGGAAGAAGCCGCCCCGCCGCGCCGGCCGGCCGATGCGCTGGCGGTCAGCGGCACGGCAGCACTGCCGCCCTATCTGCAGATATTCGATCCCACCGCGCCGCCACTCGCCATCGGGCCGCGCGCCCGCAGCCAGGCCAGCGCGCCGCGCATCCTCTATCCCGTCGAGGGCGCCGTCGTCGAACTGCGCCGACACGATAGCGACGGCCGGCAACTGCCGCTGAAGGCCGAGGGCGGCCAGGGGCCGCTGCGCTGGGTGGTCAATGGCGAGCCGCTGGCCGGCCAGCCGGGCAGCACCCTATGGCAGCCGGACGGCGAAGGTTTCGCCCGCATCGCCGTCATCGACGCCACGGGCCGCAGCAGCGCGGTCCAGGTCAGGGTGCAGATCGCCGACTGATCAGGCGGCGCACTTGGCGGCCAGCGCCTGCGCCACCTTGGAGGCCGGCTGCCGGCCCAAAGCGGCGGTGATGAAACGGCCGGTGGCGGCGATCCTGTCCAGATCGACGCCATGGTCGATGCCCAGCCCGTTGAGCATGTAGATCACGTCCTCGGTGCCGACATTGCCCGAGGCGCCCTTGGCATAGGGACAGCCGCCCAGCCCGGCCACGGCGGTATCCATCACCGTGATGCCGCGCTCCATGCAGGCCAGGATGTTGGCCAGCGCCTGCCCGTAGGTGTCGTGGAAGTGCACCGCGATCTTCTCGCGCGGCACCACGGCGGCGACGGCGTCGACCATGGCGACGCATTTGCCCGGCGTGCCGACGCCGATCGTGTCGCCGAGGGAAATCTCGTAGCAGCCCATGGCGAGCAGCTTGGCTGCCAGATCGGCCACCGCCTGCGGCGCCACGTCGCCCTCGTAGGGGCAGCCGACCACGGTGGAGATGTAGCCGCGCACCTTGATGCCGTGATGCCGGGCGGCTTCCATCACCGGCGCGAAGCGTTCCAGGCTCTCGGCGATGGAGCAGTTGATGTTCTTGCGCGAGAAGCTTTCGGATGCCGCGGCGAAGACGGCGATCTCCTCGACTTTCGCCTCCAGGGCGGCGTTGAAGCCCTGCTTGTTGGGCACCAGCACCGGATAGGAGACGCCCGGCTGGCGCCTGATCTTGGCCATCACCTCGTCGGTGCTGGCCATCTGCGGCACCCATTTGGGCGAGACGAAGGAACCGGCCTCGACCGTGACGTGGCCGGCATCGGTCAACCGGTCGATCAGCTCGACCTTGACCTCGACCGGAACCGGCTTCGCCTCGTTCTGCAGCCCGTCGCGCGGGCCGACCTCGACCAGACGCACCTTGCTGGGCAGGGCCATGGTTCCTCCCTCCGCGTCAGGCGGCCGGTTCGAACTCGACCAGCTCGACGCCCTCGTCCACCAGCTCGCCGGCGGCGAACTTCACCTTCTTGACGGTGCCGTCCGACGGCGCGGCGATGGTGTGCTCCATCTTCATCGCCTCCAGCACCACGACGGGCTGGCCGCGGCGCACCTTCTCGCCGTCCTTGACCTTGACGTCGATCACCTTGCCCGGCATCGGCGCCTGCAGCGTGCCGCCCGGCGCCTCCTCGACGCCCGAAACGTTGCGCGGATCGATCGCCCGCAGGCGCTGGTTGATGCCCGGCGCCAGCACGATCAGGTCCTCGCTGCCGTCATTGGCGCTCAGCCGCACGACATTGGCGCTCTGGCGCACGCCGTCGATGGTGGCGGAAAGCTGCCCGTTATGCAGTTCGCCCGACGCCACCGCCATACCGCCCGGCAGGCCAAGCTCGTAGGTGCCGTCGCGGCGATAGACCACCGGCACCCTGATCTCGTTGTCGCCCGACTTGAACCCGATCGTGTCTTGTCCCAGCCCGTTGGGGCGCCAGCCGCAAGCCGTGCCCCAGGGCGACCAGGGATCGAGGGAGCGCTCCTGCTGCGCGCCGGTGCGGGCGGCGGCATGGGCGATCTGGGCGATGGTCGCCAGCGCCAGCACCTGGTCGGTCGGCGCGCCCGGCTTGACGATCAGCTCGGTCCGGTGACGGTCGATGAAGCCGGTGTCGAGATCGCCGGCGGCGAAAGCCGGATGGGCGGCAATGGCCGCCAGCAGCGCGGTGTTGGTCGAAACGCCGACCACCTGCGTCTCCGACATCGCCGCGGCCAGGCGGCGGATGGCCGACAGCCGGTCGCGGTCCCAGACGATGATCTTGGCGATCATCGGGTCGTAGTTCATCGACACCTCGTCGCCTTGGCGCACGCCGGTGTCGATCCGCACATGCGTGCTCTCGGGCGGCAAGCGCAGATGGCGCAGCGGGCCGATCGACGGCAGGAAGTTGCGCACCGGGTCCTCGGCGTAGAGGCGCACCTCGATGGCATGGCCGTTGATCGCCAGATCGTCCTGCAGCAGCGGCAGCGGCTCGCCCGAAGCGACGCGCAACTGCCATTCGACCAGGTCCTGGCCGGTGATCATCTCGGTCACCGGATGCTCGACCTGCAGGCGAGTGTTCATCTCCATGAAGTAGAACGTGCCGTCCTGGTTGGCGATGAACTCGACCGTGCCGGCGCCGACATAGCCGATGGCCTTGGCGGCGGCGACGGCGGCCTCGCCCATGGCGCGGCGACGGTCCAGCGGCATGCCCGGCGCCGGCGCCTCTTCGACCACCTTCTGGTGCCGGCGCTGGATCGAGCAGTCGCGCTCGAACAGGTAGACGCAGTCGCCCTTGCTGTCGGCGAAGACCTGGATCTCGATGTGGCGCGGGCGGGTCAGGTATTTCTCGACCAGCACGTGATCGTCGCCGAAGGCGGCCTTGGCCTCGCGCTTGGCGCCGGCTAGCGATTCGGCGAATTTCGCCTCGCTCTCGACCACGCGCATGCCCTTGCCGCCGCCGCCGGCCGCCGCCTTGATCAGCACCGGATAGCCGATGCGGACGGCCTCCTGCTTCAGCAGCTCCTCGCCCTGGTCGTCGCCGTGATAGCCCGGCACCAGCGGCACCTTGGCCTTCTCCATGATCTTCTTGGCCTCGCTCTTGGAGCCCATGGCGCGGATGGCCGAGGGCGGCGGGCCGATGAAGACGATGCCGGAATTGGCGCAGGCTTCGGCGAAACCGGCGTTCTCGGACAGGAAGCCGTAGCCCGGATGCACCGCCTGCGCGCCCGATCGGCGGGCGACGTCGATGATGCGGTCGGCGACCAGGTAGCTCTCGCGCGCCGGCGCGGCGCCGATGTGGTAGGCCTCGTCCGCCATGGCGACGTGCATGGCGTTGCGGTCGGCATCGGAATAGACCGCGACGGTCTTGATGCCCATGCGCCGGGCGGTCTTGATGACCCGGCAGGCGATTTCGCCGCGATTGGCGATCAGGATCTTGCTGAACATGGCGTTTCTATCCCCGTCTCACTTCGTCCACGCGGCCTTGCGCTTCTGCAGGAAGGCGCTCATGCCTTCAGCCGCGTCGGGCGTGGTGCATTGCGCGGCGACCTCGTCGGCAATGCGGGCTGCAATCTTCTCGTCCCTGGCGGCGACGGCCATCTCCGTCACCAGCCGCTTGATCAGCGCCTGGACCGACGGCGCGCCGAGCTTCAACTCATAGGCCAGGCCCTGCACTTCCTCGTCCAGCACCGCCGCCGGCACCACCCGGTCGACCAGCCCCAGTTCCAGCGCCTGCTCCGCCGGCATGACGCCGCCATGCAGCAGCACCTGGCGCGCCTTGCGCACGCCCAGCGCCTGGATCAGTTCGGGAATGGCGATGCCGGCCAGCAGCCCGTTGCGCACCGAGGTCAGGCCGAAGCGGGTGTTGTCGGCGGCAACGGCGTAGTCGCAGGCCAGCATCATGCCGATGCCGCCGCCGACCGTGGCGCCCTGGATACGCGCGATGGAAGGCTTGGGCAGGTCGTAGATGGCCTGCACCGCATCGGACAGCAGCTTGGCGCCGGCGTGCTGCTCTTCGTATGAAAGCTTCGGCCAGCCCAGCACCCAGTTGAAATCGCCGCCGGCGGAAAAGGTCGGCCCGTCCGCTGCCAGCACCACGACGCGGGCGCTGGCGTCGCCGGCCGCCCGCGCCACGCAGGCGATCAGCGCCTCGCCGGTGGCGCGGTCGAGCGCGTTGTGCGCCGCCGGGCGGTTGAGGCGGACCGTCGCGATGCCGCCCGCGACGGAATAGAGAACCGGGGCGTCCATCGTCACATCCGGAAGACGCCGAACTTGGTCGGCTCGATCGGCCGGTTCATCGCCGCCGACAGCGCCAGGCCCAGGGTCATGCGGGTGTCGGCCGGGTCGATGACGCCGTCGTCCCAGACGCGGGCCGAGGCGAAATAGGGATGCGCCTCGTTGTTGATCTGGTCGCGGATCGGCGCCTTGAAGGCCTCCTCTTCCTCCGCGCTCCAGTTCTGGCCGCGCGCCTCCATGCCGTCGCGCCGCACCGTCGCCAGCACCGAGGCGGCCTGCTCGCCGCCCATCACCGCGATGCGGCCCGAGGGCCACATCCACAGGAAGCGCGGGCTGTAGGCGCGGCCGCACATGCCGTAATTGCCCGCGCCGTAGGAGCCGCCGGTGATGACGGTGAACTTGGGCACGTTGACGGTGGCGACGGCGGTCACCAGCTTGGCGCCGTCCTTGGCGATGCCGCCGGCCTCGTATTTCTTGCCGACCATGAAGCCGGTGATGTTCTGCAGGAACAGCAGCGGAATGCCGCGCTGGCCGCACAGCTCGATGAAATGCGCCCCCTTCATCGCCGATTCGGAGAACAGGATGCCGTTATTGGCGACGATGCCGATCGGATAGCCCCAGATATGGGCGAAGCCGCAGACCAGGGTGGTGGCGTAGAGCTGCTTGAACTCGTCGAACTCCGACCCGTCGACGATGCGGGCGATGATCTCGCGCGCATCGTAGGGAATGCGCGAATCGGTCGGCAGGACGCCGTAGATCTCCTCCGCCGGATAGAGCGGCTCGCGCGGCTTGTCGATGGCGACCGACGGGCGCTTGACGCGGTTCATGTTGGCGACGATGCGGCGAGCCATGCCCAGCGCATGCGAGTCGCTCATCGCATAGTAGTCGGTGACGCCGGAAGTGCGCGAATGCACGTCGGCGCCGCCCAGCTCCTCGGCGCTGACCACCTCGCCGATGGCGGCCTTCACCAGCGGCGGGCCGCCCAGGAAGATGGTGCCCTGCTTGCGCACGATGATGGCCTCGTCCGACATGGCCGGCACATAGGCGCCGCCGGCGGTGCAGGAGCCCATGACGATGGCGATCTGGGGAATGCCCTGCGCCGACATGTTGGCCTGGTTGTAGAAGATGCGGCCGAAATGCGTGACATCAGGAAACACGCCGGTCTGGTTCGGCAGATTGGCGCCGCCGGAATCGACCATGTAAAGGCAGGGCAGCCGGTTCTCGATGGCGACCTGCTGGGCACGCAGGTGTTTGGTGACGGTGATGGGATAGTAGGTGCCGCCCTTCACCGTGGCGTCGTTGCAGACGATGACGCATTCCTGGCCCGCAACGCGGCCGATGCCGGTGATGACGCCGGCGGACGGCACCTCGTTGTCGTACATGTTCCAGGCGGCGAGCTGGGACAGTTCCAGGAACGGCGAGCCGGGATCGAGCAGCGTGCGGACCCGATCTCGCGGCAGCAGCTTGCCACGCGCCAGGTGCTTCTCGCGCGCACCGGCGCCACCGCCTTCGCGGATCTTCGCCACCTTGGCTTTCAGGTCCTCGACCTGCTCGCGCATGGCCTTGGCGTTGGCCTGGAAACCGGCCGAGCGAACATCGACCGCGGACTTCAAAACCGGCATTGAGCAACCCATTACGTCTGATTGGCTTTTTCCGGATTTCCACCCGGAAAGGAGAAGGCGTTTCCCGTCCGCAAATTGCCGCCCGCGCCCGGCCCGGGCAAGAACAAAAAGAAAGGGCCGTCCGCCTGACGGCGGGACGGCCCGGTCAAATTCCGCAGGTCAGTTTTCTATTCGCCGGCCGCGATGTAGCGGCGCAAATCCTCGGCCTCGTGCCGGACCTCGTCGATCAGCGCCTTGACCACGTCGCCGATCGAGACCACCCCGATCAGGCGGCCGCGCTGCACCACCGGCAGATGGCGGATGCGGTGTTCGGTCATCACGGTCATGACCGCCTCGACCGTATTGTCCGGTTCGCAGACGATCACCGCCCGGGTCATGATGTCGCTGCAGCAATCGGCCAGCATGGTGCCGCCGCGCGTCGCCACGCCGCGAGTAATGTCCCGTTCGGAGACAATGCCCAGCACCCTGTCGCCGGCCAGCACCAGCACGGCGCCGATGCCGTGGCGGGCCATGGTGCGAGCGGCGTCCTCCACCGTCATGTCCGGCGTCACGCCGACGACGTCGATTTCCTTGGCATTGAGAATGTCCGATACGAGCATGGCCACCTCCTCCCCAGGCGGAAGGCGGTCGGCACGCGTCGCTTGCGCTCGCGCAGGGCCCTGGCTGTCGGACGGCAGACTCCGTCATGGCGGCGTCTTCTGCCCCGGCTGCGGGCCGTTGGGCGAACGCCGGAACCCGGTTCCGGCGGCGCGGGCCGGCTGCGGCTCCGCTCTGGACGAACGCTCAGAGCAAAAGTTTGTTCCGTTTTGGCCGCGCCGACAAGCAATTCGCCTGTGGAACATACGAACAGATAGGCGACGATCACCACCATGGCCATGACCATGTGGCTGTGATGCGGTTCACAGCCGACGGCGCGAAACACCTGTAGATGTTGATAAGGTACTGGTTTGAATGTATGTTTTCACGTCATCCAGTCCGTATACGCAACCGGCTTCGACGGACACGCCACGTTCCACGCTGGCGGCAGGAAGCTTCGGTCAGGGGGTAAAAACTTGTCTCAGTCTGAGAATTCGGTTCAGGCGCCGGAGGGCGTCGGTTCCAGCGCGACCAGGGCCGGCCTGGGCCTTGCCGTCGCGGCGGCACTTGCGGCTGCCGTCGCCATGCCGGCCAGTGCCCAGCAGACCGCCGATCTGCAGGAGTTGTTCCGCCAGGTCATGATGAACCCGTCCGATGCGGCGGCCAATCTTCGCTACGCGCAGGAAGCGGAGCGGCGCGGCGAACTGCGCAAGGCGCTGTCGACCTACGAGCGCATGGTGCTGAACGATCCCGCCGACCGGCGCGCCCGCGGCGAGTACGAGCGGATCAAGGCCCTGCTGGAGCCGGCCGAGACCCGCTTCCAGGTCGGCTTCGGCGGCCTGTGGGAAAGCAACACCAATCTCGACGACGGCAAGGGCCGCGACGACTTCTCCGGCATCGTCACCTTCCGGGTCGACGACAACCGCCGCCTGGGATCGCAGCTCTGGCGCTCCTCGCTGCAGCTCTACGGCGACGCCCATGCGCGCACCAGCAGCTCGGACTTCCTGTACGGCAATGCCAGCACCGGTCCGGTGTTCCTGTTCGAGAATGGCTGGCGCGCGCACACTTTCGTCAGCGCCGAGACCGGCTTCGCCGACTACGATTTCCTGTTCTGGGCGGCCGGACTGGGCGCCACGGTCGAGACGCGCGGCACCGATCCGCTGCGCAGCGTGACGGCCGCCGTGTCCTACGCTGATTTCAGCCGCGGCAACAGCAGCGGCGCCTTCAGGGCCGATCCCGGCCGCGACGCGGTGGTCTTCGGCCTGTCCGCCCGGCTGGGCTGGGACAACGTCTTCGGCAAGACCGACGGCATCGAGCTGCGCCCCTCCTTCATCTGGAACAACGCCGATAAATCGCGCTTCACGTTCATCCAGGCCGGCCTGACCGCCTCCTACGCCGTCAGCCTGTTCTCCTTCTCCGGCGGCGTCGGCAACGTCTTCCTCAATCCGGAAGTGACGGTGCAGTACCGCGACTACGACGGCAGGGACCCGGGCCGCTCAAAGGACCGCGAGGATGTCCGCATCGCGCCGGCGCTGCGGCTGATCGGCATGTACGACAACTTCACCGGCGTGCTCGGCTACACCTACGACCGCAACTTCTCGAATTACAACAACTCGGGCGGCCAGAGTGGGCGTGACTACACGAACCACAGGATCAGCCTGAACTTCTACGTGGATTTCTAATGCGCAAGCTCCTTATTGCCACGGCCCTCGCGACCGCTTTCACGGCGCTGGCGAGCGGACTCTCC
Organism: Alphaproteobacteria bacterium; assembly: GCA_037190765.1. Lineage (GTDB taxonomy): Bacteria > Pseudomonadota > Alphaproteobacteria > Reyranellales > JAQSWP01 > JAQSWP01. The sequence continues at coordinate 63,062 of JBBCJW010000095.1, forward strand.
GCACAGACGCAGACCGCCGAGATCGGCGTCGCGGCCACGGTCGTCAACCGCGTCGAAGGCACGGTCGGCCCGCAGACCTCGGCCAAGAAGACCGGCGACCGCGTCTTCCAGGACGAGCTGATCCGCACCGGCAGCGCCAGCAAGGGACAGCTGCTGTTCCGCGACGAGACCAGCCTGACCATCGGGCCGGAGTCGGAGGTCAAGCTCGACCGCTTCGTCTACAACCCGCAGGGCGGCTCCTCGGTGACGCTGAACGCCACCAAGGGCGTGTTCCGCTTCATCTCCGGCAGCCTGCCTAGCCAGGCCTACGAGATCAAGACGCCGGCGGCGACCATCGGCGTGCGCGGCACGATCATCAACATCGTGCTGCTGGCCGACGGCACGGCGGTGTTCCAGAACGGCGAAGGCAGCTTCGTCGCCGCCACGCTGTTCGGCAACTTCACCATCGACCGGCCGGGCCAGGTGCTGGTGATCCGTCCCGGCGGGCAGCCGGAGATCAGCGGCAAGCTGGCGGGCTGGCAGGCGGCGATGCTGGCGCCGATCCTCAACCCGGACAAGACCGGAACGACGGTGCCGGAATTCTTCCAGGAAGACCGGGTGCGCAAGCTGCGCAGCATCCTGCGCGGCCGGACCAGCGGCTACTCCTCGGGCGACGGCGGCTACGAGCCCTGCTACGAGTGCTATTATAACGATTAGGATTCAACAGCCTGATCGCACCACGCACGGGCGGCCATTGGCCGCCCGTTCTCTTTGTGAACCAGTTCACAGTATCCTTTTTCCGCACTGGACGTTTCGCCGGCCCCTTCCCACGTCGTGGCCGTCCCTGTATGGGAGACCTCACTATGCGCAAGTCCTTTGCCGCCGTTTGCCTCGTTTTCGGCCTGCTGCCCGTGACGGCCGTGGCCCAGCCGGCGCCCAATATCGGCGTCGCGGCCACCGTCGTCGACCGCATGGAAGGCACGGTGTCCCACAACCGGCGCGTCATCGGCCAGGGCGACAAGGTCTACAGGGACGAGGTGGTCGAAACCGGCGATCGCGGCAAGGGCCAGCTCCTGTTCCTGGACGAGACCTCGCTGACGGTCGGTCCCAATTCGCGGGTGACCCTGGACCGCTTCGTCTACGACACCAGCCGCGGCAGCGGCACGGTGACCATGACGGCGGTGCGTGGCGTGTTCCGCTTCGTCAGCGGCAGCCTGCCCAGCCAGGCCTACGAGATCAGGACCCCGGCCGGCTCGATCGGCGTGCGCGGCACCATCTTCGAGTTGATCATCGACGTCGACGGCTCGGTGACGGTGCGCCTGCTGGAGGGCGGCATCGTCTTCACCACCCTGGCGCGCGAGCAGATCGCCCTGACCCGCCCCGGCCAGGTGCTGGTGATCCGTCCCAACAACCAGGGCCATACGATCAACAACGCGCTGAACGAGCGCCAGCTGGCGCTGCTGGCCCCGATCGTCGATCTCGGCGCCGGCGGCGGCGTCACGCCGGGCCAGGAGCGGCGCGATCAGTTGCGCGACCAGTTGCGCGGCGGCCCGGGCGGTGGCTCCGGCGGCGGCCAGTCCACGCCGCCGTCGGACTAGCGCCGTCGGATGTCAGAGCTCGAACGCCTGCGCAACGTCGCGCAAAACGTGAACAGTGCCGTTCCGCCAACGCCGCTGCATCGCTGGCCGCTGCTGCAGAAGCGCAGCGGCGTCGAGGTCTGGGTCAAGCACGAGAACCACACGCCGCTGGGTGCCTTCAAGGTGCGCGGCGGCCTGAACTATCTGCTGCGGCTGAAATCGACGCGGCCCGAGGCGATCGGCGTCGTCTCCGCCACGCGCGGCAACCACGGCCAGAGCATCGCCTTCGCCGCCACCCGCCACGGCCTGCGCGCCCTCATCGTCGTGCCGGAAGGAAACTCGACCGAGAAGAACGCGGCCATGGCGGCCCTCGGCGCGGAGCTGATCGTGCATGGCCACGACTTCCAGGCGGCGACGAAACATGCGCAGGAACTGGCGGCGCGCGATCCGCGCCTGGTGCGCGTGCCTTCCTTCCATCGCGATCTAGTCGACGGCGTCGCCAGCTACGGGCTGGAAATGTTCGACGCGCATGACGGGCTGGACGCGGTCTATGTGCCGATCGGCCTGGGCAGCGGCATCTGCGCCACCATCGCCGCACGCGACCTGCTGTCGCCGCGCACCGAGGTGGTCGGCGTGGTCGCCGCGCGAGCGCCCTGCTACGCCCTTTCCTTCGCCGCCGGCAAGCCGGTCGCCACCAACAGCGCCGACACCGTGGCGGACGGGCTGGCGGTACGGGTCCCCGATCCGGAGGCGGTGGCAATCATCCGCCGCGGCGCCGCCCGCATCGTCGCGGTCGAGGAAGACGAGATCGCCGCCGCCATGCGCCACTACTACACCGACACGCATAATCTGGCGGAGCCGGCGGCGGCCGCGCCGCTGGCGGCACTGATGAAGGAACGCGACAGGATGGCCGGCAAGCGCGTGGCGCTGGTCCATTCCGGCGCCAATGTCGACCTCGAGATTTTCCGCCGCCTGACCGCGTAGTCAGATCGTCGGCAGCGCGCGCGAAATGATCAGCCGCTGCACGTCGCTGGTGCCCTCGTAGATCTGGCACACGCGCACGTCGCGATAGATGCGCTCCACCGGATAACCCTCGACATAGCCGTAGCCGCCATGGATCTGGATGGCGTCGGAACAGACCTGCTCGGCCATTTCCGAGGCGAAGACCTTGGCCATGGCCGCCTCGGTCAGGCAGGGCCTTCCCGCCTGTTTCAGCTCGGCCGCGTGCAGCGCCATCTGCCGCGCCACGGCGATCCTGGTCGCCATGTCGGCCAGCCGGAACGCCACCGCCTGGTGGTTGACGATGGCGGTGCCGAAGGCCTGCCGCTCGCCGGCATAGGCGCGCGCCGCCTCGAACGCCGCCCGCGCCATGCCGATCGACTGGGCGGCGATGCCGATGCGGCCGGTCTCCAGATTGGCCAGCGCGATGCGGTAGCCCTCGCCCTCGCCGCCCAGCATGTAGGAGGCTGGCACACGGCAGTTCTCGAACGCGATCTGGCAGGTGTCGGAGGCGCGCTGGCCCAGCTTGCGCTCGGTCGAGGCCACGACATAGCCCGGCGTATCGGTCGGCACGATGAAGCAGGAAATGCCCTTCTTGCCCGCCGCAGGATCGGTGACGGCAAAGACCAGGGCGAAGCCGGCGACGCGGCCGGAGGTGATGAACTGCTTGGTGCCGTCGAGCACGAAATCGTCGCCGTCGCGCACCGCGCGGGTCTTCAGGGCGGAGGCGTCGGAGCCGGCCTGCGGCTCGGTCAGGCAGAAGGCGCCGATCACCTTACCCTGGGCCAGCGGCACCAGGAATTGCCGCTTCTGCTCGGGCGTGCCATAGGCGTTCACCGCCGCCGCGACCGGCGAGTTGTTGACGCTCATCAGGGTGGAGAGCGCGCCGCAGCCGGCGGCGATCTCCTCCAGCGCCAGCACGTAGGAGACCATGTCGACGCCGGCGCCGCCCCACTCGGCCGGCACCGTCATGCCCAGCAGACCAAGCTCGCCCATCTCGGCCAGGATCGCCGGCGGGAAGCCGCCTTCGGCCTCGAAGCCGTTGGCCGGCGCCAGCCGGTCCTGGGCGAACTGGCGCGCCATGTCGCGGATCATGGCCTGTTCTTCGCTGAGGATCATCGGATCACCAGGGCAGGGCTTCGCCGTCGAAATTGCGGAAGGTGCCGTTGTCCTTGCTCTGGAAGCCGGCGATCAGCTTGATCATCCCGGCCACGCTCTGTTTCGGCGTGACCGGCGCGCTGGAACCGCCCATGTCGGTCTGGACCCAGCCGGGATGGAACACGACGCAGATCAGCCCCTTGCCGCCCACGTCGCCGGCCAGGCTCTTCCAGGCCGAGTTCAGCGCCGCCTTGCTGGAGCGGTAGGCGTAGCGGCCGCCCTCGTTGAGCGCGATGCTGCCCAGCCGGCTGGTGATGGCGATCAGCTTGCGCTCCTTACCCGCCTCCAGATTGGGCAGGAAGGCTTCGGCCATCTTCAGCGGCGCGATGGTGTTGGTGCGGAATACCTGCAGCCAAGCCTCGCTCGACACCTCGCCTAGCGTGTTGGCCTCCGGCCGCGAAATCCCGGCATTGTTGATCAGCACGTCGATGGGAATCGACTTAAGCTGCTGCGCCAGACTGGCGATGTTCCTGTCGTCATCGACATCCAGGGCGAACAGCGAGACGTCGCCGGTGACCTTGTTCAGTTCCCCGGCCGTACCCGGCTTGCGGCAGCAGGCCAGCACCTTCCAGCCGGCGGCGGCATACTGGTGGACGAATTCCAGGCCGATGCCGCGGCTGGCGCCCGTGATCAGAACTGTCGGCATGTCTACCCCTGTCGCTTGCGGGCGGTGACTTCGATTTCGATCCTGATGCGCGGATCGACGAGCTGGCAGACCAGCGCCGTCGCCGCCGGCCGCGCCTTGGCGAAGTGCTCGCCGAACACCGGCGCCAGTTTCTCGAACAGCGCGGCGTCGGTCAGGTAATACGTGACCCGCACGACATCGTCGAGGCCGGTCCCCGCCTCCGCCAGCGCCCCGGCGATGTTGCGGAAGCACTGGTATGTCTGCTCGACCGGATCGTCGACGATGGCCATGCGCTCGTAGTCGAAGCCGGTGGTGCCGGCGACGAACACGAAGTCGCCATCCACCACCGCGCGCGAATAGCCGGCGAGCTTCTCGAAAGCCGAGCCGGACGAGATCAGCCGCCGCATGGTCAGTTGACGCGCTCGACGGCCATGGCGGTGGCTTCGCCGCCGCCAATGCACAGCGAGGCCACGCCGCGCTTCAGCCCGTATTTCTCCAGCGCCGCCATCAAGGTCACCAGGATGCGCGCCCCCGACGCACCGATCGGATGGCCCAGCGCGCAGGCGCCGCCATGCACGTTGACCTTGTCGTGCGGCAGGTCGAGCTCGCGCATCGCCGCCATGGTGACGACGGCAAAGGCCTCGTTGATCTCCCACAGATCGACGTCCTTCCTGGTCCAGCCGGTCTTGTCGTAGAGCTTCTGGATCGCCCCGATCGGCGCCACCGGGAAATCCGACGGCTTGCCGGCATGGGTGGTATGGCCATGGATCACGGCCAGCGGCTTCAGTCCGCGCTTCTCCGCCTCGGAACGGCGCATCAGGATCAGGGCGGCGCCGCCGTCGGAAATCGAGCTGGAATTGGCCGGCGTCACCGTGCCGTCGGCGCGGAAAGCCGGCTTCAGGGTCGGAATCTTGTCCATCCGCGCCTTCAGCGGCTGCTCGTCCTGCGTCACCTGCTCGCCCTTCAGCGCCACCGGCACCACTTCCTTGTCGAAGCTGCCGTCCTTGATCGCCTTCTGCGCCCGCGTCAGCGAGGCGATGGCGAAATCGTCCTGCTGCTGGCGGGTGAACTGGAACTTCTGGGCGCAATCCTCGGCGAAGGTGCCCATCAGGCGGCCCTTGTCGTAAGCGTCCTCCAGGCCGTCGAGGAACATGTGGTCCAGCACCCGGCCATGACCCAGGCGATAGCCGCCGCGCGCCTTCTCCAGCAGATAGGGGGCGTTGGTCATGCTCTCCATGCCGCCCGCCACCATCACCTTGTTGGTGCCGGCGGCGATCAGGTCATGGGCCAGCATCGCCGCCTTCATGCCCGAGCCGCACATCTTGTTGATGGTGGTGGCGCCGATGCTGTCGGGGATGCCCGCGCCCAGCGACGCCTGCCGCGCCGGGGCCTGGCCCTGGCCGGCCGGCAGCACGCAGCCCATGATGACCTCGTCGACCTGGTCGGCGCCGACGCCGGCGCGCTCCAGCGCCGCCTTGATGGCGGCGGTGCCGAGTTGCGGCGCCAGCACCTCCTTGAGGCTGCCCTGGAAACCGCCCATGGGCGTGCGGGCGGCGCCGACGATGACGATGGGATCGCTACTCATAGGCTGTACTCCTTGCAAGAATTCGGTTGTCAGGTGCGCCAGGACGGATCGTCCTTGTCCAGCAGGCGCAGCAGAGCGGGCCATTCGCGGCTCTCGGTGGTGCCGATATTGGCCGCCCCGCCTTCCCATTGCTGGGCGGTGTGCTCCATGACCTCCGGCGGCGGCAGGCGCAGGCGGCCGCCGGTGGCCATCATCTCGACCTGCAGGCGGCAGGCCTGCTCCAGGTAATACATCAGCCGGAAAGCCTCGGAGACGCTGCGGCCGCAGGTCAGCACCCCGTGGTTGCGCAGGATCATCACGTTGCGCTTGCCCAGATCCTTCACCAGGCTTTTGCGCTCGTTCTCGTCCACGGCGAAACCTTCATAGTCGTGATAGGCGACGCGGCCGTAGAACTGGAAGCCGCCTTGCGCGATCGGGATCAGCCCCTCCTCCAGCGCCGACACCACCGTGCCGGCGCGGCTGTGGGTGTGGATCACGCAATGGATGTCGGGCCGGCCGCCATGGATGGCGCTGTGAATGACGTAGCCGGCCGGATTGATCTCGTAGGGCGTGTCGTCGAGGATGTTGCCGTCGAGATCGATACGGATCAGGCTCGACGCGGTGATCTCGGAATAGTAGTGGCCGTAGGGGTTGATCAGGTATTCGTGATCGGTGCCCGGGATCTTGGCCGTGATGTGGTTGTAGATCAGGTCTGTCATGCCGAAACGGTGGACCAGCCGGTAGCAGGCGGCCAGATCCAGCCGCGTCTTCCATTCCGCTTCGGAAAAGCGCGCGGCGCCGCTTTTGCCGGCTCTTGCCACGCTGATGCGCGTCTGGCCCATGTTTTCCTCCCGCCTTGCAGCGGCGGTCATGATAAACCGCGGGAGCGGGACGGCAAGCCGTTCCGCCAGTCCTTCACCTTGCGCCCATTCCCGGGAACCCACCCATGATCCTCGAAGTCGCCACCCTCGATATCCGCCCCGGCCAGCGCCAGGCCTTTCAGGCCGCCTTCCGCGAGGCGGGCGCCATTATCGCCGGCATGAAAGGGTATATCGCCCATCAGTTGCAGGAATGCGTGGAAAACCCCGACCGCTTCGTCCTGCTGGTCTGGTGGCAGACCCTGGAGGATCACACGGTCGGGTTCCGCGGCTCGGCCGAGTACCAGCGCTGGCGCGCGCTCCTGCACCATTTCTACGACCCGTTCCCCACTGTCGAGCACTATCGTCTGGTGCTGGCCAACGGGGCGCCGCCCGCTCCTTGACCCTCAAGCGGTCTGCTGGAACAGCTCGCGGCCGATCAGCATGCGGCGGATTTCGGAGGTGCCGGCGCCGATCTCGTAGAGCTTGGCGTCGCGCAGCAGGCGGCCGGTGGGATAGTCGTTGATGTAGCCGTTGCCGCCCAGAAGCTGGATGGCGTCGAGCGCCACCAGCGTCGCCTTCTCCGCTGCGTACAGGATGGCGCCGGCGGCGTCGTAGCGCGTGGTCCTGCCGGCATCGCAGGCCTTGGCGACCGAGTACACATAGGCCTTGCAGGCGTTCATGGTCGTGTACATGTCGGCGATCTTGCCCTGCACGAGCTGGAATTCGCCGATCGGCTGGCCGAACTGCTTGCGCTCGTGGATGTAGGGCAGCACCACGTCCATGCAGGCCTGCATGATGCCCAGCGGCCCGGCCGCCAGCACGGCGCGCTCGTAGTCGAGCCCGCTCATCAGCACGTTGACGCCCTTGCCGACCTCGCCCAGCACGTTCTCGGCCGGCACCTCGCAGTCCTGGAACACCAGTTCGCCGGTGTTCGAGCCGCGCATGCCGAGCTTGTCGAGCTTCTGCGCCACCGAGAATCCCTTGAAGCCCTTCTCGATCAGGAAGGCGGTGATGCCGCGCGGGCCGGCGTTGATGTCGGTCTTGGCGTAGACCACCAGCGTATCGGCGTCGGGGCCGTTGGTGATCCACATCTTGCTGCCGTTGAGGATGTAGCGGTCGCCCTTCCTGTCGGCCCGCAGTTTCATGCCGACCACGTCGGAGCCCGCACCCGGCTCGCTCATCGCCAGCGCGCCGACATGCTCGCCGGAGATCAGCTTGGGCAGGTATTTCTTCTTCTGCTCTTTGGTGGCGTTGCGGCGGATCTGGTTCACGCACAGATTGGAATGCGCCACGTAGCTTAGGCCCACCGAGGCCGAACCGCGGCTGACTTCCTCCAGCGCCACGACATGCTCGAGATAGCCCAGGCCGGCGCCGCCGTCCTCTTCCTCGACGGTGATGCCGAGAATGCCCAGATCGCCCATCTTGCGCCACAGATCGGCCGGGAAATCGTTGTCGCGGTCGATATCGGCGGCGCGCGGCGCGATCTCGTCGGCGGTGAAATTCGCCACCTGTTCGCGAATGGCTTCCGCCGTCTCGCCAAGGCCGAAATCGAACGTGCTCATGCTGTTGGGGATCATCGTCTTCTCGTTCTTTCAGGATTCGATCGGGATCATGGTGCCACCCGCGCCGCGCCGGAGCAACGGAGCGCGGCCTAGCGGTCGGCCCTGTCGTGCAGGCAGATCAGGGTTTCCAGTCCTTTCAGGACAAGATTCTTCCTGCCCTCCTTCACCGCATGCACCTCGACGTCGCACAGGGTAAGGGTCCGGCCCGGCTTGACCACGCGAGCGGCGGCGACGAGTTTCTCCCCGGCCGCCGGTGCCAGCAGGCTCATCTTGAACTCGACCGTCAGCACCGAGGAGCCGGCCGGAAACAGCGAGTAAGCGGCATAGCCGGCGGCGGAATCGGCGATCATGGTGGTGATGCCGCCATGGAAGAATTTGTGCTGCTGGGTCAGCTCGTCGCGATAGGGCAGTTCGATTTCCGCCTCGCCCGGCGCGAGCCGGGTCAGGCTGGCGCCGATGAAGCGCATGGCATTCTGGCGGTTGAAACTGTCGCGAACGCGTTCGGCGAAATCGGGATCGGGGGCGACCGGTCCGGCCATTCGTTCCTCCCTGGTTTGCGAGGGACAATGGCCCCGGCCTATGAATATGTAAAATTTATTGTTTTTATTATTTAAATAGTTTTTAACTATCATTGATGAATCTCACAGGTCTGCGGTATTTCCTGGCGCTGGCGGAAGCGGGCAGCTTCACCCGGGCGGCGGCGCGGCTGAATGTGACCCAGCCGACCTTGTCGGTCGCCATTGCCCGGCTGGAGGAGCAGCTTGCCGCCCGCCTGTTCGAGCGCGACCGCAAGCGGGTGAGCCTGACGCCGGCCGGCCAGAAGCTGGTGCCGCATGCCCAAACCATGCTGGCGGAGTGGCGCCAGGCCCGCGCCAGCCTCAGCGCCGCCAGGCCCCGCCAGCGGCTGCGCATCGGCCTGCTCCCCACCCTTCCCGTTCCGGCGGTCGCCGCCCTGGTCAACCGGCTGCGGGCCGGCGGCGATGGCCTGGAGCTGGAACTGCACGAGATCGCGCCGGCCACCGCCGTCGCCCGCCTGCAGCAGGGCCAGCTCGACCTGGCGCTGACCCGCATCGACGACGCGCCCGCCGGCCTGCCGGGCCGGGCCCTGCACCGGGAGGCCTACCGGCTGGCCGTCGGCAGCCGCAATCTTCTCGCCGTCCGCGAACGCTGTTCGGTTCGCGACCTGGCCGAGATGCCGTTCCTGATCCGCGCCCGCTGCGAGGTCACCGACCAGGCGCGGGCGATCTTCGTCGAACACGGCATACGCCCCAGGGTGCTGCTGCGCAGCCCCAGCGAGGACAGGATCGCCGCACTGGTGGTTGCCGACCATGGCGCCTGCTTCCTGCCCGAATCCCTCGCCCAGCCCGGCATGGCGCTGCTGGCGATCGACGAAGTGCCGCTGTCGCGGCGGCTGGGGCTACTGTGGCGCGAGGAACTGGAACAGGACATCGCCGAACTGGCGCTTGAGGCCGCGCAATCGCTGCGCTGGCAGAGCCGCCCGGTCGGCGGCCTGGGCTTTGCCCATTAAAACAGGAAAAGCGCCGCCAGGCCGAGGAAGGCAAAGAAGCCCAGCACGTCCGTCACCGTGCTCAGGAACACGCCAGACGATACCGCCGGATCGATCTTCAGCCGGTTCAGGCCCAGCGGGATGACGGTCCCGGACAGGCAGGCAAACACCAGATTGACGATGATCGCCGCGCCGATGATGGCGCCGATGCGCCATTCGTCGAACCAGACCCACGCCACGCAGCCCATCACCAGGGCCAGCGACAGGCCATTGAGGCTGCCGACCACGATCTCCTTGCCGACGAAGCGCAGGGCGTTGCGCGCCGTCAGCTCCTGGGTCGCCAGCGCCCGCACCGCCACCGCCAAGGTCTGGGTGCCGGCATTGCCGCCCAGCGAGGCGACGATCGGCGCCAGGATCGCCAGGGCGACGATCATCCTGATCTCGTCCTCGAACAGGGCGATGACCGAGGAGGCGATGACGGCGGTGAACAGGTTGACCCCCAGCCACGGCAGCCGGGCGCGCACCGTATGCTTGACGTCGGAATAGACGTCGGCCTGACCGGCGCCCGCGAGGCCCATGATGTCCTTCTCCGCTTCCTCGTCGATGACGTCGACGACGTCGTCCACCGTGATGACGCCGACCAGCTTGCCCTCGGCGTCGATGACGGGCGCCGACACCAGGTTCTCGTCCCGGAACAGGTGGGCGATGTCCTCCTGGGTGGTCTCGACCGAGAGCGTATAGGGATCGCGCTCCATGATGTCGGCCACCGGCACCGGCCGCTTGGTGCGCACCAGCGTGCCCAGAGCCACGGTGCCGACCGGCTTGCGATCGGCGTCGACCACGATGACGTCGTAGAAGTCCTCCGGCAGATCGTCCGTCGATTCGCGCAGGTAGTCGATGACTTCGCCGACCGACCAGGTCTGCGGCACCGCCACCAGCTCGCGCTGCATCAGTCGGCCGGCCGTATCCTCGGCATAGGCCAGCGCCTGCTCGATTTCGGCCCGGTCCTCCGCCGGCATGGCGGCCAGGACCTGTTCGCGCTCCTTCTCGTCGAGATCGCCGATGATGTCGACGGCATCGTCGGAATCCAGCTCGGCCGCCGCCGCCGCCAGCGTTTCCGGATCCATCTGCTCGATGACCGAATCGCGCACCGAATCGTCGAGCTCGACCAGGACTTCCGGATCGAGGTCGGTCTTCAGCAGGTCGAGCAGCGGCTGCCGCTCCTCCTCCGAGAGCTGCTCCAGCACCCAGGCCATGTCGGACGGCGTCAGATCGCCGACCAGGCTGCGCACCACGTCCGGCCGCTGCGCCTCAACGGCAGCGACCACCGCCTCGACCAGTTCCGGCGTGACCGAACCCTTGGTCGACGCGGAGTTTTCCGCGGGCTGGGGCTGCTGTTCGCTCATGGGGTGGACTTGTCGGTTGCCGCATCGACCACGGCGATGGCGCTGGCGTTGACGATGCCGCGCGCCGTCACCGAGGGGGTGACGATATGACAGGCCTTCGCCGCCCCCAGCAGGATCGGCCCCACCGACAGGCCGTTGCCCGCCTGCTTGAGCAGGTTGAAGGCGATGTTGGCCGCATCCAGGGTCGGCATCACCAGCAGGTTGGCCACCCCCTTGAGCTTGGAGTTGGGGAAGATGCGGGCGCGGATCTCCGGCGACAGCGCGGCGTCGGCATGCATCTCGCCTTCCACTTCCAGGCCGGGCGCCTGCACCGAGAGCAGCCGCAGCGCCTCCTGCATCTTGGCGGCGGAAGCGCTGTGGCTGCTGCCGAAGGAGGAATGCGACAGCAGCGCCACCTTGGGCTCGACGCCGAAGCGCCGCACCTCCTCCGCCGCCAGCCTGGTCATCTCGCAGATGTCGGCGGCGCTGGGGTTGTCGTTGACGTAGGTGTCGCAGAGGAACAGCGTGCCGCCAGGCAGGATCAGCAGCGACAGGGCATAGAGATTGCGCGCCTCCGGCTGCCGGCCGATGATGTCGTCGATCATCTGCAGGTGGATCGGGAAACGCCCGACGGTGCCGCAGATCATGGCGTCGGCGTCGCCCTTGTGGACGGCCAGGGCGGCGATGATGGTGCTGTTGGTGCGCACCAGGGTGCGGGCCAAATCGGGCGACACGCCCTTGCGCTCCATCAGCCCGTGATAGGTGGCGACGTAGTCGGGATAGCGCGGATCGCTGGCCGGGTTGATGATCTCCAGGTCCGTGCCTGGCTGCAGGCGCAGGCCGTGTTGGGCGATACGGCGGGCGACGATCTCCGGCCGGCCAATCACCATCGGGAAGGCCACCTTCTCGTCGACCAGCACCTGCGCCGCGCGCAGCACGCGCTCGTCCTCGCCCTCGGCGTAGATGACCCGCTTGGGCGCCTTGCGCGCCCGCTCGAAGACCGGCTTCATCGCCAGGCCGGAGCGGAAAACGAACTCGCTGAGATGCTGGCGATAGGCCTCGAAATCGGCGATCGGGCGAGTGGCGACGCCGCTGTCCATCGCCGCTCGCGCCACTTCCGGCGCCAGCTGCACCAGCAGGCGCGGATCGAACGGGCGGGGGATGATGTAGTCGCGGCCGAAGGTGGTCGGCCCGGTGCCGTAGGCCAGCGCCGCCACGTCCGAGGACTCGGCCTGGGCCAGCGCCGCCAGGGCGCGCACGCAGGTGATCTTCATCTCATCGTTGATCGTGGTGGCGCCGACATCCAGCGCGCCGCGGAAGATGAAGGGGAAGCACAGGACGTTGTTGACCTGGTTGGGATAGTCGGACCGGCCGGTGGCGATGATCGCGTCCTGGCGCACCGCCAGCACCTCCTCGGGCAGGATTTCCGGCGTCGGGTTGGCCAGCGCCAGCACCAGCGGGTTGTCCGCCATGCGCGCCACCATGTCCCGCTTCAGCACGTTGCCGGCGGACAGGCCGAGGAAAATATCGGCCCCGTCGATGATCTCGCCCAGCGTCCGCGCCTTGGTGCGCCGGGCGTACTGCGCCTTCCACGGGTCCATCTGCTCAGCGCGGCCCTCGTAGACCACGCCGACGATGTCGCTGACCGTCACGTTCTCGCGCTTCAGGCCGAGCTTGACCAGCAGGTCGAGGCAGGACAGCGCCGCCGCACCGGCACCGGAACAGACCAGCTTCGCCTCCCCGATCTTCTTGCCGACGATCTGCAGCCCGTTGAGGACGGCGGCGCCGACGATGATGGCGGTGCCGTGCTGGTCGTCGTGGAAGACAGGGATCTTCAGCCGCGCCCGCAGCGCCTGCTCGACGATGAAGCATTCCGGCGCCTTGATGTCCTCGAGGTTGATGCCGCCGAAAGTGGGCTCCAGGGCGGCGATGACCTCGACCAGGCGCTCCGGATCGTTCTCAGCCAGCTCGATGTCGAAGACGTCGATGCCGGCGAATTTCTTGAACAGCACCGCCTTGCCTTCCATCACCGGCTTGGCGGCCAGCGGGCCGATGGCGCCCAGCCCCAGGACGGCCGTGCCGTTGGTGATCACGCCGACCAGGTTGGAGCGGGCGGTAAGGTTCGCCGCTTCGGCGGGATCGGCAGCGACTGCGAGACTGGCCGTTGCCACGCCCGGCGAATAGGCCAGCGCCAGGTCGCGCTGCGTCGCCATCGGCGTGGTGGCGACGATCTCCAGCTTTCCGGGTTTGGGCAGACGGTGGTAGCGCAGCGCGCTGTCGGTGAGATCATCAGCCATGACAGCCTCGCCATCTTCCGCTGCAGCAGCCGATTATGCTGCCAGCGTCGTCTTCGGATCCAGAACGGGAAAGAATGGTGCGGTCGAGAAGACTCGAACTTCCACGGGTCACCCCACAACGACCTCAACGTTGCGCGTCTACCAATTCCGCCACGACCGCCCATCGCAGCCGGTACCGCACGCCCTCCTCCCAAAGGAGGAACAGGCCCGCGAAACCGGCAAATTCCCTTGAGGTTGGCCGGGAGATAGCAAATCGGCGGCGAGCGCGCAAGCGCCGCCCGGTAAAAGCTAAGTCTTTCCTCTATCTTCCCTTTTCGCCGCTTGCCGGGCTGCCTGTTTGGGGCCAAATAAGGGCGATGGACCATGCTCAAGCCCTGCGTCCGGCCCCTGCCAGCGCCCTGGAATGGCAGGTTTCGGACCATCCGGTGCCCTATCCGCAGGCGGTCGCGGCCATGGAGCAGCGCGTGGCCGCCATCCGGGCCGGGACGGCGCCGGAACAGGTCTGGCTGCTGGAGCACCCGCCGCTCTACAC
>JBBCJW010000096.1:0-8351 GCA_037190765.1 Alphaproteobacteria bacterium
AGAGAGGTGAAGGCGGGGCGGTCGACGGCACGAGATAGCGACGGTGGGAGTGAAACAGAGCTAATTAAAGAGCAGTTGCCCTAATTCGAGCCAACCGTTTTCTTTTCCTTCTTCAGAAAAATTTCGAGGTATTGCCCTAGCTCATCGAGACTATCTTTGGACATACCTTCAGGAAAAATCAACGTAACGTCGCCACCCGTAACCGGAAAGACCGCTCTACGGGTACCGGGCACAATCTGGTCTTCTCTCTTAGGGTCAGCCGGTGGTGGGGTGAACTGAGTGCCGGTTCCAGTAAAGGCGCTTTGCTGAATAGCTTGTTCCACCGGAATCCATCCAATTTGGCCAGCCAACTCTCCAAGACCCTCGACCTTGTAGAAAAATTGGCCGTCCTTCTCGTCAATTGCAACGATCCTGCGCGGCGCCTTCCACTGGACTTGACCGCCCGATTCCCAATTGACCAGATCGCCAATCCGAAATTCTAGCGGCGATTCATCAGCGTCCGCGCTATCGTTTATCACGATATCAGAATCTGAGAGTCCTGCAAAGGCAACAGTCTCGTCATAGACTTTAAGGAATTTGTGAGCAGCGCTGTCAGTGAATGCATGCTGCAGAATGAGTTGGTCGAGGCACACCGGATCAGGCGGACGATCTGCGCCCCAAATGTTCCAGAACTTGTTAAACTGCGTTGGCTTTAGCGCAATCCGCTTTACGATTTCACTTTTTATCGAGTTCTGCTGCGCACGAAGATACGTGCGAGCTTCATCGGTCAGAATTGCCTTAAGGTCAGAACCGCTACCTTGGTAACTCACCAGTCCAAATGCCTTTAACGCTGCTAATATTTGATAGGCTTGGCTACTTTTGTCCTTCATTCCCCACGCGAGGCCGACTTTAATTCCGGGAGCCGGGTGACGGCCAAACGTCTGTTCGAAAGCCTGAAGGCGCTTGATGACCTCAGGTAGCGAAATGAACGGGAAAGACGGACTGCGATCCTTCTTCGGCTTATCGTCTATTGCGTCGGTCATCGCGGACTCCTTCTCATCCGCTAAATATACCTCATCACCCATCTATTTTGTCAACAGGACCGGGCGTAAAATTTTACGTCCGTGTTGATTTTTCCTGTTGATCTACGTTTGAGATGTGTTAGAATTAGATCATTGAATCGTTGGAGCGCGGCATGACAACAGAGAGAGCCCCGGGCCGGCAGCTGACGTAGCCGGGGCTAGGATAAAGCAGGGGCCGTTGCCTCGATCCCGCGAAGGTGAAGGCGAACGGCCCCGAAATTGGCACTTTACTCTCCCCGGTCGTCTAATGGTAGGACGCCCGCCTTACACGCGAGGGAATCCAGGTCCGAATCCTGGCCGGGGAACCAAGAATCGAAGAGGCCGATCTGCGTGAACAGCCGGCCCCGGATCACTAAACAGAGATTTAACCTCTCTGCATTGTGACCTTTCTACTTATATAGCGGACTTCCGATCTTTCCGCCAGAGGCGGATGCAAAGCCAGTAGCACGACTGTTGGATTGGCCCCAATAAATATACCTCCGCAAGACCGGCAAGTCGCTGTCATAAGCGCCCCTATCGACGGCTGCTCGATCCGAACGACGAAAGCCTCACCTTATTCATCATTCATCGCGATATTGTTATGTGCGAATGAGCGCCGCCTTCACCGCGTCGTGTCGTCTTGCGGGTTGCGCGTATTGTGGAGGCGGATGCGGTCGCGCTCCAGCATGAGTTTGGCGCCGGTGGGGTTGAGCCAGGACTCGACCTTGGCCCGCAGCTCTGTGGGCAGGCCGCGCGGGGGGAAGTCGGTGCGCATCGCCAGGTCGATGGTTTGGGTCCGCCCGCCATCGGCGTAGTGCGTGTCCTGGATGACGCCGATCGACCGGCCGCTGCGCAGGTCGATGGCGAGCAGCGCCTGGTTGGCGCCGCAGGAATGGGGGCGGCAGCCGGTGGCGATCAGGTAGCGATGCGCCGTCAGCTCCATGCCGGAGGCGACCGAGAGCGCGTGGCGCAGATCGGCGAACAGATCCTCGCCCCACAGCGCCACCAGCGCCTTGCGATGGCCGGGGCTGCCCAGCAGCGTGTCGGGATGCTCGCCGATCATGGCGGCGAAATCGGGCACGCCGTCGTCGGGCCGGATGCGCAGGGTTTTCGTCTTGCCGTCGTAGAGGAAAATGGTGGGGATCGGATCGCCCAGCCGGTTGGTCTCGCCGGCATCGCCGGTGAGTTCGATCATATCGCCGTGGCGCAGGACGTGCGGCGGCTTCGCCTCGCTTTCGACGAACAGCGGGCCGAGATCGAAGGCCGGCGGGCGGCTCACGTCGAGCGCGTGCAGGGCGGGCAGGCAGCAATTGCCGCCGGCATGGGTCGAATAGAACACCAGCTGCGGGGCGGCGCGCGAGGGCCAGGCCGAATGCAGCGACACCATGTAATCGCCGGCGATGGTTTCGCCGTCGAGTTGCACGCAGTTGGCTTTGTCGCAGGGGCCCGTGGTCAGCGTGCCGGCCGGCGTCTTCAGCGAGTCGGCATCGTCCAGCAGTTCGACCTCGATTTGCGCGGCGGTTTGCGCGGCGGTCGGTGTGGCGAGGCTCAGCAGCAGGGCGGTGGCGGCGAGGAGCAGGCGCATGGCGGGCGGTCTCGAACGTGCTGGGGCTATTTGCGGGTGAGCGGGATTGTGCGCAGATGCGCGTCGATGGCGGCGACGGCCTTGCGCGACAGCGGCAGGTGCTTCTTCTGCGCCCGCCAGTGCTGGTGGAACAAGGCGACGGTTTGGCTTGCGGTGTCGAGCACGGGTTTGCGCGGCAGCAACGCCTTGTCGGCAAGGTGCACGAGTTCGGCCTCGTCGAGTTCGTCGAAGCGTTTCGTGCGGCTGACATTCAGGGCGGCCTCGGGATCGGGCAGCCAGGCGATGGTTGACAGGAAATCGTAGGCCGGCGCCAGCTGGGCGCGGCGCCTGTCGGGATAGAGCAGCGACCAGTTCTTCAGATGCATGTCGGCATTGCCGATCAGCGCGTTGAAGACCAGGCGGCGGACGAACTCGGCGACGTCGTCCTCGCCGGTCTCGGCCGCCAGCACGCGGGCGATGCTGCGCAGGTTGCCGCGGTCGTATTTGCGTTCGGGATAGACGCCGAACACCTGCGCGAAATCCTCCATGTGCACCGCACTGCCGTCGGCGCGGCGGTCGAAGCGCTCGATCGCCAGCGCCTTGTCCTGCGGCCGCGCGATGCCCGCGGGCAGGCCCTCGATGTCGCGCGGGGCGATCAGGCGGATCGGCGGCACGTTCATGCCGACGAGCGCGGCGAGGTCCATCATGGCGAATTCGTTCTCCGGCATGGCATCGAAGCGCGGCGAGGGCAGCTTGACGATCCACGAGCCGCCGACGCCGTCGGCCGGGATGGTGAGGCCGCGCCTGCCCTGCGGCAGGGCGGAGAACTTCAGCTGCACGCCGGCCAGCGAAAAGCGCAGCACGGGGCGGGCGCGGCGGGCAGCGGCAAGACGGCTGCGGGTCGGCGGTTCCTCCTCCGGCGGCGTGGTAGCGGCATCGGCGCTGGAAAGTGCGACCACCGACAGCGCGCCGGGCAGGTCGGCGCCCAGCGCGCGCAGCAGGAAGAATTCGCGCACCGGATCGACGCCGGCGCGACGGGCAAGGAAGTCGCGCAGCGTGCCTTCGGGCAGCAGGTTGGCCAGGAAGGGCGGCAGGCGGGTCTGCGTCGTGCGCGGCACGACGATCAGTTCGCCCAGCGTGTCCTTGAAGGACAGGCTCAGCGTCGGCCGCGCGCTATCCTGGGCATAGGCTTCGTCGAAGGCGAAGAGATTGCGGTCGCCGACCAGCCGCGTGACGGTGGCGATGCGCCTGCCATGCAGATGCAGCGCGAGAACGTCAGGCATCGTCGTCCTCGTCATCGAGGGAATAGGCGGGGCGGTGGGTGTTGGGTGTTGCCGGATGGCGGTGAGCGAAGCGGTCGCGCAAGGCTGTAGCACTTTTAGCCGCTCTGTCGACAAGCTGCTCATTCTCGGGAGTCTTGGCTACGGCGTCGAGTTCCCGCTGGACCTTGCGAACAGCGGCGAGGTCGGCTTTCGAAAGACCGGGAGAATGCTCAAGATTGTCGAGTGCCTGCTGCGCGCTTCTGACTAATGAGGATGGCGCGGGTAGGGGACCGAGAGGGTCAATGCCTTCCTCGCGCAGGTCTTCCATTGTCCGCAAGAGCTCCCAAGCTTCCGCTTCGATTTCGCCGGGAGATTTGCGGCGGGCAATCGACTGCACTGCCGGCACCGCAGCGCGCGGTACCAGCGTCAGTTCGAGGTCGAGGGTGCGGGCGAGTTCGATCAGGGAGGAGAGGCGCAGGTCGACGGCGCCGGCCTCGATCTTGGAGATATGGCTCTGCGGCACGCCGGCGCGCTCGCCCAGCGCGCGCTGGCTCAGGCCCTTGCGCAGGCGGGCCTCGCGCAGGGCCTTGGCGATAGGGGTGGCGGGAGCAGAGGCCATATGGTTTTCTATATAAAAAGAGTAGTTTGATATAGAAAAATATATTGCTAGGGATTAGAATTCAACCACGTAATATATAATAACATATTATTTATGATAAAGAATATATAAAAATATATCATCACGGAAGTGCAAGCTGCGATCGCGGAACTGCCTCTCAGTCCGATCAGCTCGTGGCCAGGTTTCTTTGCGTGCCTGGGAAGAGGGGAGATGAAGGCGGCTCAGCCGCCCTCCAGCTCCTCCGCCTTGCTTTGCAATAGCTGCAGCGGCTGGAACAGCAGGTCGTCGAGATACTGCTCGATGGTGGCGCAGGTGGCGGCGATGTCGTCGGGCAGCAGGCAGGCGCGCGCCACCGCCTGGGCGTCGGGGACGTGGTCGAGCTCGTCGTTGACCGATGCCGCCGCCATGCGCACCGTCAGGTGCAGCGCGGCGCGGGCCTTGCCGGCCGCTGCCTCGGCCCGCTCCTGCGCCTGCCGCAATTGCAGATGCAGGCGGCCGCCCGACGCCTGCTCGATCCGGTCCAGCACGCCCCCCGCGCGGTAGCCCATCCCCGCATCCTTTCGTCCGATATGCCAGGGTGTAATTTACGTTAATCGTAATTACGTGGCAAGACTGGCTTACGGGCAACGGAACCAGGGCCGGGCGCGCCGGTGGGGCGGCGCGGCGGCGAAAGGCGGGATGGCATGTGCACGGAAAAGGATGTCGAGACCATGCAGGCGCGGCTGGACGCGCTGGAGCCGAAGCTGGAGGCGATGCGGCTGGAACTGGCGGAAACCCGCGGCCGCGTCGCTGCCGCGCCCGGCGCCTTCCAGGTGCTGAGCTGGCTGGCCGGCATCGCGGTGGCGCTGACCGGGGTGATCGTGGCGGTGGCGCGGCTGATGTGAGTCGACGGGTGGCGCGGGGCGGGTGCGGGACGGTGAGGGCGGTGTGCTGGCGGAAACTTGCGGGTGGATGAAAGAGAACCACAGAGGCACAGAGGCACAGAGATGCGAGGTCCGGTTGTCTCTGTGTCTCTGTGCCTCTGTGGTTAGGCTGGCGGGGGACGGCATGACGAAGAAACAGGAGTGGCGCTGGCGCGCCTGCCCCTCACCCTGCCCTCTCCCCGCAAGCGGGGAGAGGAGGAAGAGGAGGCGGGGGAGGAGTCAATCCGCCCGCTCGCTGCCGACGATCCTGAAGGCGCGCTGCCAGGTTTTGCGGGGCAGGTCGAAGACGCGGGGCGGGTTGAACTGCTCGACCTTCCACGCCTTGTCGGTGATCTTCACCAGCCGCTTGACGGTGGCGTGGCGGGTGCCGTCGGGCTGCTCGCTGACGAAAATCGCGTCGCGGCCGGGCCGCAGCGGGCGACCGGGATGGACGTGCAGCTTGTCGCCCGGCTCGTAGGCCGGCGCCATCGAATCGTTGACCACGTAGACGCCGTAGGCGCCGACCACGCCCAGGAGATTGGCGGGGCGCTCGCCGTACTCGATCGGGTCGCTGTCCAGCAGCATCACCCCGTCGCCGCCCTGCGCGGCGCCGTAGATCGGCAGGTCGCGCTCGCGCCCGCGCATCGCCGGCAGGCCCAGCATCGCCTCCAGCGCCCGGTCCGGCGGCGCGCGCCGGTCGATTGCGGTGCGGTCCGCCGTGTTTCGTGTCGACGCAGTTGTATCGGGCGGGGCGCCTGTCGACAGGCCGAATGGTGACGCGCCGGGCGGCGATGTGCCGATGGTCGACACGCCGGTCGTCGACGCGGTGGTGCGGCGGCCGCTTCGTGTGCCGCCGCTCCTGCCGGGACCGCTGCTGTCGCCAGTGTCGTCGCCAGCCGTCGCGTCGCCGGATCTGGCGGCAGTGAGGCGGACGGCGGTGAGGCGGGCGGCGATCTGGGCCGGGTCCATGCGCAGGAAGGCGCTGAGCGCGGCCAGCTCGTCGAGCTGCACCCGCCGCTCGCCGCGCAGTATGTCGGAGACGCGCGGCGGCTCCAGCCCCATGTGCTGCGCCAGCTGCCGCTGGTTCAGCCCCAGCTCGCGCAGGCGGTCGGCGATCCATTCGTTGCGGCGGCGTGCGGCTGTCATTCCTGCTGCCCTCATCCTGCTTACGGTTTTCGCAATTCATCCCCGCGAAATCCATTACTTGCATCGTAATTCTACTGGACTCCGTAATTACGTCAATCGTAATATCGGTCCCGGCAGTACGCTGCTCCGTCGCCGGCGCCTCCCCGGCGCCCGACGCGCCCGTCTCCCCCGGGCGCTGCGACGGTCGCCCGGCGGCGGGCAGCGCCTGACCGCCTGCCGCCGCCGGGCTCCTTTTACAAGAACGGCGGAAGCGGAGGGGCAATGGGGCGGATGGGGTTTTGCGACAGCGATGAGGATGAGGGCGGGACCGGCGGATGCGGGACCGGCCTGGACGGCAACGCCGAGCTCGGCGACGGCGAATTGCGGGCGCGCGCGTCGACGGTGCCGTGCGCGCAGCTCGAGGCGGTGTGGCAGGTGATGCGCGACGGGCTGTGGTACGGCCTGGAGGAGATCGCGGTGCTGGCCGATTGCGCGCCGGCCTCGGCCTCGGCGCGGCTGCGCGACCTGCGCAAGGAGAAGTTCGGCGGCTGGACCGTCGAGCGCGACTACGCCGGCGGCAAGCAGTGGCGCTATCGCGTGCGCGAGAAGGCGGATGCGGTGGGGACGGCGATGGCGTCGCCGGCGTCGTCGTCGCAGGCTGCGTCATCGATGGCGGCGTCATCGGCGATGGTGTCATCGACGGTGGTGCCATCGACGGTGGTGTCATCGGCGGTGGTGCTGGCCTCGTGGTCGAAAGCGGCATCGTCCATCGCAGGCGTGCCGCTGGCGTCGACGGCGTCCGACGGATCGGCATCGTCGGCGGCAGAGGCGGCAAGCGATGGTGCGGCGGCATCGGCGGCGGCATCCGGGATAGAGCCAGCCAAGGCGGCGATCGTCGCTGGCGATGACGGAAGCGAGGCGGCGAGCGCTGTCGCTGCCAATCTCGTGGCTACCGATGGCGCGGCGCGGGGCGGGCGATGAAGCGGCACGGGGTGGGGCCGGGCGCATCGCGCGGCGTGCGGGAGGCTTACGGGCCGGTGCATCCGGGCCTGGCGCGGCGCAACAATCGCTGGACGCCGGCGCGGCTGGAGGCGCTGCGGCGGCTCTATGCGGCGGGCGCCAGCCTGGAGGAGATCGGGCTGAGCTGCGGGCTGCGGCCGGGCAGCGTCGCCAACCTGGCGCACCGGCATGGCTGGCAGCGCAGCAAGGCCAAGCGGCTGCAATGGGCGCGGCACCGCTGGCGTCTCGATCGCGCCATGGCGGGTGGGGGCGGTGCTGGCGATAGCGACGGCGATGACGGCGATGGCGGCGACGGGGCAAGCGTGTCGCCCTACGAGCAGGAATTCAACTACCGGCTGGCGCAGACCATCCGCGCCTTCTGGCTGGCGCAAGGGCGGCTGGTGCGGTTGTCGCTGCGGCCGCAGCCGGGCGGCGTGCTGGGCATCCGCTCCGACTGCGTCAACGGCACGGCGGTGCGGCGGGCGCCAGCGGCGGTGGAGGACGGCTGGTGAGGCGCGTTCGTCGCTGGTGTCCGGGTGATAGGGCAAGTGCGGCGCTGCGCGCCTGCCCCTCACCCAACCCTCTCCCCGCAAGCGGGGAGAGGGCCAGGAAGGGTGACGACGGTTTCACGTCACTTCTTTGAAGCGGGCAGGGCGGCATGACCTCACACCTCTTTTATGAACGGGGAGGGCGGCAGATCGCAGCGGCGGTGGAGGACGGCGGGTGAAGCGCGTTGGTCGTCCGTCGCTGGTGCGTGAATGACGGAGCAGAGGCGGCGATGGCGCGCCTGCCCCTCACCCAACCCTCTCCCCGCAAGCGGGGAGAGGGCCAGGAAGGGTG
>JBBCJW010000097.1:0-50749 GCA_037190765.1 Alphaproteobacteria bacterium
CGCCGATCCAGGTTGCGCAGCAGGTCGCCAGCGCACCGCCAGCCCAGACCGCGCCGCCACCTGGACCGACACTGGTCGCGGCGCCGCCGCCGCCAGCGGCTCCCGTGCAGGTGACACCGGCCATTGCCGAAGCGCCGCCGCCGCCCACCATGCTGGCTGCCGCACCGACTCCAGCCATGCCGGCCGCCTCGCCAACACCGCCTGCCCCCCAGACCGCCGCCCTGCCGCCGGCCGCCTCGGCCGCCGGCGCCGGCCGCGCCAGCCTGTCCTTCGAGGGCGGCTCGGCCGCGCTGTCCGAGGGCGCCCGGCAGGAGCTTGACCGGCTGGCCGGCACGCTGGCCGGCGACGAGGCGCAGCGGCTGCAGGTCGTCGCCTATGCCGCCAGCCAGGGCAACAACACCTCCGCCGCGCGCCGCCTGTCGCTGTCGCGCGCGCTGGCCGTCCGTTCCTACCTGATCGACAAGGGCATTCGCTCGACCCGCATCGACGTGCGCGCCATGGGCACACCCGAAGGCGCCAGCGCGGGCCCGGCGGATCGGGTCGATCTTGTCCTCGTCAGTCAGTAATTCCCCGCGGCCGGCCGGATCGCTTCCGGCCGCAACCGCAATTCCGTCACTATTCGCGGGAAGATCGCGCGCATGACCAGTCCGCGCCGCTACCTGTTGCGCATGGCGCTGTTCCTGATCGCGGTCGGCCTTCTCGTCGTACCGCTGATCCCCCTCATCCAGCGCGCCTTCGTCCACAACATGGCGCTGAACGGCGTCATCGTCGCCATCCTGCTGCTGGGCATCCTCTACATCCTGCGCCAGGTCTGGCTGCTGGAAACCGACGTGCGCTGGGTCGAGACCTTCGAGCGCGACCGCCCCGCCGAGATCCTGCCCGAGCCGCGGCTGCTGACGCCGATGGCGTCGATGATCGGCGACCGGCGCGACCGGCTGACCCTGTCGCCGCCGGTGATGCGCACGCTGCTGGACGGCATCTCCTCGCGGCTGGACGAGGCGCGCGACCTGTCGCGCTACGCCATCGGGCTGCTGATCTTCCTCGGCCTGCTGGGCACGTTCTGGGGCCTGCTGGAGACCATCAACACGGTCGGCGACGCCATCTCCAACCTGAGCCTGGGCGGCGACGCGGCGGCCAATTTCGTCCAGCTCAAGGGCAGCCTGGAAGGCCCGCTGCGCGGCATGGGCACCGCCTTCTCGTCCTCGCTGTTCGGGCTGGCCGGCTCGCTGATCCTGGGCTTCCTCGACCTGCAGGCCGGCCAGGCGCAGAACCGCTTCTACAACGACGTCGAGGAATGGCTGTCGGAGAAGACGCGCCTGCCGTCGGGCGTGCTGACCGGGCTCGACATGGGCGAGCAGTCGGTGCCGGCCTATGTGCAGGCGCTGCTGGAGCAGACGGCGGAGAGCCTGGAGAACCTGCAGCGCACCATGGCGCGGGCCGAGGAAAGCCGCTCCACCGCCAACGCCAATGTCGGGCTGCTGGCCGACCGGCTCTCGACCCTGTCCGACTTCATGCGCCACGAGCAGCAGATCCTGACGCGGCTGGCCGACAACAGCAGCGAGCTGCGGTCGGTGCTGCAGCGGCTGTCCGACACGCGCGGCGGCGGCGGCGAGGGCATGGACGAGAACACGCGCACCCATATCCGCAACATCGAGCTTTATCTCGCCCGCATGCTGGAGGAGATGGTGACCGGCCGCACCGCGCTGGCCGACGAACTGCGCGGCGAGATCAAGCTGCTGGCCCGCACCGTGGCGGCGGCCCAGCGCGGCCAGGGCTGAGACGGCGATGGCCGGCTCCAGCGGCAACCGCCGCGGCGGCAGCACCGACTTCATCTGGCCGGGCTACGTCGACGCGCTGTCCAGCCTGCTGATGGTCATCATCTTCGTGCTGGCGATGTTCGTGGTGGCGCAGTTCTACCTGTCCGACGCGCTGGGCACGCGCGACCAGGCGCTGGACCGGCTGAACCGGCAGGTGGCGGAGCTGGCCAATCTGCTGCAGCTCGAACAGCGCTCCGGCGTCGACCTGCGCGCCAGCATCGCCGCCCTCTCCGCCGAGCTGCAGAAATCGACCGTCGAGCGCGACCGCCTGCAGGGCACGGTGTCGCAGCTCGGCGATGAACGCGACCGGTTGCAGGGCCAGCTTTCGCTGCTGGGCGACGAGCGTGACCAACTGCAGGGACGGCTGTCGCAGATGGGCGACGAGCGCGACCGCCTGCGCGACCAGCTCTCGCAGGCGGGTGATGAGCGCGACCGGCTGCGGGACCAGCTGTCGCAAACGGGTGACGAACGCGACCGCCTGCGGGGCCAGGTCACGCAGCTCGGCGACGAACGCGATCGGCTGCAGGGCCAAGTGACGCAGTTGGGCGACGAGCGCGACCGGCTGCGGGACCAGCTGTCGCAAACGGGTGACGAGCGCGACCGCCTGCGGGGCCAGGTCACGCAGCTCGGCGACGAACGCGACCGGCTGCAGGCGCGGGTGACGCAGCTTGGCTCCGAGCACGGCAAGACGCTGGCCGAGCTGACCGAGCAGCAGCGGCTGTCGGCCGAGGCCAAGGCCACCATCGACCGGCTGTCGGCCAATATCGCCGCCCTGCAGGCGGAACTGGCGCGGCTGAACGAGGCGCTGGACGCCTCCGAAGCGAAGGCCCGCGAGCAGAACGCGCAGATCGTCGATCTTTCCAGCCGGCTGAACCGGGCGCTGGTCAGCAGGGTCGAGGAGCTGGCGCGCTACCGCTCGGAGTTCTTCGGCCGGCTGCGCGAAATCCTGGGCAACCGCACCGACGTGGTGATCGTCGGCGACCGCTTCGTCTTCCAGTCGGAGGTGCTGTTCCCCTCGGGCTCGGCCGACCTGGAACCCCGGGGACTGATCCAGATCGCCGACGTGGCCGACGCGCTGAAGGAGATCGGCGAGAAGATCCCGCCGGAGATCGACTGGATCCTGCAGGTCGACGGCCATACCGACACCCGCCCGATCCGCACGCCGCAGTTCCGCTCCAACTGGGAACTGTCATCGGCCCGCGCCATCGCCGTGGTCGAGTTCCTGCACAGCCGCGGCATTCCCTACGAACGGCTGGCGGCGCGCGGCTTCGCCGAATTCCAGCCGCTGGAACCCGGCGCCGACGCCGTGTCGCTGGCCAGGAACCGGCGCATCGAGCTGAAGATCACCACGCGCTAAAGCCAATCACGTTATGTCGGAATCGCGAGCGATTCCGTCAGAAGGTGTGAATCCGCTCCAACGTCTACTCGCCGATCGCCGCCACCGGCCGCACCGAAGCCGCCTCGTGCGCGCGGTCGAACTGCAGCGCCGCCAGCCGGGCGTAGAGGCCGCCGCGGGCGATCAGTTCGGCGTGGCTGCCGATGGCGTCGATGCGGCCCTGGTCCAGCACCACGATGCGGTCCGCCTTCAGCACCGTCGCCAGGCGATGGGCGATGACCAGGGTGGTGCGACCCACCATCAACCGGTCCAGCGCCTGCTGCACCAACAGCTCGCTCTCGGCGTCGAGGGCGGAGGTGGCCTCGTCCAGCAGCAGCACGGCGGGATTGCGCAGGATGGCGCGGGCGATGGCCAGCCGCTGGCGCTGGCCGCCCGACAGCCGCACGCCGCGCTCACCCAGGAAGGTGGCGAAGCCCTGCGGCAGGCGGTCGAGGAACTCGCTGGCCGCCGCCGCCTCGGCCGCCGCCCGCACCTCGGCGTCGGAGGCGTCGGGCCGGCCGTAGCGGATGTTCTCCCAGGCGTCGGAGGAGAACAGCACCGGCTCCTGCGGCACGATGGCGATGCGGGCGCGCAGCTCCGCCAGCGCGGCGCGGCTTATGTCGACGCCGTCGAGGCGGATGGCGCCGCTGTCGGGATCGTAGTAGCGCAGCAGGAGCTGGAACACGGTGGTCTTGCCCGCACCGGAGGGGCCGACGATGGCCACCGTCTCGCCCGGCCGCACCGTCAGGGAGAAATTCTCCAGCGCCGACTGGTCCGGCCGCGCCGGATAGCGAAACGAGACATTGTCGAAGCCGATCTCGCCGCGCGCCGGCGACGGCAGGGCGACCGGGTTCGGCGGATCGACGATCGGCGAGCGCTCGGCGATGAGCTGCATCAGCCGCTCGGTGGCGCCGGCGGCACGCTGCAGGTCGCCGATCACCTCGGAGATGGCGCCGACCGAGCCGGCCACCACCACGGCGTAGAAGACGAAGGCCGACAGCTCGCCCGCCGTCAGCCGCCCGTCGAGCACGTCGTGGCCGCCGATCCACAGGATGACGCCGACGGCGCCGAACACCAGCATGATGACGATGGCGGTCAGCACGGCGCGCGCGGCGATGCGCTTGCGGGCGGTGGCGAAGGCGCTCTCGGCGATGGCGCCGAAGCGGGAACGGTCGATCTTCTCGTGCGCGAAGGCCTGCACGGTGCGCACCGCCTGGATCGATTCGCCGGCATAGGCGGAGATGTCGGCGATCCGGTCCTGGCTGGCGCGCGAGAGCTTGCGCACGCGCCGGCCGATGACGATGATCGGCACGATCACCAGCGGCACCACCAGGAACACCAGCGCGGTCAGCTTGGGGCTGGTGATGGCCAGCATCACGGTGCCGCCGGCGAACATCAGGAAATTGCGCAGCGCCACCGAGGCGGAGGAGCCGATCACCGTCTCGATCAGGGTCGTGTCGGTGGTCAGCCGCGACATGATCTCGCCGGCGCGGTTGGTCTCGAAGAAGCCGGGGCTGAGCCCGATGACGTGGCCGAACACCGCCTTGCGGATGTCGTTGACCACCCGCTCGCCCAGCCACGAAACGAGATAGAAGCGGCCGAACGAGGCCAGCGCCAGCATCGCCACCACCGCCAGCAGCCCGACCAGCGCCTGGTCGAGCAGTTCGGGCCGGCCGCCGGCGAAGCCCTGGTCGATCAGCAGGCGCAACCCGGTGCCGATCACCAGCACCGTGGCGGCCGCCATCACCAGCGCCAGCGCCGCCAGCGCCACCCGGGCGCGATAGGGCCGCACGAAGGGCCACAGCCGGCGCAGCATCAGCACGTCGCGCCGTGCGGTGCCGGCGTCGGCGGCTTCCATCTCGGCGGTGGTGAGGGAAGCGCGCGCCATGGTCAGCCCAGCTCGACCGTCTCGCCCAGCGCCTGCGACAGCTCCGCCGCCAGCAGCGCCCGCAAGGTCTGCGGCCCGCGCGTGGAGCGCCACGATCCGCCGTCGAGCTCGAAATGATGCGCGCCGGAGCGCGGCGAGGACAGCCAGATCTGGCGGTGGATATAGTGCTTGTTCAGCAGGTACTGGCCGCCATCGGGCAGTTCGACGGTCAGGTTGCCGGCGTCGAAATCGACCTCCAGCGCGGCCGAGGCCGCTTCCAGCCGGTCGGCCAGGTCGCTCAGCTCGGCTTCGGCCCTGGTATCGAACGCAGGATCTGACAACGCGGGACTCCCGGTTTTTGCCCTAAAAACAAGGCGCTTGAGGGGGATATAGCAGGCCGCGGCGGCAGGCGCTAACCGCCAGTTAGCCGCTTCCGGCCGGGCTGGCAAGAGGCTGGCGGCCACCGGATTTTCACTTGTACCGCTTCGTCTGCTTCGCTATAAACCCCGCCTCGTTCGCGGAGTCCGCCATGAAGAAAGATATCCATCCCGACTATCACGAGATCACCGTGGTGATGACCGACGGCAGCTCGTTCAAGACGCGCTCGACCTATGGCAGCGCCGGCGACACGCTGCGTCTGGATATCGACCCCAAAACCCATCAGGCCTGGACCGGCGTATCGCGCATTTCCGAGCGCGGCGGCCGCATGGCGCGCTTCAAAGAACGCTTTGGCGCCAATGTCGGCCAAAGCACCGGGCAGAAGAAGTAACCCGGGTCCGACCAGAACACAGGATCCAAGACTTCTCTCAAACGCCCGGCCAGATCGCCGGGCGTTTCGTTTCAGGAACCAGCGCCCGCACTGGCCGGTTAGATGGACAACCGCCATGCTGAACACGCGCCTTCTCAACGCTACCGATCGTCCCGCCCTGGAACGCCATCTCGCCAGCACCGCCGACACCGCGCTGCTGATGATGAGCAACCTCGCGCTGGCCGGCCTCGACGACGACGGATTGCCGCACCAGGGCACCTATGTCGGCGCCTTCGACGGTGGCGAACTGGTCGGCTGCCTGGGGCATTTCTGGAACGGCAACGTGCTGGTGCAGTCGGAAGTCGGCATCAGCCATATGCTGGGCCATGTCGTCAGCCTGGGGCGGCGCAAGGTCGCGGGCGTGCTGGGGCCGCTGTCGCAGGTCGAGGAGAGCCTCGCCATATTGCGGCCGCGCCTGGGCCTGCCGCGCATCGCCGAATTCGAGCTGCTGTTCGCGGTCGATGTCGACGGGCTGGTGCTGCCGGCGCAGATCGCCGACGGCAGCACCGTGTGCCTGCGCGCCACGTCCGCCGACCGCCTGCTGCTGCGCCAGTGGCGGCGCGATGCGCTGCGCGACGACGGGCGGCTGCGCGAGGGCGATTTCGAGGCCGCCGCCAGCGCCGACGCCGAGATCGACGAACTGCTCGACACCGGCCGGGTATGGATCGCCGAACATGGCGGGCGGCCGGTCTGCATGTGCACCATCATCGGCCTGGCCGGCGACCGTGCCATGATCGGCGGGGTGTGGACGCCGCAGGAGTACCGCAACCGCGGCTTTGCCCGCTCGGTGGTGGCCGGGGCCCTGGCCGCCCTGGCGCGCGAGGGCGTGCGGCGCAGCGTGCTGTTCACCGGCCGCGCCAACCAGGCGGCGCAGGCGGCCTACAAGGCGGTCGGCTTCACCCAGATCGGCCGCTACGGCCGGGCGCATTTCTAACAATGCAAAACGGGCGGCCCACAGGCCGCCCGTTTCTCTTTGACCGGTTTGTGCGGGTCAGCGCGTGAAGCGGCGGATCGCCGGCACCAGCGCCAGGGCCAGCGCGATCTTCAGCGCCTCGCCCGGCAGGAACGGGATCAGACCGAAGGCGATGGCCTTCTCCGCGCCGAACAGCACGGCAAGCCACGCCAGGCCCGGCACGAAGATCGCGGCGGTGGCGGCGAGGATGGCGAGGAAGGCGGTGGACAGGCGCTCGAGCGCGCCGCGCTCGACGCACCAGCCGGCCAGGCCCGCGGCCAGCACGAAGCCCGCCAGGTAGCCGCCGGTCGGACCGGCCATGTAGGCGATGCCGGCACCGCTCTGGAACACCGGCATGCCGACGGCGCCCTGCGCCAGATAGGCCAGCACGGTGGCCACGCCCAGGGTGCGGCCATAGGCCATGCCCAGCACGACCACGACGAAACTCTGCATCGAAAGCTTCACCGGCCAGAACGGCACCTGGATATGCGCCGAGGCGGCCAGCAGGGCGGTGCCCAGCAGCACCAGCACCACGGCACGCAATGCCGCGTTGCCGGCGGTCTGCGGCCACAGGCGGGCCATCAATGTCGGGGAGGATGCGGAAGCTGTACTCACGCGGGGTTACTCCTTGCTCAAAGCGTTGTGCAAACGCGGCTTGTGCGCCGCAGCGAAAACCCAGCACAGCGCAGCCGCGCCGGCAAGGAATAGCCCCTCGCTTTGCTGCATGGCTTGATTCCACATCCCGCAGCCCGCGCATGTGGCTGAATTACCGCGAAATTTTCCCCAGCCGGCCGGGCCTTGACCGCAGCCCGCCGCCTCCTAAATCACAGTCACGCCGGATGCCCATGACGGGGCCGGCGGTTTCGACAGGGTCCGGCCCCCGGGCGGACCCGCCCACAGTCAGCTTGCTTCCAAGGAGAAGATGACCATGCGTAGCTTCGATTTTGCGCCGCTGTTCCGTTCCACCGTCGGCTTCGACCGCGTCACCCAGTTGCTCGACGCCGTCACCCGCGAGGAGAACGGGACCGGCTATCCGCCCTACAACATCGAGAAGACCTCCGACGACACCTATCGCGTCGTCATGGCCGTCGCCGGTTTCGGCGAGAACGACCTCAACGTGACGCAGCACGAGAATACGCTGATCGTCTCCGGCCGCCAGGCCGACCAGAACGAGCCGGCGCAGTATCTCTATCGCGGCATCGCCGGCCGCGCCTTCGAGCGCCGCTTCGAGCTGGCCGACTTCATCCGCGTCGATGGCGCCAGGCTGTCGAACGGCCTGCTCAGCATCGAGCTGAAGCGCGAAGTGCCGGAGGAGAAGAAGCCGCGCGCCGTCAAGGTCGTGAACCAGCCGCAGGTCACGCAGCCGCAGCTCCAGGCCGCCGAGTAAGGCGAGCCAGCGGTCGATAATCGGGACGGCGGCAAACCGCCGTCCCTTCCTGAACCCCAACCGGAGCGGCAGCGGCGCAATGCCCCTGTCGCTTCCACCGTCATCGTTTCGGGCCTGCAGCCAATCTCCCCCTTTGGCGCTTGCCCGTTGGGCGGCCGGCCGGTGGCGATCCGCGATGGCGGAGGCCCCGGCCGGCCGTTCATTGATTTCAGGCGGCGCCGGAAGGCAAGCCGATGCGCAAATTGATGCGCACCCGCTTCACACCCGGAATCGCCTCCGCCAGCGCCGTCAGGGCGCGGACATGCTCTTCGGAGTGGGCGAAGCCGAACAACTCCACCACCCCGTCCCGCACCAACGTCTGCAGATAAAGGCCGCCGGCCCAGGACTCGCGGTTGATCCGCTTGTCGAGCTCGGCACGCAGCAGGTCGTCACTGGCGACACCCTCCGGCTCCGCCGGCGTCTTTGCCATGAAGGCGCGGACCAGGTCGCGACGGCTGACGATGCCGACCAGGCGGCCCTCGCGCGTCACCGGCACGCGCTTGATGTGCCGGCTTTCGAAAATATCGGCGATCTTGCTGAGGTCGGTATCCTCGTCGACGCAGATCACCTGCCGCGACATGAGGGAATGCGCCTTCACCGCATGCGAGCGCCGGTAATCGCGCGCCAGGGTGTCGTTGTCGGCGATCAGCATGCGCCAGCGCGAGCGCTTGCGGTCAGTATCGGTTTCGCACCGGCGCATCAGATCGCCCTCGCTGACCAGCCCCACGATGTGACGGTCGTCGTCGACCACCACCACGGCGGAAATGTTGCGTTCGA
This sequence comes from Alphaproteobacteria bacterium, assembly GCA_037190765.1. Lineage (GTDB taxonomy): Bacteria > Pseudomonadota > Alphaproteobacteria > Reyranellales > JAQSWP01 > JAQSWP01. The sequence continues at coordinate 9,023 of JBBCJW010000097.1, forward strand.
TCAGCAGCTTGGCGATCTGCTCCACGCCCGCCTGCGGTCCTACCGTGCACACGTCGGTGGTCATGATGTCGCGTGCGAGCATTTTCTTTCCTCCTTTTTCCATGCGTTTGGACAAACTATCCGGATGGCGAAGATGGCGAATTGATCGCAATCAAAGCGGCAAGGCTCGTTCGGACGTTAAATTGTCGCTAATTGGAACTATGGCCGTAAGACCAGATTTTCAACCCGAGCGAGGTTTCTCACCAACCAGCCAAAGAGAAGAAGTCGGAGCGCGAGGAGAAGGACGAGAAGAAGAACTACCACCTGCTGGAGCGCAGCTTCGGCTCGTTCCGCCGGTCGATCGCGCTCGATGCCGAGGTCGATGCCCGGAACGTCAAGGCGACGTTCGACAAAGGCGTGCTGAAAGTGGTGCTGCCCAAGAGCCAGCAGCAGCCGGCGCGCTCGACCCGCATCGAAATCTCTCGCGCCTGATCTCTCTCAGGCGTCGCAGCAGCAGGCGTACTGGCAATCGCGCCTGATGCTGCCGGCCGGCGGCTCCTCCCAAGGCCGCCGGCCTTTTTTCCGCCCGTCCGCTTCCGTCCGTCCCGCGCCTCGTTCCGTCAGCCGGAAGAGGCGCAAATGTCGTTGGCCCGGCCCTCGCCGCGCGCCTAAACTTGCCGGCATCGAGGCCCGCGCGAAGCGGCAAGGACAGACGAGGAAACGATGAAAAGCTACAAGGTGATCGAGTTCGGCCAGCCGCTGCAGCGGGTGGAGGCGCCCAATCCGGTGCCGCAGGGCAGCGAAGTGCTGGTAAAGATCACCGCCTCGGGCGTGTGCCATTCCGACGTGCATCTGTGGGAGGGCTATTTCGATCTCGGCGGCGGGCGCAAGGCGCCGACCAAGGGCGTCGCCCCGCCCAAGGCGCTGGGCCACGAGATCGTCGGCGAGGTGATCGCCGTCGGCCCCGACGCCAAAGACGTCAAGACCGGCGACAGGCGCATCGTCTATCCCTGGATCGGCTGCGGCACCTGCTGGCTGTGCCAGGCGGGCGACGAGCATCTGTGCGCAGCACCGCAGACCATCGGCATCCAGAAGGACGGCGGCTTCGCCGACCACGTGCTGGTGCCCCATCCGCGCTACCTCTTCGCCTACGACAACGTGCCGACGGAACTGGCCTGCACCTATGCCTGCTCCGGCATCACCGCCTTCTCGGCGGTGAAGAAGGTGCAGGGCCAGGACGGCGGCAAGCCGGTGCTGGTGATGGGTGCGGGCGGCGTCGGCTTGATGGGCGTGAAATTCGCCCAGGCGCTGCTGGGCCGGGCGCCGATCGTGGCCGACATCGACGAGCGCAAGCTGGAGCTGGCCAAGCAGGCCGGCGCCTCGGCGGTGATCAATCCCAAGAACCCGGATGCGCGCAAGGAGCTGATGGGCCTGACCGGCGGCGGCGTGGCGGCCTGCCTCGACTTCGTCGGCGCGGAGGCGTCGGCGGCGTTCGGCTTCAACGCCCTGCGCACCGGCGGCAAGCTGGTGATCGTCGGCCTGTTCGGCGGCACCTTCAGTCAGCCGGTGGCGATGTTCCCGCTGACCTCGCGCACCGTGCAGGGCTCGATGGTCGGCAGCCCGGCCGAGATGGCGGAGATGATGCAGATCGTCAGCGCCGGCAAGGTCGAGCCGGTGCCGCTGGTCAAGCGCCCGCTCGACGAGGCCGACGCCGCCCTGCAGGACCTGCGCAAGGGCCTGATCCTGGGCCGGGCAATTCTGATCCCGTAACCGCCGCCGGTGTCACCTCCGCCCCCCGCTCGGAGGCGGGGGCGAGCTTAGCGACGCCCATGCGGTACCTGTTGCCATAGGTACCAAGCAAGACCAACCACAGAGGCACAGAGGCACAGAGCCTGATTCGTCTCTCTGTGCCTCTGTGGTTATCCTCTCGGCTACGCTCCGCAGGCGCGGCGTCTTGCATTCGCCGCCGCCCTCCCCATATCCCCCGTAGCAACAGGGACTTTGGAGGACAGGGTCTTGAGCCAGATCGACTACAACGCCGATGCCGGCGTCCCACCCAACGACAGCGCCGGCAAGCGCATCGTGAAGCATCCCTTCGTGCTGCGCCTGCTCTACACGATAGGCTTCGCCTTCATGGCGTGGCTGCTGCTGTGGTTCGTCTTCGCTGTCACGCTGCTGCAGCTCGTCGTCAGCCTGATCTCCGGCCGGCGCAACGAGCAGATCGCCGAGTTCGGCACCAGGCTGTCGTGGTGGATGCGCGATCTGGTGCGCTTCCTGACCGGCGCCACCAGCGACCTGCCTTTCCCGCTCGGCGAGTTCCCCACGCAGTAAAAGCCGGGTTTCTCACGGCGCAAAACGACAAGGCCCGCAGGCGATTCCGGCGGGCCTTTTTCGTTGCGCGGGAAAGCGACTATTCGGCGGCCGCGACCACCGGCGGCGCAAAGCTGCGGTCCTGCAGCGTCTCGGGCAGGCGCACATAGGCGCGGTCGAGCGTGTCGTTCAGCGCCAGCGTGCCGGCCTCGCCCAGCATGGCCGCCACCGACGCCTGCGCCCGCTTCCACGACGGGGCGGCGGTGCGCAGCGCCACGCGGCCGGCCTCGGTGATGGCGATGCGGCGCTGGCGGCGGTCGGCCTCCGGCGTGTTGGACAGGTGCCCCATCGCTTCCAGCGGCCGCAGGGTGCGGGTCAGGGTGGTGCGGTCCATGCCCATGCGGTGCGACAGCTCCGACATCGACATCGGCCCGACATGGCGCAGCATGGAGAGGATGGTGTACTGCGTCACCGACAGGCCGGTCGGCGCCAGCGCCTCCTCGTAGATCTTGGTGACCCGGCGCGCCAGGCGGCGGACGCGGAAGCAGGTGCAGCCCTCGGCGGGGTTGAGAACCTCCTTGTCGAGGATGGCGCTCTCCTCCCGGCTGCGATGTGCGGTCTGCGGCATTGGCTCCGTCCTCGCGGGTTCGGTCCCCGGTTCGGTCCTGGGGATTCGGTCCTGAAACGCTGTTTCCGGCGGTCGACGGCGCCGAAAATACGTGCGCCGGATGGATTCGCAGTTTATATGCAGCTTGTGGGAGCCGCAACATGACATCGGAGTCAGATTATGAGTGGCAAAGAACCGGCAGGCCGGGCGGCCCCGGGCGTGGTTCCCCTTGAAAAACTGAAGCAGCTCAGCGGATTGGAACTGCTGCAGGGCATGCGCGACGGCATCAATCCGCAGGCCCCGATCGGCCATGAGATGGATTTTGGCGCCGAGCTGGTGGAGCTGGGGCGGGTGATCTTCGTCGGCAATCCCTCGCGCCGCTTCTACAACCCGATCGGCTCGGTGCATGGCGGCTACGCCCTGACCCTGCTCGACAGCTGCATGTCCTGCGCGGTGCAGACGCATCTGCCGGCCGGCAAGGGCTACACCACGGTCGAGGTGAAGACCAATTTCGTGCGCGGCATGACCGACCGGACCGGCAAGGTGCGGGCCGAGGGCAAGTCGATCCAGGTCGGCCAGCGCATCGGCACCGCCGAAGGCCGCATCACCGACGAGAAGGGCAACCTGATCGCCTTCGGCACCACCACCTGCCTGATCTTCGACCTCTGACCCGAAACCGGCCATGAGCGAAGGCGCACCGGCGGGCAGCGGCCCCGACACCATCACTATCTATGTCGATGCCGATGCCTGTCCGGTGAAGCAGGAAATCTACAAGGTCGCGGAGCGGCACCGCCTGCCGGTGGTGGTGGTGTCGAACGCGTTCATCAACGTGCCGCGCGTGCCGACGATCCGCCTGCAGATCGTCGGCGAAGGCCTGAACGTGGCCGACGACTGGATCGCCGAGCACGCCGCCGCACAAGATATCGTCATCACCAACGACATCCCGCTGGCCGACCGCGTGGTGAAGAAAGGCGCGCTGGCCATCGCCCCCAACGGCAAGCTCTACGACGCCAATTCCATCGGCATGGCGCTGGCTACCCGCAACCTGATGCACGACCTGCGCGAACAGGGCGCGGTCACCGGCGGGCCGAGGCCGTTCTCGGCGCAGGACCGGTCAAGGTTCTTGCAGGCGTTGCATGAGGCGATCATCAAGAAACAATAGCAGCCTCATATTTTATTCAATCCCATTACGACGACGTAAGCCGAAGCACATTTGGAGCAGTTGACGATATTCCCAACCTTAATATCCGATTTCCAAATCGCTATTTTCCCGTCGCAATTTTCAACAGTGCATTCGACTTTCTCCTGCTCGAGATACCACCTTGTATCGCCTTTTGATCCAACAAGCTCATAGCCAGCCCCACAAACGTGGCAAGAAACCATTCGCCGCCCTTCGCCGCCCAATGGAAGTCTTCTCAGTAGTCTGGCCCCGCAGCGATCACAGTCGATCTCGGAGGATGACCCCATTGAAATATTGAATAGGCGTGAGGAAAGAACTCTTTCAAGAATGTCGACGATCCTGCCACATCGCATCCGAACTGCGTCTGGACTTGGCTTAGCATCATCAATCAACTGTCGTAGAGAAGGCATATGAAGAAAGCTGCCTAAAGCATCGTAATGTTCTTTGATATTTTTTAAGGATAGGGACACCTCCGTCCCGACAGGAATCATCTTTGGCGCAGATGCGCCAGTTTCCTCACCAATGCTTAAAGTCCCACTTTGATCTGCGTATGGATTGATCTCCAGTAGAGTAAGCATCAGCTTTTTTGGTTGCCACTTTTCGTAATCTGATCTGGTTAAATCTTGCTCGTATAGCCGAGCTTTATCGTAAATAACTGCCTCGATTGCTAAGCGCAGCTCAAGTGCAGCGTACTTGAGTCGTTCTATTTCGCCTGAGGCAAGCTCGTGCTTTGCGCGGCTTAGAGATTCTCTCGCGAGGTGGCGAAGTTCAATATTCCGAAGTGACATCTTATCCCAACCCAAACTCCCCCAACTCTCTGATCCGCCCCAATCCAACATCAATCAACGTCAGCGTCTCGATCCTCCCCTTCATCGCAATCTCCTGGCGCTGCAAGCCCTGCAGCACGGCGCGCATCTCGGGCGCGGAGGCGGAGCGGCCGATGGTGATGTGGGGGGCGTAGGGCGGGTGTTTCGCGTCAGCGGGTTTGGCGGCGTCGGCCTTGGTGGCGGCGAGTGGGGCGTGCTCGTTTTCCGACAGGATGTCGGCGTTCAGCGACAGATGCAGGTCCATGATCTCCTGCCTGCCCTCCTGCGGTTCGAGGAAGGCATAGGCGACGCCGGGATCGACGTGCAGGGTCGTACGGCGCAGCACGAAGTCGATGGGCGCGGTCTCGTTGGCCACCGCCTCGACATGCCTGACCAGCAGGTCGTGGCTGTCGACCGGGCGGGCGAACACCAGCGTGATGTGCGGGCCGATGATGCCGGCCTCGGCCGGATGGTGCCGGGCGCGCAGGGAACGCAGCAGTTCCTCGTCCGCCGCCGCCAGCGCCGGGAAGGCGACGATGTAGAGGCCGGGAGCGGCGGCGGGCGGGCGGGTGCTCATGCTTCTGTTTCCATCACTCCGAAACGTGCCTCCGATCCTCGGCTTGCAAATCCGCTACGTGGCTATACGGGCATCGATGCCCCTCACCTTCCCGTCGCTGACGCGACGGGCCCCTTCCTCTCCCCGTTGGCACGGGGAGAGGAAAACAATCCTCAACTGTAGCTCTTCGCCAGGCCCTCGGCCGGGTCCATGGTGGCGCCGTAGGGCGGGATCGGGTAGCGCAGGCCGTTCTTCGACAGCCAGGCCAGGCCGGTGACGCCCATGACGAATTCGTCCGGCGGACAGGCCATCAGCAGCTCGTCGTCGGCAACGCCGCCATAGCGGCGCTCGGCGAAGCACGGCAGCGACAGCGAGGTCTGCTTGGTCGCCAGCGCCCGGCCCCAGGAATCGGCGCACGCGCTCTCGCCGGTGATGGAGAATTCGTAGCGCCTGTAGCGTTTGTGCTGCAGGCCGTTGACGAACAGGATCATCTGCGCCGGGTTGGCGTAGAACAGGCAGATGTCGGGCGGATCGAGCCGGGCGGTGCGCAAGGGGGCGGCGGCCAGGCCCTTGTGGCCGGCGGGCTTCACCCGCGGCATCTGCTCCTGGTGCAGGCGGGCGGCCTCCTGGTTGGCGAACCAGACGCCGTTCATGCGCTTGCCGTTCATGTAGTCCTCGTCCGGCGTGTCGAAACCGATCACCGCGCTGCAGTTGGAGCCGGATCGCACGTTGTCGATGGTGATGCCCAAGGTGAAGCCGTGGATGCGCGCCTGGGTGACGAGCTGGCAGGTGGAGAACTGCTTGCCCTTGGTCGGCGTGCGGATCGAGGGGATCTGCATCATCTCCTCGACCGAGGCGAAGTGCTTCATGCCGATCGGCAGCGTCCGCAGCTTCAGCAGGTCGACGAGCTGGTCGGCCGCCTGCTTGATGCTGGCTGCCGTGATCGGGGTTTCCGCTGCCGTTGCCGCCGCCTGTGCGCTCATGGGTTCCTCCTACTTTCGTGTAATTGGATTCTTTGGTCTCGCTTGCCGCACACCCTCATCCGGGCTTCGCCCACCTTTTCCCGCAAGCGGGAGAAGGGTGTGAAACGAGCGAGACCTCTCTCATTGCGCCCTTCTCCCGCTTGCAGGAGAAGAGCCTGCCCTGAGCGAAGTCGAAGGGTGCCCGAAGGGCGGATGAGGGTGCCCTCCTCAGATCACCTGCTTCAGCGCCGCCAGCGTCTCGTCCGGCCGTTCCGTCATCATCATGTGGCCGCAGCCCTTGATCACCACCGTCTTCGAGCCGGCGATCCTGTCGGCCAGCGCCTTTGCCTTGGGCGCCGGCGTCATCTGGTCGCCGTCGCCCAGCACGAAGATGGTGGGGCAGCGCACCTGCTCGGCCGCCGCCAGCGCGCCCTGGTAGTCGTTGCAGGCCGCCATGTCGACGCCGATCGAGCCGGGAGTGGAGCGCTCGGTCACGCGCAGCACCTCGCCGGTCAGCCACAGGCCCGGCGACTTCATGCCGCCAAGCTGCATCGGCCGGCCGATGCCCCAGTTGGCGATCAGCTCCATCGACTTGTGCTGGTGCTTGTGGGCGGCGTCCAGCAGTTCGGGATGCACCGGCATGGTGGTGGCCACGCCCAGCAGCGCCAGCGCCCAGACGCGGTCGGGATGCGAGGCCGCCGCCTGAAGTGCTGTCAGCGCGCCCATCGAGTGGCCGACCAGCGCCGCCTTCTCCACCTTGGCCGCATCGAGCAGCCTGGGCACGAAATCGGCCAGCGCCTGAATCGAGGTCAGCGGCGTGCCGCCCGATCTTCCATGGCCCGGCAGATCGACCGCCAGCACCGAGCGGCCGTGATAGGCGAAATAGCGCGTCTGCAGGCGCCAGGCGGTGCGGTCGTTGCCGGCGCCGTGGATGAAGACGATGGCCGGCAGGTTGGGATCGAAGTCCCGGCCGCCGGTGGCGGCGAAAATGGTGTGGCCGTCGACGGTGAGTTCCATGGCGGCTCAACCCTTCTGCGACGCCTTGAGCGCCTGGCCCAGGTCGTCGATGAGATCGTCGGCGTCCTCCAGCCCGACCGAGAGGCGGATCATCGCCTCGCCGATGCCGGCCTGCGCCAGGGCCGCCGCATCCATCTGCTGGTGCGTGGTCGAGGCGGGATGGATCACCAGCGACTTGGCGTCGCCGACATTGGCCAGGTGCGAGAACAGCCGCAGCTTCTCGATGAAGCGGCGGCCCGCATCGCGCCCGCCCTTGATGTCGAAGCTGAACACCGCGCCGCAACCCTTGGGCAGCAGCCTGCCCGCCAGCGCATGGTCGGGATGGTCGGGCAGTTCGGGATAGGACACTTTCTCGACCTGCGGTGCGGCCTTGAGGAAGGCCACGATCTTGCGCGTGTTCTCCATGTGGCGCGCCATGCGCACCGGCAGGGTCTCCAGCCCCTGCAGCAGGTAGAAGGCGTTCTGCGGCGACAGGCAGGCGCCGAAATCGCGCACGCCCTCGGCCCGGGCGCGCATGACGAAGGCGTGCGGGCCGAACTCCTCGGCGAAATCCAGCCCGTGATAGCCGGCATAGGGTTCGGTCAGGGTCGGGAACTTGCCCGACCGCTCCCAGTCGAACGTGCCGCCATCGACCAGCACGCCGCCGATGGCGATGCCATGGCCGCCGATGAATTTGGTGGCGGAGTGGAACACCAAGTCGGCGCCATGCGCGATCGGCCGGCACAGGAACGGGGTCGCGAAGGTGTTGTCGATCAGCAGCGGCAAGCCGTGCTCATGGGCGATCTGCGACACGGTCGGGATGTCGAGGATCTCCAGGCCGGGATTGCCCAGGGTCTCGCCGAACACCAGCCGCGTTTCGGGCCGGATGGCCTGGCGGAAGGCCTCCGGGTCGCGCGGGTTGACGAAGGTGGTGGTGATGCCGAAGCGCGGCATTGTATGGGTCAGCATATTGTGGCTGCCGCCATAGATCGAGGCCGAGGCCACGATGTGGCCGCCCGCCCCCATCAGGGTGGCGATGGCCAGATGCAGGGCGGCCTGGCCCGAGGCGGTCGCCACCGCGCCGGACGCACCTTCGAGGGCGGCGATCCGCTCCTCGAACACCGCCACGGTCGGGTTGGAGATGCGGCTGTAGATATGGCCGCCCACCTCCAGGTTGAACAGGCTGGCGGCATGCTCGGTGTCGCGAAAGACGTAGGACGTCGTCTGGTAGATCGGCACGGCGCGCGAGCCGTGCTCGGCGTCGGGCTGCTGGCCGGCATGCAGCGCCAGCGTGTCGAATTTTATGAATTTGGCGTCGACCATCGTTTCTCCCTCTGGGAGAAAGACTAGCGCGCCCCTTCTCCAGCGTCACCCCCGAGGGCGATGCGTAAGAGAAGAAAACCACAGAGGCACAGAGACACGGAGTTCAGGCCTGCCGTCTCTGTGCCTCTGTGTCTCTGTGGTTGATCTTGTTGGCCCGATAGACCCCCGCTCGCGCTCCGCTTGGCGGGGGTGACGGCAAAAGGAAAAACGCCGCCCGAAGAGCGGCGCTTTATTCGTTCTAAAGGAGCGCCGTCACTTCGGTTGCGGCACGATGCGGATATAGGGGCGCGGGGCTTTCCAGCCGTTGGGGTAGATTTTCTTGGCTTCCTCGTCGTTGACCGAGCCGGCGATGATGACGTCCTCGCCCTGCTTCCAGTTCACCGGCGTCGCCACCCGGTGCTTGGCGGTGAGCTGCAGGCTGTCGATCACCCGCAGCACCTCGTCGAAGTTGCGGCCCGTGGTCATGGGATAGACGATCAGCAGCTTGATCTTCTTGTCGGGGCCGATGACGAAGACGTTGCGCACCGTCTGATTGTCGGCCGCCGTGCGCACGCCGTCGGGCGAGGCGGCGGCGGGCAGCATGCCGTACATCTTCGACACTTTCAGGTCGGCGTCGCCGATCATCGGATAGTTGGGCTCGTGGCCCTGCGTCTCCTTGATGTCCAGGGCCCACTTTGAGTGCGCGTCGACCGGATCGACGCTGAGCCCGATCAGCTTGACGTTGCGCCTGTCGAACTCCGGCTTCAGGCGGGCCATGTAGCCCAGCTCGGTGGTGCAGACCGGGGTGAAGTCCTTGGGATGGGAGAACAGGACGCACCAGGAATCGCCGATCCAGTCATGGAACTTGATCGTGCCGTGGGTGGTCTCGGCCGTGAAATCGGGCGCCGTATCGCCAATCGCGAATGCCATTGCGGTCCTCCTTGTCTGTGAGGCGTCAATCCAAGCAGTATTCCCGTGCCGGATCAACGGCGGCCGCGTGACGGAACCCCTACGGTTTTCGGGGGTTAGGCTTGTGCGGCCGCCCCTAGCTTGCATGCCCCGACCCATGTTCAGACTGACCGATTCCCAACGCCGTCTCGCCAGCCGCCTCAACCGCTACGCCAATCCCTGGCTCAAGGCGGTGGGGGAGATGATCCGCAACGGCGGCTTCGAGCTGTCGGGCCACCTGGCCTTCACCGCCTTCCTGGCGCTGTTCCCGTTCCTGATCTTCCTCGCCGCCCTGTTCGGCCTGCTGGGCGACGAGGCCTCGGCGCAGACCCTGGTCGACTTCATGTTCCGCTTCGCGCCGGAGGACGTGGCGCAGACCCTATCCGGCCCGATCTTCTCGGTCATGCTGGCGCGCCACGGCGATCTGCTGACCTTGGGCATCCTGGGCACGCTGTGGACCGCGTCGAGCTGGTTCGAGGCCATGCGGCTGGCGCTGAACCGGGCCTACGAGATCGAGGAGACGCGGCCGGTGTGGCAGCGGCGGCTGCAGAGCGTGCTGCTGGTGGTGGGATCGGCCGTGGTGCTGCTGCTGGCCTCCAGCCTGATCGTGCTGGGACCGATCGCGTGGAAACTGGTCGAGCGCATCGTGCCGCTCGGGCCGGGCGTCGGCGTGGCCTGGGACGTCACGCGCTACGTGATCGGCGCGCTGCTGTTCGGCGGCTTCCTGATGGCGCTGCACCAGTACCTGCCGCCGCTGCGCCAGCGCTGGCGCGACCTGCTGCCGGGGGTGGCCGTGACGCTGGTGTTCTGGCTCGCCGTTTCGACCGGGCTGTCGATCTACCTGTCCTTCGCCGGCCACTACGATTCGACCTATGGCGCGCTGGGCGGCGTGGTCATCACCCTGCTGTTCTTCTACAGCGCCGCCGCCGTCTTCATCTTCGGCGCCGAACTGAACGACGCCTACCGCAAGCGCCGCCAGACGCAGCCGGCGGCGGTAGCCGAATCCACCTCATCATCCTCGTAGGACGCACACCATCCTCCTCATCCTGAGCCCGTCGAAGGATGAGTTACAAACGCGGTGCGTGAAGCTCATGCTTCGACGAGCTCAGCCTGAGGAGGGTGGTTTGTTGCGGCGGCGTTAAGAACTACTGCGCCGTCCAGCCGCCGTCGATGGAATAGGCCGCGCCGGTCATGTTGTCGGCCGCCTTGGAGCACAGGAACAGCGCCAGGCCGGCGATCTGCTCGGGGGTGGTGAATTTGTGGCTGGCCTGCTTCTCCGCCACCAGCGCCTTGCTTTCCTGCTCCACGCTGGTCTTGTTGGCGGCCGCCCGCGCCTCGATCTGTTTCTGCACCAGCGGCGTCAGCACCCAGCCGGGGCAGATGGCATTGCAGGTGACGCCGGTATTGGCCGTCTCCAGCCCCACCACCTTGGTCAGGCCGACCACGCCGTGCTTGGCGGCGACATAGGCGACCTTGTTGGGCGAGGCCACCAGCCCATGGGCGGAGGCGACGTTGATGATGCGGCCCCAGCCCTTCTTCTTCATCGCCGGCAGGGCGGCGCGGACGGTGTGGAAGGAGGAACACAGGTTGATGGCGATCACCGCGTCCCAGCGGTCGAGGGGGAACTCCTCGATCGGGGCGGTGTGCTGGATGCCGGCATTGTTGACCAGCACGTCGACCGCGCCGAAGCGCCGCTCGGCCTTGGCGATCATGGCGGCGATCTCGTCCGGCTTGCTCATGTCGGCGCCGTCGTAGGTCACCGCCACCTTGCACTTTTCCTCCAGCCCGGCGCGCAGCTTCTCGATCTCGGCCGCATCGCCGAACCCGTTCAGCACCAGATTGGCGCCCTCGGCGGCGAAGGCCTCGGCGATGCCCAGGCCGATGCCGCTGGTCGAGCCGGTGACCAGAACCGTCTTGCCCTTCATGCTCATGTAACGCTCCTTGGCGGCGGCGCGGTGCGCCTACTTTTTGAACAATGCGGCGGCGGCGGAACCATGCGCCTGCTTGGCCGCGATCTTCTCGCGCACGCGCTTTATCTCCGCTTCCATGTTGGCGACGTACTCGTTCAGTTCCTCGATCGAGAGCGAATCGAGTTCGCGCGGCTTGGGCTTCTTGCGCAGCGGTTCCAGATCGTCGGTGTCGATCGGCATGCGGCCCTCCTGCTTTTCGCGGTTGCGAGTGTGTCCCTGCGGCGCTAGACGATCAAGGCGAGGTTTGCCGCACGTTCCGGGAGAGAAACAATCATGACAGCCGAGACACTGCCCGCCACCATGCTGGCCATGGAAATCAGCACGCCGGGCGGGCCGGAAGTGCTGAAAGCCAATCCCGACCGGCCCCTGCCGGCGCTGAAACCCTACGACGTGCTGATCGAGGTGGCGGCCGCCGGCGTCAACCGGCCCGACCTGATGCAGCGCGCCGGCCGCTACAACCCGCCACCGGGCGCCTCCGACCTGCCCGGCTTGGAAGTCGCCGGCCGCATCGTGGCGCTGGGCGGCGACGTCACCCAGTGGCAGATCGGCGACGAGGTCTGCGCGCTGACGCCCGGCGGCGGCTATGCGCAGTACTGCGCCGCGCCGGGCTCGCACTGCCTGCCGATCCCCAAGGGCCTGAGCCTGCTGCAGGCGGCGATGCTGCCGGAGACCTACTTCACCGTCTGGACCAACGTCTTCGACCGGGCGCGGCTGCGCAAGGGCGAGAGCATCCTGGTGCATGGCGGCGCCTCCGGCATCGGCACGGCGGCGATCCAGCTCGCCCATGCCTGGGGCTGCACCGTCCATGCCACGGTCGGCGACGACGCCAAGAAGGATGCCTGCCTCAAGCTGGGCGCCAGCCACGTCATCAACTACAAGACCGAGGATTTCGTCGCCGCCATCGCCGAGCAGACCGGCGGCAGGGGCGTCGACGTGGTGCTGGACATGGTGGCCGGTCCCTATATCGAGAAGAACATCGACTGCCTGGCACCCGAAGGCCGGCTATCGGTGATCGCCGTGCAGGGCGGTGCCCAGGCCACGTTCAACGTCGCCAAGCTGATGGCCGGCCGCAAATGGATCACCGGCTCGATGCTGCGGCCGCAGACGGTCGAAGCCAAGGCGGCGATGGCGGCGGCGCTGAAGGAGCATATCTGGCCGCTGCTGGAGGCCGGCACGGTCAAGCCGGTGCTGTTCAAGACCTTCCCCCTGCACCAGGCCGATGCCGCCCATGCCGAGCTGGAAGCGGGCAAGCATATCGGCAAGATCATGCTGTCGGTGCGATAGCGCCGGGTCGGGCGACGGAAACCGCAGGATTGCGACCGGAAATTGAAATTTAATTTCCACAATTTCGGCTTTGCCGCTTTGACCCCGGTCGGCCGGTCCCCTATATAAACCTCGGAATTCCTTAACATTCCGGGGTGGCTGTTCCCCGCGCTTTACGCGCGGTGCGAAGCCATACCCGCAAGGGAGCAGACCATGAACGTACCCCTGATGCCGAAGGCAACCGCCGTCTGGCTGGTGGACAACACGACGCTGAGCTTTCGCCAGATCGCCGAGTTCTGCGGCATGCACGAACTGGAAGTGCAGGCGATCGCCGACGGCGAGGTGGCGGCCGGCATCGTCGGCGCCGACCCGATCGCCAGCGGCCAGCTGAGCCGCGAGGAGATCCAGCGCGGCGAGGCCGATCCCTCGGTCAGCCTGCGCCTGGCGCGCAACGACCGGCCGCAGCCGGTGTCGCGGCCCAAGGGCCCGCGCTACACGCCGGTGGCCAAGCGGCAGGACCGGCCCGACGCCATCGCCTGGCTGCTGAAGAACCATCCCGAGCTGTCGGACGCGCAGATCGCCAAGCTGATCGGCACCACCAAGGCGACCATCAACGCCATCCGCGACCGCACCCACTGGAACGCGCCCAATCTCAAGCCGCGCGACCCGGTGCTGCTGGGCCTGTGCTCGATGGCCGACCTGCACGCCGCCATCGACCGCGCCCGCCGCAAGGCGGCGCGCAACGGCCAGTCGATCGCCGGCGTCGCCCTGCCCAGCGCCGATCCGGCCGAAGCCGAGCAGCCCGAGGTCGATCCGGACGTGGACGAGACCGATCCGGTCGAGGCGCTGGACGAGGCCGGTGAGGGCGACGCCATGGACGAGGCGGAGAATCCCGACGACGGCATGAGCGAGGTCGATCCGGCCGAAGCCGACCAGCCCGACGTCGATATGCCGGTCGAGCACGACAAGGAATAAGGGACAGGGCAGCCGCAGAGCCGCCCTTCTCCTTTCAGGCCGAACAGCTCACGCCGAACGGGTCAGGCGGAAGGGACCGGCGGGCGCGGCGTTGCCGCCGTGGCCTGGCGCAGCCAGTCGATGGCGTGCTGCCATTCGGCCACCGGGAAGTTCTTGCGGAAATAGCCGAAATGGCCGATCTGCTGCTGACCGATCTCGGCCGGTGCTATGGCGCGATACTCGATGCGCGCCTTAGGGTAATAGGCGAACAGCGCCTGGATGCAGCCCGGCCGGGCGATGGGATCGTCGGCGAAGCCGGTAAAGTGCATGGGAATGTCGAGAAGGTGGTTGAACGGGCGCAGCGGCTCGCCGCGCTCGTCGCTGATGTAGTGCGGATTGCGGCAGAAGCGGCGCCACTGGTCGGCGATGCCGGCCGGCAGGCGCGCCGAGCCGACCCAGTCGCCGGGATAGAAGCCCAGCAGCCGCGTCGCAAGCGGCTGGAACAGATACCAGTTCACCATCAGCCGCCGCCGCTCCCGCTGCGGCCATAGCCGCCAGTAGCCGCTCTGGGCGGCGACGTGCCACGCCGCGGCGATGCGGTGGGCATTGTCGGCCAGGCCCAGGATCTGGCCGCCGGCGGAATGGCCGACCACCGCCAGCGCCGCCTCGGGAAAGGACTGCGCCAGAAGATCGAGTGCGGCCGGCATGTCCTTCTCGCCCCAGTCGGTGAAGCGGCCCCGGAAGGCGCGGATCGGACCGTGCAGCGACTGGCCGGTGCCGCGATAGTCGTAGCTCAGCACCCCCAGCCCCTGCCCCGTGAGGTAGCGGGCGAAGGCGTCGTAGAAGCGGCGCGGCACGCCGGTGGCCGGGTTGATCAGCACCGCCGGACCGCGCAGGGCGGAGGGCCGGTAGAGCGTGGCGGCCAGCGCATAGCCGTCGCGCGCGGCGAGCGAAAGATCGGTGACGGACTCGGTCATGCTGGGAGACTGGGCATCCGCCGCCGCGATCGCAAGTGAGGGAAACCGGCTTCGCATGAACCGGATTCATCCGAGAACAGCAGCGACATCCTGTCGATTGAAGCCGGTTCAGGTGAAATGCGCCGGAGCGCGTCAATTGCCCTTGGCGTACCCCGCCGGCTTCAGCGCCGCGCCGATCTCGCCCAGGATGGCGGGGTCGTCGATGGTGGCGGGGACCTTGAACTCCTGGCTGTCGGCGATCTTCTGCATGGTGGCGCGCAGCACCTTGCCGGAGCGGGTCTTGGGCAGGCGGTTGACCACCACCGCCGTCTTGAAGGCGGCGACCGGGCCGATGCGCTCGCGCACCAGCTGCACCGCTTCCCTGGCGATCTCGGCGTGCGGCCGGTTGACGCCGGCCTTCAGCACCAGGAAGCCCAGCGGCACCTGCCCTTTCAGTTCGTCGGCAGCGCCGACCACGGCGCATTCGGCGACGTCGCTATGCGCGGCCAGCACCTCCTCGATGGCGCCGGTCGAGAGCCGGTGGCCGGCGACGTTGATGACGTCGTCCACCCGCGTCATGACGTAGACGTAGCCGTCCTCGTCGATGAAGCCGGCGTCGCCGGTCTTGTAGTAGCCGGGATAGTCGGCGAAATACGCCTGCACGTAGCGCTCGGGCGCGTTCCACAGGGTCGGGAAAGTGCCCGGCGGCAGCGGCAGCTTGCCGACCAGGGCGCCGATCTCGCCGCGCTTGACTTCATGGCCGTCGGGATCGAGCACGCGCAGATCCCAGCCCGGCGCGGGCAAGGTGGGCGAGCCGTGCTTGACCGGCAGCAGCTCGACGCCGGCGAAGTTGCCGCACACCACCCAGCCGGTCTCGGTCTGCCACCAGTGGTCGATCACCGGCACTTTCAGGATTTCCTCGGCCCAGGCGATGGTCGGCGGATCGCCACGCTCGCCGGCGAGATAGAGCCGCTCGAAACCGGACAGGTCGTACTTCTTCACCAGCTTGCCCTCGGGATCCTCCTTGCGGATGGCGCGAAAGGCGGTGGGAGCGGTGAACAGCGCCTTGACCTTGTGCTCGGCGATGATACGCCAGTAGACGCCGGCATCGGGTGTGCCCACGGGCTTGCCCTCGAACAGCACCGAGGTGGCGCCGTAGAGCAGCGGGGCATAGGCGATGTAGGAATGGCCCACCACCCAGCCGACATCGGAGGCGGCCCAGAACACCTCGCCGGGATCGACGCCGTAGAGCCCCTTCATGCTCCAGTACAGCGCCACGGCATGGCCGCCATTGTCGCGCACCACGCCCTTGGGCTGGCCGGTGGTGCCCGACGTGTAGATGATGTAGAGCGGATCGGTGGCCTCGACCGGCACGCAATCATGCGGCTTGGCGTCCCTGACGAAATCCTGCCAGTCGATGTCGCGGCCTTCGACCAGCGCACAGGGCGCTTGCGGGCGCTGCAGCACCACGCAATGCCCGGGCTTGTGTTTGGCGATCTCGATGGCGCCGTCGAGCAGCGGCTTGTACTCGACGATGCGGTTGGGCTCGATGCCGCAGGAAGCGGCCAGGATCAGCGACGGCTTGAAGTCGTCGATGCGGGTGGCCAGCTCGTGCGCGGCGAAGCCGCCGAACACCACCGAATGGATAGCGCCCAGCCGGGCGCAGGCCAGCATCGCCATCACCGTCTCTGGCACCATCGGCATGTAGATGATGACCCGGTCGCCCTTGCCGATGCCCAGCCGCGCCATGGCGCCGGCGATTTGCGCGGTACGGTCGCGCATCTCGCGATAGGTGAAACTCTGTTTCGCGCCGGTGACCGGCGAATCGTAGATCAGGGCCGCCTGCTCGGCCCGGCCGCGCTCGACATGGCGGTCCAGCGCGTTCCAGCACGTGTTGAGCTTGCCGCCGACGAACCAGCGGTAGAAGGGCGGGTTGCTGTCGTCCAGCAGCCGGATCCAGGGCTCGATCCAGTCGATATTGGCCGCGGCCTCGGTCCAGAACCCGGCCGGATCGCGCAACGAACGCTCGTGAAGCCGGCGATAGGCGCCCTGCATTCCTTTTTCCTCCCGCAATCGCTTGCTTTGCCAACAAGAATAGGATGATGGGCCGTTGTTTGGCAAAAGCGCTTTGTGAGACAATCCGCCACCATTTCCGGGAGCGATCAGTCGGGAGGCGAGTATGGCGAAGAAGACGCAGAAGCGCGGCGCCGGCGGCAAGGCGGCGCGTGGCGTCACGGCCAAAAAGGCCGCGAGCACGAAGGCCGCGAAGAAGCCGGCGAAGCAAGCCGTGAAGCGGGTGGTAAAGGCAGCTGCCGGCAAGCCGCCGGTGAAGAGCCCGCCGGGCAAGAAGAACCCGCCGCGCAAGGAGCCGTCCACGGCGCCGGCCAAGAAACTGCCGGGTAAGGACAGGCCGGCCAAGCAGCTTTCCGCCGCCGCGCAGCCGAAACAGGTGGTGAGCCTGCCGGTGGGACGCCGCCCGGTGAAGGACCGGCCTTCGGTCAAGCGCCTGGCCGCGCCGCGGCCGGCGACGGTGCCGCGCGCCAGCAAGAACGCTTACGAGACCGGGCTGGACAAGAACGCCGCCAACTATGCGCCGCTGACGCCGCTGACCTTCCTCGAGCGCTCGGCCGCCACCTTCCCAGACCATCCCGCCGTGGTGCATGGCGAGCGCCGCTACACCTGGAAGCAGAGCTATGCCCGCGCCCGCCGGCTCGCCTCCGCCCTGTCGCAGCACGGCATCGGCATCGGCGACACGGTTGCCGTCATGGCGCCCAACGTGCCGGAAATCTTCGAGGCGCATTTCGGCGTGCCGATGCTGGGGGCGGTGCTGAACGCGCTCAACATCCGCCTCGACGCGGCGATGATCGCCTTCATCCTCGACCACAGCGAGACCAAGGTGCTGATCACCGACCGCGAGTTCTCGCCCACCATCAAGCAGGCGCTGACCCTGGCGAAGAACCGGCCGCTGGTGATCGACATCGACGATAAACTGGCCGTCGGCGGCGAATTGCTGGGCGAGATGGATTACGAGGCCTTCATCGCCCAGGGCGATCCCGAGTTCGACTGGAGCGTGCCGGCGGACGAGTGGAACGCCATCTCGCTGAACTACACCTCGGGCACCACCGGCAATCCCAAGGGCGTGGTGTTCCACCATCGCGGCGCGCATCTAGCCGCACTGGGCAATGCGGTGAACTGGTCGATGCCGCAGCATCCGATCTATCTGTGGACCCTGCCGATGTTCCACTGCAACGGCTGGTGCTTCCCCTGGACCCTGGCGGCGGTGGCCGGCACCTCGATCTGCCTGCGCAAGGTCGAGGCGCGCACCATGTTCGACGCCATCGCCACCCACAAGGTCACGCATATGTGCGGCGCGCCGATCGTGCTGGGCTTCCTGATCAACGCCACCGAGGCCGAGCGCAAGCCGCTGCCGCATGCGGTGAAGATCATGACCGCCGCCGCCCCGCCGCCGGCCGCCGTGCTGGAGGCGATCGAGAAGCAGGGCTTCGACATCACCCATGTCTACGGCCTGACCGAGACCTACGGGCCGGTCGTGGTCTGCGCCTGGCATTCGGAATGGGACGAATTGCCGTCGGGCGAACGGGCGCGGCTGAAGGCGCGCCAGGGCGTGCGCTCGCCGGTGCTGGAGGGGCTGAAGGTGATGGACCCCGCCACCATGACCGAGGTGCCGGCCGACGCCACCACCATGGGCGAGGTGATGTTCCGCGGCCATGTGGTGATGAAGGGCTACCTGAAGAACCCGGCGGCGTCGAAGGAATGCTTCGAGGGCGGCTGGTTCCACTCCGGCGACCTGGGGGTGCTGCATCCCGACGGCTATATCGAGCTGCGCGACCGCTCCAAGGACATCATCATCTCCGGCGGCGAGAACATCTCGACCATCGAGGTCGAGGGCGTGCTGTACCAGCATCCGGCGATACTGGAAGCCGCCGTGGTGGCACGGCCGGACGAGAAATGGGGCGAGACGCCGTGCGCCTTCGTGACCTTGAAGAACGGCCAGACCGTGTCGGCGGACGAACTGATCGCCTTCTGCCGCCAGAACATGGCCGCCTACAAATGCCCGCGCACGGTGGTGTTCGGCGAACTGCCCAAGACCTCGACCGGCAAGGTGCAGAAATTCGTCCTGCGCGATAGGGCCAAGGCACTCTAACGCGGGCGCGGGCTGCACCCGCGCTCCGCGTCAGACGTGATGCGGCCGCTATTGCTGCGTCAGATCCTTGATGGTGTCTTTCAATCTGAGTTTCTGTCGCTTGAGTTCGGCTATGGCGGTGTCGTCGGGGTGAGGTCTGGTGGTTTCTTCCTGCAGGGCGACTTCCAGAGCCGCGTGCTTTGCCTTGAGAGCTTCAACCCGATCCACGGTTGCCATTCCGGCCTCCCTTGCAGTTAAGCGACATTAAAATCGTATGCTCACCAATGCCGTCCCGCCACTCTTGAAAACCGCGAATTTTGCCTTAGCCGGTGGAAAAGCAATAAAGTTAGCGCCATGGCCAGATCAGCAAAGACCGGCAAGCCCCTGACACCCCGGTTGATTGTCGGGATCAGCGGTGCCTCCGGCGTCGTCTACGGTATACGTTTGCTTGAAGCACTCAAACCGCTGGCGGTCGAAACCCATCTCATCATGAGCCGCACCGCCGAAGTGACCCTGGCGCACGAGACCGACTTCAAGGTCAGGCAGGTGCAGGCCCTGGCTGACCGTGTCCATGCCGTGACCGACCTGGCCGCACCGCCCTCCTCCGGCTCGTTCCGCAGCATCGGCATGGTGATCGCGCCCTGCTCGATGCGCAGCCTGGGCGAGCTGGCCTCGGGCGTCACCACCTCGCTGCTGACGCGGGCGGCCGACGTGGCGTTGAAGGAGCGGCGGCGGCTGGTGCTGCTGACGCGCGAGACGCCGCTGCATTCGGTGCATCTGCGCAACATGCTGACCTTGTCCGACATGGGCGCGGTGATCGCGCCGGCCATGCCCGCCTTCTATTCGCGGCCGCAGACCCTGGACGACGTGATCGACCACACCGTGGCGCGGGTGCTCGACCTGTTCGGGCTGGAAGGCGGCCGGCTGAAGCGCTGGGGCGAATAGCTGTCGTTACTACGCGCTCAAGCCCCTCACCCTGAGCCCGTCGAAGGGCGAGGAGCGTGGCAGCTATCGGACGCGTCGCCTGCGTAATCTCACCCTTCGACGGGCTCAGGGTGAGGACATGTTTTTATCGCATCGACGTCGCCATCGGCGTGTCGGGATAACGGTTCTCCACCACCACGATCCAGTTGCGGCCGGTGTCGCGCGTCAGCCTGCCGTCGCGGGCGGCGATCACGCTCCTGGACACCGCGTTGAAGACGTTGCCGCCGATCGCCTCGATGCGGTCGCCGAGATTGGCGGTGACCAGATCGCAGTGCATGGGATAGCGCTGGCCGTACAGCAGCCGCCAGTCGGGCGCCACCTCGACCCCGCGCGTGGCGCAGACCAGGTCGCCGCGCCGCGGTGCGTACTCTGCGATGTCGCGGGCGGCGAGATAGCCCGGATTGCCGTCCAGGCTGCGCCCCACGATGCCCTGCAGGTAATTCACGTGGCTGGCGTCGGGCACGAACTCGCTCTCGGGCACGCCCGCCTGCAGCATGACGAAGGAGATGAATACCGCCGACCATGGCAGGTGCCAGGCGCATTTTTTCGCGCCCGGCCGCGTCCACGCCGCCGCGCAGTCCTGGTAGGCGGAGAAGCCGCCCTCGCCCGCCGCCGCCCAGTACAGCACCAGCCGCTCGTAGACGCGGCGGTCGTCCTCGCTCGACTGGCCGACCGGATCGACGGCGATCGAGGCATCGGCGCGGTAGAACACGGTCTGCCCGCCGCGATGGCCGCCGAACTCCAGCCATTCGCGCTCGGCCACCGCCAGCATCTGGGCCCGCACCTGTTCCACCGGCACGATGCGGCGCACGTCGGGCACCGGTGCGACCGGCTGGGCGCAGGCGGACAGCAGGCACAGGCACAGCAGCACCAGCAACGTGCGCATCAGGGACGATCCAGGTTCAGCGCGTGCTCGATCTCGGCCGGCATCAGCATGGGAAAGCAGGCGACGAGGATGGTGGCGACGGCGCTGCGGTCGCGGCGCTCGACCTTGATGCCGAGCTGGGCGCTGTAGAGGCCGAGATTGGCCAGGGCGGCCGCCAGCCGCTCCTTGGCCGGCCGGTCGCGGTTGCCCGGCGCGGCATGGTTCTCCGCCAGCATCAGCTGCTCGACGCGCTCGGCCTCGATCTCGGCGTCGGCGATGCGCCGGCGCAGGATGGCGGCGTCTTCCTCGGGCGCGATGGGCAGGTTCTCGCCAGCCGCCAGGCGGCGGCGCAGCGCGCGCAGCGGAGTGACGATGTCGCGCTGCCAGTTGGCGATGCGGCCGACCAGCTTCTTCAGCTCCTCGGCCTGCAGCCGGCCGCGGCCGGAGGCGCCGATCCAGCAGCAGAACAGCAGCACGTTGACGTCAACGCCGTGGCGGTCCTGCAGCTCGATGCAGGCGCGCGACACGCCCTCGCCGGCATAGACCTCGAGCGAGAAGTTCCAGAACGGGTGCGGCGAGGCGCCGGCCTGCATGTCAGTCTCCGAAGGCGATCCCCAGCCCGCGCGCCGTCGCCACCAGCGCATCCTTGGGATCGACCGCCTGATACTGGCCGATCGCCTCGGCGATGGGTACCGCCTTCACCTGCCGGTCGCTCCACACCACCATGTGGTCGAATTTGCCCTGGGCGATCAGCTCGACGGCGTGCACGCCGAAGGCGGAGGCCAGGATGCGGTCGCGCGCCCCGGGCGTGCCGCCGCGCTGCACATGGCCCAGCACGGTGACGCGGGTCTCAGCACCAGTGGCTTGCGCGATCTTCTCGCCGACGTAATGGCCGATGCCGCCATAGGTAACCGCGCCCGACCCGTGCGACTGGGTCACCGGCTTGCCGTCCTCGCGCTTGACCGCTTCGGCGACGACGACCAGCGCGAAGTTGCGGCCGGTGCGGCGCAATTGCTCGACCTTGCGCGCCAGCGCCTCGACCGACCACTTGATCTCGGGAATGAGAATGATGTCGGCGCCGCCGGCGATGCCCGCCGCCAGCGCGATATGGCCGGCATCGCGGCCCATCACCTCCAGCACCATGACGCGCGAATGGGAGGCGGCGGTCGGCTGCAGCTTGTCGAGCGCGTCGGTCGCCACCTCGACGGCGGTGGAGAAGCCGATCGAGGCCTCGGTGATGCCGATGTCGTTGTCGATGGTCTTGGGGATGCCGACCATCGGGATACCGCCCTGCTGCGCCAGCTTGCGCAGGATGGCGAAGCTGCCGTCGCCGCCGACGCCGATCAGCGCATCCAGCCCCAGCAGCCGCACGCCCTCGATGACCTCGTCGGAGCGGTCGCGCACGGTGCCGTCGGGAAAGGTGAAGGCGAAGGGATTGCCCTGGTTGGTGGTGCCCAGGATGGTGCCGCCCCAGCGCAGGATCGACGGCTCGCTGCCGTCGATGCCCAGCGCCTCGACCAAAGGCGGGCGGGTCATCAGCCCGTGCGTGCCCTGGCGGATGCCGACCACCTGCCAGCCGTAATGGCCGGCGGCGCGATGCACCACGGCGCGGATCGCCGCGTTGAGCCCGGCGCAGTCGCCGCCGGAGGTGAGAATGCCTATTTTCCTGATCGCCATGGCCGCTTCCGAAGTCGATACCGCTTGCGTCGCGTTTTTGCTACCCTGCCGCCGACCTTAAACCCCAGCGCCAGCGCGACCAACAATTTCAGGCAGCCAGCCCGCCCATGGACGATCTCGACGAGCTGCGCGCAAAGTTTGAGGAACTGCAGCGCGAACACCGCGATCTCGATGCGGAAATCGCCCGCCTGACCTCCGAACAGCCCTTCGACCAGCTCCAGGTGCAGCGGCTGAAGAAGCGCAAGCTGGCGCTGAAGGACCAGATCATCCTCATCCACGAGCGCCTGATCCCCGACATCATCGCCTGAGGGGTGGGCGGGAAGGTCCACCACGGCTGCTTGCGCGGGCCGTGGCCGGCAATATAATCGCCGTCCTTTCCGGCCCGCCGGACAACGCAAGAGGGATCCGGCCCGGAAGCCGGCACGAGGAAGGAATGGCCCGCAGCAAGCCCGTGGTCGGCCTGATCATGGGCAGCCAATCGGACTGGACCACGATGCGCCACGCGGCGGAGACGCTGGAGGCGCTGGGCGTTCCGCACGAAAAACGCATCGTTTCGGCGCATCGCACGCCCCGGCGGCTGTTCGCCTATGCCGAGGGCGCGGCGGCGCGCGGGCTGAAGGTCATCATCGCCGGCGCCGGCGGCGCGGCCCACCTGCCGGGCATGGTGGCCTCGCTGACCACCCTGCCGGTGTTCGGCGTGCCGGTGGAGAGCCAGAGCCTGAAGGGCATGGACAGCCTGCTGTCGATCGTGCAGATGCCCGGCGGCATTCCCGTCGGCACCGTCGCCATCGGCAAGCCCGGCGCCATCAACGCCGCCCTGCTGGCCGCCTCGGTGATCGCCCTGCAGGACAGGAAGGTCGCCCGCGCCCTGCGCGCCTTCCGCGAGCGGCAGACCAAAGCGGTGGCGGAAATGCCGGTGGACGCGCCGGACAGCGGCACGAAATGAACGCCAACGGCAAGCTCCTCCCCCCGGGCAGCACCATCGGCATCCTGGGCGGCGGCCAGCTCGGGCGCATGATCGCGCTGGCGGCCGCCCCGCTGGGCTATCGCTGCCACGTCTTCTGTCCCGACGGCGACAGCCCCGCCGCCATGGTGGCGGCGGCCGCCACCGTCGCCGCCTATGACGACGAGGCGGCGCTGGCCGCCTTCGCCGATACGGTCGACGTCATCACCTACGAGTTCGAGAACATCCCCGCCGCCACGGTCGAGTTCCTGGAACAGCGCAAGCCGGTGCGGCCCGACAGCCGCGCCCTGCGCGTGTCGCAGAACCGGCTGGAGGAGAAGAACTTCCTCAACGACATCGGCGTGCCCACCACCGCCTATGCCGGCGCCGGCAGCCCGGCCAGCCTGGAGGCGGCGGTGCGCCATATCGGCACGCCCTGCATCGTCAAGACCGTCACCGACGGCTATGACGGCAAGGGTCAGGTGCGGCTGGAAACCACCGCCAACGTCGCCGCCGCCTGGGGCCAGATCAAGGCGCGCGAGGCCATCGTCGAGCGCATGGTCGATTTCGAGATGGAGTGTTCGGTGATCGTGGCGCGTGGCATCGACGGTACCTGCGTCGCCTTCACGCCGGGCGAGAACCACCACGCCAACGGCATTCTCGACACCACCATCATCCCCGCCCGCCTGCCCGAGGCGCGCCGCCAGCAGGCCGAGGCGATCGGCCGCCACGTGGCGGAGAAGCTGGAGCTGGTGGGGCTGCTGTGCGTGGAGATGTTCGTCACCCGCGACGGCCGCTTCCTGGCCAACGAGATGGCGCCGCGGCCGCACAATTCGGGCCACTGGACCATCGACGCCTGCATGACCAGCCAGTTCGAGCAGCTGGTGCGCGCCATCTGCGGCCTGCCGCTGGGCTCGGTCGAGCGGCTGGCCAACGCCGAGATGAAGAACCTGATCGGCGAGGACTTCAATCTCTGGCGCAAGGCGATCACGGAAGCCAACGCCAAGGTGCATCTCTACGGCAAGAGCGAGATCCGCCCCGGCCGCAAGATGGGACACGTGACGCGGCTGCAGCCGCTCAACGGGCGCAGCAGCTAGGGCGGGACCGCCGCGCTGCCTCGCACGGGATAAGGGAGGCTGGCGTGCATCTTTACGAACATCCGCTGTCGTCCTATGCGCAGAAGGTGAAGATCGGCCTGCGCGAGAAAGGCGTCGATTTCACCGCCGAGATTCCGGCCGGGCTGGGCGCGGGCGACCTTTCCGGGCCGCTGACGGCGGCCAACCCGCGCACCGAAATACCGACCCTGATCGACGGCGACGTGCGGGTGTGGGATTCCTCCATCATCCTGCAATACCTGGAGGACAAGCTGCCGGACCCTGCCCTGCTGCCGGCCGATGCGGCGGCACGGGCGAAAGCACGCATGATCGAGGATCTGTGCGACACGCAGTATGAGGCCATCAACTGGGGCCTGGGTGAAATCCGCTTCTTCGGCCGGGCCAAGGATGCGCTGGCGCAGACGCTGGAAGCGGCCGCCGCGGCGCAGACGCGCGAGATGCTGGCGTGGCTGATGGCGCAGCTCGATGGCCGGGACTGGTTCGGCGGCGACGCTTTCGGCTGGGCCGATCTGTGCGTGGCGCCGTTCGTCAACCGCTCCGACTGGTACGGGCTGGGGCCGCAGCCGGGTTCGCCGCTGCAGCGCTGGCTGGAGCGGCTGCGCCAGCGCCCGTCGGTGGCCGCCACCTTCGCCGAGTTCCGCGCCGCCGCCGAAGCGGCGAAGGATGCGCACAAGCGTCTCGAAGCGCCCGGCTTCCGCCGCCAGTACCGCGATCACCGGCTGGAATGGATGATCAAGTCGGGCGGCATCGAGGTGGTGCTGGAGGGTTTGAAGAAGGACAACATCCGCTTCAACTGGCCGACCGCTTCCAGCTAGGCTTTAACCGTCTTCGCCTTGTGGTAGTGGCGCTGCGCCTTGGCGCGGTTGCCGCAGGAATTCATGGTGCACCAGCGGCGCGAGCCGGCCTTGCTGGCATCGACGAACACCCAGCGGCACTTCTCGTTGGCGCATTGGCGGATGCGGGCGGCATCGCCCTGCAGCAGCAGGTCGGCGGCCGACCACAGCACCGGCGCCAGCAGCGTCTCCGCGCTTGCCGCCGCGCGCGGCACCGTCCAGCCTGAGGAGTGGCCATCGAGGCGCTCGCGCGACGGCGCCTGCGCCAGCGCCTCGTTCAGCAGCGCGATATCCCGGGCTTGCACCTTTTCGCCGGTGGCGCGCGCCACCAGCAGGCGATGGATGGTCTCGCGCAGGTCGATGGCGCGCTCGAACAGGCGCTGCGCCGCAGCCGGCTCGTCCTGCGCCATTCGCGCCAGCACCGACGCCCAGGAAGCCGGGGCACCCCCTTCCCTGCCCAGCCAGGCGGCCAGAGCGGCGGTATCACCCAGGGTCTCGGTCGCGGTCTCGCTGCCGCGCCAGTACCGGGTATTGACGTAGTCCAGGCACAGGGTCGGCACGGGTGCCAGAATCGTCGTGCTTTCAAGCACTTGGTGGGAGGATGCGGTCATTTTGACTTATTAACAGCCACGGGCGTTGACATGGCAAGGATCGAATAATAACCATATAACTAGTTATATAGTTAGTATTGGTTTTCCAGACCGCACAAAGGAAGCATCGCCATGTTCAATCATGTCTCCATCGGGGTGAAGGACATCGCCCGCACCAAGGGCTTCTACGACGCCGCGCTGAAGCCGCTGGGCTTCAAATGCGCCAGCCAGAGCGAGGGCTCGCTGGGATACGGCGGCAAGGCGGGGATCGGGCTGTGGATCAGCGCCAGCAGCAAGCCGGTGCCGGCCGACAGGGGATCGGGGCTGCATTTCTGCTTCGACGCGCCCAGCCGCAGAAGCGTCGACGACTTCCATGCCGCCGCGATCAAGGCCGGCGGCAAGGACAACGGCAAGCCCGGCGTCCGCGCCGACTACGCCGACAACTACTACGCCGCCTTCGTGGTCGATCCCGACGGCTACCGCATCGAAGCAGTGTGCCTGAAATAGGCGAGGTCCCCATGGCGACGATCAGGAAGGAAATCACCCTCGACGCGCCGCTCATCGAGACATGGGCGGCGTTCGCCGACTACCACGCGGTGGACAAGCGTATCGCCACCGGCTTCGTGGTCAAATGCGAGCCCAACCCGGGCGGCCGCACCGTGACCTTCGCCAACGGCATCGTAGCCAACGAGCGGCTCGTGACCATGGACCCCGCCCGTCACCGGCTGGTCTATTCGGTGCAGGGCGGACGGCTGGCGCATCACAACGCCAGCTTCCAGCTCGCGGCCGAAGGCGATCGCACGGGCGTGGTGTGGACCGCCGACATCCTGCCCGACGCGCTGGCGCCCGCGATCGCGGACATGATGGAAGACGGCTGCAAGGCCATGCAGCGCAAGTTCAAGGGTGCGGCATGAGCGGCGCCGGATTCATCCAGGCGCTGCCGGCCGACGGACCGACGAAGGATCGGGCGGCGGCGATGGCGCTGTATGGCCGCTTCGTCGGTTCGTGGGACCTGACGGTGACGCGGTTCGGCGACGACGGCAGCACGCGCACGGTGGCGGGCGAATGGCATTTCGGCTGGGTGCTGGAAGGGCGCGCCATCCAGGACGTGTGGATCGTGCCCGCCCGCGGCGCGCGGCGCGAGCGGACGCCGCCCGACCAGCTCTATTGCGGCACCACCTTGCGCGTCTGGGACCCGCGCCGCGATGCCTGGCACATCCAGTACACCGATCCCGCCTCGCAGACCTGTTCGACCATGACCGGCCGCGCCGAGGGCGCCGACATCGTGCAGTTAGGAACCAACGAGGCGGGGCAGGACATCCGCTGGAGTTTCCGCAACATCACCGACGAATCCTTCCTGTGGCGCGGCGAGGTGTCGGACGATGGCGGGCGGACCTGGCGCGTGCTGACCGAGTTCACCGCGAAGCGGCGGGCGTGACGACGGCCAGGCCGCTTGCTAGGCTTGTAGCCATGGCACAGGCAGGAAACGCCGCGAATTACGCCCTGTTCGACACGCCGATCGGGCGCTGCGGCCTGCTGTGGAACGCCAACGGCATTGCCGGGCTGCAACTGCCGGAAAGAAACGACGGCGAAACGCAGGCACGCCTGCTGCGCCTGGCGCCCGATGCCATCGCCGCCGAACCGCCGCAACCGGTGCGGCAGGCCATCGAGCAGATCGTGGCCCTGCTGCGCGGCGAGAAGCGCGATCTCTCCACCATCGCGCTCGACATGGCGCGGGTGCCCGCCTTCCATCGCGCGGTCTACGAGTTCTCGCGCGGCATCCCGCCTGGCCGCACGCTGAGCTATGGCGAGATCGCGGCCAGCATCGGCCGCAAGGGCGCCGCCCGCGCTGTCGGCCAGGCCATGGGCCGCAACCCCTTCCCAATCATCGTGCCGTGCCATCGCGTGCTGGCGGCGGGGCGCAAACTCGGCGGCTTCTCGGCCAATGGCGGCATCGCCACCAAGCTGAAGCTGCTGAACATCGAAGGCGCACGGGCCGAACACGAGCCGGAACTGCCGGCCGAAATGCAGACGGTGGCCGATTACGCCGCGGCGGTGGCCTATCTGCGCGCTGCCGATCCGGCACTGGCGCGGGTAATCGACCTGGTCGGTCCCTGCGGCATGAACATCAACGCCACGCAGAGCCTGTTCATCGCGCTGGCCGAGGCGATCGTCTACCAGCAGCTCACCGCCAAGGCGGCCGCCACCATCTTCGCCCGCGTCCGCGCCCTCTTCCCGCACGCCCATAACGGACCGACGCCGCTGCAAATCCTGCGCACCTCGGATGCCCGCCTGCGCAGCGCCGGCCTGTCCGCGGCCAAGGCCGCCGCGCTGCGCGACCTGGCGCGCAAAGCGGCGGACGGGCAGATCCCCGAGCTGGAAGACCTGCAGGCGATGGACGATACGCAGATCGTCGAGAGCCTGACCCAGATCAGGGGCATCGGGCGCTGGACGGTGGAGATGCTGCTGATGTTCCGGCTGGGCCGGCCCGACATATTGCCGCTGGACGATTACGGCATCCGCAAGGGCATGGCCGTCATCGACCGCAAGCGCACCCTGCCGGAGAAGGCGGCGATGGAGAAACGCGGCCGGCGCTGGAGCCCCTACCGCTCGGTGGCGAGCTGGTATCTGTGGCGCGCCGCCGACCTGAAGAAATTGCCGACATGAAGAGGCGGCCGAAATGACGAAACCGAAGCTGACCTTCTACTACGCCTCCGGCTCGCCCTTCGCCTGGCGCGTGTGGCTGGCGCTGGAGCACAAGGGCCTGGCCTACGAGGGCAGGCTGCTGTCCTTCGACCAGGGCGACCTGCAGCAGCCCGATTTCGCCGCCCTCAATCCGCGCCGCAGGGTGCCGGTGCTGGTCGAGGGCGATTTCAGCCTGCGCGAATCGACGGTGATCGTCGAATATCTCGACGAGAAATATCCCGACCGGCCGCGCCTGTTCGCCACCGATCCGCAAAGCCGCGCCCGGCAGCGCCTGCTGATCCGCGAGGCCGACAACTACATCCAGCCGGTGCTGGAGGAATTCGGCGAGGCGATCTTCACGCCGGCGGAGCAGCGCAAGCCGGGACAGCTCGGCGACTGCGTGGCGCGGCTGAACGATGAGCTGGCGATCTGGGAGCGCAGCCTGGCGGGAGATTACGTCACCGGCGAGGTGTCGGCGGTGGATTTCACGCTCTACCCGCAACTGGCGCTGATCGAACGCCTCGCCAGGCGCCTGCCGGCGGGCGCGGCCAGGCCGGAAACCGGTCCGCGCCTGCAGGGGTGGATGAAACGCCTGCAGGCGCTGGACATCGTGCGCAAGACCTGGCCGCCGCACTGGAAGTGACGGCGGGTTTCCCGCTCAGGAGACCTGCGCTTTCTTGACCGAGGCCGGGACCACCGGGATCTCGTGTTCCTCCAGCGGGCGCATGACTTTCTTGCGCTGCATCGCCGCCTCGATATAGGGCGCCAGCGCCGCCTCCTTGCGCGCCTCGCGCAAGCTCCGCTTGGCGGCGAATTCGGGCAGCACGTCGCTGGCGAACAGCTCCAGCGAGGCGCAGATGTCGGCGTGCCGGTTGTTCCCTGCCTGCTGCAGGAAGATCACCTGGTCGATGCCGACTTCCTCGAAGTTGCGGATGTGCTGCGCCAGTTCCTGCGGCGTGCCGATGCCGGGGGCGGAGTTAAGGTCGCGGCCCAGCTCCACCTTGCCGGCCGCGCGCCGGTCCTGGAAATCCTTGAAGAGCTGCGAGCGGCCGGGCTTCACGTCCTGCGCCACCAGCGCGTTGATGGCGTAGCCGAAGAACTCGAACCCCTCCTGGCCGCGGCGGATGGCTTCGGCACGGTCGGGATGGATCGAGAAGGCGGAGACCATGGCGATGTTGGCGTTGACCCGGTGGCCGATCGGCACGCATTCCTCGCTCCGGATGATGCCGTAGTAGATCTCGGCCCATTTCTTGGCTTCCTCGGGATCGAGGAAGGAGAAGGCCAGCGCCCCCAGGCCTTTCGATGCCGCGACCTTGATCGTGTCGCGGTTGGTGCAGGCCATCCACATCGGCGGGTGCGGCTTCTGCAGCGGCTTGGGCAGCACGTTGCGCGCCGGCATGGTGAAGGACCTGCCCTCGTAGCCGGGATAGGGCTCCATCACCATCATGTTGGCGACCTGCTCCGCCGCCTCCAGCGACATGGCGCGCTTTTCCTTGGCGGGAATCTTGAAGCCGCCCAGCTCCAGCCGCGTGGCGCCCTCGCCGATGCCGAAATCGGCCCGCCCGTTCGACACCAGGTCGAGCATGGCGACGGCCTCGGCGGTGCGGGCGGGATGGTTGTAGTTGGCGATCACCTGGCGGATGCCGTGGCCCAGCCGGATGTTCCGGGTGCGGCCAGCGGCGGCGGCCAGGAACACTTCCGAAGCCGAACAGTGCGAATACTCCTCCAGGAAGTGATGCTCGACCGCCCAGGCGTAGTCGATGCCCAGCCGGTCGGCCAGTTCGATCTGCTGCAGCGCCTCCTGCACCAGCCGGTGCTCGGCATCCTGGGTCCACGGCTTGGGCAATTGCAGTTCGTAGAACACGCCAAAACGCATGGTCCGCTCCCTTGGGCTTTCATGAACGTCCGTTTACCGCAAAGCATGGCGAGCGGGAGCAGCGGGCGCAAGCCGCAACCGCCGGCACCTTCCGTCAGGCAGAAAAAGCCGGGAATTTCAGCGCGGCTGCGGGCGGTAGCCGGCGAAGGGGCCGCGGCGGAACAGGTCGCGGCAGGAGGCCTTGGCCTGTTCGAAGCGCATCACCCCGTCGATGCGGCGGGACAGGAACTCCCAGGTCCGTTCCTGCCCCTCGCTGCGGTCGTAGAGCCACACCAGCACCGTGCTGCCATAGACGCCGGCCAGGGTGGCGCGCCTGGTGTAGAAGCTGAAATCGGTCGAGCGGTCGCCGATGGCGTACCACATGGCGTCGACGGTGCGATAAAGCGAGGCGGCCGCCCTGGGCGCGTTGAACGGCAGCGCCATCACCGAGGCCGCCCGCCGCAGCGCCTCGCGATGGGCGGTCAGCGGCTCCAGCCGCAGGCGGATGGCCAGCGCGATCTTGTCGCGGATCTTCATCCCGGTCAGCTCGGTGGCCGCCAGGGCGGCCTCCATGCCGGCGGTGGCCCTGGCGTCGACCCAGTCGATCACCTCGACCGGCCCGCCGGGAAACAGCCGCTCCGCCTCCTCCGCCGGCTTGCCCAGGTCGCGGGCGCCGGCCGCCATGGCGATGCCGGTCCAGCCGTCGAAGGCGGCATGGCCCATGACCGCCTCGGCCATGGCGTCCTTCTCCGCCTGCAGCGGGTCGGCTTCGGTCTCGGTCCGGGGATCGGCGTCGTCGGTCATCTGGATTTCCCTCGGCAAGCGGCATTCTCAAGCTAGAACAACGAACGTCGGCAGAAAATGCGGCATACGGGTGACAGGTCTATTTCACATTAATGACTGTGGAAAATTCCGCCATTTGACGGCTTCCCAAGCCACCGGCCCTGTGTTACTACGCGCGCCTCTAATTCGGCCTTTTGCGCCGGATTGACCCTGTTTTATCCGGAAGGAGTGGCGTCCCGGTGCAAGTTCTGGTCCGTGACAACAATATCGATCAGGCGCTGCGCGTCCTGAAGAAGAAGATGCAGCGCGAAGGGATTTTCCGCGAGATGAAGCTGCGGCGCAATTACGAGAAGCCGTCCGAGCGCAAGGCCCGCGAACGGGCCGAGGCGATCCGGCGCGCGCGCAAGCTGGCCCGCAAGCGCATGGACCGCGAGGGCTACTAGTCCCGGTCTCTCTGCGTTCAGGCAGGAATCGAAAACCGCCGCGGCGATCGCCCGGCGGTTTTTTGTTGGTCTTTACCATCCTCGTTCTGAGCCCGTCGAAGAACGAGAGCCACAGGCAATGGCCGTTGCGCGGGAAAGACAGACGGTCCGCCGAACTGTGAAGCGCATGCTTCGACGAGTTCAGCATGAGGACGGTCGGGTTGGCCGGCGCCGCTCCCCTACACTCTTCTCCCGCTACGACTTCGCCACCTGGCGCAGTTTGCGGGCGGCGTCGACCATGTTCTGCAGTGCGGGGCGCACTTCCTCCCATTTGCGCGTCTTCAGGCCGCAATCGGGATTGACCCAGATCTGGTCGTTGCCGAGGTTCTCGCCCGCCTTGGCCAGCAGCTGCGCCATCTCCTCCACCGGTGGCAGGCGCGGGGCGTGGATGTCGTAGACGCCGGGCCCGATCTCGTTGGGATAGCGGAAGCGGGAGAAGGCCTGCAGCAGCTCCATCTTCGAGCGCGCCGTCTCGATCGAGATCACGTCCGCATCCATGGCGGCGATCGAGTCGATG
Organism: Alphaproteobacteria bacterium; assembly: GCA_037190765.1. Taxonomy (GTDB): domain Bacteria; phylum Pseudomonadota; class Alphaproteobacteria; order Reyranellales; family JAQSWP01; genus JAQSWP01. The sequence goes on from JBBCJW010000097.1 coordinate 41,285, forward strand.
ATGTCGTTGAACTCCGAATAGCACATATGGGTGTGGATCTGGGTCTGGTCGGCGACGCCCGAGGCGGCCAGCCGGAAGCATTCCACCGCCCAGCGCAGATAGTCGTCCCACTCGGCGCGGCGCAGCGGCAGGCCCTCGCGGATCGCCGGCTCGTCGATCTGGATGACGCCGATGCCGGCCTGCTCAAGGTCCACCACCTCGTCGCGGATCGCCAGCGCGATCTGGCGGCAGGTGCGCTCGCGGCTCTGGTCGTCGCGCACGAAGGACCATTGCAGCATGGTGACCGGCCCGGTCAGCATGCCCTTCATCGGCCGCTCGGTCAGCGACTGGGCGTAGGCGGACCACGCCACCGTCATCGGCTTCGGCCGCGACACGTCGCCGAAGATGATCGGCGGGCGCACGTAGCGCGAGCCGTAGCTCTGCACCCAGCCGGTCCGGGTGAAGGCGTAGCCGGCAAGCTGCTCGCCGAAATACTGCACCATGTCGTTGCGCTCGAACTCGCCATGCACCAGCACGTCGATGCCGATCTCCTCCTGCCAGCGCACCGCCTTCTCGGTCTCCTGGCGCAGGAATTCCTCGTATTCCGCATGGCTCAGCGCCCCCTTGGCATTGGCGGCGCGGGCCTTGCGCACCGCCTCGGTCTGCGGGAAGGAGCCAATGGTGGTGGTGGGAAAGAGCGGCAGCTGCAGGCGGGCCTGCTGGCGGGCGCGGCGAGCGGCGAAGGGCGAGCGGCGCGTGGCGTCGGCCGGCGTGGTCGCCGCCAGGCGCTGCGCCACCGCCGGATTGTGGATCTTGGGCGAGCTGGCGCGGGTGGCGGCGGCGGCGGCCGAGTCGGCCAGCGCCTCCTTGACCGACTCGCGCCCGTTGTCGATGGCCCGCCCGAGCACCGCCAGCTCGTCGATCTTCTGCACGGCGAAGGCCAGCCAGCTCTTCAGGTCGGGATCGAGCCCGCTCTCCAGCTCCAGGTCGATCGGCACGTGCAGCAGCGAGCAGGACGGCGCCAGCATGACGCGCTCAGGCCCGCGGCGGGCGATCACCGGCTCGATGCGGTCCAGCAATGCCGGCAGGTTGGCCCGCCATACGTTGCGCCCGTCGATCACGCCCAGCGACAGCACCAGGTCGGGCCGCGCCTGCTTCAGCACCTGGTCGAGCTGGTCGGGGGCGCGCGCCAGGTCGAGATGCAGGCCGGCCACCGGCAGCGACAGGGCGGTCGCCATGTTGTCGCCCAGCGCGCCGAAATAGGTGGTCAGCAGCAGCTTCAGTCCGGGCGCGGCGTCGGCCAGCGCCAGGTAGGCGGTGTCGAGCGCCTGGCGCGCCGCATCGCCCAGATCGGTGACCAGGCAGGGCTCATCGATCTGCACCCAGTCGGCGCCCTCCGCCGCCAGCCGCTTCAGCACCTCGGCATAGACCGGCAGCAGGCCGGGCAGCAGCGACAGCGGATCGAGCCCCTCCTGCTTGCCCTTGCCCAGCAGCAGATAGGTCACCGGCCCCAGCAGCACCGGGCGCGTGCGCAGGCCCAGCGCCCTGGCCTCGCGATACTCGTCGATCGGCTTGGTCGAGGACAGGGCGAAGCGCTGGCCGGGCGCGAACTCGGGCACCATGTAGTGGTAGTTGGTGTCGAACCACTTGGTCATCTCCAGCGCCGACAGGTCGCCGCCGGCGCGCCCGCGCGTGCCGCGCGCCATGGCGAAATAGGTGTCGAGCCCGACCGCGCCGGCGCGCCAGCCGTAGAGTTCGGGCACCGCGCCGACCATGGCGCTGGTGTCGAGCACGTGGTCGTAGAGGGAGAAATCGTTGCTGGGGATATGGCTGACGCCGGCGGAGTGCTGGCGCGCCCAGCTCGCCGCGCGCAGGGCGGCGGCGGTATCGAGCAGGGTGCGGGCGCCGGACTTGCCGGCCCAGTTGGCTTCCAGCGCCTGCTTCAGTTCGCGGCGCGGGCCGATGCGGGGAAAGCCGAGAGTGCCGATGACGATGGACATGGTTGTGATCCCTGAAAGGAAATGGAGCGAAACCGCCGCGCCTCAGCGCTGCGGCATGGCTACGGGAATGGCCGACTGCACCAGCGTGGCGTCCAGCGCCTCGTATTCGGCATAGCCGATGGCGGCGTAGAGCTCGGCCCGGGTCTGCATGCGCTCGACCATGTTGTGCGTGCCGCCGTCGCGGGCCAGCGCGGCATAGAGCTCCTGCTGCGCCTTGTTGGCGACGCGCAGCGAGGAGACCGGCCAGATCACCATGCGATAGCCCATCTGCTGGAACTCCTCGGCGGTGAAGAACGGGGTGCGGCCGAACTCGGTCATGTTGGCCAGCAACGGCACGCCGGGCATGGCTTTAGCGAAGGCGCGGAACATCTCCGCATTGGTCAGCGCCTCGGGGAAGATCGCGTCCGCCCCGGCCTGCATGTAGAGCTTGGCCCGCGCCACCGCGCCCTCGATGCCTTCGCTCGCCGCCGCGTCGGTGCGGGCGATGACGAAGAGATGGCGGCGGGCCTTGGCCGCCGCGGCCACCTTGGCGGCCATGTCGCGCGCGTCGGCCAGTTTCTTGTCATTGAGGTGGCCGCATTTCTTGGGCAGGAGCTGGTCCTCCAGATGCACGGCGGCTGCGCCGGCATCCTCGAAGGCGCGCACCATGTGCATGACGTTCAGCGCCTCGCCGTAGCCGGTGTCGCCGTCCACCAGCACCGGCAGGCCCGAAGCGCGGCTCACCTGGCGGATGAAGAAGCAGACCTCGTCCACTGTAACGATGCCCAGGTCCGGCAGGCCCATCGAGGCCGTCATCGCAGCACCGGAGAGATAGAGCGCGTTGAAGCCGGCGGCCTTGGCCTGCAAGGCCGCCATGCCGTTATGGGCGCCCGGCAGGCGCAGGATGCCCGGCCGCTCCAACAGCCTGCGGAAGCGCAGGCCGGCCGGCTGCGCCGACAGCGTGTCGCCGATCAGATAGACCATCACGCCCTCGCCCGCGCCGGCACAGCGCGATCCCGCTCCTCCAGCGGCACGAAGGGGCGGTTCTCCGGCCCGGTGTAGTTGGCCGAGGGGCGGATGATCTTGTTGTCGATGCGCTGCTCGATGATGTGGGCGCACCAGCCCGAGGTGCGGGCGATGACGAACAGCGGCGTGAACATGGAAGTCGGCACGCCCATCATGTTGTAGGAAACCGCACTGAACCAGTCGAGATTGGCGAACATCTTCTTGGTCTCGCCCATCACCCGCTCGATGCGGTCGGCGATCTCGAACATGCGCAGGGAGCCGGCCTCTTCGCTCAGCCGGCGCGCCACTTCCTTGATGATCTGGTTGCGCGGGTCGGCCACGGTGTAGACCGGATGGCCGAAGCCGATCACCACCTCCTTGGCCTCCACACGGCGGCGTATGTCGGCTTCCGCCTCGTCGGAATCAGCGTAGCGCTGCTGGATCTCGAACGCGACCTCGTTGGCGCCGCCATGCTTGGGCCCGCGCAGCGCGCCGATGGCGCCGGTGACGGCGGAGTACATGTCCGCCCCGGTGCCGGCGATCGAGCGGGCGGTGAAGGTCGAGGCGTTGAACTCGTGCTCGGCGTAGAGGTTGAGCGAGGTGTCCATGGCCCGCACATGCGCGGGCGACGGGCGGCTTCCGTGCAGCAGGTGCAGGAAATGGGCGGCGATGCCCTCGTCGTCGGTCTCGACCTCGACCGTGCGGCCGTGATGGGCGTAGTGGTGCCAGTAGAGCAGCATCGAGCCCAGCGACGCCATCAGCCGGTCGGCGATGTCGCGCGCGCCGGCATGGTTGTGGTCGGCGGCCTCCGGCAGCACGCAGCCCAGCGCCGACACGCCCGAACGCATCACGTCCATGGGATGGGCGGCGGCGGGAATGGCCTCCAGCGTGCGCTTGACCGCCGCCGGCAGGCCGCGCAAGGAACGCAGTTTCGCCTTGTAGGCGGCGAGCTGGGCGGCGGTCGGCAGCGTGCCGTGCACCAGCAGATGGGCGATCTCCTCGAAGCAGCAGCGTTCGGCGATGTCGAGGATGTCGTAGCCGCGATAATGCAGGTCGTTGCCGCTGCGGCCGACGGTGCACAGCGCGGTGTTGCCGGCCAGCACGCCGGACAGCGCCACCGATTTCTTCGGCTTCGATACGGGCGCGGTTGCATTGGCCATGGGTTTCCTCCAGCGATGGACGGGTTCAGGCTTGCGGACGGAAAATGCCGGTGCGGTCCGACGTCGCCAGCCGCTCGGGATCGACGGCGAAGGACAGCTCGTAGAGACCTTCCGGCGACAGCGAGCGCAGCCGGTCGACCGTCGCCAGGAAGCGGTTCTGCTCGGGCTCGGAGACGATGCCGCGGGCCAGGGTGCGGAACTTGGCGACGTAGTCCAGCCGCTGCCACGGCCTGGCGCCCAGCGGATGGGCGTCGGCCACGGCGATCTCGTCCTCGACGGTCTCCCCGCTTGCCAGCGTGACGACGACGCGGCCGCCGAAAGCCTTCACCGCCGGGTCGGTCGCGTGGTAGCGCCGCGTCCACTCCGGGTCCTCGACGGTGCTGATCTTGCGCCACAGCGCCACCGTATCCACCCGCTTGGCCCGTTCCGGCGCGTAGGATTTCTCGTGGTGCCAGAAGCCGTCCTGCAGGGCGACGGCGAAGATGTACATGATGGAGTGGTCCAGCGTTTCGCGGCTGGCCTCGGGGTCCATCTTCTGCGGATCATTGGCGCCGGTGCCGATCACGTAATGGGTGTGATGGCTGGTGTGGATGACGATGCTCTTCACCTGCGAGAAATCGCCGACGCGCGGGCCCAGGCGGCGCGCCAGGTCGATCAGCGCCTGGCTCTGATACTCGGCCGAATGCTCCTTGGTGTAGGTGTCCAGGATGGCGCGGCACGGCTCGCCCTTCTCGGGCAGCGGCACCTGGTAGCTGGCCGAGGGACCGCCCAGCAGCCAGGCGATGAAGCCGTCCTCGCCCTCCCAGGCCGGCGACGGCGCGCCCTCGCCGCGCATGGCGCGGTCGACCGCCTCGACCGCCATCTTGCCGGCGAAGGCCGGCGCATGGGCCTTCCAGCTCGAAATCTCGCCCTTGCGCGACTGGCGGGTGGTGGTGGTGACGTGCAGCGCCTGCTGCACCGCCTGATAGATGGTCTCGGTCGGCAGGCGCAGCGCGGCGCCGATGCCGGCGGCGGCCGAGGGGCCGAGATGGGCGATGTGGTCGATCTTGTGCTCGTGCAGGCAGATGCCCTTCACCAGATCGACCTGGATCTCGTAGCCGACGGCGATGCCGCGCACCAGGTCGGCGCCGCTCAAGCCGCAATGCTGCGCCACCGCCAGGATGGCGGGGATGTTGTCGCCGGGATGCGAGTAGTCGGCGGCCAGGAACGTGTCGTGATAGTCCAGTTCGCGCACCGCCACGCCGTTGGCCCAGGCGGCCCATTCCGGCGACACCCGCCGCACCGGGAAGCTCGACAGGCCGAACACGGTCGATCCCGGACGATAGGGATGCGCCATGGCCTGCTGGCGGGCGCTGACCACCGGCCGGCGGTTCAGCGAGGCGGCGGCGACGGCGGCGTTGTCGATGATGCGGTTGCCGATCATCTCCGCCACGTCGTCGGCCACCGGCACGTCTTCGGCGGCGACGGCGGCGATGCGCCAGGCGAGTTGCTCCTCGCGCGGCAGGGGTTCGGCGGATTTGTAGGTGCGGACGGTGTGGAGCTTCACGGCATGGCCTGAAAAATGGGTCGGGACGGGCAACCGGCCGTCTGGAAGCGGATTGCCGCTTGCCACGACCGGTCTTGCTTCGCAATATCCGCAAACGGTCCGATGCAGAAAATGGCTGTAAATGTGCTGTTTTGCGAAGATCGAACCGGGAATTTGCAAACTTTGCAAAGGTCAGCGATGCGCAAGGTCTTCATGGGGGTGCGGCTGCGGCGGCTGCGCGAGGAGCGCGGCCTGACCCAGGCGGCGATGGCAACGGCGCTGGGGCTGTCGACCAGCTACCTGAGCCAGCTTGAGAAAAACCAGCGGCCGCTGACCGTGCCAGTGCTGCTGAAGGTCAATGCCGCCTTCGGGCTGGACGTGCAGCATTTCGCCGAGGAGGACGAGGCGCGGCTGATCGCCGACCTGCGCGATGCCTTCACCGAGGCGCAGGCCGGCGAGAAGATCGCCGCCGCCGAGATCCGCGAACTGGCGGCCAACATGCCGGAGCTGGCGCGCACCGTCGTCGCCATCCATCGCCGCTACCGGCAGGCGGCGGAGCGGGCCGACGCGCTGGCGGCCAGGCTGGGCGACGAGGTGCAGTCCGGCCTGCCGCCGATGCCGTTCGAGGAGGTGCGCGATTTCTTCTACGCCCGGCACAACCACATCGCCGAGCTGGACGATGCGGCGGAGGCGCTGTACGGGGCGCTGGGCCTGGCGCCGGGCAGCGTCAATGCCGGGCTGACGGCGTATCTGGCCAAGCGCCACGGCGTGCGCGTGGCGCTGACGGGGCTGGGCGAGAGCGGCGGGGCGGACCGCCGCTACGATGCCGCCAGCAAGGTGCTGCACCTGTCGCCCTATCTGCGGCCCGCGCAGCAGGCCTTCCAGATGGCGACCCAGCTCGCCTTCCTGGAGATGGAGGACAGGCTGGCCGGCATCGTCGACGGCACCGCGTTCTCCGGCGACGAGGCGCGCGCGCTGGCGCGCATCGGCCTGGCCAATTATTTCGCCGGCGCGCTGATCCTGCCCTATCGCGCCTTCCTCGCCGCCGCCGAGCTGCAGCGCTACGACATCGCGCGGCTGAGCCGCCAGTTCGGCGTCGGCTTCGAGACCATCTGCCACCGGCTCTCGACCCTGCAGCGTGCCGACGCGCGCGGCGTGCCGTTCTTCTTCGTGCGCGTCGACCGCGCCGGCAACATCTCCAAGCGCCAGTCGGCCACCGATTTCCATTTCTCGCGCGTCGGCGGCACCTGCCCGCTATGGAACGTGTACGAGGCCTTCGCCCATCCCGGCCGCATCCTGACGCAGCTGGCCCAGATGCCGGACGGGCGCAGCTATCTGTGGATCGCCCGCACCGTGTCGCGCGGCGGCGGCGAATTCGGCGCACCGGGCAAGACCTTCTCCATCGGTCTGGGGTGCGACCTGCATCACGCCACGCGGCTGATCTATTCCAAGGGCATGAACCTTTCCGACGCGGCGGCGACGCCGATCGGCGCCGGCTGCCGGATCTGCGAGCGCGAGGCCTGCCCGCAGCGCGCCTTTCCGCCGATCGGCCGCCGGCTGACGGTGGACGAAACCCGCAGCCGCTTCACGCCCTACCCCTTCAGGTAGCGGCGAACGGCGGACGCCGCCGCCTTCGCAACCTCCGCAAACCGCCGCGCGAGGCTTCGCAAGATCGCGCATGTTCAGCCATTGAAGCAGGCCGCGCCTCAACCCTACCGTGCGCCCAAGATCGGACGGTTGGTCAGGCGGGACATGAATGCCCTCGGTGGCAGGCGTTCCGCCCTCGCTCTCGTCGCTCCCGCACACCCGGCCTGGTCCGGCGCCTGCAAACCGGACGGAAACGAGTCCACCGCGATGATCTGTCAACCGCCTGCGGCGGCGACCCTTTCGGGCCGCCTCCCTGGCGCACGCATCGAGGAACGGGAACCGTCATGTCCGCACGCAGAACCTATCGCGACCTTCGCAACGATCTCCTGAAGCGCTTCCCCGACGGCGTCGCCCCCGGCGGCATCGCCGTCGACGACATCGTCCAGCTCAAGCTGCAGAACACGTTCGACACGCATCTCGACATCGCCCGCGCCATGGCGAAGGTGATGCGCGCCGACATGGCGGCCTACGACCGGGACAGCACCCAATTCACCCAGTCGCTGGGCTGCTGGTCGGGTTTCCACGCCCAGCAGATGATCAAGGCGGTGAAGCGCCTGCGCGGCACGACCAGGGGCGCCTATGTCTACCTCTCCGGCTGGATGGTGGCCGGCCTGCGCAACCGCTTCGGCCACCTGCCCGACCAGTCGATGCACGAGAAGACGGCCGTCGCCGACCTGATCGAGGAGATCTACGTCTCGCTGCGCCAGGCCGACGAGGTGGCCCTGAACGATCTCTTCAAGGCGCTGCGCGAGGCCCGCGCCAAAGGCGACCAGATCGCCGCGGCGGCCGCGATCAAGGCGATCGACGGCTTCGAAACGCATGTCGTGCCGATCATCGCCGACATCGATGCCGGCTTCGGCAACGAGCACGCGACCTATCTGCTGGCCAAGGAACTGATCAAGGCCGGCGCCTGCTGCCTGCAGATCGAGAACCAGGTCTCCGACGCCAAGCAGTGCGGCCATCAGGACGGCAAGGTCACGGTGCCGCGCGAGGATTTCATCGAGAAGCTGCGCGCCTGCCGGCTGGCCTTCGAGGAACTGGGCGTCGAGGACGGCGTCATCGTCGCCCGCACCGACAGCCTGGGCGCCGGCCTGACGCAGAAAGTGCCGGTTTCCACCCGGCCGGACGACCTGGCCGCGCAGTACATCAAGTGGCTGAAGACCGAGGACGTCACCCCGAACGATCCGTTGCAGGACGGCGAGCTGGCATTGATGCGGAACGGCAGGCTGGTGCGGCCGGTGCGCATGCCCAACGGGCTGTTCGCGTTCCAGGACAATACCGGCCGCGCGCGCGTGATCGAGGACTGCATCGCCTCGCTCAACCAGGGCGGCGCCGACCTGCTGTGGATCGAAACCGACACGCCCAATGTCGACGAGATCGCCTCGATGGTGGCCGAAATCCGCAAGGCGGCGCCGAAGGCGAAGCTGGCCTACAACAATTCGCCCTCGTTCAACTGGACGCTCAACCTGCGCAAGCAGGTGCGGGCGCAGTGGATCGCCGAAGGCCGCATCGCCGCGGCCGACTATCCGGACGACAACGCGCTGATGGCGGAGAAATACGACGCCGATCCGCTGGGGCTGGAAGCCGATGCCCGCCTGCAGCGCTTCCAGACCGACATCGCCGCCCGCGCCGGCGTGTTCCACAACCTGATCACGCTGCCGACCTTCCACCTGACCGCCAAGAGCGTCGACGAGCTGTCGCGCGGCTATTTCGGCGACGACAGGATGAAGGCCTATGTCGTGTCGGTGCAGCGCCAGGAAATTCGCCGCGGCGTCTCCGCGGTGAAGCACCAGCACGAGGTGGGGTCCGACCTGGGCGACGCCTTCAAGGAGATGGTGAGCGGCGAGCGCGCCCTGAAGGCGGGCGGCCACGCCAACACCATGAACCAGTTCGCCGCCGTTTGAGGGACATCATGGCCGATACCGATTTCAAGCCGGTCGAAATGCCCAACCGCGAGGACACCACGCGGGCCGTCCGCCGGGTGGCCGAAGCCGCGCACCGTCTCAACGCCGCCGTCGAGCAGGCGGTCAAGGGCGGGTTCACCGTCGAGCTTATACGCATGTCGCGCATGCACGACGGCAACGGCAACTGGGGCGACCAGATGGTCCCGGTGATCCGCGAACGCCAGCTGCAGGCCAAGAGCGAGACCTAGAACCCGGCGATGCGGCGG
>JBBCJW010000098.1:0-37057 GCA_037190765.1 Alphaproteobacteria bacterium
CTGCGCCAGCTCGAGACCGAGGGCCTGGTCGAGGTGCTGCCCAACAAGGGGCCGATCGTGGCCTCGATCTCGGCGACGCAGGCGCGCGGCATCTACGAAGTGCGCGGCGCGCTCGAGAGCCTTGCCGGCGCCCTGTTCGCCCGCTACGCCAGCGACGAACAGATGCAACGGCTCGAAGCGGCGGTCGAAGTCGTGGCTTCCGCCTACGAGGCCGGCAAGATCGAGGAGATACTGAAAGCCAAGGACGTTTTCTACGCCATCCTGCTCGAAGGCGCGGACAACGAGATCGTGCCGTCGTTCCTGGGCATGCTGCAGGCGCGCATCTCCCTGCTGCGCCGCGTCTCGCTCAGCACGCCGGCGCGGCTGGCCGTCAGCATCATCGAGATCCGCGACATCATGGCGGCGCTGAAGAAACGCGATCCCGAAGCCGCCGCCGCCGCCTGTCGTCGCCATGTCGAAAGCGCGGCCGACGCCGCCTTGGGGAGGAGCGCATGAGTTCGGAAACGTTCGACAAGGGCCTGGCCATGCGCCGGCGGGTATTGGGCAGCGACTACGTCGAGAAGTCGCTGGCCGCCGCCGACGACTACACCCGCCCGCTGCAGGAGCTGGTGACGGAATATTGCTGGGGCGCGGTGTGGAACCGGCCCGGCCTGGAGCTGAAGACGCGCAGCCTGCTGAACATCGGCATGCTGACGGCGCTGAACCGTCCGCACGAGCTGAAGATCCACATCGCCGGCGCATTGACCAATGGCTGCAGCCGCGAGGAGATCATCGAGGCGCTGCTGCAGACCGCCATCTATTGCGGCGTTCCCGCCGCACTGGAATCGACCCGCATCGCGCGCGAGGTGTTCAGGGAGCAGGACACGGCGAAAGGCTGAGCCTGCCGCCGCCGCAAGCGGGTCTCGCCGTTGTCTATAGCGGCATGCGCTCCACGAAATGCATCAGCACGCCTTCGGTGTCGCGCCGGTCCATGAAGGCGATCAGCCCGTTGCGGCCGCCGGGACGGCCGGCCGGATCGATCATGTGGATGCCCGCCTTGGTCACCTGAGCAATGGCGTTGGCGATGTCGGGGGTCTTGAAGCAGATATGCAGCAGCCCCTCGCCGCGCTTCTCCAGGAAGCGGGCGATGGCGCCCTGGTCCTGGCCCACCGTGCCCGGCACCGAGCCGAGCGGCACGCGGATATTGGCCTGGCCCAGCGGCTGCATGATCTCGAAGTCGAAGTCGCCGACGGTGATGAACAGCGCCAGCAGGCCGGAACCGACCGCGGAAATCGGCGGCCGCACATGCGTCTTCGATCCGTATTTGTCGTTGGAGGTGGTCTCGACCGGGATCAGCACCTCCGAATCGATCTGCATGCATTCGACCGGATAGCCCATCTGGTCGGCATAGAGATGGCGCGCCTGGGCATGATTGTGGGCGGCGATGCCCAGATGGTCGACGCGCTCGACGAAGGCATCGGCGGCGCGGGCGGGGAACTGCAGCCCGGCCGGCTGCTCGACGAACTGCAGCGGAATGCCGACCGTCGATTGCGGATCGCTCCACAGCGCCTTGCGCCCGTCCGTGCCCGGCGGCTGGTCCGCCGCCAGCTTGACGCCGATCTGCGCCAGGCGCTGGCGCGTGGCGTCGAGCGACTTGACGCGGATGGCGACGTGGTTCACGCCCGGCCGGCCCAGCGCATGCTGCGGCGCTTCCGTCTGCGCCACGCGCAGCAGCGTGCCGCCGGCCTGCACGCCGAAACCGTCGCCGGCCGGGCTGTCGGCCACCGGCAGGCGCAGCTTGGCCGCGAACAGGCTGCGCGCGCCGTCCAGATCCTTCATCGCCAGGCCGACATGCTCGAGCTGGCCGATGGCGTTGTCGATTCCCTGCATCCGTTTCCTCCGTGCTTCGATGTGCGTGGCGTCCTAGCTGAAAGACGGCTGGCGCTTTTCGAGAAAGGCGCGCGCGCCCTCCCGCAGGTCCTCGCCGAGAAAATTGTCCAGCCGCAGCCGGCGCAGCGCGGCATCCTCCGCCGGCAGGGCGCTGAGCGCGGCCGCCACCATGGTCTTGGCGCCGCTCAGGGACGAACGGGCGCGCTGGCACAGGGCGGTGGCGTATGCCGTCACCGCCGCCTCGAAATCGGCCGCCGCATGGAGCTGGTCGACCAGCCCGATGTCCCACGCCTCCTGCGCCTCGAGGACGCGGGCGCTGAACAGCAGGTCCTTCGCCCGGCCCGGTCCCACCAGCTGCACCAGCCGCCGCGTCGAGCTGAAACCGTAGAGAGCGCCCAGCCGGGCCGGCGGTATGGCGAAGCGGCTGGCGCGGCTGGCCAGCCGCACGTCGCAGGCCATCGCCAGTTCGACGCCGCCGCCCATGCACTCGCCGGCGATCGCCGCCACGATCGGCTTGGGGCAGCCGGTCATCGCCAGGGTCGCCGCCTCGATCATGTTCATGAACTGGCCGGCCAGCTCGGCCGTGGCGCTATGCGCCACCAGCTCCGCGATATCGGCGCCGGCGGAGAACGCCTCCGGCCGCGCCCCCTGCAGCACGATCACCCGCACCTCGGGCAGGTGCGCCGCCGCGCCGAACAGCGACGGCAGCGCCTGCCACATCGCCAGCGACATGGCGTTGCGCTTGCCCGGGCGGTCGATGACGACACGGGCGATCGCCCCCTCGATGCGCAGAGTGAGTTCGTCGGCCATGGCGTTCCCCGGCTGCGCCGCGGCCCCGGGCCGCGGCATCGTTGAGTTAATTATGCCAAATTATTATTATGGTATGCAATTCATAATTTATCGTATTATTTCAAGCGACAAGGCTTGCGGGAGAAACGCCATGGACATGCAGGGCAGCGTCGCCATCGTCACTGGTGCGGCCACCGGCCTGGGCGCGGCCTGCGCCCTGCGCCTGGCGCGGTTGGGCTGCAACGTGGTGGTGAACTATTCGCGCAGCGAGGCCGAAGCACAGGCCACCGCCGAACAATGCCGGGCGGCCGGGGCGCAGGCGCTGGCGGTGCAGGCCGACGTCGCCGACGACGCCGGCTGCCGCCGCATCGCCCAGGCTGCACTCGACGAATGGGGCCGCATCGATGCGCTGGTCAACAACGCGGGCACCACCAAATTCGTACCCGCGACCGATCTCGAAGGCCTGTCGGCGGAGGATTTCCAGCGCGTCTTCGCCGTCAACCTGATCGGCGCCTACCAGATGGTGCGGGCGGTGGCGCCGGCGATGCGCCGGCAGGGCCGCGGCTCGATCGTCAACGTCTCCTCCATTGCCGGCGTCATGGGCGTCGGCTCGTCCTACGCCTATGTCGCCTCCAAGGGTGCGCTTAACGCCATGACGCTGGGCCTGGCCCGCGCGCTGGGACCGGCGATCCGGGTCAACGCCGTCTGCCCCGGCCTGTTCGAAAGCCGCTGGCCGCGCCAGGGGCTGGGCGAACGGCGCTACGAGGCGCAGTTGAAACGCTACAGCGACAGCAACCCGCTGCAGCACGTCCCCAGCGCCGACGCCATCGCCGAAACCGTTCTCTGGTTCGTAACGGGCGGGGCGGCGGTGACCGGCGAAGTGCTGGTGGCCGATTCCGGCTTCCGCCTCGGCCCGCCGCCGCAGCGGCGGCACGACGGATGAGGCGGTTGTGTTGCCTGCCGTTTGCGTATAATTGACGCCAACCTGAGCAGTGAGTCCGAACCGGCCGTGGCCAAAAGACCGCAACAACGCGCCGCCCGCGGCAGGCCCGCCTCGGCGCGCACCTCGCAGACCGACATCATCGCCGCGCTCGAGCACGACATCGTCAGCGGCCTGATCCGCCCCAACCAGCGGCTGGACGAGCGCGAGCTGGCGCAGCGCTTCAAGGTCTCGCGCACGCCGGTGCGCGAAGCGCTGAACCGGCTGGTGTCGTCGGGCATCGTCGAATACCGGCCGCGTCAGGGCATGTTCGCCAGCGCCATGACGATGTCGCACTTCCTCCACATGTACGAAATCATGGCGCATCTGGAGGCGCTGTGCGCCCATCTCTGCGCCCGCCGCATGAGTCGCGCCGACCAGCAGGCGCTGTCGGAGGCGCATGCCGACGCCGGCTCGCTGCTGCAGTCGCAGGATGCCGCCGCCTATAACCGCTACAATCTGCGTTTCCATGACCTGCTCTACCAAGGCGCCAAGAATCCAGTGCTCGAGGAGCAGGTGCGCACCCTGCGCCGCCGCCTGCAGCCCTATCGCAGCTACAGCTTCGAGTTTCCCAGCCGTATCCGTGAGTCCTACGCCGAGCACAGCCAGATCGTCGACCTGATCCTGCAGGGCGACGGCGATGCGGCCGAGCGCACCATGCGCCATCACATGGACATCAAGCGCGAGAACTTCTCCGACCTCATGGTGGTCCTCAGTTCTGTGCTGCTCGACGGCTGAGCTTCATTCGGCCGCCGCCTCCCCCAGCGACGCCAGAACTTCCTGCGTGTGCTGGCCCAAGGTCGGCGCGGGCGAGCGGATGGCGTTGGGCGTGGCGGACAGCTTGCTGACGCAGCCCAGCACGCTGACGGCGCCGGCCAGCGGATGCTGGACCGTCTCGATCATGCGCCGCGCCTGCACCTGCGGATCGGCGTAGGTCTCGTCGTGATGCAGCACCGGACCGGCGGGAATGCCGGCGGCCTCCAGCGCCGCCAGCCAGTGCGCCCGGCTGCGTCCGATCATGCGCTGCTGGATCAGGCCGGCCAGCTCGTGGCTGTGCTTGACGCGGGTCGGGCTGTCGACGAAGCGCGGATCGCGCAGCAGTTCGGGCGCCTCCAGGATGCCGCAGAACTTCTCCCACAGATTCTGCGGCCCCGCCCCCACCACCAGCCAGCCGTCGGCGGCCTGGAAGGCCTGGTAGGGCGCGCTGCCGCGATGCTTCTCGCCCAGCGCCTTGGGCCGCTCGCCGGTAGCGAAGTAGGACGACGCCTCGTACACGCCCAGCGCCACCGCCGTGTCCATCAGCGACAGGTCGACATGCTGACCACGGCCGGTGCGGTGGCGCGCCTGCAGCGCCGTCAGCACGCCGATCGAGCCGAACATGCCGGCGCAGATGTCGGAGATCGGAATCGGCAGCCGCCTTGGATTGCCGGCGTCGTCGGCATTGACCGCCATCAGGCCGGACATGCTCTGGGCGATCAGGTCGAAGCCGCCGCGGTCGCGATAGGGGCCGCTGGCGCCGAAGCCGGAGATCGAGCAATAGACCAGCCGGGGATTGAGTTCGCTCAGCGCCCGGTAGCCCAGCCCCAGCCGGTCGCACACGCCGGGGCGGAAATTCTCGACGAACACGTCGGCGGTCTCGACCAGCCGGCGCACGGCGGCAATGCCGGCAGCGCTTTTCAGGTCGATGCAGACGCTGCGCTTGTTGCGGTTGAGCAGCATGAAGGCGGCACTTTCGCCTGCGATGAAGGGGGCGAAGCGGCGCATCTCGTCGCCGCCTTCCGGCCGCTCGACCTTGATCACCTCGGCGCCGGCGTCGGCCAGCAGCATGGTGCAATAGGGACCGGACAGGAACGTCGTCAGATCGACCACGCGCACGCCTTCGAGACCACCACCACTCATGTCCTGTTCTCCCTTGTCCGTACCCGGCCCGCGCCCGTGCCGCGCCACTACCCGCCCATCATCAGCGCCGGCAGCCAGGTGACAAGCCCCGGAACGAAGGCGAACAGCACGATGGCCAGCAGCATGATGATGACGAACGGCGTCGAGCCCAGCAGGATCTGGCGCAGCGGAATGTCGGGCGCGATGCCCTGGATGACGAAAAGATTGACCCCGACCGGCGGCGTGATCAGGCCGATCTCCATCAGCACGGTCATGATGACGCCGAACCAGATCAGGTCGAAATCGTAGGCCTCCAGCGACGGCTGGATCAGCGGCATCACCACCAGGATCAGCGCCACCGGCGGCAGGAAGCAGCCGGCGATCAGCAGGAAGATCGTCACCAGGGTGAAGAACACCCAGCGGTCGAGCGCCGCCGCACTCATCAGCTCGCCGAACGACTGCGTCACGTAGAGCAGCGACAGCATGTAGGCGAACAGGCCCGAGGCGGCGATGATCAGCAGCAGCATGGAGGAATCGCGGATCACCTCGCGCCCCACCCCGCGCCACAGCGCCAGCGGCGGCCGGTAGATGAACAGCACCAGCAGCACCGCCAGCAGGGCGGCGACGGCAGCGCCTTCCGACGGCGTGGCGATGCCGCCATAGAGCGCCACCAGCACCATCACGATCAGCATCAGGAACGGCAGCACGCGCAAGGTGGCGACCGCCCGGCTCGACTCGGCGGCGGCGGGCTGTCCCGGCCGGTGCGCGGGAGGCGGGCCCGCCACCGGCTCGGCGGACAGGCTGCCGCGGGAGGCGAAGATGGCATAGGCGGAGAACGCCACCACCAGCAGGATGCCCGGTATGACGCCGGCCACGAACAGCTTGCCGATCGAGGTGCCGGTCGAGATGCCGTAGATGATCATGGTGATCGAGGGCGGGATCAGGATGCCGAGCGTGCCGCCGGCGCAGATCGACCCGGCGGCCAGCCACGCCGGCACGCCCCGCGCGCGCATCTCGGGAATGCCGGAGCGGCCGATGGCGGCGGCGGTGGCGGGGCTGGAGCCGCAGATGGCCGAGAACAGGCCGCAGGCCACGATGTTGGCCACCACCAGGCCGCCGGGGATGCGGCGCATCCAGCGATGGGCGGCCTCGTTGAGATCGGACGAGGCGCGCGAGGCGCCCACGACGCTGCCCAGCAGCACGAACATCGGCAGCGCCAGCAGCGCGAACCCGTTGACCTCCTCGAACAGCACGCGCGGCACGGCGACCAGGCTGGCCGGGCCGGCGAACAGCAGCAGGAAGATGATGGAGATCGCCACCAGCCCGTAGGAGATCGGCACGCCGATCAGCAGCACCACGGTGGTGGCGACCAGGATGAGGACGCCCAGTTCCAGTTCGCTCATGCCATCTTCTCCCGCCGCAGCCTGGCCACCGTGGTCCCCAGTTCCACCACCATCTGCAGGCAGGCCAGGCCCAGGCCGACCGGCATCGCGGCATAGACCGGCCACAGCACCGGCCCCCACAGGCTGGTGCTGCGCAGGTTGGAATGCAGCGCCTCCAGCGCCCGGTCGGCGCCGCTCCACACCAGGTAAATGCCGGTCACCAGCATCACCGCCAGCACGCAGACGCGCAGCCATTGCGCGTTGCGCGCCGACAGGCCGGCGCTCAGCAGGTCGATAGCCACGTCGCCGCGCGCCAGCACGGCATAGGGCGTGCCGAGGAAGAAGGCGCCGATGGTCAGGTAGATCGACAGTTCGAGATGCCAGACGATCGGCTCGCCCAGCAGGCGGATGACGATCATGTGGTTGAGCACCAGGATGACGACGCCGATCATGGCGCAGGCGACGAAGGCGGCGGCATGGGAGACGCGCCGCATCAGCCGGGCCGCCTCCTGGAACAACGTGTCGGGAGTCATGGACGCGAGAACCTCCAGATGGCGGCAGCCGGCGGGTGACGGGCGGGCGGCGCGTGAACGGCGCCGCCCGCCGATGCCGGAAGCGGCCTACTTGACCGCCTGCGCCGCGCGGATCAGGTCGGCGCCGCGGCCCGCGTCCTTCTCGAATTTCGTCCAGGCCTGCTTGCGCGCCGCCTCGACCCAGGCGTCGAACTCGGCCTTGCTCAGCTCGTGCACCTCGACATTGGCCTTCCTGAAAGCGGCGACCGCCTGCTCGATGGCCTTGTTCTGCACGTCGGTGAAGTGCTTTTCGCTGATGCGTGCGGCCTCGTCGAAGATCTTCTTCTGCGCCTCGGTCAGCTCGTTCCAGTGCTTGTAGGACATCATCAGGGGCTGCAGCGAGGTGGCGAAGTTGTAGGCGCCGCCCAGCGTGGCCGACTTGCCGACCTCGTAGAAGCGGTTGGTGTACATGCTCTCGGTCGAGGTCAGGAAGCCCTCGAGAATGCCGCTCTGCATGGCGCTGTAGAGTTCGGTGCCGGCCATCGCGACCACCGAGGCGCCCTGCTCGCGCAGCAGCAGGTCGATATAGGCGTCGGCGCCGCGCATCTTAAGCCCGGCCACCGAGTCGGGACCGGCGAAGGTCTTCTTGTTCATCACGAAGCCCAGCGGCGTCCACCACCAGGTCACGATGTGCACGCCGTTGGCGTTGGCGACCTCGTTCAAGGTCTTGGCGAACGGCGAATCGCGCAGCGCCTCGCCGTGCTCCAGGCCGCGGATCAGGCCCGGCAGGGTGGTGACGGAGAATTCCGGCACCTGGCCGCCGCCGTAGTTGATGGGATAGACCGACATCTCGACGCTGCCGTCGCGCATGGCGGCGAGCTGCTCGAACGGGGCGGCGATCAGCGAGCGATTGGGGAAGATGCGGAATCTCAGGCTGGGATCGCGCTTGACGACTTCGGCCACGAAGATGCGCGTGGCCTCGTCGCGCGCGTCCCCCTGCTTGAACTGGTGCGAGATCTTGATGTCCTTGGCCGCGGCGACCCCGGCGAACGCCACGGCGGCGCACAGGGCGACGGCGATGCTCCTGATTGGCGACATTGTTCCCTCCGCTTTGGATTGTTGGCTGCTATCTGGCTTGCACGACCTCTACTTGCTGGGATGCCTGCGTATCGTCCGCGGCCGCGCCGCGGCTTCTGGCCCGCACGCCGCCGATCTGCTGCACCGGATAGAGCAGCATCAGCTCGACGTTCACATGCGCCGGCGCCATGACGCAGTAATGCACCGCATCGGCGACGTCGGCGGCGGCCAGCGGCGTGATGCCGCCATAGGCGCGCTCAAAACTGCCGCCGGCCCGCTCGAACCGGCGTTCGGCGAACTCGGTGTCGCCCACCACGCCCGGCGCCACTTCCGACACCCGCACCGCGGTGCCGGCGAAGTCGTGGCGCAGGCACTGCGTCAGCATGTGCAGCGCCGCCTTCGACATGGCGTAGCTGTGGCCGCCCTTGTAGGGATGGAAAGCGGCGGCGGAGGTGATGTTGACGATATGGCCGCGGCCGCGCCGGCGCATGGCGGCGGCGGCCAGCCGGGTGGCGTTCAGCGTCGCCTGCACGTTGGTGACGATCACGTCGGCCAGATCGGCCGCTTCGGTCTGGTCGACCGGCTGCATGCCGCGCGCCAGCCCGGCATTGTTGATCCACACATCCGGCGCCGGATGCTGCGCCATCAAGGCGGCCAGGGCATCGCCGTCGCGCATGTCGAGCGGACAGGCGACGGCGCCGGGCAGGTCGCGCGCCAGCGCTTCCAGCCGCTCGCGCCGGCGGGCGATCAGCAGCAGCTTCCGGCCGCCACCGGCGAAGCGCCGTGCCAGCGCCATGCCGATGCCGGAAGACGCGCCGGTAATCGCCACGACCGCATTGTCGGCCATCGTCACCGTCAGCTTCCTCCCGCTTCGCCGCCATTTCGTCCGGTCGGCTTTTGCAGAATTATGCCATTCAGAGAAAATGGTATGCAATAGATAACATTTGGCACGTTGGATCGCGCGCCGAATCGGGCACGGGTTTCATCGGCCGGGAGATAGAAGGGTCAGAGCGGGAACTGGAGCTGGCCGGCGGGAACGCCCTCGGCGCCATCCTCGTCCGCCTCGCCGCCCAGCGACGACAGGGTCACGCCCAGCAGCCTGATCTCCTTGGGGATGGGAAACACCTGGCCCAGCAGCGACAGCGCAAGCTGCTCCAGCGCTGCCTGCGAATCGACCGCCTGTGGTTCGGTGCGTCGGCGCGTGATGATCTCGAAATCGGCGTACTTGACCTTCAGCGTCACCGTGCGCCCCCGCACGCCGGACTGGTCGCAGTAGCGCCACAGCTTGGCGACGATGGGGAGCAGCTTGGCGCGCGCCTCCTCGAAGCTCTTCACATTCTCGAAGAAGGTGTTCTCCGCCCCCACCGACTTGCGGATGCGGTGCGGCCTGACCTGCCTGTCGTCGATGCCGTGCGAGAGATTGAAGTAGTACGGCCCCGACTTGCCGAAATTGGCCGTGAGGAACTCCAGCCCTCTGGCTTTCAGGTCGGCGCCGCTATGGATGCCCAGCCGCTTCATCTTCGCCTCGGTCGCCGGCCCGATGCCGTGGAACCGGCCCACCGGCAGCGCCTCGACATAGGCCGGCCCCTTTGCCGGCGGGATGACGAACAACCCGTCCGGCTTGCGCTCGCCCGACGCCATCTTGGCCAGGAACTTGCAGTAGGAGACGCCGGCCGACGCCGTCAGGCCGGTCTCTTCCCTGATACGGGCCTTGATCTGCTGCGCCACTTCCGTCGCCGAGGCGATGCCCGGCAGGTTCTCGGTGACGTCGAGATAGGCCTCGTCCAGCGACAGCGGCTCGACCAGCGGCGTGAAGGCGCGGAAGATGTCCCTGATCTGGTGCGAGACCTCGCGATAGACCTCGAAACGCGGCTTGACGAAGATCAGCTCGGGACATTTGCGCCGCGCCGTCACCGAGGGCATCGCGGAGTGCACGCCGAACCGGCGCGCCTCGTAGGACGCGGCCGCCACCACGCCGCGTTCGCGCGCGCCGCCGACCGCCACCGGCTTGCCGCGCAGCTCGGGATTGTCGCGCTGCTCCACCGACGCATAGAAGGCGTCCATGTCGACATGGATGATCTTGCGCGGCGGCGCGTCCTGCACGGCGATGCCCGATGTTGCGGCGGCCCCAAAGCCTAGAGCAAATCGGGGTTTGACGGAAACCGCCGCCAGTTAGATGCGCTTGCTCACCAGCACGCCGGCTTCCGTCAGGGCCTTGACCTGCGCCGCCGGCACGCCGATGCCGCCCAGCACTTCCTCGTTGTGCTCGCCCAGGAACGGCGCCAGGCCGGGCTCGCGCACCGGGAAGGCGGAGAAACGCAGCGGCATGCCCGGCACCTGGAACGAGCCGAACACCGGATCCTGGATGGTGCGCACCGTGCCGCGCTCCAGCAGATGCGGCTCCTTCATAGCCTGGTCGACGCTCAGCATCGGCGCGGCCGGCACCTTGCCCTGCTCCAGCGCCGCCAGCGCCTGCGCCATGGTCAGGCCCGCGGTCCAGCCCTCGATCGCGGCGACGACCTCGGCCTGGTGCGCCATACGCGTCGCATTGTCGATGTAGCGCGGATCGGCGGCCATTTCCTGCCGGCCCATGATGGCGCATAGCAGGCGCCAGTGTTCGCCCAGGCAGGTGATCATCACGTAGCCGTCGCGGCAGCGGAACAGGCCCATGGGGCAGACCACGTTGTGCTGCGAGCCGCTGCGGCTGGGCACGATGGAGCCACCGGTCGTGCTGACGAGCTGCACGTTGATCTCATGGCACTGCATGTAGAAATCGATCAGCGCGATGTCGAGATACTGGCCGGTGCCGCCGGGCTTGGCGCGGCTGTAGAGCGCGGTGGCGATGGCGCCGTAGGCCAGGATGCCGGTGCCGGTGTCGCCCAGCGCCAGTCCGGAGATCGCCGGCGCCTTGTCGGGATCGCCGATCACCGAGGTGACGCCGGAATAGGACTGGGCGATGAAGTCGAACCCGCGCAGCCGCGACAGCGGCCCCTTCTGGCCGAAGGCGGAGATCGAACACATGATGGCCCAGGGGTTGCGCTGGCGCACCACGTCCCAGCCCAGGCCGAAGCGATCGATGATGCCCGGCGAGAAATTCTCCACCACCACGTCCGCCGTATCGACCAGCTTCAGCAGCAGTTCCCTGGCTTCAGGCTTGGCGATGTCGAGGCACAGGCTCTTCTTGCCGATATTGTGCTGCACGAAATAGGCGCTGCGGCCGTCCTTGAAGGTCGGCAGCTTGCGGCCGTTGTCGCCGCCGGGCGCCAGCTCGACCTTGATCACCTCCGCGCCCAGCTCCGCCATCAGCCTGGTCACCACCGGACCGGCGATGAATTGCGTGAAATCCAGCACCTTGACGCCGGAAAGCGCGTTGGGCTGCCACATCGATCGTCCACTCCCCCATTCTGCCGTGCGAAAACCGCGTCGCGCCGGACCGCCGCGTCCTTCCTGAACGCCTGTTCATACATTAGGCTGAAGCACCTTGGGCCGACAACCACGGAGCGCAAGCATGTCCGACGCGCCGACCTACCAGACCCTGCTGATCCGCCGCGACAACGGCATCGACTGGGTGACGCTGAACCGGCCCGAACGGCTCAACGCGCTGAACCCGCGCATGGTCGACGAGCTGCTGGACTACTTCCAGGCTCTCTACATGGACCACAGCGTGCGCGTGGTGGTGCTGCGCGGCGCCGGCCGCGCCTTCTGCGCCGGCATCGACATCAAGGAAACCGCCGGCGCCAACAACCTGCGCCATCCCGCCGACGGCCTGCGCGCCCAGCGGCGCATCAGCGAGATCGTCATGCGCATGCGCCGCGCGCCGCAGCCGATCGTCTCGCTGATCAACGGCCCGGCCGCCGGCGGCGGCTTCGCCTTCGCGCTGGCCTCCGACATCCGCATCGCCGCCCCGGCCGCGCGCATGAACGCCGCCTTCATCCGGCTCGGCCTGTCGGCCTGCGACGTCGGCGTCTCCTATTTCCTGCCGCGCCTGATCGGCGCCTCGGCGGCGTCCCAGTACATGTTGACCGGCCGCTTCATCGACGCGCAGAAGGCGCTGAAGCTGGGGCTGGTGTCGGAAGTGGTGCCGGAGGAGAAGCTGGAGGAGACGGCGCGCGGGCTGGTCGCCGACATGCTGCACGCCTCGCCGCTGGGCCTGCGCCTGACCAAGGAATGCCTGAACATGAGCATCGACGCGCCCAGCCTGGAAGCGGCCATCGCCATGGAGGACCGCAACCAGATCCTGTGCGCCGCCGGCGACGATTTCGCCGAAGGCATGCGCGCCTTCCTGGAAAAGCGCCCGCCGCGCTACGCCAGCACCTGAGGCGGCGGCAACAACAACGGAACATCGGGAGGAACCATGCAGCTTGCACTGAGCCGGGAGGACCAGGCGTTTCAGGACGAGGTGCGGGCGTTTCTGGCGCAGAAACTGACGCCCGACCTGCGCGAAGCGGGCCGGCGCACCGGCGGCGTCTTCGCCGACTTCGAGGCCGGCCATCGCTGGCACCGCATCCTGGCCGAGCAGGGCTGGATCGCGCCCAACTGGCCGCAGGAGCATGGCGGCACCGGCTGGAGCGCCATCCAGCGCTACATTTTCCACGAGGAATGCGCCCGCGCCCGGGCGCCCCGCATCTTCTTCATGGGCGTGCGCATGGTCGGGCCGGTGCTGATCCGCTTCGGCACCGAGGCGCAGAAGAAGAAGTACCTGCCGCGCATCCTCTCCGGCGACGACGTCTGGTGCCAGGGCTATTCCGAGCCCGGTTCCGGCTCCGACCTCGCCTCGCTGAAGACCCGCGCCGAGCGCGACGGCGACGATTACGTCATCAACGGCACCAAGATCTGGACCACCTTCGCCCAGCACGCCAACCGCATGTTCTGCCTGGTGCGCACCTCGACCGCGGGCAAGCCGCAGGACGGCATCTCCTTCGTACTGATCGACGACATGAAAGCGCCCGGCCTGACGATCAAGCCGATCATCACCCTGGCCGGCGACCACGAGGTCAACCAGGTGTTCTTCGACAATGTGCGCACGCCCGTCGCCAACCGCGTCGGGGCGGAGAACGAGGGCTGGACCGTCGCCAAGTACCTGCTGGAGTTCGAGCGCGGCGGCGATCCCTACTCCGCCGGCCTGCACACCGCCATCGAATCGCTGCGCGCCATCGCCAAAGCCGAAGCCGCCAACGACGGCGCGACCCTGGCCGACGATGCCGCGTTCCGCCGGCGGCTGGCCGAGATCGAGATGGACGTGACGGCGCTGGAATACACCGAGAAGCGCATCATGTCGGCGCTCAGCAACGGGCAGAACCCGGGCGCCATGTCGTCGATGATGAAGGTGCGCGGCTCGGAGACGCTGCAGAAGCTGACCGAGGCGGCGATCGAGGCGATCGGCTACTACGCCACGCCGTTCGAGCCCGAAGCGCGCGCGCCCGGCCGCAACATCGAGCCCGTCGCCCCGGCGCACGCCGTCACGGTGACGCCGCAATATTTCAATCACCGCGCCGCCTCGATCTATGCCGGCTCGAACGAGGTCCAGCGCAACATCATCGCCAAGCTGGTACTGGGACTCTGACATGATCAATCCGATGACTCTGGAAGGCCGCGTCGTCATGGTGACCGGCGCCGGCCAGGGCATAGGCCGTGCCGTCGCCGAACTGGCGGCCGAACTGGGCGCGCGCATCGTCGCCATCGACGTGAAACCCGAGGGCGTCGGCGAACTGGCCGCAGGGCTGGGCCAGGACCGGGCCGCCGCCTTCGTCGGCTCGGTGACCGATGCCGGCTTCGTGCAGCAGGTGGTGAGCGACGCCGTGCAGCGCTTCGGCGCCATTCACGGGCTGGTCAACAACGCCGGCATCCTGCGCGCCGCCATGATCCACAAGATGTCGATCGCCACCTGGCAGGAGGTGATCGACGTCAACCTGTCCGGCGTCTTCTACTGCCTGCAGGCGGTCGGCCGGCACATGATCGAGCGGCGGCAGGCGGGCGACAAGACGCCGGCCCGCATCGTCAACATCTCCTCCGACGCGGGCCGTCGCGGCACGTTCGGCCAGATCAACTATGGCGCCGCCAAGTCCGGCGTCATGGGCCTGACCATGAGTGCCGCCCGCGAATGGGCCGGCCACGACATCACGGTCAACACCGTCTGCTTCGGCGTGGTCGAGACCCAGATGACCGAGACCATCCGCGGCGAGAGATTCCGCGACCGCTACATGGCGCAGATTCCCCTGGGCCGCTTTTCCACACCAGAGGAAGTGTCGCAGCCGGTCTGCTTCCTGCTGTCGGACGCCGCCTCCTACATCACCGGCCAGCATCTGTCGGTGAACGGCGGCTACACCATCGGCGTCTAAAACCAACAAGAGAACGAGGGAGCGGCGCATGGGCCAAGTCGAGGGCAAGGCCATCATCGTCACCGGCGGCGCCTCGGGCATCGGCGCCGCCTGCGCGCGGGTGCTGGCGCGCGAGGGCGCCCGGGTGCTGGTCACCGACATCGACGCGACCCTGGGACCGCAGGTGGTAGCGGAAATCGAGGGCAAGGGCAGCACGGCGGCGTTCCTCAGGCACGACGTTGCCGACGAGCAGCGCTGGCAGGAGGTGATCGGCGAGGCCGTGTCGCGCTGGGGCAGGCTCGACGGGCTGGTCAACAATGCCGGCGTCGGCCTGGCCGGCTCGATCATGGAGTTCTCGCTGGAAGACTGGCGGCGGCAGATGGCGATCAACGTCGATGGCGTGTTCCTGGGTACCAAACATGCGGTGCGCGCCATGAAGGAAAGCGGCGGCGGCTCGATCGTGATGATGTCGTCGGTGGCCGGCTTCGTCGGCTCGCCGAAACTGGCGGGCTACTGCGCCAGCAAGGGCGCGGTGCGGCTGTTCGCCAAGGCGGTGGCGCTGGAATGCGCGCAGTTCGACTGGAACATCCGCGTCAACTCCGTGCATCCAGGCATCATCGACACGCCGATCTGGACCAAGATCCCGCTGGGCGGGCAGCAATTCGCCCAGACCGCCGGCGCCAACGCGCTCGATCCGCACCAGCTCGCCCAACTCGGCACACCGATGAAGCGCGCCGGCACGCCGGAGGAAATCGCCAACGCCGTGCTGTTCCTGTGCTCGGACGCCTCCAGCTACATGACCGGCACGGAGATGGTGGTGGACGGCGGCATCGTCGCGCGCTAGAGCGAATCACGTTCTGACGGAATAGCTAGCGATTCCGTCAACGTGTGAATCCGCTCCAATCACGCGGCGGCCTTCTCGCGCAGCAAGGCGACGAAGCTGGCGGCGATCTGCGGCGGGCTGGCCGCGCCCTGGCGGTACCAGGTTGGCGCCCAGTTCAGCGCCCCCAGCAGCATCAGCCGCAGCAGGCGGCGGTCGACGCCTGCCGCCACCGGCAGCGCCTCGACCAGCCCGCCGAACAGGCCCTCGTATTCGTCGCGCTGGGCGATCAGGCGAGCGCGTAGCTCGGGCGAGACGCGGCTGAAATCCTGCAGCACCACGCTGGCGAACACCGCATCGCCCAGCAGCGCTTCCAGATGCGCCCGGCAGCCGGCCTCCAGCCGCGCCCAGGGATCGGCGACGGCGTCCGTCGCCGCGCTCACCGCCGTCACGATCTGGGCCACGCCGCGCGCATGAGCGGCCGCCACCAGCGCCTCCTTGGAGGCGAAGTGGTAGTACATCGACCCCGCCAGCATGCCGACCTCGCGCGCAATGTCGCGCATCGAGGTAGCCTCGAAGCCATGTGCGGCGAATAGCCGGGCGGCGGCCAGCAGCAGGTCTTCCCGCCGGTTGTCGGGCCGGACGGGAACGACGCTGGAGACAGCCTGACCAGAAGCCATGTCAAAGGATACCCAACAAACACTTGTTTGGCAACTTATCCAGTGGTAAACAAAGGGAAAATCCGGGAGGGCGGCGATGACGGCGCCGGCGCGCAGCGATTACGTGTTCGACCTGGGCGATGCGGCCACCAATGCCGATCCCTTCCCCGCCTTCGCCTGGCTGCGGGCCAACGATCCGGTGCACTGGTCGCCGGCGATGAAGGCGTGGATCGTCACGCGCTACGACGACGTCAGGCGCGTCGCGCTGAACAACGCCGAGATCTCCGCTGACCGGCTGACGCCGTTCTTCAAGGCCAATCCCGAAGTCCAGCGCGGCGGCGTCACCGACCTGATGCGCTATCTGACGATGTGGATGGTGTTCCGCGATCCGCCCGACCACACCCGCCTGCGCCGCCTCTTCACCCGCGCCTTCACGCCGACGACGGTCGCCAACCTGCTGCCCAACATCACCGAGATCGTCGACCTGCTGATCGACCGCATGATCGCTAAACAGCGCCAGGGCGAAGCGGTCGATTTCGTGATGGATTTCGCCTATCCGCTGCCGGCCATGGTGATCATGGACCTGCTGGGCGTGCCGCGCGA
Organism: Alphaproteobacteria bacterium; assembly: GCA_037190765.1. Taxonomy (GTDB): domain Bacteria; phylum Pseudomonadota; class Alphaproteobacteria; order Reyranellales; family JAQSWP01; genus JAQSWP01. Next base: position 16,886 of record JBBCJW010000098.1, read on the forward strand.
AGACCTGTTCCGCGTCAAGGTGTGGTCGGACGACATCGCCCTGTTCATCGGCACCGCGCAGGTGGCGGAAAACAAATACGCCCGCGCCGAGCAAGGCGCGCGCGCCATGTCGGCCTATTTCCGCGACCTGGTGCAGCAGCGCCGCGCCAGGCCGGGCGACGACATCGTCACCCAGCTCATCGCCGCGCGCGAGGAGAAGGAGGCGCTGAGCGAGGACGAGATCATCGGCACCTGCATCCTGCTGCTGTTCGCCGGGCACGAGACCACCGCCAATCTGATCGGCAACGGCTTCTACTATTCGATGAAGTTCCGCGACCAGTGGGAGCGGCTGAAGCAAAACCCGGGACTGGCCGAGACCGCGGTCGAGGAATGGCTGCGCTACGACGGGCCGTCCGGCGCGCTGGCGCGGGTGGTGGCGCGAACGCACCGGTTCGCCGGCCGCGAGCTGCGCGCCGGCCAGCGCGTCTTCGCCTTCATGAATTCCGCCAACCGCGATCCCGAACAGTTCCCCGACGCCGACACGTTCGACATCGCCCGCCGCGCCAACGCCCATGTCACCTTCGGCCACGGCATCCATTTCTGCCTCGGCGCGCCCCTGGCCCGGCTGGAGGCGCAGGTCGCCGCCAGGCTGCTGACCGCCCGCCTGCCCGACATAAAGCTGAAGATCGACGCGCCCGACTGGCACGATTCGCTGATCCTGCGCGGGACCAAGGCGCTGCCGGTTGACCTCAATCTCTAGAAGAACACAGGGAGGAGCCCATGCCCCGCGACGTGATCCTGGCCGCCGGCGTGCGCACGCCATTTGGCGATTTCGGCGGTTCGCTGAAAGACATTCCGATGACCGACCTGGGCGCACATGCCGCAAGGGCCTCGCTGCGCCGGTCGGGGCTGAAGCCGGAAGACATCGACCACATCGTTTTCGGCAGCACCATGTTCCCCGACCGCGATTCCATGTTCAACGCGCGCGTCGTCGGCATTAAAGCCGGACTGCCGGAGGAAGCCAGCGCGTTGGGCGTGGTGCGCGCCTGCGGCACGGGCCTGCAGGCCATCGTCTCGGCCGGCGCGCAGATCCAGACCGGTCACAGCGAGATCGCATTGGCCGGCGGGGCGGAGAACTACAGCCGCGTGCCCTATGTCGTGACCAGCGCCCGCTGGGGCCACAAGCGCGGGCCGCAGGCGCTGGAAGACCAGCTCGACTGGGCCTATCGCTGCCCCTTCAGCCAGGAGCTGATGGGCGAGACGGCGGAGAATCTGGCCGACGACTACCAGTACGGCCGCGACGACATGGACGATTGGGGGCATATGAGCCAGCAACGCGCCGGCCATGGCATCGCCTCGGGTTTCCTGGCGCGCCAGATCGAACCGATCGACGTGCCCGACGGCAGGAACGGCACGCGCCGCTTCGACACCGACGAGTTCCCCCGCCCCTCCCTGACGCGCGAGAAGCTTGCGACACTGAAGCCGGCCTTCAAGAAGGAAGGAAAAGTCACCGCCGGCAACTCCTCCGGCGTCACCGATGGCGCCGCCTTCATGGTCGTGGCCGACCGCGCCGTCGCCGAACGCAAGGGTCTGAAGCCGGAAGCGCGCATCGTCGACTGGGCCACCATCGGCGTGCCGCCGCGCATCATGGGCGTCGGTCCGGTGCCGGCCATCGCCAAACTGCTGCAGCGCACGGGCAAGAAGGTCTCCGACATCGACTGTTTCGAGATCAACGAGGCCTTTGCCGTGGTCAACCTGCATGCGGAGAAGCAGCTCGGCATTCCGCGCGACGTCACCAATCTCTATGGCGGCGGCATCTCCATCGGCCATCCGCCCGGCGCCACCGGCGTGCGCATGACCATCACCGCCCTGCAGCATCTGAAGGAAACGGGCGGCCGCTACGCCATCGTCTCCATGTGTCTGGGCGCCGGTCAGGGCATGGCAATGCTGATCGAGAATCTGATGGACTGACCGCCTGCCCGTGCAGGGCCGCCGGCCGCGTCAGAGCCATGTATGGTTCAGGCGCGCGCCGTCGGGTGGACCGACAGTGGCGTCGAACCAGTCCGCGACCGATCGCGGAATGGCGCTGCGGTCGAAATGATTCATGTCGTAGTACCAGGCGAACATCTCGGCGAAGAATTCCTGCGGCGCCGACAGGGCGTATCTGTCGGGTGCGTGCTCGATCACGAAGCGCACGGTCTCGTCGGCGACTTCCATCAGCAGCGCATAGTTGTAGTTGACGAAGAAGCGCTGCCCCTGCGCCAGATGCCAGTGCTCGCAGCGCAGCCACCAGTCGCTGCCGGTCTTCTCGAATGCCGCCCGCGGACCGAAGCCGGGATCGTTCCACGGATGCGGCTGGGAATGAATGGCGACCGGCGCGGCGATGAAGCCCGGATTGCCGCCCATCGACTGGCGGATCAGGTTCCGCACCTCGTAGCGCAGCATGAAACTCGTACCGGGCGGATAGCCGCCCATCGCCGCCACCCAGCGGTCGATATCGTCGGCGGAGCGCGGATCGTAGACCCGCCAGCCGAAGGCCTGCGTCAGCCAGGCGGAGGCCGGCCTGTCCTTGCGGCGGTCCAGCGAGGCATGCATGGCATGCCCGACCTCGTGCAGGATGCAGTGGCGCAGGCTGGCGACGCCGCCATTGACGATGGCGTCGCCGATATCGATGCGGCGCAGCGCCTCGAAATAGAGCGCCCGGGATCCCGGCTCCAGGTTCACTTCCTCCAGCATGTCGTTGCCTTCGACCGCAACGTCCGGCAGGTCGCGCAACGCGGCCCACAGCACCGGCAGGTCGAGCCGGCTGTGGTTGTGCAGCCAGTCGGGATCGAGCGCGAAGCCGAAGCGCGCCTCCAGCAGCGCGCGCAAGGCGTGATCCTGCGCCCTGCTGCAGGCATCGGCGAAGATCACGTCCAGATCGGCCTGCGCCTGCCGTGTCAGTCGGGCGGCCGGCGGCAGACCCGCCAGCATGGCAAGGAAATCGTCATGCGCCGGATCGATGATCTCTCCCCGCGTCACACGGCCTGCGTAGTGTCGCAGCGATCCAAGCGCGTCCTTCGCCGGATCGAACAGCGCGCCCAAACCGGCGACGAAGTCCGCGACACGGGCGACCAGTCCGCCCCGTTCCGCCCCCGTCCCGTCGTGACCGGCGAACATCGCGTCGAAGACGACGCGGGCAATCTCGACCCTCATCGGCCTTACGCCCTCGTCGAACAGCCGCAGGAAGGTCAGGGTTTCGTCGCTGGCGTCGTCGAGAAACAGCCGCGCGCTGCCCAGATGCAGCCTGGGATCGGCCGAATAGAGATAGACCTTGAACAGCCGCAGCCGCTCGCCCGATATGCCGCGATCGCCAGCGACCACGATCTCGCGCAGCCCTTCCAGGCTGGAGACGCGATGCGTCAGTTGCGCTTCCAGATCGGCGCTCAGCGCCTCGTCCGGCCCGACGCTGACCGCCACCCGCAGCCGTCGCGGCGGATCGACATAGAGCAGGTTCTTCTCAATCACCGCCGTCATGCCGCAATGGGAGCATTCGACGAGATTGAGCCGTCGCTCCAGCAGCGCCTGCTTCACCTGCGGCGCGCGCTGCACGTTGACCGAGTCGACCAGATGCGCGGCGAAACGCTGCTCGCAGCGCGAACATCGTAGCCCGTATTCGTGGAAGATCGCCATCGGCGCGGGACTCGGCGGGAAAATTATCCATACGTGTATCGCCGATGGCGGATCCATTCCAGCGCCATCAACGTCGCGGCGGCGCATGACAGGCGCATTGCCGTCTTGCCAGTCCGCAGGCCGGCGGCCATTCTGCCGCCGCAAACAACGTGAGGGACGAATGCGCGCGATCGTGTGCCGGCGCTGGGGCAAGCCGGAAGATCTGGCCCTGGAAGACGTCACGCTGCCGGCCTTGCAGCCCGACCAGTTGCGCGTGGCGGTGAAGGCGGCTGGCGTCTCTTTCGCTTCCAGCCTGGTCATCGCCGGCAAGTACCAGCGCAAGCCACCTTTCCCCTTCACGCCCGGCACCGAGATCGCCGGCGTCGTGCTGGAGGTCGGCAGCGCCGTCACCCGCTTCAAGCCCGGCGACCGCGTCATGTCGGCCACCGACTGGGGCGCCATGGCCGAGGAATGCCTGGCCCGCGAGGTCAATACGTTCGACCTGCCGGCCAACATGGATTTCGCCACCGGCGTCGCGCTGGTGATTTCCTATCCGACATCGGCGGCCGCCCTGATCTGGCCGCACCTCCTCAACCTTCAGGCCGGCCAGACCCTGCTGGTGCATGGTGCGGCCGGCGGCATCGGTGTCGCCGCCTGCGAGATCGGCCGGGCGCTGGGCGCGACGGTGATCGCCACCGCCGGCGGGCCGGAGAAAGTCGCCTTCGCCCGCGAGCATGGCGCGCATCACGGCATCGACTATCGCAAGGACGATTTCCGCCAGGCCGTGCTCGACCTGACCGGTGGCCGCGGCGTCGACGCGGTGTTCGATCCGGTGGGCGGCGAGGTGTTCGACACGTCACTGCGCTGCATCGCGCCGGAAGGCCGCATCGCGCCGGTCGGCTTCGCCTCCGGCCGCATCCCGCAGATTCCCGCCAACATCCTGCTGGTGAAGAACATCACCGCCGTCGGCTTCAACTACGGCTACTACATCGGCTGGAGCCCGGACGACGCCCGCCATCGCGAATTCCCGCGCATCAAGGCGCTGATGGATCGGCTGAAGGTCTGGGCCGAAAGCGGTGCGGTGCGGCCGGTGGCGACGCAGAGCTTCGCGCTCAAGGACTGGCTGAAGGCGTACGAGGCGATCCTCAACCGCGCGGTCCAAGGCCGCGTCGTGCTGACGCCCTGACGTTAGGCCGTCGCCGAAGCGCCGGCGCCATCACCGGTCGGCGCGGCGTAGCCGGAGACGATCCGGGGAAAGCCGCTGGCCAATAGCCCCACCCACCAGCCGACGGCGCTGACCAGCATGTCGCCGAAGCCGGACCAGTCGCTGACCTGGGCAAAGACGTAGACATAGCCAACCGCGCCGAGTTGGTTGACGCAGGCGGCGACCAGCAGGGCCGTCAGCAGTGCCGCCATGGCGATCCAGCCGCGCAGATACCCCAGCGCCAGCGCCCCCAGCCCGGCATAGATGCCGGCCGCGCCGACCCCCAGGACGATGGCGACGACGGCGCCCGACAGCGGCGAGGCGACCAGGGCAAGCACCGCCTTGCCGCCACTCCCGGGCGGACCGTATTTCAGATCCGACAGGGCGAAGCCGATATTCATCGCCCAGCACGGTACGTAAATGATGACCGCGAAAGCGATGGTGGCCGACCAGAACGAGGCACCCAGCAGCCGGCGTCGCGGCAGCGAGCGCTGCAGCGCCACGCACCAGCCCATGGTCACCAGGGCGGGCACCATGCTGGCCGTCACCAGGGTGAAGCTGGCGCGCGAGCCGGCGCTGGCGATGGTCTGGTCGAGGCTGTTGTTGACCAGTTCCAGCAGGATCAGCGCGAAAGCGAACACCAGCAGCAGCCGCAGCACCGAGCGCAGCGAGCGCCTGCCGGCCAGCAGCGCGGCGAAGCTCTCGCCCGGCGCCTCGCCACTCGCGCCGCGCGCCAGCGACCGCCCCAGCACGAATTCCTGCACTGGCCCCACCAGCACCACGGCAACGGCGACGACCAGCAGCGCCGAGAGCACCCGCGCCGGCTGCAGCGATTCCTGCAACGCCGCCCAGAACTCGCCATAGGCCATCAGGCCGCCGACCACGCTGCCCAGTGCGGCGGCAATCACCACGAACCAGCGCCGCGTCAGGTCGCGGTCGGTCGGCACAAACGCGTCCGGCTGCGGCTCGTGCCGGCGCAAGGTCAGCACCTGGCGCAGGATCTCGATGTCGCCGCCGAAGCCGGTGCGCCGCGCCAGCGCCTCGATGCCGACCAGCACGGCGAACACCGCCAGGCCACCCGCCGCACCGATGCCGATGTCGCGCAGGAACACCAGCCAGTCGCTGTGCTCCTGCTGCACGTCGAACAGGATCGCCGCCGTCATGCCGATGGTGGCGGCAAGGCCCCAGCGCCAGGGGCGCTGCACCAGCACGACGAGCAGCAGCAGCAGGCCGAACGCCATCACGCCATGGAAAGCGATCAGGGAGGTCGAGCCTTCCATCGACGCCGCCGCTAATCAACGCCGGCGCCGCACGGCCGCCGGACCGCGCGCCGCTCGTTCGGGACGATGACAGAGGACATCACACCCCCGCTTGTTCGCCGCCTGACCGATACCAGATTAGCAGGGGGTAGCGTAGAACCGCAATCGCGGCTTAGCCGTCCAGTTGCCGGAGCGGGATTTCCGTCGTGTCGTAGATCGCCATCCGCGGCGGCTCGGCCGCCAGCGCGCGCAGGGATTTCACGAAATCGCGCGCCTGGCGGTCGGCGAAGTGCCGGCGCACGGCCTCGCCATCGCGCCAGCGTTCGACGAACACCAGGCGCAGCGGGTTCTCGACATCGACATGCACGGCATGATGCAGGCAGCCATCCTCGGCGCGCGAGCGGCGCACATGCGCCAGGCTGAGCCGCCTGATCTCTTCCAGCGTCTCGGGCCGCGCCACGACGCTGCCCGTGATCAGGATCACTCGGCGGCCACCTTCGCCGGCGCCCGGCGCGGCAGCTCGGCATGGAAGGCGATGGCGACCCGGTTCCACGAGCTCATCACGCCGATGGCGAATACCAGGTCGGTCATTTCCCGCCCGTCGAACGTCTTGCGGGCGCGGGCGTAGAGCTCGTCGGAGATGCCGTCGCGGGTGTTGGGCACCAGCGCCTCGGCCACTTCCAGCGCCAGCTGCTCGCGCTCGCTGTAGAGGCTGCGCGCCTCGCGCCAGCCGGCCAGCACGTCGAGCTTGCGCTGGTCGACGCCGTCCTTGCGCAGGGCGGTCGAATGCTTGTCGAGGCAGAAGGCGCAGCCGTTGATCTGCGACACGCGCAGATAGACCAGTTCGACCAGCGTATTGCCCAGCGGACCGGCGGTCAGGTACTCGCCCAGGCTGCGCTGGATCTTCACCGCTTCGGGAGACAGTTCGTAATACTTGTCGCGCATCGGTTCCTCCATCAGTCCGGCATCGGTTCAGCGCCAAGCTTGACCCAGCGCGGGCCGGCCCGCCATGCCGATTGCGAAGCCCTGTGTGGAAATTTCCGCGCGGCGGACCGTCGCCGGCGCGCCGGTTTGCGCTATCCTGCCGCCATGCCTGCCGCGAAAGACCAGATCCTGCGCCTCGAAGATGCCCGTTTCCTGACCGGCGCCGGCCGCTACACCGCCGACCTGGCCGGCGCCGACACTCTGCACGCCTATGTGCTGCGCTCGCCCATGGCGCATGCCGATATCGACGGCATCGACATCGAGTCCGCCCGCGCCATGGACGGGGTGGTGGCCATCTTCACCGGCGCCGACACCGCCGGCCTGGGCCCGCTGGCCTGCCCGGTGGAGATGACCGGCCGCGACGGCAAGCGCTATGTCGAACCGTTCCGCCCGGTGCTGGCCGGCAAGGAGGTGAAATATGTCGGCGAGCCGGTGGCGCTGGTGATCGCCGAAACGCTGGCGCAGGCGCGCGACGCGGCCGAGGCGATCTTTATCGACTACCGCGACAAGCCGGCGGTGACGGATGTGCGTCGCGCCGTTGCGGACGGCGCGCCGGCGGTCTGGCCGCAGGCGCCGGACAACCGCTCCATGGTGTGGGAGAAAGGCGACAGGGCGGCGACCGACGCCGCCTTTGCCCGCGCCGCCCATGTCGTGCGCCTGCAGAGCTTCAACAACCGGCTGGTGGCGGCGGCGATCGAGAACCGCGCCGCCATCGCCGAGCATGACGCGGCAAGCGGTGTCACCACCCTGACCACCCCGTCGCAGGGCGCCCATATGCTGCGCGACCTGCTCAGCGACAAGGTGTTCAGCGAGCCGCGCGAGACGCTGCGCGTGGTCACCCCCGATGTCGGCGGCGGCTTCGGACCCAAATTCTATCTCTACAGCGAGCACGCGCTGCTGGTGTTCGCCGCGCGGCGCACCGGCCGCAAGGTGTTCTGGTCGGCCGACCGCAGCGAGACCTTCGTCAGCGAAGCCCATGCCCGCGACCAGTTCACCACCGGCGAACTGGCGCTGGACGGCGACGGCCGGTTCATCGGCCTGCGCCTGCACGGGCTGGCCAATTTCGGCGCCTATATCTCCAGCTTCGCCCCGTCCATTCCCACCACCGGCATGGCCAAGGTCGCCTCGGGCCTCTACGCCATCCCCGCCATCCACATGGAGATGCACTGCATCTTCACCAACACCATGCCGGTCGACGCCTATCGCGGTGCGGGCAAGCCGGAGACCTTCTTCGTGCTGGAGCGGCTGGTCGATCTGGCGGCGAAAAAGACCGGCATCGACCGGCTGGAGCTGCGGCGGCGCAACTTCGTGCCGCCCGACGCCCTGCCCTATCGCACCGCGCTGGATTTCGTCTACGACAGCGGCGATTTCCCGCGCCTGTTCGAGGAAGCCTTGCAGCGCGCCGACCATGCCGGCTTCGCCGCGCGGCGGCAGCGGAGCGAAGCGAAGGGGCTGCGCCGCGGCTTCGGCGTCTCCTGCTACCTGCACGGCACCGGCGGCGTGGCGGACGAGAACAGCAAGGTCGAGATCGACGCCGATGGCGGCATCAGCGTCTATACCGGCACGCAGTCCAGCGGCCAGGGCCACGAGACGGTCTATGCCCAGGTGGCGGCAAAACTGCTGGACGTGCCTATTTCCGCCATCCGCGTCGTGCAGGGCGACACCGCCCGCATCCGCACCGGCGGCGGCACCGGCGGCTCGTCCTCCACCATCATCAGCGGCACCACCATCCACCAGGCCAGCGAGAAGCTGGTCGAGAAGCTGAAGCTGGTCGGCGCGCATCTGCTGGAGGCGGCGGCGGCCGACATTGTGCTGGAGAAGGGCCATCTCGCCATCGCCGGCACCGACCGGCGCCTGTCGCTGCGCGAGGTGGCGGTGAAGGTGGAACAGGCGGCGGTGCCCGAAGCGCTGCGCGGGAAGCTGGCCGGCGAAGCCAAGTTCGCCGACCAGATCCTGTCTTTCCCTTCCGGCGTCATCGCCTGCGAGGTCGAGGTCGATCCGCAGACCGGCGATGCGCGCATCGACCGGCTGGCGACGGTGCAGGACGTCGGCACGGTGCTGAACCAGGCGCTGGTCGACGGCCAGATGCATGGCGGCATCGCCCAGGGCATCGGCCAGGCGCTGCTGGAGCACTGCATCTACGACGACGACAGCGGCCAGCTGCTAACCGGCTCCTTCATGGATTACGGCGTGCCGCATTGCCGCGACGTGCCGTCGATGGAATCGGCCACCTTCTCGCTGCCCTCGCCCAACAACCGGCTGGGCATCAAGGGCGTCGGCGAGCTGGGCCCCAACGGCGCGCCGCCGGCCATCGTCAACGCCATCGTCGATGCGCTGTCGGGCGAGGGCGTCGTGCATGTCGAGATGCCGGCCACTGCCGCCCGCATCTGGCAGGCGATCCAGGCCGCCCAGAAATGATCAGCGGCCGCTGAAATAGGCGGCCAGTCGTTCGGGCATGTCGTCGGTGTCGATCTCGAACAGCTCCAGCAGCACGTTGTCGGGCGCGGCGCACATGATGTAGCGCCAGTTGCCGAACTCGCGGATGTGGCTGCGGAAGCCGGCGCCCTTCCCCTTCATGTGCGCCACCAGCGCCTGCAGGTCGCGGCACTGGATGCCGACATGGTGGACGGCGCCGCCCGGCGCGCCGCGCGGCGTCTGCTGGTAGAGATGCAGCCGGCCGCTGCCCACTCGCATGAAGACGTTGCGCGCACCGCCGAACTCGCCGTCGAACGCCACCTCGCCTTTCAGCATGTCGCGCCACCAGGCGATCGAGGCCTCGAGATCGCTGGCGAACAGATGGACGTGGTGCAGGTCGGCTTGCATGGGAACCTTTCCGGGGAGAGCCTTTCGGGGAAACCTTTCCGTGTGCGAACGCCATGTTAGTATGGCCGTTTCCTTCGGCAGGGAGGAGTGCGGTCATGGCCTGTTGGCGCTTCGTCGCAGCGATTCTGGCCCTGCTGCTGGCGCCTTTGGCGCCGGCGGCGGCGGAAGAGGTCGACCTGCAGCTGCTGCTGGCCATCGACGTCTCGGGCAGCGTCGACAGCGAGGAAGCCAAGCTGCAGCGCCAGGGCTATATCGACGCCTTCGCCGACGAGCGCATCCTGCGCGCCATCGCCCGCGGTCCCAAAGGCCGCATCGCCGTGGCGTATTACGAGTGGTCGGACAGCATGTACCAGCGGCTGGTGGTCGACTGGACCATCGTGTCGGACCGCGCCTCGGCCGAGGCTTTCACCAAAAGACTGACCGACACCGACATCTCCATCGCCACCCGCACCTCGATCTCCGGCGCCCTGGAATTCGGCATGGCGCTGTTCGCTCGCAGCCCGCATGCGTCGGATCGCAAGGTGATCGACGTCTCCGGCGACGGTCCCAACAACGACGGCGCTTTCATCGAGGAGGCGCGCGAGCGGGCGGTGAAGGCCCGCATCACCATCAACGGCCTGCCGATCATCAACGACCGGCCCAACCGCATGGGCTTCCCCTCCATGCCCGACCTCGACCTCTATTACCGCGACTGCGTGATCGGCGGACGGGGCGCGTTTCTGGTGGTGGCGCAGGATTTCGAGCACTTCGCCGAGGCGATCAAGCAGAAGCTGTTCCTGGAGGTGGCGGGCCTGAGCCGCCGGCAATTCGCCGAGATCGGCCCGGCCGAAGGCTTTTCGTTGCCGGTGCTGTGGGCGCCCCGCGGTAATGCGATCCAGCCGGCCCAGTTCGATGGCGATTGCCGCTATGGCGAACGCCAGTCGCACCGGTTCTGGCGGTTTCGCCAGACATTCCCTGATTGAATACAGTCATCGCTTAGACAATTTACAGTTGTTTTACCTTTCTATTCTCAAGAATAGTCGATTTGCAACTGACCCTTGGACCGGCGCGCCTGGCCGTCAGCCGCGGTCCATTTCTGTCCACTGTGACAATTCGCTGGAAAACGAGGGACATAGATAGGGACAATTATCTTTGCCTTTATCGTGAAAAAACAGGCTTTGATTCTTTCGCGGAACGTCAATTGGATTAGTTCTTTATAGAAACGGATAAGAGAATCCTTATTCGATATTTGAAGAATATGACCGAAGGCATTGACGTAGTTGCGTTAGATATTTACCGTATTTTAGTTGCTTTGCGGTTGGGTAAGGGCTGGCTAGGGGGAGCGGCCTGCATGAGTCAGAAAACGATCACGGCAATCCTGGCTGATGACCATCGTATGGTCCGCGAGGCGCTGGTGCCGTTTGTGCGGCGCATCGGAGACCGGGTTACCGTGCTGGAAGCCGGCTCGCTCGACGAAGTGCTGGAAATCATCGCCCGCCCCGAGGTCGAAATCGACCTGGTCATTGTCGATCTCTACATGCCGGGCATGAACGGGCCCGGCGGCCTGCGCCGCGTGCGCGAAGCCCGGCCGCAGATGCCGGTCGCCGTCCTGTCCGGCTCGGTCAACGCCCAGGATATCGAAGGCGCGCTCGATGCGGGTGCCGCCGGCTACCTGCCCAAGACCATGATCGGCGCCGCCTTCGTCAACGCCCTGTCGCTGGTGCTGAACGGCGAACGCTTCGTGCCGTCCGAATTCTATCTCGGCCTGCGCGATCGCGGGCCGAACATGGTCGCCGGCGAGGGCGAGGCGAGCGCCGAGCGCACGCCGATCGGCCTGACCTCGCGCCAGTGGGCGGTGCTGCGCGAACTGGTCGCCGGCCGCTCCAACAAGGAAATCGCCAAGATCCTCGGCATCGAGGAGATCACGGTGAAGGTGCATCTGCAGGCCGTGTTCAAGCGGCTGCAGGTCTCCAACCGCACGCAGGCGGCGACCTACGCCATGCAGCGCGGCTGGTTCAACAACCGCTCCACCCGCAGCGACGTCGCGCCGGGCTAGGCGATGCCCCGCCGCGTCGCCCGGCCGGCGACCGACGCCTCCCCGCCCTCTCCCGCCGCCGCCCAATCACCGGCGGCCATCGCCCCCGCGACCATCGCCGACGATGCGCTGCTGGCCGCCATGTTCGCCGCCTCACCCGACGGGCTGATCGCCGTCGACGAGACAGGCCGCATCCTGCGCGCCAACGCCGCCGCGGCCGCCCTGCTGCCGGGCAGCGACGGCGGCGCGCGGCTGGCCGACCGCATCGCGCCCCAATCGCGCCTTGCCCTCGAGGCCGCCATCGCCCAGGGCCTGGCCGGCCGCGGCGCCAGCTGCGACTGCCTGCCCCACGATCCCGACGGCGCTCCGCTGGCCGTTGCCGTCGTGCCGCTCTCCGGTCTGCCCGTTCCGGGCGCGCTCCTGGTCCTGCGCGCCGGCGAGCCGGGCGGCAGCGATCCGGAAGCCGCCATCGAGACGGAAAAGCTCGAAGCCATCGGCCGGCTGACCGGCGGCGTGGCGCATGATTTCAACAACATCCTGACCGTGGTCATCGGCAACAGCGAATTGCTGGCCGAACGGCTGGCCGCGGACGAGGAAGGCCGCAAACTGGCCCTGATCTCGCTTGCCGCCGCCCAGGCCGGCGCCGACCTGACCCGCATGCTGCTGGCCTATTCGCGCCGCCAGGCGCTGCAGCCGACCGAATTCTGTCCCGCCGACCTGTTGCGCGAGATGCGCGGCCTGCTCGAACGCAGCCTGCCCGCGACCATCGCGCTCGATGTCCTGTGCTGCGCCGATCCCTGGGGCGTGCGCGCCGACCGCGCCCAGCTCGCCAGCGTCGTGCTCAACCTGGCCCTGAACGCGCGCGATGCCATGCCGCAAGGCGGCCGGCTCAGGATCGAGCTGAGCAACGCCACGCTGGACGCGGCCACGGCCGACGTCGCGGCCGATGTCGCGGCCGGCGACTACGTGCTGATCGCCGTGCAGGACACCGGCACGGGCATCCCCGCCGCCGTCCTGCACCGGGTCTTCGAGCCTTTCTTCACCACCAAGCAGGTCGGCAAGGGCAGCGGGCTGGGGCTGGCCATGGTGCAGGGCTTCGCGCGCCAGTCCGGCGGCCATGTCGCCATCGATTCCCGGTCCGGCGTCGGCACCACCATCCGCCTCTATCTGCCCCGCGCCCAGGTCCAGCTCCGCCTGCCCGAGGTGACGGCGCTGGGCGGCGACCTGCGCGCCCGCGCCGGCGAAACCGTGCTGGTCGCCGAGGACAATCCCGCCGTCCAGGCGCTGATGTCAGCCCAGCTCGAGGCGCTGGGCTACGAGGTGGTGACCGCCGGCGACGGCCAGGAGGCGCTGGCCATCCTGCATACATCGCAGCGCATCGACCTGCTGCTGACCGATATCGTCATGCCGGAGATCGACGGCCTGACCCTGGCCCAGCGCGCCCGGCGGCTGCGTCCCGCGCTGCGCATCCTGCTCACCACCGGCCATGCCGATCACGCCGTCGAGCGCGGCAGCCGCCTGACCCTGCCGGGCGCCCTGCTGCCCAAGCCCTTCACCCACGAAGAGCTTGCCCGCCGCGTCCGCGCCGCCATCGACGGCAAGCTGGCGTAGGAATTCCTCCACACCGTCGTCATTTTGCAGTTTGACTGATTGAAAATGTGGCAAATCCGTGATTATCCACAATTTTCCCCAGCGCGTTTCATTCTCACACCTATCCAACCGAACTGTTTTCTTTCCAATCGTTTATGGATCGGGCTGAAAGCATTAACTCAACAGCATCGCGAATTTATCTGTCTGGACTGTTTTTTGTCGCAATGAAAACGGGAAGACTCGGAACCGTTCCGGCGTGTGAGTCGGACTGGGGGATTGGGGACTCAATAAAATCAGAGCTGTAGCAATACAGCCTCACCCAAAACCTCGTTAATTGGGCAATGGATTCCAGACCAAGGAGAATAGCCATGCGTTCCACGTTCACTCGTCTGCTGAAAGACGAATCGGGCGCCACCATGATCGAATACGGCCTCATCGCGGCCCTGATCTCGGTTGCCGCCATCGGCGCGCTCCAGCTCATGGGCGGCTCGCTGCAGACCATGTTCGACACCGTTTCCTCCGCGCTGGGTAGCGCGGTGTCCGGCGGCGACGACGAAGGCGAAGGCGGCAACTAAGCCGTCAGCGTCCGCGTAATCCGGGACGGCGCCTCGCGCCGTCCCTTCTTTCCTCACCCGTTCGGAATGCGGAACACGTCATGGTCATCCATGAAATGCTGCTGCTTGCCGTCGTCGCTGCCGTCGCCTGGGGGGCGATCAACGACGTCATGTGGTTCCGTATTCCCAACGCGGTGCCGATCGTGATCCTGGCGCTCTATCCGGCCTATCTGCTGGCCGGCGGCGCTGGCCTGGCGCAACTGCACTGGGCGATCGCGATCGCGGTAGCGACCTTCCTGGTCGGGGCCTTCATGTTTTCGCGTGGCTGGATGGGCGGTGGCGACGTCAAACTGCTGGCGGCATTGGCGCTGTGGGCCGGTCCGACGCATTTCCCCGCATTGCTGGTATTCACGACGCTGGCCGGCGGCGCGCTGGCGCTGGTCAGCCTCATGCCCGGACGCGCCGCGACGATTTCCTGGCTCGCCCTCAATCTGCGCATCGCCCTGGCGCTGCCGGAAGCGCCGCGCTCGACGACTGGCCGGCAGACACTTCCCTACGGCGTGGCGATCGCCATCGGCGGCCTGGCGGTGTGCGCCCAACTGAAGCTTGCAGGCGCTGCCTGAGCGAAATGGAGGCATCAACATGCGGCTCGGACGAATAGCACTGGTCGCTGTCGCGGTGCTGATGGCCGGCGCCACGGCGTTCATGGCCAAAAGCTGGATCGACGCGGAACGGTCGGCCATTCGCAAGGCGGCGGTGCCCAAGCAGACGGCCGCCCAGAAGGTGCTGGTGGCCAAGACCAGGCTGGCCACCGGCCAGTTCATCAATCGCGAGAACGTGCACTGGGTTCCCTGGCCCGACGGCAGCGTTTCCTCCGCCTATTTCATCGAAGGCAAGACCAAGCTTGAAGACGTGGTCGGCTCGGTGGTGCGCAACCCGGTCGGCGTCGGCGAACCGCTGAACGTCGAGCGCGTCGTCTCGCCCAGCGGCCGCGGCTTCATGGCCGCCGTGCTGCAGCCGGGCATGCGCGCGGTCTCGGTGCCGGTCACGCTGACCACCGGCATTTCCGGCTTCATCTTCCCCGGCGACCGGGTCGACGTCATCCTCACCCATGTCTACCAGCAGGGCCAGGACGGCGCCCGCGACCGGCGTGCCGGCGAAACGGTGCTGACCGACGTGCGCGTGCTGGCGCTGGACCAGAAGACCGACACCAAGCCGGGCGAGACGCTGGTGGCGCGCACCGTGACCTTCGAGGTGACGCCCAAGCAGAGCGAAACGCTGGCGGTCGCCAACGATCTGGGCCGCCTGTCGCTCAGCCTGCGCAGCCTGGCGCGCGACGACAGCGCCGAAGCCGCCGATGCCGCCGTCGCCTCGGGCGACAAGGGCCTTACCCGCACCAGCTTCACCCTCGACAGCGATGCCAGTTCCCTGCTCTCCGGTTCCGGCACCGGGCGCGGCGTGACGGTGCTGCGCGGCAAGAAAGACGACTAGCCATGAATCGCCGGATCAAACTCCTGTTCGGTCTGGCCGTGCTCGCCTGCGCCGGCGGCGGCGTGGTGGCCGCGCAACTGCAGGACAGGGCCGCCTCGCGCGGCACGGCGTCGGTCGTCTGGATCGGCCCGTCGCCCGACAGCGACCGCGCCCTCAACGCCCTGCCCGACGCGCAGGCGGTGACGCCGGTGCGCAGCAGCGATCCGGCGAAAGCGCAGATGGCCGCTTCGCCCGCCAACGCCGAGCCGGCCTCGATCATCCCGATTCCGCCGGCTGCCGCGGCGGCGGCGACGGTGACGGAAAGCCCGCCGGCCGATCCCGCGGCCGCCGACAGGAGCGTCAACACGGCCGAACTCCCGGCCACCCCCCCGGCCCCCGCTTCGACGCCGCAGAACGAGTCGCAGAACGATGGGCAGGGCGAGGCCGCCGCCAGCACCCAGGTGACGCTGCCTGCCCCGCCATCGACGGTCGCCATGCCGGTCGTTCCCGCGCCGCCGGCACCGGCGCCGGCCATGGCCGCACCGGCGCAAGCGACGCCGACGCCGGCGCCGATGACCCGGCCGCCGCTCGACACCACCGAAACGGGCAGGACGACGGCGCCCGCGCCGGCCGCCGCCAATACCCTGTCCAGCGGCGCGGTCTTCACCGGCACCAGCGGCCGCGACCTCAACGTCGAGGTCAATCGCGGCGCGTTGATCCGCCTGCGCGCGCCGGCCGACACGGTGTTCGTCGCCAATCCCGACATTGCCGACATCCAGGTGAAGTCGTCGCGCATGATCTACCTCTACGGCAAGAAGGCCGGCGAGACCGTGCTCTATGCCGTCGACGGCGAAGACAACGTGCTGCTCAACACGCGCGTCAACGTCACCCACAATCTCGCCGCCCTGCGCAGCGCGCTGCGGACGGCGGCGCCGAATTCGGCGGTCGACGCCTCCACGGTGGGCGACACGCTGGTGATCAGCGGCGATGTCGGTTCGGCGGTGCAGGCCGAGAACGTGCGCCGCCTGGCCGCCCGCTTCGCGCCGGGCGATGGCTCGGTGGTCAACCAGATGCGCCTGACCGCGCCCAACCAGATCAATCTGCGCGTGCGCGTGGCGGAAGTCTCGCGCGAGGACATGAAGCAGTTCGGCATCAACTGGGACGCGGCGCTGAACATCGGCGGCTTCGCCTTCGGCCTGTTCACCGGCAACCCGGTCGTCGCCGGCACCTTCATCCCCGGCGGCGGACATACGATCAACCGGCGCGCCAGCGGCGTGAACAATCTCTATGGCGGCTATCAAGGCGGCAAATTCGATCTGAATGGCCTCATTGACGCGCTGGCGCAGGAGAATCTCATCACCGTGCTCGCCGAACCCAACCTCACGGCGATGTCGGGGGAAACGGCCAACTTCCTGGCCGGCGGCGAGTTTCCCATTCCCGTGGCGCAGCGCGCCACCGACGGCAGCGCGATTACCGTCGAGTTCAAGAAATTCGGCGTCGGACTGGCCTTCACGCCGACGGTGCTGGAAGACGGACGCATCAACCTGAAGGTCAGGCCGGAAGTCAGCCAGCTCTCCACGGTCGGCCAGGTCGAGGTCAGCGGCTTCTCGATCCCTGCCCTGACGACGCGGCGGGCGGAGACCACGGTCGAGGTCGCCAGCGGCCAGAGCTTCGCCATCGCCGGCCTGCTGCAGAACAACTCGACCCAGGACGCCAACAAGGTGCCGTTCCTGGGCGACGTGCCGATCCTGGGGGCCCTGTTCAAGTCGGACCGCTATCGCCGCAACGAGACCGAGCTGGTGATCGTCATCACCCCCTACCTGGTGCGTCCGGTATCGGCCAACGCCATCGCCGTACCCACCGACGGCTACGTACCGCCGACCGACGGCCAGCGCATCCTCTACGGCTCGCAGCATCGCCAGAGCATGCCCGAAGGCGCCCGCGTGACGCGCGGCCCCGACGGCAATGCGCTGATCGGTCCGGCCGGCTTCCAGCTTGATTGAGGACCACATGCGTACCCGGTTGCGTTTCCTGCTGATCGCCGCCGCGCTGGGCCTCGCCGCCTGCGGCGACTCGGCGCCGGAGTTCTCGCCCGCCGATTCGCCCAAGACCAATCGCGTCAGCGTAGTGCGCGAGGAGCACGTCGTGCGCTTCGCCCATGGCCGCGCCGACCTCGATGCGGCCGAGCGCGCGCGCCTGTCCGATTTCCTGATGCGCCAGGCCTCCACCGACGGCGCGGTGGTGTCGGTCGGACCCTCGACCGGCCCCAGCGGCATCGTCGCCAGCCGCGAGCGCAGCCTGCGCGCGGCCCTGGCGCAGCGCGGCTACCGCCAGGTCGACGCCATCCATACCGGCAGCGACACCGGCGGCGCCAACCAGGCGACCGTATCGGTCAACCGCTACGTCGTGACGACGCCGCGCTGTCCCGACTTCAGCAAGCCGTCCGAATACAACTACACCAACACGACCCACTCCAATTTCGGCTGCGCCAACGCCCACAATCTCGGCGTCATGGTGGCCGATCCGGCCGACCTGATGCGCGGCCGGCCGGAAGGCGCGCAGGACGGCACCCAGGCGGTGCTGGGCATCCAGCGCTATCGCACCGACAGGGTCAAGGAGCTGATCAAGGAAGAGACCAGCTCGGGCAGCGGGGGGCAGTAGTGGCGGGGCCGGGGCCCATAAACGGCCACGGCCCACGACGCGGCGCCCCGCCTCGCGCCGTTATCGGGGTGCTGGCGGACGAAGAGACCCGGATGCTGCTGGTCGACGCCGCCACCAACCGCGGCATTGCCCATGCGTTCGAGCTTGGCGACATCGACACCGCCTTGGCCGGCCTGCACCCGGACGAAACCGCCGACTGCGTCATCGTCGATCTCGAAACCACGCCCGATGCGGTCGACGACGTTGCCGTGCTGGCGACCAACCTGCCGTCCTATGCCGAACTGATCCTGCTCGGCAGCTTCGCCCAGCATCAGGTTTCCGAACTGGTCCAGGCCGGCGCCAGGCTTTGCCTGCCCAAGCCGCTGTCGGAGGCGGCGATTGCCCGCATCCTGGGCGCCGCGCCGGCGCCGCAGCGCCTGACGCCCCAGCGACCGGTTGCTCCGCCGCCGGTGGAAACCGCGCCGCAATGGTCCCCGGACCCAGGGCCGCCGCCGGCGGAGCCGCATCCGGTCCAATACGAGGCAAGACGTCCGCCACCGGCGCCGGAACCGCCGCTGGAACTGCCGCCGGAACCACCGCCGCCGCAACCGCACGCCTATCAGCCCCTGCCCGCGGCGGTGGAACCCCCGCCTCCGCCGCCACCGCCGCCACTGGATCTGCAGCGCATCGCGCGCGAGATTTCGCGCCAGCCGCCGCCGGAACCGCCGCGTGCCGAGCCGCCGCGCCAGCCCATCCCGCATTCCCCGCCGCAGGCCGATCCGCCGCCGCCGGCGCCGGAAATGCGCCGCATCGCGCCGGAAACGGCCCGCGAGCCACCGCCGCGCTTCGCCGAAGCGCCGCCCTCCTATGCCGCGCCGACGCAGCCACGGCCGGCGCCGGCGCAGGGCCGCGTCATCAGCATTCTCGGCTGCCGCGGCGGCGTCGGCGCGACGTCGATCGCCGTCGGGCTTGCCTGGCTGCTGGCCGAGGACATGGAGCGCAACACCGCGCTGGTCGATCTCGATCCCTATTTCGGGTCGGCCGCGCTGGCGCTGAACCTGGAGCCGGGCGATGCGCTGCTGCAGGCGCTGGAGCGGCCCAGCCGCATCGACGCGGTGTTTCTCGACCGGGCGATGCGGAAATCGGGGCAGAACCTCTTCGTGCTGGCCAGCGAACAGTCTTTCGACCGGCAGGCGAAACTGGATTCGGCGGCGCCGGCGTTGCTGGTGCGCAACCTGATCGCCCGTCACGAGCGCGTCGTCGTCGACCTGCCGCGCCACGACCTCGAGGCGCTGACCCGGGTGCTGGCGCTGTCGGACGAGACGATCCTGGTGAGCGACCTGTCGCTGGCCGGGGCGCGCGACACGATGCGGCTGATGGCGCTGGCGCGCGCGGCCAATATCTATTCGCGCCTGCGCATCGTCGGCGGCGGCGGCCGCGACACGGGCAAGTCGCCGATCCTGTCGCCGTCGGAGTTCCGCCGCGCCGTCGGCGCGCCGATCGATATCACCATCGGACACGATGCGGAGACGGCCAGCGACGCGGCCCGCTCCGGCCGGCCGATTCCCAAAGTGTTTCCGCGCAGCGCCGCCAGCAAGGCGTTGCGCAACCTGGTCCAGTCGCTGGAAAGCAGCGAGCAGCGCGAGCCCAAGCGGCGGCTGCTGTTCTGGAAACGATAGGAGACTGCCATGTTCGGTTTTGGCGGCGGCAAGGATCCCAGTCTGCAAGGCGCCCAGTCGGGCATCAACCTGCTGAAGCGCGCGCCGGCGCTGCGCGTGGTGTCGTCCGACGCCCAGAACCATGCCGATGGCGTGCCGCTCGACGATCGCATCCTGGCCGAACTGGTCGACGCCGTCCGTTCCGCCCTCGCCGGCCGCTCCCTGCCACGCGGCGAGGCCGCCCGCCAGGCCAGCGAACTGGTCAACCATCACCTCACCCAGCACGGCGTGAAGCTGTCGCCGCTCGACCTGCGCAACATCGTCAAGCTGCTGCTGGAAGAGGCGG